>NZ_JBITSK010000015.1:0-215320 GCF_044540565.1 Streptomyces sp. NPDC085931
CGCCCGGTTACATTCCGAACCCGGAAGCTAAGCCTTACAGCGCCGATGGTACTGCAGGGGGGACCCTGTGGGAGAGTAGGACGCCGCCGAACAATTCTTGGGAAAACCCCCGCATCTGGTGATGCGGGGGTTTTCTGCGTTTAGGCTCGTGTTATGCGCCATGACCTCGTGATCTTCGACAACGACGGTGTCCTCGTCGACAGCGAGCCCATTTCCAACCGGCTCCTGGCCGCCTATCTGACCGAACTGGGGCACCCGACCTCCTACGAGGACTCCCTGCGCGACTACATGGGCTCGGCCATGCACCGCATTCACGATCTGGTGGCCGAGCGGACCGGGCAGCGGCTGCCGGCCGACTTCGACGACGTGTTCCACGCCCGGGTCTTCGCCGCTTTCGCGCAGGATCTGAAGCCGGTGCCCGGCGTCGAGGAGGTCCTGCAGAAGCTGGCCGCCGACTCGGTGCCGTACTGCGTGGCGTCGTCCGGGAGCCATCAGCGGATCCGGGTGGGACACCGGACGACGGGGCTCGACCGGTGGTTCGACGACGGGCGGATCTTCAGCTCGGAGGACGTGGGCCGGGGCAAGCCCGCGCCGGATCTGTTCCTGTACGCGGCCGAGCGGATGGGCGTCGCGCCCGAGCGGTGTGTCGTCATCGAGGACAGTCCGCTCGGCGTGCAGGCGGCGATCGCGGCCGGCATGGACGTCTACGGGTTCACCGCCATGACGCCGGCGGAGCGGCTGGCCGGAGCGGGACGGCTCTTCTCGGACATGGGAGAGCTGCCCGGACTGCTCGGGTAAGCCCGCGGAAGCTGAACCGCATTCATCTTTGACCGGATCTACCCACGGGTAGGCCCGGGCCCTACGCTCGCCGCCATGACTGATGTGCTGCGGCGCGGCAGGGCCTCGCTGGCGTTCAGCTTCTTCGTGCAGGGAGTCGCCTTCGCTCTGCTCGTGACGCGGATTCCGGCCATCCAGGACCGCTACGGGGTCTCCGACGCGCTGCTGCCGGCCTTTCTGGCGGCGGTGCCGATCCTCGCCGGGGTAGGGAGCGTGTGCACCGAGCGGCTGGTGAGGCGGGTGCCGCCGAGCCGGCTGCTGCGGTGGTCGCAGCCCGTGGTGCTGCTGGCGCTGCTCGGGGTCGGGGCCGGGGAGCGGATGGTGGAACTGGGCGTCGCGCTCGCCGCGTTCGGGCTCGCGGTCGGGATGCTCGACGCGTCGATGAACATGCTCGGCGTGAGTCTGCAGCGGTCGTACGGGCGCAGCATCATGCTCGGTTTTCACGCGGCCTACAGTCTCGGCGGGATCGTCGGGGCCTCGCTGGCCTGGGTGGGGGCGCACTGGGACCTGGCGTTGTGGGTGTCGTACCTGCCGGTCGTGGCGGTGTTGCTGCCGGCGGTGCTGGTGGGGAGCCGGTGGTATGCCGACGACCGGGGGGCCGGGGTCGTCGAGGAGACCGGGGCGGGGGAGGAGCAGGTCGTCGTCTTCAGGTGGCTGCTGCCGCTGTGCCTGGTGATGACGGTCGCCTACATCGGGGACTCGACGGTCTCCAACTGGAGCGCCAAGTATCTGCAGGACGTACTGGGCAGTTCGGAGCAGCTGGCGACGGTGCCGTACAACGTGTACATGGTCACCACGTTGGTGGGGCGGGCGATCGGGGACTTCGGGGTGCGGCGGTTCGGGGCCGTGGCGGTCGTACGGGGCGGGGCGGTGGTGGCGGCCGGGGGGTTCGCCGTGGTGGCCGGGGCGCCGGGGGCGTGGGCGGGGATGCTGGGCTTCACGCTGGTGGGGCTCGGGTTGTGCGTGCTGGTGCCGCAGACCTTCGCGGCGGCCGGGAGGCTGTTCCCGGGGGCCTCCGACGCGGCCGTGGCGCGGCTGAACGTCTTCAACTACGTGGGGTTCCTGATCGGTTCGCCGCTGGTGGGAGCGCTCGGCGATCTGTGGAGCTATCGCGGGGCCATGCTCGTGCCGACGGTGTTGGTGCTGGTGACGCTGGTGTACGCCCGGTCGTTCGCGCCTCGACCGGACCGATACGGTGGCGGGCATGAGCGGCCGCGCACAGCTGATGTGGGACGAGGCAGTAACGGGCTATGACTTCGGCTCGGGCCATCCGATGGACCCGGTCCGGCTCGCCCTGACCCGGCAACTGGTCGACGCCTTCGGGCTGGACCGTGAGGTGGAGGTGGTCGCCGCGAAGGCGGCCGGGGAGTCGACGCTGCGGCTCGTTCACCGGGAGGACTACATCGCCGCGGTGAGGGCCGCCTCGGCGGATCCGGGGGCGGCGGACCAGTCGTACGGGCTGGGGACCATGGACGACCCGGCGTTCGCCGGGATGCACGAGGTGTCGGCACTGATCGCCGGGCAGTCGGTGGGGGCGGCGGAGGCCGTGTGGCGGGGCGAGGCGCTGCACGCGGTGAACTTCGCGGGCGGGCTGCACCATGCGATGCCGGGTGCCGCGTCCGGGTTCTGCATCTACAACGACGCCTCGCTGGCCATCGCCCGGCTGCTGGAGCTCGGGGCCGAGCGGGTCGCGTACGTCGACGTCGACGTGCACCACGGGGACGGGGTGCAGGCGGCGTTCTGGGACGATCCGCGGGTGCTGACGATCTCGCTGCACGAGCATCCCCGGACGCTGTTCCCGCAGACCGGGTGGCCGGAGGAGACCGGGGCGGAGTCGGCGGAGGGCTCGGCGGTGAACGTGGCGCTGCCGGCCGGGACCGGGGACGCCGGGTGGCTGCGGGCGTTCCACGCCGTGGTGCCGGAGCTGATCGCGGACTTCCGGCCGCAGGTGCTGGTGACGCAGCACGGGGCCGACACGCACTTCGAGGACCCGCTGGCCCACCTGGCGGTGTCGCTGGACGCGCAGCGGGCGGTGCAGGTGGCCTGTCACGACCTGGCGCACCAGTACGCCGACGGGCGCTGGGTGGCCCTGGGCGGGGGCGGCTACGCCGTGGTGGACGTCGTGCCGAGGTCGTGGACGCATCTGGTGGCGATCGCGGCGGGCCGGCCCGTGGCGCCCGAGTCGATGATCCCCGAGTCGTGGCGGCAGGAAGTGTTCGCGCGGACACGGCAGTTGGCGCCCGGGCGGATGACGGACGGGCGCTGGCCGGTGGAGTGGTCCGGCTGGGAGGAGGGCTACGACCCCGCCGACCGGCTGGACCAGGCGGTACTGGCGACCCGGCGGGCGGTGTTCCCGCTGCGGGGGTTGCTGGCCTGATCGGGTCAGGGGGCGGGGGTGGTGCCGGCCTCGGCGGGCTGCCGGTGTGGGCGGTCCGAGTGGGCCGGGCGGTCCGGGTGGGCCGGGTGGCTCGCGAGGTGCCGGCCCGGGGCGTCCGGATGGCTCGCGGGTGCCGGCTCGGGCGGGGCGTCCGGGGCCAGGGTCTTGTACGCCGACCGTGCGGTGTTCGCGCGTTCCCGGGACACGTGAGGGTCCGGTCGCGCACGATCGCCGTGTGCTGACTTCCGAAGCTCTTCGCGCGCATCTGATCGGCGCGCGGCTGGCCGGGGTCGTGGCGACCTCGCGGGAGGAGAGCCTGCGCCGCTACCGGCTCTTCGCCGCGCGCGATCCCCGTGTGCTGCTCGGCATCGATCCCGAAGGGGCCTGGGACCAGCGGGATGTGGTCGAGTTGATGGCCGACCGGTGCGGGGTGCCGGTCGATTTCCGTCGCACTTCCGGCCAGGACGTGATCGACCCGGGCCGGACGGTGGCCGCGCTGGACGCCTTCGCGGACCGGCTGGCCGAGGTGGCCCGGCGGGGTGCGCCCGTGCTGCTCGGTACCGGTCACCCGCACCGGCTGCTCGGTTTCTACGCCGCTCTGGCAGACGCCTTGTCGGCGGCGGGATGTACCGTCCTCACCCCGGCGCAGGGTCGCTGTGTCGACATAACGACCCGGTTCGGTCTACGTACGTACAACCTCGCCTACGTACGGGGAGTCGCGCTGGTGCGGGCCCCCGGTGCGGAACGCCCCGGTTGTGAGCCCGGCGCACACACGCACTCACCGCTCCCGGTTCGTACCGCTCTGGCCGCCGCCGCGGAGGCCGGCGGGCCCCTGCCCGAGCTGGTGATCGGGGACCACGGCTGGGTCTGCGGGGCAGGTCAGCTGGGGTTCGAGGCCATCGGACCGGCCGATGCGGACGACCCGGCGCTGTTCGTGGGGGAGGCCGAGGGGTCCGTGTCCGTCGCCGTTCCACTTGATGACGGAGTGCGGTCCGATTACTACCTGCCGCTTACCCGCTACGTACTCAATCGGGCGTGTCTGTCACAGTAGGCCGCCGATGGGTGCACCTCTTCCCCACTCGCATCACCCGCCCCTACATTGGGGAGTGAGCACGCAGCGACGAAGAGTCACCGGAAGGGGAAGCCGGTGGCCGTCGAGTGCGGAAGGTTCAGGTGTGTCATGGCTGCAGCTGGCGAGAGGCCTCTGAACGAGGTTCAGTTCCTTACCGTGGCGGAAGTCGCCTCGGTGATGCGAGTGTCGAAGATGACCGTGTACCGCTTGGTGCACAGCGGTCATCTGCCCGCGATCCGTGTGGGGCGGTCCTTCCGCGTCCCGGAGCAAGCGGTTCACGAGTACCTCCGCGAGAGCTACGTGGGGGTGGAAACGGCCTGACGGCTGGGGCGGGGTGGTCCCTCACAGGGCACTCGGGACCATCCCGGCCCCCCTCGATTTACGACCTCAGCGCTCGGGCGGGTAGGCTAGCCCCTCGTAGGTCGTGTGGGCCCATGGCGCCCAAACAACCGAGTGATGAGAAGTGAGCGAGGGTAGTCGTGGGCTCTGTTATCAAGAAGCGGCGCAAGCGGATGGCTAAGAAGAAGCACCGCAAGCTGCTCAAGCGCACGCGCGTCCAGCGTCGCAACAAGAAGTAAGTTCGCGACGCGGACGCCGCGAGAGCGTCGCTGTGGCCCTCCACCCACGGGTGGGGGGCCACACGCATGTCCGCGCCCGTCCGGCCGCTTCCGTCACCTCGCGCATCGCGCGGTCGTCACAGCGCGACGTTGACCCGCTAAGTTGGCCCCACGGGGGAACGCGGCGGGACAAGAGGTTCCTGGAAGGAAGGCGCTGATCTTGGGCAAGGTCGTGCTCGTCACCGGAGTGGCCCGCCCGCTGGGGGGCCGGTTCGTCCGGCGGATCCAGCGTGACCCCGACGTGGACCGGGTCGTGGCCGTGGACGCGGTGCCGCCCGAGCACCACCTGGGCGGTGCGGACTTCGTCCAGGCCGACATCCGCCAGCCCGGCATCGCGCGGGTGCTCGCCGAGACGGGCGCGGACACGATCGTCCACCTGGACGTGACGGGCACGCCGCTGGGCAGCGGCAGCCGGGCCTCCCTGAAGGAGACCAACGTCATCGGCACCATGCAGCTGCTCGGTGCCTGCCAGAAGTCCCCGTCGGTGCAGCGCCTGGTCGTGAAGTCCAGTACGAACGTCTACGGTTCGGCGCCCCGCGACCCGGCCGTCTTCACCGAGACGACCCCGCCCAAGTCCCTGCCCAGCGGCGGCTTCGCCAAGGACACCGTCGAGGTCGAGGGCTATGTGCGGGGCTTCGCACGCCGGCGGCCCGACGTGGCCGTGTGTGTGCTGCGGTTCGCCAACATCCTCGGCCCGACCGCCGACACCCCGCTGGCCTCTTACTTCGCGCTGCCGGTGCTGCCCACCGTGTTCGGCTACGACCCGCGGCTGCAGTTCGTGCACGAGGACGACGTGATCGAGGTGCTGCGGATCGCCTCGCACGAGCCGCGGCGGGGCACGCTCAACAGCGGCACCTTCAACATCGCCGGCGACGGCGTGCTGCTGCTGTCCCAGTGCTCCCGGCGCCTGGGGCGCCCCACCGCGCCCCTGCCGCTCCCGGCGGTCACCTGGGCAGGGTCCCTGGTGCGTACGCTGGGGATGTCGGACTTCTCGCCCGAGCAGATCCGGCTGCTCACCCACGGCAGGGTCGTCTCCACGGTGCAGATGCGCGAGACGCTGGGATTCCAGCCCACGTACACGACCGCCGAGACGTTCGCGGACTTCGCCCGCAGCCAGGGCCCCGGGCTGCTTCCGCCGGAGGCCGTCGCGGCGGCCGTCGACCGGATCGCCGCGCTGCCCCTCGCGGGCGGCGGTCAGCCCCCGACGCAGAGCGCCAACTGAGGAGCGCATCAACGATGGCGGATGCCAAGGTCATTCCCTTCGACGACGACCGGTCCCGGGGGAGCGCCGCGCAGCGCCCCCCGCGGCGCCGGAGCGGGGCCGGCCGCCGCCCGGGCACGGAGCCCGTGCCGGTGCGCCAGGTGCAGCCCCTGCCCGGGAGCGCCGAGCAGGACGACGTCCCCGTGACCGCGGAGGAACAGCGGCCGGGGCGGTCCCCGGACGGTGACGGCGGCCTGGAGCGGCGCATCGCCAGCGGCCTGTCCTTCCTGCGCCGCCGCCTCACCGGTGACTACGAGGTCGACGACTTCGGCTACGACGAGGAGCTCACCGACCAGGTCCTGATGTCCCTGCTGCGCCCGCTGTACGAGAAGTACTTCCGGGTCGAGGTGAAGGGCGTGGAGAACATCCCGTCCGAGGGCGGCGCCCTGATCGTCGCCAACCACTCCGGGACGCTGCCGATGGACGGCCTGATGATGCAGGTCGCCGTGCACGACAACCACCCGGCGGGCCGGCATCTGCGGCTGCTCGCCGCGGACCTGGTGTTCATGCTGCCGGTGGTCAACGAGCTGGCCCGCAAGCTCGGTCACACCCTGGCGTGCGCCGAGGACGCCTCCCGGCTGCTGGAGCAGGGCGAACTGGTCGGGGTGATGCCGGAGGGCTTCAAGGGCCTGGGCAAGCCCTTCGCGGACCGCTACAAGCTGCAGCGCTTCGGCCGCGGCGGTTTCGTCTCCACGGCCCTGCGCGCCGGGACGCCGATCATTCCCTGCTCGATCGTCGGGGCCGAGGAGATCTACCCGATGATCGGCAACGCCAGGACGGTCGCCCGGCTGCTGGGCTTCCCGTACTTCCCGCTCACGCCGACCTTCCCGTGGCTGGGCCCGCTCGGGGCGATCCCGCTGCCGACCAAGTGGACGATCCAGTTCGGCGAGCCGATCCCCACGGACGGCTATCCGCCGGAGGCGGCCGAGGACCCGATGCTGATGTTCAACCTGACCGACCAGGTCAGGGAGCAGATCCAGCACACCCTGTACAAGCTGCTGGTGCAGCGGCGGTCGGTGTTCTTCTGATCCCGCGCGTACGACGACGGGGGCGCCCCTTCCGGGAAGGGGCGCCCCCGCTTTGCTGCCGTCGTCAGTCGGCGTCCTCGCCGTCGATGCCCAGCCCGGGCAGCAGGCCCGGCAGGAGCGGCGGGAGCGTCACATCCGGCTCGGGGGCGGGAGTGGTGCCGTCCGCTGACGGGGAGGTGCTCTCCTGGGCGTCCTTCGGCGGGTCGAGGAGGCCGCCGGTGTTGCCGCCGAGCAGGCCGTCGTCCTCGGTGCCGGAGCCGGCGGAGCGGCTGGGGCTGCCGCTGCCGGTGCTGCCCTCCTCGCTGTGCCGCCCGGCGCCGTCACTGGGACGGGTCGAGCGGTCCGTGCCGGAGGAGCCGCTGGGGGCCGACTCGGAGGCGCCCTGCCGTTTGCCGTCGCCGCCGCCCGTGGCCGGGGGCTCGGGCAGCAGGGAGCGCAGCGGGGCGACGTCCTCCTCTATGGCGTCGAACACCGACGACACCTGGTCGCTGACGTCCCCGAGCTGGACGGGGAGTCTCTCACGCAGTTCGCCCCAGGCCGCGCGGTGGGAGCGGGAGAACGCGGACAGGGCCTGGATGGGGCCGAGCGAGTCCGGGTCGCGCTCGTACGCCTCGCTCAGCAGCCGGTGGCCCTCGGAGGCGTCGTGCCGCATCCCGGACAGGGCGCGGCGGATCTCGCCCAGGGATTCGTGGTCCAGGGGGCCGCTGCGGCCGCGCTCCATCAGGCGGCGGGCCTCGCTGAGGCGCGTGGAGGCGTGGTCCAGGTAGACCCGGCCGCGCTCGTCCGCCCCGTCGGCGAGGCCGAGCTTGACGTCCTCGATGCCGCGCTTGAGGCCGTAGAGCGAGTCGCCGGGCAGGGCGTCGGAGCTGGCGGCGGAGACTCCGCCGAAGGCGCTCGCGGCCACGCCGACGCTGAGTCCGCCCGCGGTGAGGCCCTTGGCCAGGCGGGACCGCGGCCGGAACTTCTTCAGGGAACTCGCGCGGTGAGCGCCCCGGGCGCGGGTGGAGCGCTGCTCGGGGACCGCGCGGTCCGTCGCCCCGCCTCCCGCGGTGCCCTCCTGGAGCATGGCCTCGAACGCGGCCACCAGCTGGGCCCGCTGGACGACCTTGACCTCCGGGTCGAGCTCCGGCTTGGGCAGCGCGCCGAGACCGGAGGCGAGCGCCAGCAGGCGGCCCCCCTCGGTCGCTTCCGCGGCCGCCGGGGCCGGTGCCGCGCCCTCGGACTGCTCGGCCGCCGCCGTGCCCGGCTCGGACTGCTCCTCCAGGGCCTGGGCGAAGGCGTTCGCCCGCCGGTGCGCCGATACGTTCGCGATCACTGGCGGCACCTCCTCTCGTCATGACGGTCGACTCCCCAGGGGGTCCTGAGGGTTGCACGCCCTGATGACAACCACACGATCGGGTGATCGAAGTCAGCCAGGGGGTGACCACAGGGAGCCTGCATCCCGCACAACGAGTGGCGCGGCACTTGGGTTACGGACGCCGGAGGATCGGATGCCGAAGTCAACGGACTTTCACGGAAAGTGAGTTGACGGTCGCCGTGCGTGCGGGTGGTCAGCGGGCGTCTTCCGGGAGGAGCCGGGCGAGGGTGCGGACGGCCCGGTACTGGAGGGTCTTGATGGCGCCCTCGTTCTTGCCCATGACACGGGCCGTCTCGGCGACGGACAGGCCCTGGAGGAAGCGGAGCGTCACGCACTCCTGCTGCTGGGGGTTGAGCCGCCGCACCGCGTCGAGCAGGGCGGCGTTGGAGAGGGACTCCAGGACGGAGTCCTCGGGGGAGCGCTCGACCTCGTTGGCGTCGAGCATCTCGCCGGTGGTGACCTCCAGCCGGAAGCGGCTGGACTTGAAGTGGTCCGCGACGAGGTTGCGGGCGATCGTCACGAGCCAGGCGCCGAAGTCGCGGCCCTGCCAGGTGAAGGTTCCGATGCGGCGCAGGGCGCGCAGAAAGGTCTCGCTGGTGAGGTCCTCGGCCGTCGCCTTTCCTCCGACCCGGTAGTAGATGTACCGGTAGACGGTGTCGCTGTACTGGTCGTAGAGGCGGCCGAAGGCGTCGGCCTCGCCGGCCTGGGCGCGCTCGACGAGGTCCATCATCCGGGCGCTGTCGCTGTCCGCCGCCGGGCGGCGGGCGGTGGCCGCCCCGGACGGGCGGCCTCGTCTGCCGACCGCGGCGCTGCCGTCGGCCAGTGCGTAGCACGGGCCGACGGGCGCGGCGGTGGCGAATGCGGGGACGGCGTACGCGGTGGGGACGAAGCCGCGCAACAGGTCGAGGACCGTTGCGCGCAGCGTAGCCAGGCCCGAGGCGTCAACCCCGACGTGTGGGTACACGGGACTCCCAGAGGCAGAGCTTCCATCACGTGCAGTGCGGGACCTTTCACCCGTCGTAGCGACGGAGGGGTACCGGATTGCGTCTGAGGAGAATAACGCTTCGTACAGGCGCTGCTACACCGAGTTGCTCAAATCATCGATTACGTCGCTTCCGTAACCGATTCACGCCGGATCAAGTACCGGAGAGTGAGCGGTTGTTGATCGAATCGCTTCGGATAGGGGCGGAGTTCAGGGCGTGTTGTGGCCGTGTCCAGCCAAGAGGACTGAACACGAGGTTGTGGGGGTACGCCAGTTGGATTTACGGGGTTTGTCATCCCGTAAACGAAGGTGTCCCGGTTTGATCGACCGGTCAGCGGCGGCGGCGGTGCAGGGCGATCGCGGCCGCCGTGCCGCCGGCCACCGCGCCGACTCCCGCGGCGGCGGGGATGCCGACCTTCGCGGCCTTGCGGCCGGTGCGGTAGTCGCGCAGCCGCCAGTCCAGCTCGCGGGCGTGCTTGCGCAGCTTGGAGTCGGGGTTGATGGCGTAGGGGTGGCCGACCAGGGAGAGCATCGGGATGTCGTTGTGCGAGTCGCTGTAGGCGGCGCAGCGGCGCAGGTCGAGGCCCTCCGCGATGGCCAGGGCGCGCACGGCCTCGGCCTTGGCGGGGCCGTGCAGCGGCTCGCCGACGAGTTTGCCGGTGTAGACGCCGTCCACGGACTCGGCGACCGTGCCCAGGGCGCCGGTCAGACCGAGGCGGCGGGCGATGACCGTGGCGATCTCGACGGGGGCGGCCGTGACCAGCCACACCTTCTGGCCGGCGTCCAGGTGGGCCTGGGCGAGGGCGCGGGTGCCGGGCCAGATGCGCTCGGCCATGTACTCGTCGTAGATCTCCTCGCCGATCGACTGGAGTTCGGCGACGCGGTGGCCCTTGACGATGGACAGGGCCGAGTCGCGGGCCTCCTGCATGTGCTCGGGGTCCTCGACGCCGGCCAGCCGGAACCACGCCTGCTGCCAGGCGAACCTCGCCAGCTCGCGGGTCTCGAAGAACTTCCGTTTGTACAGGCCCCGCCCGAAGTGGAACAGGGCGGCGCCCTGCATGACGGTGTTGTCCAGGTCGAAGAAGGCGGCGGCCCGGTCGTCGCCGTGGACCGGGAACTGCGGTTCCTCGGTCGTGCCGGCGGCTTCCTGGGAGGACTTGCGCGCTGCCTCCGCCGAGGCCTCGCCTGCCAAAACGCTCCGCGCCGTGGCGGAGCGCCTACGGGGGGTGAGCCATCCGAGAGCGGCCATGGCGTGAGCATAGCCAGTCGGTTCGGGGGTTCCGGAGCCGAGAGGTCGGGACCCTGTGAACTCTCGGCGAGCGTGTCGTCAAAGATGCCGTGCGGGACGGGCGCGTCCGGCGTGTCCGCCGGTCCGGCGCGAGTCCTCCCCTCGTTCGCGGGCGCGCGACAATGGCCGAATGAGCCCTCTCTTCCGCCGCGAGCCCCCTCGGGACCGGCTCGTCACGCTGATCCGCAAACCCGGCTGCCATCTGTGCGACGACGCACAGGTCGTCGTGGAGAAGGTGTGCGCCGATCTGGGCGTCCCCTGGGAGCAGAAGGACATCACCGAGGACCGGGACCTGTACGACCGGTACTGGGAGCAGATCCCGGTCGTGCTGGTGGACGGCGAGCAGCACACGTTCTGGCGCGTGAACGAGGACCGCCTGCGCAGGGCGCTGACCGGCTGAGCCCGGCTCGGCTGGCCGTGAGCGGACTGACCGAGCAGTACAAAGTGGCCGGAACGTCGCTTAGGATCGATGGTGACTTGGTCTCGGGGGCGGGATTCACTGAGGAAGTGTGTGGTTTTGCCCCCAGAAGACAAGGAACGGTGGTGCCCGTGCGCCGGTTCCCCACACGTGCGCCGGGGGCGCGTGAGCCCGGTCACGTTGGGCGGGCAAATCGGACACCATCTTTGTGCACGCGTTCACAAAGACATAGCCTGCATTCGACGGGGCGGTCATGTGGGGACGTATGACCGCCTACAGCCCCGCTCTACCCGCAGGAGCACCGTGGCAACTGGCCGAACTCACCGACCGGCGACCCGCAGCCGAGGGATTCCCGAGGCCACCGTCGCCCGGCTTCCGCTGTACCTCCGCGCGCTGACCGCACTGTCGGAGCGCTCGGTGCCCACGGTCTCCTCCGAGGAGCTCGCGGCCGCGGCGGGGGTCAACTCCGCGAAGCTGCGCAAGGACTTCTCCTACCTCGGGTCCTACGGCACCCGGGGTGTCGGCTACGACGTCGAGTATCTCGTGTACCAGATCTCCCGCGAACTGGGGCTCACCCAGGACTGGCCGGTCGTGATCGTCGGTATCGGCAACCTCGGCGCCGCCCTCGCCAACTACGGCGGCTTCGCCTCCCGCGGGTTCCGGGTCGCCGCGCTGATCGACGCCGACCCGGCCATGGCGGGCAAGCCCGTCGCCGGCATTCCCGTGCAGCACTCCGACGACCTGGAGGAGATCATCCAGGACAACGGCGTGTCGATCGGTGTCATCGCCACCCCCGCCGGTGCCGCCCAGCAGGTCTGCGACCGGCTCGTGGCCGCCGGTGTCACCTCCATCCTGAACTTCGCGCCGACCGTGCTGTCCGTGCCCGACGGCGTCGACGTGCGCAAGGTCGACCTCTCCATCGAGCTGCAGATCCTCGCCTTCCACGAGCAGCGCAAGGCCGGCGAGGAGGCCGCCGCCGCCGACGGCGGCGTCCCGGCCGCCGCCGCCCGCGGCGAGTCCGCCGACCAGGGACCCGACGGGGACATGCCCGCCGTGATGCCGGCATGAGCCTCCTCGTCGTCGGACTCAGCCACCGCAGCGCCCCGGTCAGCGTCCTGGAGCGGGCCTCGCTCACCGCGGACGCCCAGGTCAAGCTGCTGCAGGACACGGTCGCCGCCGAACCGGCCACCGAGGCCGCGGTCCTCGCCACCTGCAACCGCATCGAGCTCTACGCCGATGTGGACAAGTTCCACGCCGGTGTCGCCGAGCTGTCCACGCTGCTCGCCCAGCACAGCGGGGTCGGCCTGGAGGAGCTCACTCCCTATCTCTACGTGCACTACGAGGACCGGGCCGTCCACCATCTGTTCTCGGTGGCCTGCGGCCTGGACTCCATGGTCGTCGGCGAGGGGCAGATCCTCGGGCAGATCAAGGACTCCCTGGCCCGGGCGCAGGAGCTGCACTCCGCGGGCCGGCTGCTGAACGACCTGTTCCAGCAGGCCCTGCGGGTCGGCAAGCGCGCCCACTCCGAGACCGGCATCGACCGCGCCGGCCAGTCCCTGGTCACCTTCGGCCTGGAGCAGCTGGCCCGCGGCGGCGACGTCCGGGAATGGGCCCGGGGCAAGAAGGCCCTGGTCATCGGGGCCGGTTCGATGTCGTCCCTGGCCGCGGCCACGCTCGCGCGGGCCGGGGTCGCCGAGGTCGTCGTCGCCAACCGCACCTTCGACCGTGCCGAGCGGCTCGCCCGGATCCTGTCCCAGGGCGACGACACGGACGTGCCGGCCCGCGCGGTCCCGATGGAATCGGTGCCGGTCGAGCTGACACGTGCCGATGTCGCCGTCTCCTGCACCGGCGCGACGGGCCTGGTCCTGACGGCCGAGGCGGTCGCCCAGGCGGTCGAGGGCCGCGCGCCGATGTCCCCGGCCGGCGACGCGGGACCGGTGACGCCGGACGGCACGGCCCGTACGGCCGGACCGGACGCGCAGCGCGGCGGTCCGCCCGTCACCGCTGTGGGCGGCGAGGACGGCTGCCCGCTGGACCTGACCGCGGTGCAGGGCACCGCCGGCTTCTCCGTGCTGGGCGAGGCCGCGGTGGCCGGGATGGCCGCCGCCGAGCTGGAACAGCACGCGGCGTGGGTCGACAACGGCACGGCGGGCGGCGCCCAGCGCGGCCCCGCCCGGCCGGGGGCCACCGGCACGCTCGACCCGGCCGCCGACGCCGACGCCATCGCCGCGCTCGCCGCGACCGCGGCCGCCGCCGGGCGGATCCCCGAGCGGCGCCGGCCCGAGCCGGCCGAGGAGCCGCAGCGGCCCGAACCCGTCCTGTTCCTGCTGGATCTGGCCATGCCGCGCGACATCGACGCGGCGGCGCACCGGCTGGCCGGGGTGCGGCTGGTGGACATCGAGTCGCTCGCGGATGCCTCCGCGGACGCTCCGATGGCTGCCGACGTGGACCAGGTCCGGCGTATCGTCTCCGACGAGGTCGCGGCGTTCGGGGCGGCGCTGCGGGCCGCGCACATCACGCCGACCGTGGTCGCCCTGCGCACCATGGCCGCCGATGTCGTGGCCAGCGAGATCGCCCGCCTGGACGGACGGCTGCCCGGCCTCGACGACAAGCACCGGGCGGAGATCACCCAGACCGTGCGGCGCGTGGTCGACAAGCTGCTGCACGCGCCGACCGTGCGGGTCAAGCAGCTCGCGGCCGAGCCCGGCGGCGCCGGGTACGCGGACGCGCTGCGCACCCTGTTCGACCTCGACCCCGAGACGGTGGCCGCCGTCTCCCGAGCCGAGGACAGCACCACCCAGAGAGACCGAGGCCCGGCATGACTGACAAGGCGCTGAGGCTCGGCACCCGGCGGAGCAGGCTCGCCATGGCCCAGTCCGGCCAGGTGGCCGAGGCCGTGAGCCGGGTGACCGGCCGGCCCGTGGAGCTCGTCGAGATCACCACGTACGGCGACGTCTCGCGTGAGGCGCTCGCCCAGATCGGCGGCACCGGCGTGTTCGTGACCGCCCTGCGCGACGCGCTGCTCAGGGGTGAGGTCGACTTCGCCGTGCACTCCCTGAAGGACCTGCCGACCACGCAGCCCGACGAGCTGGTCGTGGCCGCCGTGCCCGAGCGGGAGGACCCGCGCGACGTCGTCGTCGCCCGGGACGCCCTGAAGCTCACCGATCTGCCCGCCGGGGCGCGCATCGGCACCGGTTCGCCGCGCCGCATGGCCCAGCTCAACGCGTACGCGCGCAGCCACGGCCTGGACATAGCGACGGTTCCGATCCGCGGCAACGTCGACACCCGCATCGGGTTCGTGCGCAGCGGTGAGCTCGACGCCGTCGTGCTGGCCGCCGCCGGGCTGAACCGGATCGGCCGGGGCGACGAGGTGACCGACTTCCTGTCGGTCGACACGATTTTGCCCGCCCCCGGCCAGGGGGCCCTGGCGATCGAGTGCACCGCGGGCAACGCGGACCTCGTCGCCGCGCTCGCCGAACTCGACGACCCGTTCACCCGGGTCGCCGTGACGGCCGAGCGATCACTGCTCGCCGCCCTGGAGGCCGGCTGCAGCGCCCCGGTGGGCGCGTTGGCCGACCTTCCCCCGCTCTCGGCTCCGCTGGAGCGGCGGGACCCCCAGGCCGACAGGCAGATTGTCAAGGAAATGCGCCTGCGTGGCGTCGTCGGGACCACCGACGGCACGCGCATGGTGCAGCTGTCCACCACCGGTCCCGCGCCCGAGACGCACGACGGGGCAATGGCGCTCGGTCGCGAACTCGCGGCCGAGATGCTCGCCCAGGGCGCGGCCGGTCTGATGGGGGAGCGAGCACAGTGAGCCCCACCACCCTTTCCGCCGGTCCTGAACAGGGGCACGTCACCTTCCTGGGTGCCGGACCCGGAGATCCGGGACTGCTGACTCTGCGCGCCGTCGAGGCACTGGCCAACGCGGACGTCCTCGTCGCCGAGCACGAAGTGCTCGATGTCGTACGTCAGCACGCCAGGCAGGGCGTCTCCGAGGTGCACACGGACGCGGATCCTTCCCAGGAACCGACTCCGGGCACAGGAACGCCCCAGCTGACGGTAGTTGACGGCACGTCAACCACCGCGCCCGTCCCCGTGGTGCGGGATGCCGCACATCTTGTCATGGAGGCCGCGCGGGGCGGCAGGCGGGTCGTGCGTGCGGTGTCCGGTGACCCGGGCCTCGACACGTACGCGGCCGAGGAGATGCTGGCGTGCGCCGCCGCCGGGGTGCCCTTCGAGGTGGTGCCCGGTGTCGCGAGCGCCGTCGGGGTGCCCGCGTACGCCGGTGTGCCGCTGCGGGACGCGCAGGGCGCGGACGTGCGGTTCGTCGACGCGCGCACGGCCTCGGACCGGTGCTGGACGGAGGTCGGGGCGTCGGACGGCACGGTCGTGGTCTCCACGACGCTGGATTCCGTCGCCGCCGCGGCCGGCGAGCTCGTCTCCGCCGGGCGCAAGCCGGACACCCCGATGACGGTCACCGTCGCCGGCACGACCACCCGGCAGCGCACCTGGACCGCCACGCTCGGCACCATCGCGCAGACGCTGAAGCAGGCCAAGGTGCTGCCCTCGCCCGAGGGCGGCCGACCGGTGATAGCCGTGGTCGGTGAGCGTTCCTCCGCCGCCCAGCGCGACCAGCTCGCGTGGTTCGAGTCCAAGCCGCTGTTCGGCTGGAAGGTGCTCGTGCCGCGCACGAAGGAGCAGGCGGTGTCGCTCTCCGACCAGCTGCGGTCGTACGGGGCCGTGCCGCACGAGGTGCCGACCATCGCCGTCGAGCCCCCGCGCACGCCCCAGCAGATGGAGCGCGCGGTCAAGGGCCTGGTCACGGGCCGCTACGAGTGGATCGCCTTCACCTCGGTGAACGCGGTCAAGGCCGTGCGGGAGAAGTTCGAGGAGTACGGGCTCGACGCGCGTGCCTTCGCGGGCATCAAGGTCGCGGCCGTGGGCGAGCAGACCGCCAAGGCGCTGATCGCCTTCGGCGTGAAGCCGGACCTGGTGCCCAGCGGTGAGCAGTCGGCCGCCGGGCTGCTGGAGGACTGGCCGCCCTACGACCCCGTGTTCGACCCGATCGACCGGGTGTTCCTGCCGCGGGCCGACATCGCCACGGAGACCCTGGTCGCCGGGCTCATCGAGCTGGGCTGGGAGGTCGACGACGTCACGGCCTACCGGACCGTGCGGGCCTCGCCGCCGCCGGCGGAGACCCGCGAGGCGATCAAGGGCGGCGGCTTCGACGCGGTGCTGTTCACCTCGTCGTCCACCGTGCGGAACCTGGTCGGCATCGCCGGCAAGCCGCACAACGTCACGGTGATCGCCTGTATCGGCCCGGCCACGGCGAAGACCGCCGAGGAGCACGGGCTGCGGGTCGACGTCATGGCTCCGGAGCCGTCCGTGCTCAAGCTGGCGGAGGCCCTGGCCGACTTCGGCGCGAAGCGGCGGGCCGCGGCCCTGGAGGCCGGGGACCCGGTGACCCGCCCGAGCGAGCGGCGGCCGGGGGCGCGGCGGCGGCGGTCGACGACCTAGGCGGACCTGCGGGGCGGCTGCGGTCGACGACCTGGGCGACCTGCGGGGCGGCTGCGGCTACGCGGGAGTCACCGCGTGGCCGTAGCGCAGCAGGTTGTCCGGGTCGTAGGTGGCCTTGTCGTGGCGCAGCCGGGCGTAGACCTCCGGGGTCCAGGCGCGGGCGATGTCCCGTTCGTCGCCGGGGGTGCCGTGGATGTTGACCATGGTGCGGCCGGTGCCGTAGGAGGCCATGGCGGTGTAGAGGCGGCGGGTGGCCTGTTCGACGGCCTCCGCCACGGGTGGCGCGGGCATGATCCCGACCGATTCCATGAAGTACCGGGCGTCGCGGGCGCAGACGGCGTCCTCGACGGGGGCCGGGCGGGCCAGTGCCCCGCCCATGTGGCGCAGCGAGGCCACGAGCAGGGGGTGGTCGGCCCCGGCCGCCGGACCGACCTGCTCCAGGAACGCGCTCACGGCGTCCGGGGTCAGGTCGCGCAGGAGCATGCAGCACTCGCGTGCCGGGAGCGGGTCCTGGGGTTCCATGTGGATGCGGTCCAGGTCCGCGTAGTCCATCTCCTCCACCATGTCGACGGCCACGGGGGCCACCCGGCGCAGCGGGGCGGCCAGGGCCTCGCCCTCGGCCGGGTCGCCCGGCCAGGCGATCGCGACCCGGGCCCAGAAGCCGCCGCGCAGGGGTTCCGGCAGCTGCGGGATGGGCGGCAGGCGCAGCACCGAGAACATGCTGCCCATCTCGTCCGGGACCGTGCGGGTCCACTCCGACCAGGCGTGCAGCACGGACGCGGTGTGCTCGGCGTGCCAGTGGAGGCCGCCGCCGTAGAGGCGGGGCAGCGCGAGCAGTCCGGTGACCAGTGAGGTGACCACGCCCACGTTGCCCTTGCCGCCGCGCAGGGCCCAGAACAGTTCCGGCTCGTGGTGGGGGTCCGCCTCGCGCAGCCGGCCGTCCGGGGTGACGACCTGGAAGGAGCGGACCAGGTCGGCGGCGTAGCCGTAGGCCCGGCCGAGGACCGGCAGTCCGCCGCCGAGCGTGTAGCCGACGACGCCCGCGTCGGTGGAGGTGCCGCACAGCCCGGCCAGGCCGTGCGGGGCGCAGGCCGCCAGCACGTGGCTCCACTTCGCGCCCGCCGCGATCCGCGCGGTGCGGGTGGCCGGGTCGACCTGCACGTCCGTCATGCGGGACGTGGTGATCAGCAGGCCGCGTTCGATGGGGAAGTTGGCGCCGTGGCCGGTGGCCTGGACGGCGACCGGGGTGCGGGTGGCGTGCGCCCAGCGCATCGCGGTGACGACGTCATCGGTGCCGGTGGCCCCCACGACGACGTCCGGGGTGTGGAGGGCGGCCAGGTTGAAGCCGGTGACCTCGTCGGCGTAGGCGTCGTCGCCGGGGCGCAGGACGGGGCCGGAGACGTCCGAGAGGGCGAAGAGGTCGGGGGTGTGGTGCGGGGCGGTCATCGCGTCCTCCGTGGGGGCGGGTACGGAGGGACGGCGGCGGCGAGGAGTGGGGGACGGGCCGTCGGGGTCCTTGTGTTCGTTGCTTTCAGGATGGACCCCGGCAGTGGTGGGCGCATCGCGGGAAGCGGGGCTCCGGGTGCGGTGGGCGGGCCGCCGGGCTGCGGTGGGCGGGCCGCCGGGCGCCGACACCGCGTCGGCATCGGGGCGTTCGGGGCGGGCGTAGCGTAGAGGACATGACGACGTACGGATCATTTCCCGGTGCGCGGCCGCGGCGGTTGCGGAGCACCCCCGTGATGCGTCGGATGGTCGCCGAGACCCGGCTGCACCCCGCCGACCTCATCCTGCCCGCCTTCGTGCGCGAGGGCGTCAGCGAGCCGGTGCCGATCGCGGCCATGCCCGGGGTGGTGCAGCACACGCGGGACAGCCTGAAGAAGGCCGCCGCGGAGGCGGTCGCGGCCGGGATCTCCGGGATCATGCTGTTCGGCGTGCCGGAGGAGTCGAAGAAGGACGCGCTCGGGACGCCGGGAACCGATCCGGACGGCATCCTCCAGGTCGCCCTGCGGGACGTGCGGGCCGAGGTCGGCGACGACCTGCTCGTCATGTCGGACCTGTGCCTCGACGAGACGACCGACCACGGCCACTGCGGGGTGCTCGACGCGCAGGGGCGGGTCGACAACGACGCGACCCTGGAGCGGTACGCCGAGATGGCCCAGGTGCAGGCCGACGCCGGGGCCCATGTGGTGGGCCCCAGCGGCATGATGGACGGGCAGATCGGCGTCGTCCGGGACGCCCTCGACCAGATCGGGCGGGAGGACGTCGCCATCCTCGCCTACACCGCGAAGTACGCCTCCGCCTTCTACGGACCCTTCCGCGAGGCCGTCGGCTCCTCGCTCCGGGGCGACCGCAAGACCTACCAGCAGGACCCGGCCAACGCCCGCGAGTCCCTGCGCGAACTCGCCCTCGACCTGGAGGAGGGCGCCGACATGGTGATGGTCAAGCCGGCCGGGCCCTACCTGGACATCCTCGCCCGGGTCGCGGACGCCGTGGACGTGCCCGTCGCCGCGTACCAGATCTCCGGCGAGTACTCGATGATCGAGGCCGCCGCCGAGAAGGGCTGGATCGACCGCGACCGGGCGATCCTGGAGAGCCTGACCGGTATCAAGCGGGCCGGAGCGCGGAACATCCTCACCTACTGGGCCACCGAGGTGGCCCAGAAGCTGAGGGATCAGTAGGGCGGTGACCCGCGGGGCCGGACTCAGTAGGACAGCGCCTGGTCCATGTCGCGCAGCCAGTAGGTGACCTTCAGGGTGCTGTCGTAGTACACGCCCTCGGCCGGCAGGGCCGGGAGCGCGGAGGGGCCGCCGCTGCTGTTCGGCGTGCGGCCCTGGAAGCCGACGGTGAGCTTGCGGCCGGTGGTGCCGGCCTCGCCGCTGCCGTCGGCCGCCGACAGCAGGACACCCGCGTAGCCGGACTCGCCGGGGGCCAGGGTCGTCACCGCCTGCGGCTTGGAGTCCTCGATCGCCTGCGGGGCCCACTGCATCTCGTCGAAGCGGAGCACCGGGTAGTAGGTGAGGTCGCAGGTCGTCGAGCCGGTGTTCCTGACCGTGATCAGCATGTGGTTGAGCGGGCGGGGCACCGGCTGGGCCGTGACCGTGGTGTTGGAGCCGTTGCAGGAGACGCGGGTCCGGGGGGCCGGCGTTCCGGGCTTCTTGGCGGGCTTGCCGGTGGTGCCGGTTGTGGTGCTGGTGCGGGTGGTGCTGGTGCCCGTCCTGTCGGTGGTTTCCGGGGTGCCGGTGGTTTCCGGGGTGCCGGTGGTTTCCGTGGTCCCGGGGGTGCCCGTCGTGCTCGCGCCGGACGTGATCGACGTGCTCGCCGCCGCGCCCTCGTTCTGGGTGCCCGTGCCGTCCTCGCACGCGGTGAGGGCGAGGGCGGCCAGGAGGGCGACGGGGAGGGCGTGGTACTTGCGCATGGCTGGGTTCCTTTCGGACAAAGGCGGTTGGGAAGTGGGCCCGGGCGAGCCGCTCGACCGGTCTGCCGGGAGCGGCGTGCTTGGATGACAAGAGCTTGTGGGGGGATGCGTCCCGGCCGCCACACTCGGCGGGCGATCAGGGACGCTGGAACGCCCGCACGGCCACTGACCAGGCGAAACGACCATTCCCTGGAACGGCGGAACGGGACACGGGGGCTGGAGGAACAGTGTCGGAGAGCACGGCCGCGGGGGAATTCGCGGCGCTGCTGGGGGAGTTGAAGGAGCGCTCCGGGCTGAGCTACGGAGTGCTCGCCAGACGACTGCACATGAGCACGTCGACGCTGCACCGGTACTGCAACGGGGACGCCGTACCGACCGACTACGCGCCCGTGGAGCGACTCGCGCGGCTGTGCAAGGCGTCGCCGCGGGAGCTGGTGGAGCTGCACCGGCGGTGGGTGCTGGCGGACGCGGTGCGGGGGCGGAAGGGGGGAGCGGGCGCCGACGCGGCGGCCGGGTCCGTCGTGGACGAGGTACCCGCGGCGGACCGTCCGTCGCCGGGAGCGGGGGAGCCGCCGCCGGGAGATCCGGAGCCGGTCGCGGAGCAGGGCGTTCGGGAGGGGGACGGCTCGGACGGGAACCGTCCGGAACCGGCCGGCAGTCGTCCGGACCCGGCCGGGCCCGGTGAGGGCGCCGGGGGGAACGCCGGGGAGGAGGAGCGGCCCGAGCGGGCGGGTGAGGTGCTGTCGGCCGGGTCCGCCGGACGGCGTGCGCGCCGGCCGCGTCCCGCCGTGCTCGCCGGAGTCGCCCTGGCCGTCGTGCTCGGCGGGGTCGGGCTCGCCGTGGCCGTGCCGTCCGGCGGGACCGACGGGGACGGGCGGCGCGGGTCGGCGGCCCCGCCGGATCCGGCCGCGCGGCCCGACGCTTCCGTGCTCGCCTCCGTGTCGCCCTCGGGCCGTTCCGCCGCCCCGTCCGGCGCGGACGGGCACGAGGGGAAGGGCAAGAACGACAGGGACAAGGAGAAGGCGAGGGGGGCCGGGGCGTCGTCCGTCCCCTCGGCCCCGGCCACCGGTGGCGCCCGCCCCGGCCGTGCCGCCGCCCCCGCCTCCGGCCCGGCCCCGCTCTCCGTCGACACCGAGCCGCACGCCTGGGAGAGCCCCTGCTCCCAGCGCTACCTGGTGAAGCTGCCGCCGGGGCGCGTGGTGCCGCCGCCCCTGGAGCAGGACGCGCCGGGCTGGGTGGCGGCGATGGACGCCGTCCCGTCGGGGGAGCAGCTGCTGAAGGTCACCGTGCAGGGGACCGGGGACGAGACGGTGGTCCTCAAGGGGCTGACGGTGCGCATGGCAGGCAAGCGCGCCCCGCTCGCCTGGAACGACTACGCCATGGGCTACCCGGGCGTGGGCTGCGGCGGCGGTGTGCCGACCCGGTTCTTCACGGTCGCCCTCGACGCGTCGCGGCCGGCCGTCGTGCCGGAAGCGGGCCACGACGACTTCCCGTTCAAGGTGAGCGAGTCCGACCCGGAGGTCTACTACATCCGGGCCGACGCCTCCGCCTACGACGTCAGCTGGTACCTGGAGCTGCGGTGGTCCAGCGGCGGCCGGCAGGGCACGCTGACCGTGGACGACGAGGGCCGGCCGTTCCGCACGAGCGGCAACAACGGGCGCCCGGCCTACGAGTTCCCGCTGGGCGGCGAGAAGTGGGTGAAGGCCGGGACGACCGGCGCGTCCTGACGGCCGGAGGGTGCCCGCGGCGCCCGCGAGGCCGCAGCCGCGGGCACCCTCACGCCACGGCGGACGTTACGTTGTCGACCGACCACGCGGTCGCCGACGGCACCCCCCCACGCCCCAGGAGACGTCCATGTCCGGTGACGCCCTCAGCCAGGACCCCGCCGAGCTGCGGAGGAGGATCGACAGCAGCAAGGCGCACCCGGCGCGGGTCTACGACGTCTTCCTCGGCGGCAAGGACCACTACCCGGCGGACCGGGAGGCGGCCGCCGCCGCGCTCGCCGCCCATCCGCGCGGGTACCTCGACGTCCGGCACAACCGGGACTTCCTGCGCCGCGCGGTGACGCAGCTGGTCGAGCGGGACGGCATCCGGCAGTTCCTCGACATCGGGACCGGGCTGCCGACCGCGGAGAACGTGCACCAGATCGCACAGCGGATCACGCCCGGGGCGCGGGTCGTGTACGTGGACAACGACCCCGTCGTGCTCGCCCACGCGCGCGCCCTGCTCACCAGCGGACCCGAGGGGCGTACGGACTACATCGACGCCGACCTGCGGGACCCGGGCCGGATCCTCGAACAGGCCGCCAGGACCCTGGACTTCGGCCGGCCGGTCGCGCTCTGCCTGGTCGCCGTCCTGCACTTCGTCGCGGACGACGAGGCGTATCCGCTGGTGCGGGAGCTGCTCGACGCGCTGCCCGCCGGCAGCCGGCTGGTGCTCAGTCATCTCACCGAGGACCTCAACCCCGAGAACATCCGCGCGGTCCAGCGGACGTACACCGAGCGGGGGTTCACCTTCGTGCTGCGCTCCCGGGCCGAGGTCGAGCGGTTCTTCACCGGCAACGGGCTGGAGATCGCCGACCCGGGCGTCGTCCCCGCACACCGCTGGCGACCCGACCACGCGGCGCCGGTGGCGGAGCGGCCGGAGGAGACCTTCCTCGCGGGGCTCGACGCCATCGACCAGGTGCGCTACCACGACATCGACGACGTCACGGACGCGGACATCAACGTCTACGCGGCGGTCGGCGGCAAGGACTGAGGCCGGCCCCTCCACCGGGGCAGGGGCAGGGGGCGGGCCGGGGCAGGGGGCGGGCCGGGGCGTGTTACGTGTCCCCCCGGCTCAGCCGTGCGCAGCCCCACGTGCCCGCCACGACGACCAGTGCCGCCAGGCCGCCCGCCGGCCCCGCGTACGCGCCGGGGTCCAGATCGACCGCGGTGTCCTCGTCCTCCAGCGGCGCGGCCGCGCCCTCGGGGTCGTACAGCACGCGCAGTGCGTCTCCCGGCTCCAGGCGTTCCGGGTCGCAGCCGTCCGACAGGGCGGGGGAGATCTCCCGCCCGTCGCGGGTGCGCAGCGCGCACTCGTCGGTCCTGCCGCGCTGGACGTCGGCGACGACCGCCTCGGCCCACCGGCCCCGCTCCTGCAGCGCACGCTCCTCGGCCGCCTGCCGGGTGACCACCGCCAGCACGACGGCGGCGGGGACGGTGACGACGAGCGCCCCGACGGCAGCCTTCGGCGTCCTCCTGTGCCGGACACGGCGCAGCGCGACCCCGGGGACCAGGACGAGTGCCAGGGGAATCGCCAGTGCGCAGAGGACGAGGAGCGGGCCGCGCAGGAGACCCGGCAGGGGCACCACCGGGGCGCACCACATCAGGGTCACGGAGGCCGCCGCACACCCGCAGGTGAACAGCGACCAGCCCGCCGGGCCCGTACGGACCGGCCGGCGCCGAGGAGGAGTGCCCCCGGCCGGCCGGGCTCCTCGGCCGGCTCCGGTCGTGACCCCGTGTCCGTCCCTGCGCGTCGCCACGCGCTCCCCCTTCCGTCGACGTCGGCCCGCCGACGGACGAGCGTACGGGCACGGGTTCCGCACGCACCGGCCAGGTCGCGCCGGCCGGACACCGTCCTGCCGGTGCCGCGTCCGTATCCCGGAAATCTTGCTTGTAGGCAGCATGTATGTCTCTAGGCTGCGGGCACGTCGTCGCCGTTGTCGAAGGAGTCGTGTCATGACCGTCGCCGAGTCCGCCGCCGTTCATTCGCCCGTGCCGCCGCTCGCCGGGCGGGCGCGGGCGGTCGGGGGCTCCCCCGTGCGGGACATCCTCGCCGTCACCGCGCGCCCCGAGGTGATCAACTTCGCGGGCGGGCTGCCGGCGCCGGAGCTGTTCGACGCGCGGGGCATCGCTCAGTCCTACCGGGCGGTCCTGGCCGAGCAGCCCGCGCGGGCCCTGCAGTACTCCACGACCGAGGGCGAACCCGCACTGCGGGCCGCCCTGGCCGCCCGGACCACCGCCCGCGGACTGCCTACCGCGGAGGACGACCTGCTCGTCACCACCGGCTCCCAGCAGGCCCTCTCCCTGCTGGCCACCGCGCTGCTCGAACCCGGCGACACCGTCCTCGTCGAGAACCCCTGCTACCTGGCGGCGCTCCAGGCCTTCGGTTTCGCCGGGGCCCGGGTCGTGCCCGTGCCCGGTGACGAGCACGGGCTCGATCCCGAGGCGCTGGAGGACCTGGTCGTGCGCGAGCGGCCCAAGCTGCTCTACACCGTGCCCACCTTCCACAACCCCACCGGCCGTACGCTGCCCGCCGAGCGGCGCGCGGCCGTGGCCGCCGTCGCCGCCCGGCGCGGACTGTGGATCGTCGAGGACGACCCCTACGGGGAGCTGCGCTACGAGGGCGAACGCGTGCCCTGGATCGCCTCCAGGCCGGGCGCCGAGGACCGCACGGTGCTGCTCGGCAGCTTCTCCAAGGTCATGGCACCCGGGCTGCGGCTGGGCTGGCTGCGGGCGCCCGGCGACCTGCGGCGGGCCTGCGCCGTCGCCAAGCAGGCCGCCGACCTGCACACCCCGACCGTCAACCAGCTCGCCGCCGCCCGGTACCTCGCCGACCACGACCTGGACGCCCACGTCACGCGCGTCGCCGGGGTCTACCGCGCCCGCCGGGACGCCCTGCTCGCGGGACTGGCCGGGGCGCTGCCCGAGGGCTCGGTGTGGAACCGGCCCGAGGGCGGCATGTTCCTCTGGGCCCGGCTGCCGGAGCCGTACGACACGACGGCGCTGCTGCCGCGGGTGGTGCGCCACGACGTGGCCTACGTCCCCGGCGCCCCCTTCTACGCGGGCCGGCCCGACCGGAGGACCCTGCGGCTGTGCTTCGTGACGCAGGCCCCGGAGGAGATCGCCGAGGGGCTGCGCAGGCTGGGCGAAGGGCTGCGCGACGGCGCGCCGGCTGCCTAGGACCCGCCGCACCCCCGGCACGCGGGCAGGCCCGGGGGCGCGGTCAGTCCCACCAGAAGTGCCAGGTCTGCCGGCCGAGGACCTGGTGCTCGGCGTAGGACCGCAGATCCGGGTCGGCGCCGTGCCGCACGTTGTCCGGGCAGAACGCGAAGTGCTCCGCGGCGACGGCCTCCGCGTCGGCGGGCGTGACGGGCGGTGCGGCGACCGACACCAGCAGATGGTCGAAGCCGAGCGCCGCGACGCGTATGCCGAAGCGGTCCTCCCAGTCGCGCAGCACCGCGCTGAGCCGGGCCGGGTCCGCCTCGTGGTGCACCGCGCCGGTCCAGCCGATCGCCGCCGGTATGTCGGCGCTGCGGCGGGCCGGGACGAGGGCCGTGCGAGGGTCCTTGAGGGGGCCGCCGTCCTCCAGGAGGGCGTCCGCGACCTCGGCGGCCACCGCGTCCGGGTCCCGGCCGGCGGGCGGCGCGGTGTCCGCGCCCGGCCAGGGGACGCCGTCCGCCGCGTGCTCCTGCCAGTACTCCGCGAGGACCTCCTCGGCGTCGTGGTCCCCCGGGTACGACACGTCCGCGGGCGCCAGCTCCCAGCGGTCCGGGCCGCCGTGACCGCCGCCGGCGTCCAGCACGACCGGCAGCAGGCCCCGGCGCCTGGCCGGTTCCAGCAGCTCCCGGTCACCGGGCCGGGCCCGCTCCCGCGCGCACCACAGCAACGGCTCGTGCCAGGGCCCCGCGGCCGTGGTGCCGACGAGCGCACCGGCGGGAAGACGCAGTCCGAGCGCACGGCCGCCGGGGTCCGCGGCCAGCGCGGGCAGGGGGTTCGGGAGAGTCGCCATGGGGGTGACTGTAGGGCCGGCCACTGACAACGCGGCCGGCCCGCTCACAGCCGGGCCTCGAAGCACTCGCCGCCCGCCCCCGTCACCGGGCGGAAGCAGGCGCGGAGCACCGTGCCGGAACGGGCCGCCGTCATGGGCGTGTAGACGTAGGACTGCGCGGCCAGGCCGTCGGTGATCGCCGCGGAGTGCGGCCGTCCGCCGCCGGCCGCCCGCAGCTCCAGGCGGTCGCCGATGCGTGTGCTCCACATCCGCGCCCAGCTGGCCCCGCACCCGGCGCTGTAGCGCAGTTCGAGGTGGGCCCCGGTCGACGTGCGGTGCGAGGCGAGGGTGAGCGGGTCCGTGCCGCACTTCATGAGCATCGGGCTCGCGCCCTCGCAGGCGCTGCCCCGGCAGCGGGGCGCGGGGACCGACGGCGACGGCGGGGCCGTACGGGGCTCCGTGGGCCGGCCCGCCAGCAGTACCAGGGCGACCGAGAGACCACCGGCCGCCAGCACGCACAGCGCGGCCAGCACCGCCATGAACCGGCCCCGGCCGCCCGCCCGCCGGACCTGCGGGGCCACCGGGGGCGGCGGCGCCGGCGGCGTCCGCGCCATCTGCGGACCGGGAGGCGGTGCGGCGGCCCGCCCGCTCCACTCCGACTCCGCCAGCTCCCAGAGCGCCAGACACCGGCCCTCCGGCTCGCCCGCGAGACGGCACAGCTCCCGTACCGCCTGCTCCGGAGGCAGCGTCTTGCCGTTGAGATACCGCTCCCAGGACGACTTGCTGAAGGTCGTCCCGGCCGCCAGGGACGCCAGACTCAGGCCCGTGCCGTCCTTCAGCTCCCGCAGGCGGCACACCAGCCGGGCGCGTTCCGGAGGCAGCCCGGACGGCGGGGTGCGGGTCATTCCCGCAGCGCCTTCCAGGTGTGCGGCCCGATGATGCCGTCCACGACCAGCCCGGCCCGCTGCTGCAGGTCCCTGACCGCGCGTTCGGTGTGCGGCCCGAAGATGCCGTCGACGGCCCCCGGCGCCAGACCGGCCTCCCGCAGCAGGCACTGGGCCTCGGCGACCTCCGGGCCCGCGTGCCCCTTCGCCAGGATCGCCTTCACGGTACGGCTGTTGCCCGCGTACCACCGGCCGCCGATCCGCTCCGAGCGGCAGGTGTACACCGGGCGCCGCGACTCCCGGGCCGACTCCGTCACCGGCCCGGAGACGGCGCGCGGGGCCGCCGCCGGCTCCTCGCCGTCCGTCAGCCGCACCGCCAGCAGGACCGCGGCGGCGACGGCCAGCACCAGCGCCACCGACCCGGCGACCAGCGTGACCCGCAGCGCCCGCCCGGGCGCCCGGGGCGGATCCGCCCCGGGCTCCGCCGCCGCCGGTGGACGCGGTGCCGGCGTCACGTCCGGGGCCCTGCCCCACACCTCGGCCGCGACCTCGTGCAGCGCCAGCAGCCGGGCCGGGTCGTCACCGCCGAGCCGGGCGATCGCCTCGACGGCCTCCCGGGGCGGGAGCGACCGGCCGGACAGGTACCGCTCCCAGGACGAGGTGCTGTAGCCCGTCTTCGCGGCCAGGCGGCGCAGGCTCAGTCCGCTGCGGTCCTTGACCCGGCGCAACCCCACCACCAAGTGGCGCAGGCGCGGGTCGAGTTCTTCGGGCAGCCCTTTCCAACGCGACATGTTCCCCCCACTCGCGTGCGCGGACCGTGGTCAGCGGTCCCTCACCGCCGCATTGTGCATCAGCATCCACGCGGAGCCCCGTACAACGGTTCCGTTCCCCCCGCCCGCCCCCACCGATTCGGCCACACCGCGCCGCGAGCGTCCCGCCGCACCGTCCCGGCGCGAGGCGTCCGGCCAGGTCAGGGCGCGGGACGTCCCGCGCGGACGTCACTTCCGCGGCGACGGTGGCGGGTCGGGGCCCGGGGGCCGCAGTCTCGTTGACGAGCCGGCCGGTGCGGTCGGCCGACCACGAAGGGGGACACATCATGCGCATGGCCAACAAGCTCGCCGTCATGGCCGGGGGCATCGCGCTGACCGGCGGTCTGCTGGCCGGCACCGCGGGCACGGCCGGTGCGGCACAGGCCGCGCCGCAGGCCGCCTCCGACTGTCCGTCGGGCTGGTTCTGCGTCTGGGCCGGGCAGAACTACACGGGCCGCATGCAGAAGGTCGCCGGCACCAACCGGGACCTGACCCAGTACGCCGTGTTCCAGAGCTTCAAGTCCTGGTACAACCACGGCGCGTCCTGCGACTTCAAGTGGTACTCGGAGAAGAACCACGGCGGGTCCAGCGGCGTCGTCCCGAGGGGCTACAAGGAGACCGGCAGCGTCAGCCGCTACATGAAGTCCAACACGTGGGTCAACTGCTCCTGATCCACGCGGACTCTCAAAACGCCGAGGGCGACACTCACGGGGGAGTGCCGCCCTCGGTCCGTCCGTCCGGCCGGGTGTCAGAGCCGCTCGGGCGTCCGGATGCCCAGCAGGGCCATGCCCCGGTGCAGGGTGCGCGCCGTGAGGTCGCACAGGAACAGGCGGTTCTCGACCTGCTCGGGCGTCTCGGCCTTCAGCACCGGGCACTTGTCGTAGAACGTCGTGTACAGCGACGCCAGCTGGTACAGGTACGCGGCCAGCTTGTGCGGGGCGTACTCCTTCGCCGCCTCCGCCACCGTCTCCGCGAACGAGTCCACGTGCAGGCCCAGCGCCCGCTCCGCGGCGTGCAGTTGCAGCTCCGGGTGCGGGGCCGGGCGGGAGGCGCCGGCCTTGCGCAGGATCGACTGGATACGGGCGTAGGCGTACTGCAGGTAGACCGACGTGTCGCCGTTCAGCGAGACCATCTGGTCCAGGTCGAACTTGTAGTCCCGGTTGGCCGACGTCGACAGGTCCGCGTACTTCACCGCGCCGACCCCCACCTGGGCGCCCCGCTCGGCGATCTCCTCCTCGGACAGGTCCTGGGCCTTCTCCCGGACCACCGCGGAGGCGCGGTCGATCGCCTCGTCCAGCAGGTCGACCAGGCGGACCGTCTCGCCCTCACGGGTCTTGAACGGCTTGCCGTCCTTGCCGAGGACCGTGCCGAAGGCCAGCTGCACCGCCCTGACGTCCTCGTTCAGCCAGCCGGCGCGGCGGGCCGTCTCGAAGACCATCTTGAAGTGCAGCGACTGCCGGGCGTCCACCACGTACAGGAGCGTGTCCGCCTCGAGGCCGAAGACGCGGTCGCGGATCGCGGACAGGTCGGTCGCCGCGTAGCCGTAGCCGCCGTCCGACTTCTGCACGATCAGCGGGACCGGCTTGCCGTCCGGGCCCTTGATGTCGTCGAAGAACACGCACAGCGCGCCCTCCGAGCGGACCGCCACGCCCGACTCCTCCAGCAGGCGGCAGGTCTCGGCGAGCATGTCGTTGTAGCCGGACTCGCCGACGATGTCCGCGTCGCGGATCTCCATGTCCAGCTTCTCGAAGACGGAGAAGAAGTAGATCTTCGACTCGTCGACGAACCTCTGCCACATGGCGAGGGTCTTCTCGTCGCCCGCCTGGAGGTCCACCACCCGGCGCCGGGCGCGCGTCTTGAAGTCCTCGTCGGAGTCGAACAGCTTGCGCGAGGCCTTGTAGAGGCGGTCGAGGTTCGACATCGCCTCCTCGCCGGACACCTCGGCCGAACCGTGGTCCAGCTCGTGCGGGTGCTCGTCCAGGTACTGGATGAGCATGCCGAACTGGGTGCCCCAGTCGCCGATGTGGTGACGCCGGACCACGTTCTCGCCGGTGAACTCCAGCAGCTGCACCACCGCGTCGCCGATCACCGCGGAGCGCAGGTGACCGACGTGCATCTCCTTCGCCACGTTCGGCTGGGCGTAGTCGATGACCGTGGTGCCGGGGTGCTCGGCGAGCGGCACGCCGAGGCGGCCGGTGTCGTCGGCCCAGCGCGCCGCGAGGTTCTCCGTGATCGCCCGGTCGGTGACCGTGACGTTCAGGAAGCCGGGCCCGGAGACCTCGACGTCCCCGATCAGCCCGCCCGACTCCACCCGGGAGACGACCTGCGTCGCCAGCTCCCGCGGGTTGGCCTTCTCCTTCTTGGCGAGGGCCAGGATCCCGTTGGCCTGGAAGTCGGCCCGGTCGCTTCGTCGCAGCAGCGGGTCCGCGGAACCGGCCTGCGGCAGGGCGGCCGACAGGGCCGCCGCGAGGCGCTGGTGGACGGAGTCGCTGAGGGACGTGACCGAGGCCATGGGCGAGGGTGCCGTTCTCCTAGGGGAAATCGATGGACCCGGCCAGTATCCCACGGGGGTAAAGCCGTTTTTCCGGGCGCGAGGCGGTCTGGGACAATGGGGGGGTCAGCCGTGCGACCGTACCGGCTGCCCGATGCAGAAAGAAGGACGTGCCGATCGTGGCTCAGAGCACCGAGACCACCGACTGGGTCTCCCGTTTCGCGGATGAGGTCATCGAGGAGTCGGAGCGCCGGGCCCCGGGCAAACCCGTCGTCGTCGCGTCCGGGCTGTCCCCGTCCGGCCCCATCCACCTCGGCAACCTCCGCGAGGTCATGACCCCGCACCTCGTCGCCGACGAGATCCGCCGCCGGGGCCACCAGGTGCGCCACCTGATCTCCTGGGACGACTACGACCGCTACCGCAAGGTGCCCAAGGGCATCGCCGGGGTGGACGAGGACGAGTGGCAGGCGCACATCGGCAAGCCGCTGACGTCCGTGCCCGCGCCCAAGGGCTCCGCGCACCCCAACTGGGCCGAGCACTTCAAGGCCGCGATGATCGAGTCGCTGGCCGAGCTCGGCGTGGAGTTCGACGGGATCAGCCAGACCGAGCAGTACACCTCCGGCGCGTACCGCGAGCAGATCCTGCACGCCATGCGGCACCGCGCCGACATCGACGCCGTCCTCGACCAGTACCGGACGAAGAAGGCCCCGGCCAAGAAGCAGCAGAAGCCCCTCGACGAGGCCGAGCTGGAGGCCGCCGAAGGCTCCGGCGCCGCCGCCGAGGACGACGGCAGCTCCGGCTCCGCCGGCTACTTCCCGTACAAGCCGTACTGCGGCAACTGCGAGAAGGACCTCACCACCGTCACGTCCTACGACGACGACTCCACCGAGCTGACCTACGCCTGCACCGCGTGCGGCTTCTCGGAGACGGTCCGGCTCAGCGAGTTCAACCGCGGCAAGCTGGTCTGGAAGGTCGACTGGCCGATGCGGTGGGCGTACGAGGGCGTGATCTTCGAGCCCTCCGGCGTCGACCACTCCTCGCCCGGTTCGTCGTTCCAGGTCGGCGGGCAGATCGTCGGGATCTTCGGCGGCAAGCAGCCCATCGGCCCGATGTACGCCTTCGTCGGCATCTCCGGCATGGCCAAGATGTCCTCCTCCAAGGGCGGCGTGCCCACCCCGGCCGACGCCCTGCAGATCATGGAGCCGCAGCTGCTGCGCTGGCTCTACGCCCGCCGCCGCCCCAACCAGTCCTTCAAGGTCGCCTTCGACCAGGAGATCCAGCGGCTGTACGACGAGTGGGACCGGCTCGACGCCAAGGTCGCCGACGGCAGCGCCCTGCCGGCCGACGTGGCCGCGCACTCCCGCGCGGTGCGCACCGCCGCCGGCGAGCTGCCGCGCACGCCCCGCCCGCTGCCGTACCGGACGCTCGCGTCCGTCGCGGACATCACCGCCGGGCACGAGGACCAGGCACTGCGCATCCTCAGCGAGCTCGACCCGGAGCAGCCGCTGACCTCGCTGGACGAGGCCCGCCCGCGCTACGACAAGGCCGAGGCGTGGATCAACACGCACGTCCCCGCCGACCAGCGCACCATCGTGCGCGACGAGCCCGACACTGAGCTGCTGAAGTCGCTCGACGAGCAGGGCCGCGCCTCGCTGCGGCTGCTGCTCGACGGGCTCGCCGACCACTGGTCGCTGGACGGGCTGACCCACCTCGTCTACGGCGTGCCGAAGGTGCAGGCCGGGTTCTCCGCCGACGCCACGCCCAAGGAGCTGCCGCCGGAGATCAAGACCGCCCAGCGGTCCTTCTTCGCGCTGCTGTACCACCTGCTGGTCGGCCGGGACACCGGCCCCCGGCTGCCCACGCTGCTGCTCGCGGTGGGCCAGGACCGGGTGCGGACCCTGCTCGGCGCGTGACGAGCGGACAGTGAGGAGGGGCCCTCGGAGGAGGGCCCCTCTTCGCGTCCCGCCCCGCCGTCAGGCGATGTGGTCCTCCTCCAGCTCCGCCGAGTGGCGCTTCTGGAAGCGCTCCACGAGCGACTTCAGCTCACCGGGGCTCAGTGTCGTGCCGTAGGTGGCCTGGATGTTGTCGCCCAGCGCGCGGGGAGTGGGGTAGCTGCCGTCGATCGACTGGCGGAACACCTGGTAGTACGCCTCCTCGTCCGGCTCCGGGGCCGGAGGCGTGCCGCCGCCCTCGCCGAGCTCGCGCGTACGGTTCGGGCCCACCGGTATGGGGAAGCTGCCGGTGTCCTCCGCAGACGGCGGCTCACGGTCGTACTCGGGCTGGTACCGCTCGGCCTCCTGCTGCTCCGCGATCCACTGGGCGTAGTGCTCGGCCGGGTCGTAGTTCGGGTCGTAGCCGCCCTGGTACTCGACCTCGCGCGGGGTGTTGAACCACGGGCTCTGCTCCGGCTCCGGCTCCTGGTCCGAATACCGGTCCGGGTACCCGCTCCCGGGACCGCTGTCGAGCTCCAGGCGCTGCTCCGCGGCCGGAGCCGCCCCGCGCGGGCCGGGCGCCGCCTCCGCTTCCCGGCGGCCCGCCCCGACCTGTGCCTGCGGCGGGGGCGGAGGGATCAGCGCCGGCTCTATGCCGGCCGCCGCCAGGCCCGCCGGGGCCGTCTCCGCCAGCGGCACGCCGTAGCGGGCCAGCCGCAGCGGCATCAGCGACTCCACCGGTGCCTTGCGGCGCCACGCGCGCCCGAAGCGGGAGCGCAGCCGCGCCTGGTACACCAGGCGTTCCTGCTCCAGCTTGATCACCTGCTCGTAGGAGCGGAGCTCCCAGAGCTTCATCCGGCGCCACAGCAGGAACGTCGGGACGGGGGAGAGCACCCAGCGGGTGAGGCGGACGCCCTCCATGTGCTTGTCGGCCGTGATGTCGGCGATGCGTCCGATCGCGTGCCGGGCCGCCTCGACGGAGACGACGAACAGGATCGGGATCACCCCGTGCATCCCCACGCCGAGCGGATCCGGCCAGGCGGCGGCGCCGTTGAAGGCGATCGTCGCCGCCGTCAGCAGCCAGGCCGTCTGGCGCAGCAGGGGGAACGGGATCCTGATCCACGTCAGGAGCAGGTCCAGGGCCAGCAGGACGCAGATGCCCGCGTCGATGCCGATCGGGAAGACGTAGGAGAAGTCCCCGAAGCCCTTCTTGAGGGCCAACTCGCGTACCGCCGCGTACGAACCGGCGAAGCCGATGCCGGCGATGATCACGGCACCGGCCACGACCACGCCGATGAGAACGCGGTGCATCCGAGTCAGCTGCAGTGGCGCGGCCACCCGTACTCCCCTCCCCTTGCGTGTTGTTGCGCGCAACAGGGTGGCACATGTGTGCGGGGAACGGGTGGTCGGATCCCGCCGGGCTCGTCCGGCCCGGCTACGCGCTCTTCTTCGACGGCGACGTGGAGGCACCCTTCGAGGGCTCGTCCGAGGCGCCCTCGGACGCCGGCTTCGAGGGCGACTTCGAGGGCGACTTCGACGGGGACTTCGACGGGGACTTCGAAGGGGCGCCGCCCGCCTTGCCGCCGCCCGCCCCGTTGGCCTCGGACACCGCGGCGACGGCCTCCGCGGTGGCCTTCTTCGCGTCCTTCAGCAACTCGTCGGCGCTCGGCGTCTTGTCGCCCGCCAGGCCGGCGCCGTTGTAGTCGACGGTGACGACGACGTTCTCCACGCGCGCCACGACCGTCTGCTGCTTGAAGGTGCCTTCCTTCTTCTTCAGGTCGTAGTGGACGGCCGTCGCCTGGTCGCCCGTACCGGGCACCGGCTCCGACTCGACGCCCTTGGCGCCCTCGGCGGCCTGCGCGTCCTGGACCTGCTTCTCGTAGTACTCCTGGGCCAGCTTGTCGGCCGGGCCGCGGGTGACGTCCGACTCGAAGCGCAGCAGCGACACGTTCAGCCAGCGGAACTGCGAGCCCTTGACGCCGTTGTTGTCCAGGCTGTTCCAGGAGCAGCCGGCGCGCGTGGAGATGTCGTCGGACTTGCCCTCCTTGCCGGACTTGTCCTTGGGGACGAGGTCCTCCAGCGTCTTCTTCGACACCACCTTGCACGGCTCCGGGAGCTTGCCGTACGCCGCCGCCTCCACGGTCGGCGACGGGCTCGCGGACGCCGACGCCGCGGCCTTCCCGGCCTTGTCCGTGCTGTCGCCGGAGCCGGAGTCCGAGGAGCAGCCGGCGGCGACCAGCATCACGGGGACGGCGGCCGCGCAGACAAGGACGCGGTTCCGGCGCTTCGCTCGCTGCTCTCGCTCTTCTCGCTGTGCTCGTCGCTGCATGGTTCCTTCACTCATGACGCTCGTGGTTCCCTGCGGTCGGAACGGGTCCGAGTGGTCACGGTACGCGGTGAGCCGCCCGTGCGTTCGTCCTTCGGACGCTTCGCGGGCGCCCGTGAAGGGGCGGTGAAAGGGCCTCAGCCGCTCAGCGAATCCGCCAGCCGCGAGGCCAGTTTCTGGGCCCTGTCCTGCATTTCCTTGCTGTCCGGGACCGTGCCCACGGTCGCCGGCTGCTCCGCGTACTCGATGGTCACGATGACGTTGGACGTGCGGAACGCCACAGTCACCGTCCGCTGCTTGGCGGTCGAACCGGAGCTGCTCAGCTCGTCGTCGAGGAACGCCTCGTCGCCGAGGTCCTCCAGGAGGCGCGGCCGCAGCTCCGTCGGGGTCGCGGAAGCGGACGCCGAGGGCGAGGACGAACCGGAGGGGGAGGAGCTCGACGGGGAGGGGGAGCCGGACGGGGCCTCGGAGGCGCCGCCCGCCGGGGTGCTGCCGGTCACCGCCGACTCCGTGGTCGTCGGCTCCGGCAGGTGGGCCGCCGCCTCCTGCTCCGCGAACAGCTGCTCGGCCTGGCTGTCGTCGCTGACGGCGTTGTCGTAGGAGACGACCCGCTCGAAGTCGACGAGCAGATGGTCGGTGGCGTCCCGGGAGTCGACCTTCCAGCGGCAGCCGACCTTGCGGTCGGTGTCGAACGTCGTCGTCGGCTCGCCCTCGTAGGCCTTCTCGCGCTGCTCGCCGTCGGCGATCTGCCGGATGCCGGGCAGGAGTTCGTCGAGGGTGCCCTCGCCGACCGCGGTGCAGGGCTCGGGCAGGGTGCGGTAGCGGCCGGGCTCGGCGGCGGGGGAGGCCGTGCCGGTGTCACCCGGGTTGGAGTCGTCCGTGGTGCCGCCGTCGCCCGAACCGCCGGTGCAGCCGGCCAGCAGCGCCGCGAGGAGCGCGGCGATACCGGACGCGTACGCCTTCCGTTGCACGTGGTGGCTCCTCTCGACGCGGAAATCTGCTTGCCGCCGCGGGGCGGCCGGTGAACACAATGTGTATCGCACGCACTGCCGTGGACGCCGGTCCGGAATCCCTTTCGTCGACCTTGGCTCCGGTATTTGCTCTTGAGGACTTCTGTTCGTTCACGGGGGATTGGGGACGTTATGTCGTATGTAGAGATACCTGGCGCGAAGGTGCCGATCCGGATGTGGGCCGACCCGGCCACGGTCGAGGACGGCGCGCTCCAGCAGCTTCGCAACGTCTCCACGCTGCCGTGGATCAAGGGCCTGGCGGTCATGCCCGACGTGCACTACGGCAAGGGCGCGACGGTCGGTTCGGTCATCGCCATGCGGGACGCGGTGTGCCCGGCGGCGGTCGGCGTCGACATCGGCTGCGGCATGTCGGCGGTGAAGACGTCCCTGACGGCCAACGACCTGCCCGGCGACCTGTCCCGGCTGCGCTCGCGCATCGAGCAGGCGATCCCGGTGGGCCGCGGCATGCACGACGAGCCGGTCGACCCGGGGCGCCTGCACGGCTTCGGCACGGCGGGGTGGGACGACTTCTGGGGGCGGTTCGAGGGGGTGGCGGAGGCGGTCAAGTTCCGCTCGGAACGCGCCGGAAAGCAGATGGGAACGCTCGGCGGCGGAAACCACTTTGTCGAGGTACGCACGGATACGAACGGTTCTGTCTGGCTGATGCTGCACTCCGGTTCCCGCAACATCGGCAAGGAACTGGCCGAGCATCACATCGGCGTGGCCCAGAAACTCCCGCACAACCAGGGTCTGGTCGACCGGGACCTGGCCGTCTTCGTCGCGGACACCCCGCAGATGGCGGCCTACCGCAACGACCTGTTCTGGGCGCAGGAGTACGCGAAGTACAACCGCTCGATCATGATGGCGCTCCTGAAGGACGTGGTCCGCAAGGAGTTCAAGAAGGCCCGGCCGGTCTTCGAGCCGGAGATCTCCTGCCACCACAACTACGTGGCGGAGGAGCGGTACGAGGGCATGGACCTGCTCGTGACCCGCAAGGGCGCGATCCGGGCGGGCTCCGGCGAGTACGGGATCATCCCGGGCTCGATGGGCACGGGTTCGTACATCGTGAAGGGCCTCGGCAACGAGAAGTCCTTCAACTCCGCGTCGCACGGCGCGGGCCGGCGCATGAGCCGCAACGCGGCCAAGCGCCGGTTCTCGGCGAAGGACCTGGAGGAGCAGACGCGGGGCGTGGAGTGCCGCAAGGACTCCGGTGTCGTGGACGAGATCCCGGCCGCCTACAAGCCGATCGAGCAGGTCATCGACCAGCAGCGCGACCTGGTGGAGGTCGTGGCGCAGATCAAGCAGGTCGTCTGCGTCAAGGGCTGACCGGCCGGGGCCCTACGCCTCCCGGTGCACCTTCGTGTTCGAGGCCTGGGCGCGGGGGCGGACCACCAGGAGGTCGATGTTGACGTGGGCGGGGCGGGTGACCGCCCAGGTGATCGTGTCGGCGACGTCGTCGGCGGTGAGGGGTTCGGCCACGCCCTCGTAGACCTTCGCCGCCTTCTCCGTGTCGCCGCCGAAGCGGGTCAGGGCGAACTCCTCCGTCCTGACCATGCCGGGGGCGACTTCGATGACGCGGACCGGCTGTCCGACGATCTCCAGGCGCAGGGTCTCGGCCAGCACGTGGGCGCCGTGCTTGGCGGCGACGTAGCCGGCGCCGCCCTCGTAGGTGGCGTGGCCCGCGGTGGAGGAGACGACCACGACCGTGCCGTCGCCGCTCGCGATCAGCTTGGGCAGCAGCGCCTGGGTGAGGTTGAGCGTGCCGATGACGTTCGTCTCGTACATCGTCCGCCAGTCGGCCGGGTCGCCGGTCGCGACCGGGTCGGCGCCGAGCGCGCCGCCCGCGTTGTTGACCAGCACGCCGATCGTCTTGAAGGCCGTGGCGAACTCGTCGACGGCCGCGCGGTCGGTGACGTCCAGCGGGTAGGCCGTGGCCTGGTGGCCCGCCGCGGTGATCTCCTCGGCCAGGGCCTCGATGCGGTCCTTGCGGCGCGCGGTGAGGACCACGCGGTAGCCCGCGGCGGCGAGTTGGCGTGCCGTGGCGGCGCCGATGCCGCTGCTCGCACCGGTGACGACGGCGATGCGGGAGGCTGCGGGCGGGACGGCGGTGGCCATGGGAGCTCCTCGGGTGGGTGGGCCGGCCGGCTGGTGCGCCGGGCTCGCGGCCAGGATAGAAGGCGCCCGCGGTGGGAGAACGGGGGCGGGTGATCCCCTGTTTCCCCTCGCCGGGCCTGCTGCCCGACGGGCCCTTCCTGGGCGCGGGGCGGGGCCTCGGGTCAGTTCCCGCGCGGGGCGTACATGATGACCGCCATGCCCGCGAGGCAGATCAGCGCGCCCGCGATGTCCCAGCGGTCCGGGCGGTAGCCGTCGGCGACGACGCCCCACAGGAGGGAACCGGCGACGAAGATCCCGCCGTAGGCGGCGAGGACGCGGCCGAAGTGGGCGTCGGGCTGGAAGGTCGCGACGAATCCGTAGGCGCCGAGCGCGAGGACGCCGCCGGCCGCCCAGAGCCAGCCCTTGTGCTCGCGCACGCCCTGCCAGACGAGCCAGGCGCCGCCGATCTCCAGCAGCGCGGCGAGGACGAAGAGGGCGGCGGAGCGGAGCACGGACATGGCGGCCAGCTTCCCATGCCGTGCGGCACCGCCGTGCGTGCGGTTGTGCGGTGCGGCGGTGTGGTGCCGACGCGTGCTGCGGCTGTGGTGCGGACGCGTGCTGCCGCCGTGCGGGGCCGCCGTGTGGCTCGGCCGCGTAGTGCCGCCGTGCGTGCGGCTGTGTGGTTCGGCCGCGTGGTGTCGCTGTGTGGTGCGGACGCGTGGTTCGGCCGCGTGGTGCCGCCGTGCGCGCGGTTGTGCGGTGCGGCCGTGCGGTGCCGCCGTGTGCTGCGGCTGTGGTGCCGACGCGTGCTGCCGCCGTGCGGGGCCGCCGTGTGGCTCGGCCGCGTGGTGCCGCCGTGCGCGCGGCTGTGTGGTGCGGCCGCGAGCTGCCGCCGTGCGTGCGGTTGTGCGGTGCGGCGGTGTGGTGCCGCCGTGTGGTTCGGCCCGTGTGCTCCCGCCGCGTGATGTCGCCGTGTGGTGCGGACGCGTCGTGCCGCCGCGTGCTGCCGCCGCGCGGTGCCGTCCGGTGTCAGGGCTCGGTGGTCTCGTGTCCGGGGGCGTGCCGGGGGCCCGGCGCGGTCTCCGCCGTGTAGGCCGTGGGCGGCACTCCGATCGTCGCCGTGAAGTCGCGTACCAGGTGGGCCTGGTCGGCGTAGCCGAGGTCGGCGGCGAGGCCGGCCCAGTCGACGTCGCTGCGGGTGCCGGCCTGTTCCAGGGCCTCGTGGATGCGGTAGCGGAGGATGATCCACTTGGGGCCGACGCCGACCTGGGCGGCGAAGAGCCGTTGCAGCGCCCGCACCGACAGGCCGTGCGCGCGGGCGAAGTCGCCGACGCGGCGCACGCTGCGGTCGGCGCGGATGCGCCGCACGAGGTCGATCGCGAGGTCGGCCTGCGGATCGGGGGCGCAGGGCAGGGAGAGCAGGAAGGTGTCGAGGGCGGCCACCCGGGCGCGGTCGTCGGCGCCGGTGACGATCGAACGGGCCGTGTCCTCGGTGATCTGCCGGAACACGTCCTGGGCGGGCAGCGCGCGGCCCGTCCAGTGGGAGACCGGCGTCCCGGGCGTGTACGGCCGGAAGCCGCCCGGGCGGAACTTCACCCCGCAGACCCGGCCGCGGCCGGTCAGCTTCCGGGTGTAGAGCCCGAGTGCGACGCCGGTGACCTCGGCGTAGGGGGGTCCTTCGTCCTCGTCCCACTGGAAGGTGAGGTTGACGGCCGGGTGCGGCACGACGTGGGAGGCGTAGGGCGCGGGCAGGTCCCAGTCGATCAGCCAGTACCACTCGACGTACCGGCGCAGCGGTTCGGCGGGCTGGTGGCGGCGGAAGCGCACACGGCTGAGCAGCCCGGACGGGTCGACGATCCCGCGGGTGTCCTGGCGGGGTGCCTCCATGGCCGGATCGTACGTCGCGTTTGTTCAAGAAGGGCAGCCCCGGGTCTTCCTACGGTCGGGGCATGGACATTGACGACATGCGGACGTACGGCATCGGAGAGCTGTTGGGGCTGGCCCTGGAGCGGGCGGTTCCGGTGGTGCGGGGCATCGGGGACGAGGCGCTCGCCGCCCCCACGCCCTGTGCCGAGTACGACGTGAAAGCCCTGGTCAACCATCTGTTCCAGGTGATCGTGCAGTTCCAGCGGCTGGCTGTGAAGGAGGCGTCGGACTTCGGGGAGCCGGCCGATGTGGTCGCGCAGGGGCCTCGGTGGCGGGAGCGGCTGGTGGAGGAGGCGGAGCGGCTGGTGGCGGCCTGGTCGGCGCCCGGTGCCGAGGAGGGCACCACCGGTGCGATGGGCATGCCGGCGCGGCTGGTCGGCTCGATGGCGCTGCTGGATCTGACCGTGCACGTGTGGGACCTGGCGCGGGCGACGGGCCAGGACGACCCGGGTGCCGACGCGGCGGTCGTGGCGGAGCTGGCCGGCGCGGTGGCGGAGCTGGCTCCGACGGCCCGCAGGATGGGCGTCTTCGGGGCGCCGGTGCCCGAGGCCGAGGGCGCGTCGGCGTTCGAGCGGCTGCTGACGCGGACCGGCCGGAATCCGTCCTGGGAACAATCCCGCGCGCTCCCGCGCTCTCCGGGTATAGTTGAACGGTAAACAACCTGGAGGGTGAGCGACCATGCAGTTCGGGATCTTCAGCGTCGGCGACGTCACGCCCGACCCCACCACCGGCCGGACGCCGACGGAGCGTGAGCGGATCAAGGCCATGGTCGCGATCGCGCTGAAGGCCGAGGAGGTGGGCCTGGACGTCTTCGCGACCGGCGAGCACCACAACCCGCCCTTCGTGCCCTCCTCACCGACCACAATGCTCGGCTACGTCGCCGCCCGCACCGAGCGGCTGATCCTGTCCACGGCCACCACCCTGATCACCACCAACGACCCGGTGAAGATCGCCGAGGACTACGCGATGCTCCAGCACCTGGCCGACGGCCGGGTCGACCTGATGATGGGCCGCGGCAACACCGGGCCGGTATATCCCTGGTTCGGGCAGGACATCCGCCAGGGCATCAACCTCGCCCTGGAGAACTACGCCCTGCTGCGCCGGCTGTGGCGCGAGGACGCCGTCGACTGGGAGGGGAGGTTCCGCACCCCGCTGCAGGGCTTCACCTCCACGCCCCGCCCGCTGGACGGCGTGCCCCCGTTCGTCTGGCACGGCTCGATCCGCTCCCCGGAGATCGCCGAGCAGGCCGCCTTCTACGGCGACGGCTTCTTCCACAACAACATCTTCTGGCCGGCCGACCACACCCGCCGCATGGTCGAGCTGTACCGGGAGCGGTTCGCGCACCACGGCCACGGCACGCCCGAGCAGGCGATCGTCGGCCTCGGCGGGCACGTGTTCATGCGGAGGAACAGCCAGGACGCGGTGCGCGAGTTCCGGCCCTACTTCGACGTCGCCCCGGTCTACGGGCACGGGCCGTCGCTGGAGGACTTCATGGACCAGACGCCGCTGACCGTCGGCTCGCCGCAGCAGGTCATCGAGAAGACCCTGACCTTCCGCGAGTACGCGGGCGACTACCAGCGCCAGCTGTTCCTCGTCGACCACGCCGGGCTGCCGCTGAAGACCGTGCTGGAGCAGATCGACCTGCTGGGCGAGGAGGTCGTGCCGGTGCTCCGCAAGGAGTTCGCCGTGGGCCGCCCGGCGGACGTGCCCGACGCGCCCACCCACGGCTCCCTGCTCGCCGGCTCCCGGCGATGAGACGGAGGCGCCGCCCCCGGTGAGAGGGCAGTAAGAAGGACGCCCCGGCGCGGCTCGTCCCCTCCCGCCGCCCCCGCGCCGGGGCACACTGGACGCGTGCCCCACACCGTGCTGCTCGCCGAAGACGACCGCGCCATCCGCAACGCCCTGGAGCGCGCCCTGACCCTGGAGGGCTACCGGGTCGTGGCCGTCGCCGACGGAGTCGAGGCACTGGCGCAGGCCCACCGCAACCGCCCGGACGTCCTCGTCCTGGACGTGATGATGCCCGGCATCGACGGGCTCCAGGTGTGCCGCGTGCTGCGCGCCGAGGGCGACCGGACGCCGATCCTGATGCTGACGGCGCTGGTGGAGACCGCAGACCGGATCGCCGGCCTGGACGCGGGCGCCGACGACTACGTCGTGAAGCCCTTCGACGTGGAGGAGGTCTTCGCCCGGCTGCGCGCCCTGCTGCGCCGCACCAGCCCGGTCGGCGCCGGCAGCGCCGCCGCGCCCACCGCGCCCGCCGCGCCCGTCGAGGCGCCCCGGCCGCTGCCCGAGCGGTTCCTGGAGGCCGCCGGCCTCCGCATGGACCCGCAGGCCCGCCGCGCCTGGCGCGGCACGCGCGAGCTGGAGCTGACCCGCACCGAGTTCGAACTGCTGGAACTGCTGGTCCGCAACGCGGGCATCGTCCTGGACCACTCCACGATCTACGACCGCATCTGGGGCTACGACTTCGGGCCCGGCTCCAAGAACCTCGCCGTCTACGTCGGCTACCTGCGCCGCAAGCTCGACGAGCCGGGCGCGCCGCAGCTGATCCACACGGTGCGCGGCGTGGGTTACGTGCTGCGGGAGGACTGAGTGGGCCGCCTCGGCCGGCTGCCGGGCGGACGCCGGCCGAAGCTGGTCTCGCTGCGCACCACGTTCGCGGTGTCGTTCGCGGCGGTGACGGCGGCCGTGACGATCCTGGTCGGCATCCTGTCGTACAGCGCGGCCGCGCGGCTGGTGCGGGTGGACCAGCAGACCGTGTTCGACGAGGTCGTGCAGGACCTGCGGGACGAGGTCAGCCAGAACCGGATGACACCCGGCGACTTCTCCTCCGCGGCGCCCGGACACGACCTGGTGCGGCCCGCCCGCACGGACGTGCAGGTGCTGGGCCCGGACGGACGGGTCGTCGACCCGGGCAGCCCGGGACTGCCGGTCGTCGGCGCCGACGTGCGGATCGCCGCCGCGCCTGACTCCGGCCGGGTGGTGCAGCACAAGGACGTCGACGTCGGCGACGACGTCTACCGCGTCGCGACCGTCTCCCTCGGGGACGGCCGGGGGGCCGTGCAGATCGCGCAGGAGTTCAGCGACGTCGAGGACCTGCTGCGAGCGCTCCAGCGGCGCACGCTGGTGCTGATGGCCGCGGTGGTGCTCGGCGCCGGGCTGTTCGGCTGGTGGCTGGCCCGGCGGATCACCCGCCGGCTGGTGGTGCTCACCGACGCCGCCGAGGACGTCGCCCGCACCCGCCGCCTCGGCGTCCAGGTGCCCGTGGCCGGACACGACGAGGTCGGGCGGCTGGGCCGGGCCTTCGACCGCATGCTGGGCCGGCTCGCCCAGTCCGAGGAGGACCAGCGCCGTCTGGTCCAGGACGCCGGCCACGAGCTGCGCACGCCCCTGACCTCCCTGCGGACCAACATCTCCCTGCTGCGCCGCATCGACGAACTCCCGCCCGCCGCCCGCGAGGAACTGGTCGCCGACCTCGGCCAGGAGGCCCGCGAGCTGACCGACCTGGTCAACGAGCTGGTCGACCTCGCGGCCGGACAGTCCGACACCGAACCGCCGCGGCGGGTGGACGTCGCCGACCTCGCGGAGGAGGTGGCGGCCCTCGCCCGCCGCCGCAGCGGCCGGCGGATCCTGCTGCGCGCCGTCGGCGACACCACGACCGACGGGCGGCCCGGGATGCTGACCCGGGCGCTGTCCAACCTCGTCGAGAACGCCGTCAAGTTCGACCAGGGCGGCACGGCCCCCGTCGAGATCGTGGTCGCCGGTCCCGCCCGGCCCGGCACGATCCGCGTCGAGGTCCTCGACCGCGGGCCCGGCATAGCCGACAGCGACCTGGACCGCGTCTTCGACCGCTTCTACCGCGCCGCCGACGCGCGCTCCCTGCCGGGTTCGGGGCTGGGCCTGTCCATCGTGCGGGAGGTGGCCCTCGCGCACGGGGGCGCGCCGTTCGCCCGCCGCCGGGACGGGGGCGGAACGGTGATCGGGTTCACCGTCGGCGGCGGAATCCCGCGGGACTGACGCCGCCGTGCACCGCCGCGGCCGGATCGGCCGACGGTGGGGCGGGTGCCCGCCCCCTTGCCGCCGTGGCCGGACGCGCCGGCCGCAGAGCCGTTCCCCGTACGGGTGTTCACGGGCGGCCCCGCCTGAGCAGATATCCGGGGCGGGGGTGCGAGCGGCGCGCCCCGGGGTGAGGGGAGGACCGGCAGCGTGCTGAGTGACGAGGAGGCCGCCGCCCTGGCGGAGATCGACGAGGCGGCCCTGGCGCGGACCCTGCAGGAGCTGATCGCCGTGCCCAGCGTGACCGGCAGCGCCGCCGAGTCGGAGCTGCAGCACCAGCTGGCGGGCCGGCTGGAGTGGCTCGGCCTGGAGACCGACCTGTGGTCCATGGACCTGCCCGCCCTGCGGGCCCACCCGGACTTCCCGGGCACCGAGGCGCCCCGCGACGAGGCCTGGGGGCTGGTCGGCACCACGCCCGACGGCGGCGACGGGCCCACCCTGATCCTCCAGGGCCATGTCGACGTCGTCCCGCCCGGGGACCCCGCCTCCTGGGACGGCGACCCGTTCGTGCCCCGGGTGACCGGGGACGAGGTGCACGGACGCGGCGCCTGCGACATGAAGGCCGGTATCGCCGCGCAGCTCGCCGCCCTGGGCGCGATCCGCGCGGCCGGGATCCGCCTGCGCGGCCGGGTCGCCGCGCACTTCGTCGTCGGCGAGGAGGACGGCGGCCTCGGCGCCTTCGGCACCCTGCAGCGCGGCCACCGCGGCGACGCCTGCGTCATCGCCGAACCCACCGCGGGCACCCTGATCACCGCCAACGCCGGTGCCCTCACGTTCCGCGTCACCGTGCCCGGCCGGGCCGCCCACGCCAGTTCCCGGGAGCGGGGCGTGAGCGCGATCGACGCGTACCTGCCGCTGCACCGCGCCCTGGCCCGGCTGGAGACCGTACGCAACACCGACCCCGACCCGCTGCTCGCGGAGTACCCCATCCCCTACGCCCTGTCCGTCGGCACGGTGCGCTCCGGCGACTGGGCCAGCAGCGTCCCCGACCTGCTGGTCGCCGAGGGCCGGCTCGGGGTGCGGCTCGACGAGGACCCGGCCGACGCGCGCCGCGCCCTGGAGGAGTGCGTGGCCGAGGCCTGCGCCGCCGACCCGTGGCTGCGCGCCCACCCGCCGGCCGTGACCTGGCCCGGCGGCCAGTTCGCCCCCGGCCGCCTGCCCGACGGCCACCGGCTGCCCGGCGTCCTGCGCGGCGCCTGGTCCGACACGGCCGGCGGACCCGCCCTGCGCGAACGCGGCGCGACCTACGGCAGCGACCTGCGCCTGTACACCGCCGCCGGCATCCCCACGCTGCAGTTCGGGCCGGGCGACATCCAGGTGGCGCACAGCGCGCAGGAGCGGGTGTCGGTGCGCGAGACGCTGGCGGTGGCCCGGGCGCTGGTGGTGGGGGTGCTGCGCACGGTGGGGACGAAGTGAGCCGCCGGACGGGTCCGGGCCGGGCGGCTACCCCTTGAGCCCGTAGAAGCGCAGGGGTGAGTTCGGCTCGAAGCCGATCCGCGGGTACACCGGCGCTCCGGCCACCGTCGCGTGCAGGGTCGCCCGGGTCAGCCCGGTGGCCCGGGCGCCCTCGTACAGGGCCTTGCGGGTCACCGCCTCCCCGTAGCCCCGCCGTTCGCACTCCGGGTCGGTGGCGACGAGGATCACGAAGAGACGCCCCTGGGCCGCCACGGTGGCGGCGCAGGTGACGGGCACACCGTCGCGCACCCCCAGGTAGGCGTGCACCTCGCTCTTCCACAGCGCGGAGCCGGCGAGCCCGTCGCGGGCGTCCTCCGGCGGGAAGCCGTAGGCCCGCGCGTTGAGGTCCGCGTAGGCGCGCAGCTGCTCGTCGTCGGTGACGCGCACGAACGTCAGGTCGGGGTGGGCCGGTTCGGGCAGGGGCGGCAGGTCTCCCGCCATGCCGGTGCCGGGGAAGGCGTAGGCGAGCCCGGCCGCGTCGGCGGCCTCGTCGAGCCCGGCGCGGGCCCGCTCGTCGAGGAGGTCCTCGAAGACCCACAGGAAGCCGGGCCGCTGCTTCGCCCGCATCACCCGCGCCGCCTCGCCGAGCCGCTGCCTCATCAGCCCGGCGTCCGCGCCGACGTCCGTCAGCGTGAGGCAGTTCCAGAACACGAACCGGCAGTCGGCCCACCGCACGGCGATCCCCGGCAGGTCGCGGACGTCCGCGCGCGGGTCGCGGTCGAGCACCATCGCCCGCCAGACCAGGGCGAGTTGTTCCATCGATTCGACCGAGTCCGCGCGACGGTGCATGAGACCCCCAAGGTCGTCGGAAGGGCGCGAGCCGCACGGACAGTACACGCCCGTCACGGCCCGGGGACGCGTACCGGCCAGGTCGTCGGCCGGACGGCGACGGCACGGTGTCGGATCACCGTTCGAGATGCCATCCGTTCCCCTGAAATACGGCGCCAGGCCGTGTGTCCGGCAGCCGCCGCGCGATTGTGCTGGTCGGGTCTGTCCCAACTGCGAACGGAGCCGCCCTGTGCGAATGTCTGATATCCAGCGCTGCGAGGTCCGGCCTGGACGACTCGTCGAATGGACGCTCAGTCCGGCGACCGTCGCGACGGCGAAGGCGCTGCCGGAGGACTCCCGGCCGCCCGCGTACATCCAGGAGTCCCACCTGAGGACGGCGCGTTCGGTGCGCGAGGACGGCCTGTTCGTGCCGACCTGGATCGGCGCCGCCTTCGACCTGCCCGGCCGGGCCGATCTCGACGCGCTGGGCGCGGCGCTGCGCGGCTGGACGCTGCGGCACGAGACGCTGCGCAGCGGATTCCGCTGGGCGGGCGGGCCCGGCGACTCGATCCGCCGCTTCACGCTCGACGCGGACTCCGTGTCCCTGCACCGCGAGGACGTCGGCGACTTCACCGACGCCGCGGCCCTCGCCCAGCACCTCCAGGACCGCTTCGACACCACGGCGGACGCCCTGCGCTGGCCCAACCTCATCTACACGGCCGTCCTGCGCGACGACAGCACCAGCGTGTACATGGCCTTCGACCACAGCAACGTCGACGCGTTCTCGATCTACCGCATGCCGGCCGAGATCCGCGAGCTGTACGCCGCCCACCGCAGCGGCCGCGCCCCGGACCAGTCGCCGGTCAGCAGCTACGTCGACTTCTGCGAGGCCGAGCGGGCGGACGCGGACCGGATCGACGCCGACCACGAGATCGTCGCCCGGTGGCGGGAGTTCATCCAGCGCTGCGACGGGCGGCTGCCGGGCTTCCCGGTCGATCTCGGCCTGGAACCCGGGGGCGAGCTGCCCACGCAGAAGCTGATGCGGGAGATGCTCGTGGACGCGGACGCGGCCGCCGCGTTCGAGGCGTACTGCCGCCCGTGCGGCGGCACCCTGGTCGGGCTGCTGGCGGCGACCGCCCTGATCGTCCACGAGATCGGCGGCGAGTCCGTCTACCGCACCGTGGTGCCCTTCCACACCCGGGCGAGGTCGGCGTACTCGGACTCCGTCGGCTGGTACGTCGGCGGCGCGCCGATCGAGGTGCCCGTGGCCCGCACGCCCGACTTCCCGGCCGCGCTGACGACCGTGCGCAACGCCCTGCACGCCGCCCGGCCGCTGGCCCGCATGCCGCTGGCCCGGGTGCTGCGGCTGCTCGGCGCCGACTTCCGGCCGACCTCCCCCGACATGTACTCGATCGTGTCGTACACCGACACCCGGGCCATCCCGGACTCCACGACCTGGACCGAGCGCAACGCCTACGGCCTGATCCGGGTGTCCTACGGCGACCAGGTCTGCGCGTGGGTGACCCGGCTGCACGAGGGGCTGTGGTTCGCGGCCCGCCACCCGGACACCGACGTCGCCCACAAGAACCTGCGGCTGTACGCCGACCGGCTGCGCGACATCATCGCGTCGGTCGCGGACCGCGCCCCCCACACCAGGCGGTGAGGAAGCCCCGGGCTACACGCCCGCGTACGAGTGCAGGCCGGAGACGAACATGTTCACGCCGTAGTAGTTGAACAGCCAGCAGGCGAAGGCGAGCAGGGCCAGGTAGGCGGCCTTGCGCCCCTTCCAGCCGGCCGTGGCGCGGGCGTGCAGGTAGCCCGCGTAGGCGACCCAGGTGATGAAGGACCAGGTCTCCTTGGGGTCCCAGCCCCAGTAGCGGCCCCAGGCGTCGCCCGCCCAGATCGCCCCCGCGATGATCGTGAACGTCCACAGCGGGAAGACGGCGGCGTTGACGCGGTAGGAGAACTTGTCCAGGGAGGCCGCGGAGGGCAGCCGCTCCAGCACCGAGGTCGCGAAGGTGCCGGGCCGGCCGCCGCTCGCGAGCTTGTTCTCGTAGGAGTCCTTGAACAGGTAGAGGATCGTGCCGACCGCGCCCACGTAGAAGACCGCGCCGCAGAAGATCGCGGTGGAGACGTGGATGTACAGCCAGTACGAGTGCAGCGCCGGGACCAGCTGGTCGCTCTCGGTGTAGAGGACCGTGACGGCGAGGCCCAGGTCGAGCAGGACGGTGGTGGTCAGGAACAGGCCGAGCCAGCGGATGTTCTTCTTCAGCGCCAGCAGCCCGAGGTACACGCCGACGGCGACCGTGGAGAACGTGATGTTGAACTCGTACATGTTGCCCCACGGCGCCCGCTCCACCGAGGCCGCGCGGGCGATGACGCCGCCCAGCTCCAGCAGGAACGCGAGCACGGTGAGGGAGATGGCGATGCGGCCGTACAGGTCGCCCTGTTCGTCGCCGCCGTGCGCCCCCGGGCCGTCCGGCACGTCCCGCTGACCGGCCGCGGCCCGCACGGTGACCTTGGGCCGCTCCAGCACGGCGGTGCCGCCCGCCTGGTTGACGGTGACGGCGGGTGCCTTCTTCGCCTCGGGCTTCGCCGTGAGCGCGGCCGCCGTGCGGGCGACCTTGCTGCGGCTGCCGAGGAGCCATTCGGCGATGTACGCGAAGAAGGCCAGGGTGTAGACGGCCATCGCGGAGTAGATCAGCGTATTGCTGAGGTTGGCCAGGTTCTCGTGGGTCGCGGCGGCGAGCGTCACTGCTTCTCAGCCCCTTCGGCGGGTACGGGGGTCGTGGTGCCCGGCTCCTGGGCGGGGTCGGGGGAATCTGCGGGGTCGGGCGCGGCGGGCGCCTGGTCGTACAGGATCCCGGCGAGGTCCCCCAGTTCCTCGGGGACCTTCGCGGACTCGCTGCGGCCGAGGCCGGCCATCTCGACGACGGTGACGCCGTCGGCGCCCCGCACCGCGCGCACCCAGACGCGGCGGCGCTGGATGAACAGCGAGCCGGCCAGTCCGAGGATCGCGGCGACGGCGCCGCCCAGGGCCCAGCCGCTGGCGGGCTGCTGGGTGATCTGGAACTGCGCCCACTCCTTGATGTCCTTCTCGAAGGTGATCGAGCCGGCGCCGTTCGGCAGCTGCATGGTCTGGCCCGGCTTGAGCAGCTTCTTCAGCAGCTCGCCCTTGGAGTTCTTGAACTCCTTCATGTTCTTCTTGTCGAGCTGGTAGACGCTCTGCGGCAGGCCCGAGTCGACGCCCAGGTCGCCGTGGTAGGCGTTCAGCGCGAGCACCGGGCTCATCAGCGCCGGGAACTGGGAGACCATCGCGCCGCCGTTGTAGGTGGGCACGAAGAACGCCTGGAAGCCCAGCTGTTCCTTCTCGCCCTCGGCGTTGCGGTAGCCGTCCATGACCTTGACGGCGCCGGAGGAGGTCGCGAAGCCGTCCAGCGGCAGCAGCGGCACGGCGTCGCGGTAGACGACGCGGCCCTTGCCGTCGCGGACGGTGACGACCGGGGCGTAGCCGTGGGCGGCGAGGTAGACCTTGGTGTCGCCGATGGTGAGCGGCTCGTTGACCTTGATGGTCCTGTGCCGGTCCTTGCCGTAGGCGCCTTCGCTGTAGTCGACGGTCGCCTGGTACGTGCGCGGGGTGCCCCGGTTGGGGCCGCTCATCTCGTAGGTGCCCTCGAAGTCCTTCAGGCGGAAGCTGAAGGGGTTCAGGTCGTCCTGGGTGAAGAGGTTGCCGGACTTGAAGTCGTCGTACTGGGTGAGGGTGTTGGAGAAGCCGTCGCCCTCGACGACCAGCTTGAAGCCCTCGGCCTTGAACAGCTGGCCCCAGGCGAAGGCGATCAGCATCACGATCAGGGCGAGGTGGAAGACGAGGTTGCCGACCTCGCGCAGATAGCCCTTCTCGGCGGCGACCGCGTCCCCGGCGAGGTGCGCGCGGAAGCGGCGCTTCCGCAGCAGGGCCAGCGCGGCCTCGCGGACCTGCTCGGGCTCGGCCGTGGTGCGCCACGTGGTGTGGGCGGGCAGCCGGGTCAGCCGCCTGGGCGCGCCCGGCGGGCGGCCGCGCAGCTGGCCGACGAACTGCCAGGTGCGGGGCACGATGCAGCCGATGAGCGAGACGAACAGCAGGATGTAGATCGCGGAGAACCACACCGAGCTGTAGACGTGGAACAGCCCGAGCTTGTCGTAGACGTCACCGAGGGTGGGGTTGTTCTTGCGGAACTCGGCGACCTTGGTGGCGTCGATGCCGGTCTGCGGGATCAGCGAGCCGGGGATCGCGCCCAGCGACAGCAGCAACAGCAGCAGCAGCGCGACCCGCATGGAGGTGAGCTGCCGCCAGAACCAGCGGGCCCAGCCGACGACCCCGAGGGAGGGCAGGCCGGGCGCCTCCTCCTTGGGGGCGGTGGACAGCTGGGCTCCGGCGTCGCCGAGGTCGGAGTCCCCGGGGCGGCCCGCGGGGGCCGGGTCGGTGGTGCTGGTCTTGCTCATCGATCAGATCCCCACAGTGAAGCCGTTGGACCAGGACTGCATGTCCTGCACGATGACGTCCCAGGCGCCGGTCAGCAGCAGCAGACCGGTGATGATCATCATGCTGCCGCCGATGCGCATCACCCAGACGTAGTGGCGCTTGACCCAGCCGAAGGCGCCCAGCGCCTTGCGGAAGGCGACCGCGGCGAGCACGAACGGCACCCCGAGGCCGAGGCAGTAGGCCACCGTCAGTATGGCGCCGCGGCCCGCGCTGCCCTGGTTGGAGGAGAGCGCCAGCACGGAGGCGAGGGTGGGGCCGATGCAGGGCGTCCAGCCGATGCCGAACAGCGCGCCCAGCAGCGGCGCCCCGACCAGGCCGGTCACCGGCCGCTTGTGGAAGCGGAACTCGCGCTGGGTCATCCAGGGCATCAGCCCCATGAAGAACACGCCCATGAGGATCATGAGCCCGCCGAGCACCTTGGACAGCACGCCCCGGTTGGCCTGGAGCGTGTCGCCGAAGTAGCCGAACAGCGCGCCGGAGGAGACGAACACGGCGGTGAAGCCGAGCACGAACAGGGAGGCGCCGGCGACCATCCGGCCGCGCCGGGCCTCGGCCAGGTCGGTGCCGGTGACGCCGGTCACGTAGGAGAGGTAGCCGGGGACGAGCGGCAGGACGCAGGGGGAGAAGAAGGAGACGAGCCCGCCGAGCAGGGCGATCGGCAGGGCCGCCAGCAGGGCGCCGTTGAGCACCGTGCCGTTGTAGCCCGTCGCCGCGAGCGTGGTGACTGCGGAGGTCACGTCACTTCTCCGCGAGGACCGGGGCGATCATCTTGCGCAGCTTCTCCTCGCTCAGCGCCTGGAGCGAGCGGGCGGCGATCTTCCCCTCCCGGTCGAGGACGAGCGTGGAGGGGATGGCCTGCGGGTTGAGGGTGCCGCGCTCGAAGCGGAGCATCAGCTTGCCCGTCGGGTCGTACAGGCTCGGGTACGTCACCTTGTAGGCCTTCTCGAAGGCCAGGGCCGGGCCGGTGCTGGTGTCGCGGGTGTTGATGCCGACGAACTGCACGCCCTGGTCCTTCAGGTCCTCGGAGACCTTCTGGAAGCCGGGGGCCTCGGCGCGGCAGGGCGGGCACCAGGAGCCCCAGACGTTGACGACGACGACCTTGCCCTTGTAGTCGTCGACGTCCAGCTGCTTGCCGTCGACGGTCTTGCCGGACAGGTCGGGTGCGTCGGCGCGCTCGCCCTTGTCGGCGGTGGCGATGCCGTCCTTGCCCAGGACGAAGTTGGTGTCACCGCCCCCGCCCGACGTCCCGCCGGAGCTGCACGCGGACAGGGTCAGCGCCGCGGCCGCGGCACCGGCGGCGAGCAGGGCGGCGCGGCTGCGGGTGCGGTTCGAGCGCAGGAGGGCGTGGCTGGCGGCACTCATGTGAAAAGTTTCGCATGTCCGTTCCGGGGATCTCGCCCACCCCCCTTGCGGGCGGAAAACCGCATTTCAGGCGGCGTTCGAGGAGGGGGAGCCCGAGCTGGCGGGGGTCGCCTTCAGGAACTCCCGCCAGCCGCCCGCCGGCTGCTGCCCGACGTCGAGGGTGCGCAGCCTGGCCAGCACCTCGGGCCGCTGCGCGTCCATCCAGTCGACGTACTGCCGGAAAGAGACGAGACGCACATCCCCGCCCTTGTCCTTGGCGCGCGCGATGTGCTTGAACGCCTCCTCCACGGCGTCCATGTAGATGCCGCCGTTCCACTGCTCGAAGTGGTTGCCGATGAAGAGAGGTGCCCGGTTTGTCTCGTATGCCCGCTTGAATCCCTGGATGTACGCCTGGGCCGACTGCTCGCGCCAGCCCGGGTAGTTGTGCGCGGGGGCCTTGGTGGAGTTCAGGGACTGGTTGGCCAGCATGTTGTAGTCCATGGAGAGGACCTCGAAGCGGCGGCCGGGGAAAGGTATCTGCTGGAGCGGCAGGTCCCAGATGCCCTGCCGCTTCACCGGCCACACCTGGCGGCCGCCCGGGGAGGAGGCGTCGTAGCGCCAGCCCAGCGCGCGGGCGGTGGGCAGCAGGTTGTCCTGGCCGAGCAGGCAGGGCGTGCGGCCGCCGACGAGTTCCTTGTCGTAGTCGAACGGCAGGGCCGGCAGGTCGGTCCAGCCGGTGTTGGTGCGCCACTCCTTCACGAAGGACTTCGCCTGGTCGATCTCGCTGCGCCACTGCCGGGGCGTCCAGTGCTTGACCGAGCCGTGGGACTCGCCGCAGAAGTGGCCGTTGAAGTGCGTGCCGATCTCGTGGCCCTCCAGCCAGGCGCGGCGGACGTTCTTCAGGGTGTCCTTGATGTGCGCGTCGGTGAGGTAGCCGATGTCGGAGGCGCCGCGCGGGTTGTTCGGCGGGTCGTAGAGGCGCTTCTTCGACTCGGGCAGCAGGTACAGCCCGGACAGGAAGAAGGTCATGCTCGCGCCGTGCTCCTCGGCCAGGTCCAGGAAGCGCGGGAAGAGGCCGTTGCCGACCTCGCCGGCGCCGTCCCAGGAGAACACGACGAACTGCGGGGGCGCCTGACCCGGCTCGAGCGGTTCGGGCTTCGCGGGCTGGTGGGGCTGCTTGCCGGTGTAGGCGGTGGAGCCGTCGCCGATGGGGCGGGCGGTGGGCCCGGGCTTCGGCCGGCCCTGTGCGCTGTCACCGCCGGAACCGTCGGCGTGGCTCGCGTCGTCCGACCCCGTGAGACCGGCGCACCCGGCGAGCGAGACAGCGGCGGCGGCTCCCGCGCCGATTGAGAGCATTCCCCTGCGGGAGTAAGGGCGCATTGCTTCCCCGATCCGTCACGTTCTCTGGTGGTCACCCAGTCAGAGGACGTGACGGCCGGAAAGGTTCCTGCGAAATGCGCAGATTCCGTAACGGAACGGTCGGAAGCGATCAGAAACGGCTTATGCGCCGAACGCCTTGTCCTTGCCCTTCACCGGCTTCGCGCCCGCGAGGAGATGCGCCGGGACGAGATCGCGGGCCGGCTCGCTGTAGCCGACGGAGACGATCCGGTCGCCGCGGTACGTGAAGGTCGTCAGCGAGGCGAGGGTGCACTGCCGCTTGCGCGGGTCGTGCCACAGCCGCCGCCGCTCGACGTAGGACCGCACGATCCAGATGGGCAGCTGGTGGCTGACCACGACCGCCTCGTGCCCGCGGGCCTTGTCTTTCGCCGCGCCCAGCGCGCTCATCATGCGCACCACCTGGTCCACGTACGGCTCGCCCCAGGACGGCCGGAACGGGTTGACCAGGTGCCGCCAGTTGCCGGGCTTGCGCAGCGCCCCGTCCCCGACGCCGAACGTCTTGCCCTGGAAGATGTTCTCGGCCTCGATCAGCCGCTCGTCCGTGGCGAGGTCCAGCCCGTGCGCCTTGGCGATCGGCTCGGCCGTCTCCTGCGCGCGCTCCAGCGGCGAGGCGACGACGTACGTCACGTCGCGCGGGGCCAGGTGCTCGGCGACCCGGTCGGCCATGCGGCGGCCGAGGTCGGAGAGGTGGTAACCGGGCAGCCGGCCGTAGAGGATGCCGTCCGGGTTGGCGACCTCGCCGTGCCGCATGAGATGGACGACGGTGATGTCCTCGTCGCTCCTGCCGCTGCTCTTGCCGCTGCTCTTGCCGCTGTCGGGGTTCGTCATGTCGCTCATGCCGTCGCCTCCGCCGCCGCGCGGGCCGCCGCCGGGAGGGCGTCGGCGATCTTCTGCAGGGCCCGCTCGTCGTGCGCGGTGGACACGAACCAGGACTCGAAGGAGGACGGCGGCAGGTAGACGCCGTGCGCGAGCATCGCGTGGAAGAACGCGGTGAAGCGGAACGACTCCTGCGCCTTGGCGTCCTCGTAATTGCGCACGGGCCGGTCGGTGAAGAACACCGAGAACATGTTGGAGGCGGTCTGCAGCCGGTGCGCGACGCCCTCCTTGGCCAGGGCCTCGGTGACCAGGCCCTGGATCTCCTTCGACACGGCGTCGACCTTGGCGTACGCGGCGTCGTCGAGCAGCCGCAGCTGGGCGAGGCCGGCGGCGGTGGCGACCGGGTTCCCGGAGAGCGTGCCGGCCTGGTAGACGGGCCCGGCCGGGGCGAGGTGCGCCATCACGTCCGCGCGTCCGCCGAAGGCCGCGGCCGGGAAGCCGCCGCCCATCACCTTGCCGAAGGTCATCAGGTCCGGGACGACGCCGTCCACGCCGAACCACCCGGCGCGGCTGGTCCGGAAGCCGGTCATGACCTCGTCGGAGATGTACAGGGCGCCGTCGGCGGAGCACAGGTCCTTCAGGCCCTGGTTGAACCCCTCGGCGGGCGGCACGACGCCCATGTTGCCCGGGGAGGCCTCGGTGATCACACAGGCGATCTCGCCGGGGTGGGCCCGGAAGGCCTCGCGCACGGCGTCGAGGTCGTTGTACGGCAGCACGATCGTGTCGCCCGCCTGGGCGCCGGTCACGCCCGGGGTGTCGGGCAGCGCGAAGGTGGCGACGCCGCTGCCGGCCGCGGCGAGCAGCGAGTCGACGTGGCCGTGGTAGCAGCCCGCGAACTTGACCACCTTCGTCCGCCGCGTGAACCCCCGCGCGAGCCGGATCGCGGACATGGTCGCCTCGGTGCCGCTGGACACGAGCCGCACCTGCTCCAGCGGCGCGACCCGGGCGATCATCTCCTCGGCCAGCGCGACCTCGCCCTCGCCGGGCGTGCCGAAGGACGTGCCGCGGGCGACCGCCTCCTGCACGGCGGCGATCACCTCGGGGTGCGCGTGCCCGAGGATCATCGGACCCCAGGAGCACACCAGGTCCACGTACTCCCGCCCGTCGGCGTCCGTCAGGTACGGGCCCGACCCGGACACCATGAACCGGGGGGTGCCGCCGACGGCCCGGAAGGCCCGGACCGGGGAGTTCACGCCGCCCGGCGTGACGGCGGCCGCGCGGTCGAACAGAGCCTGCGAGGCCGGTGCTTCATACGGATATGACAGTTCGCTCATGACCTGCGACTTCTCCGACCTTCTCCGACGTAGTCGGGCTCCGGGTGCCAGTGACCTGTTCAGGGTAGGCCAGGGGGCCGCGGGCCCGGGCGTGGGACAACCGGACCCCCGGGTCCCGGCGTCTGCGAGACTGGGACCTGATACACACAGCTCGAACGGCCCCGGCCTGGTCGGAGGCTGCGAAGATCCCTGCGGACAGATGTTTCAGCGCACGTTTCGGCGGGCGGCCGTGGGGGAGGTCACTGACACGATGATCGGGTTGCGCGGCGGGGGCGACGCGTCCTAGAAAAGCAGTCGGGTGGAGATATGCATCGCGGTGGCGGACTGGGCGAGGGGACTGATGACCTGGGTCCTCGACGTGCCCGGCGGGGAAGGCACCGGCGCGAAGCGGAGGACACGCAGGAGACACGTCAGGCAGCGGGTCGGCCGAGTGAACCGGAGCGCGTCGAGGGACGTACTGAACGCCGAGTGGACGATCTTCGGGCCGGGAGCGGGAATGGTGGTCGGGTGGGGGTGACGTACAAGTACTTCGGCGCGCCCGACGGCGCCACCGCGGCCCGTGTCCCGATCTCGATGCGTCCCGAGGAACTCGGCGGCGACGAGCTCGGCATGAACGGCATGTTCACGAAGATCAAGCCGGAGACGATGGCCGCGATGGTCCTCACGGGCATCGAGGGCGTCCCCCTGCACAAGGTCCCGCCCCTGGAACTGGTCGTCCTGCACCCCGACTACGCGGTCGTCAAACTCCCCATGACCGTCGTCGACCCCCTGCGCGGCATCGGCGAGGAGGCGGTCGGAGCGGCGGCCTTCATCTGGTCGACGGTCCCCGACCGCGGCGGCCCCCGGGACGCGTTCAACGTCTACCAACTGCTGCACGAATGGCAGGACTTCAGCCATCGGTTGCACGAGGCGGGGCATCAGGCTTACTGCTTGGTGTGGCCCTGAGCTGGGTTGCAACAGGTTCCGGGCGGGGTTTGCGGGCCTCGCCCTGAAGCCTGCACGGTCGAAGCGGGCCTCCGGCAGCACTACAGCTCCGCATAGCGCAAGAACTGCCAACTCAGTACGGCCAGGGCCAATGTCTGTGCGAGCGAGACAATCAGCAGCACGGGCTGGACGACTGAGGAGCACCAGAAGCCGGTCACACAGGCCATCGGTAACACGGAGTAAGTGAAGAGATCCACTGCGGCCTGCAGTCGCTTGCGCGTGATACGGCGCGCATCGTCACGGTGGTACATCTCCCAGCCGAAAACGGAGCCGTGAACGCCGCTGAGTTCGGACAGCCTCGGCCCGAGACGGTCGCGGATGGGACCCGCGGATGCGGGAACTCGTCCTGACCGCCTACGAATACCGGTGCGCCTTCTGCGGATACGACGGCAGGATCGGTGCGGTACCGGTCGGTCTCGAGGCCGCCCACGTGCGGTGGTGGGCGTTCGGCGGACCCGACCAGGTCGAGAACGGGCTGTGCCTGTGCTCGCTGCACCACAAGCTGTTCGACAAGGGCGTCCTCGGGGTGGGGGACGATCACCGCATCCTGGTCTCGCAGCGCTTCGTCGGTCACAGTGACGCCGCGCGGGAGCACGTCACAGCCCTCTCGGGCCGTCCGCTCGTCGGGCCGCAACCGGGCGCGAGCCCTGTGGCGGCCGAGCACCGCGACTGGCATACCCGGCAGGTCTTCCACGGCGAGCCGCGCCCTGCGACGGTCGTCTGACCTTGGCCTTACAACCTTGTCCGTGCCTCGCGTGTCATGGGGTCGTCCGCTGTTCAGAACAAGGAGTCCCGTTGCGCAGAGCAGTCACGGCCGTCGCCGTGCTCACCGCTTCCGCCGCTGTCACCCTCACGCCGGTGGCCTCGTCCGCCGCCGCGCCCCACAAGGGGGCGAACACGGCCGCCGTGCAGGACGACTTCAACGGTGACGGCTATCGCGATCTGGCCGTCGGGGCTCCGAATGCCACCAACGGCACGGTGCAGGCGGCCGGTTCGGTCGTCGTCCTGTACGGCTCCGCCTCCTCGGTGAGCAGCGCCCGCAGGACGGTCATCACCCAGTCGACCACCGGCGTCCCCGGCACCGCCGAGGAGTTCGACCACTTCGGGGCCACCGTGGCCAGTGCCGACCTGGACCGCGACGGCTACGCGGACCTGATCGTCGGCGCCCCGGACGAGGACGTGGACGGTGCCGGATCGCGGGGCTCCGTGACCGTGGTGTGGGGCGGGCCGAACGGGCTGAAGGGCGGCGCGAACATCTCCCCTCCGGCCGGCTATGACGAGTACACGTCCTCTTGCGGGTTCGGCTTGTCGCTCGCCGCCGGTGACATGGACGGCGACGGGGCCCCCGAGCTCGGCGTCGCCTCGGACCTCTGTGCCGTCGCCTCCTACAGCGGCCCCTTCAGCCGCACCGGGCAGGCCGCCGGGCGCTACCTGGAATGGCGGCAGAACGTCCGTGGTGTGGTCATGGGTGACGTGAACGGCGACGGCAGGGCCGAGCGCTTCTACCTGGCCGGTCCCGCCGACGACGACGTCCGTGGACCGGTGACGCTCGACACCGGAGCCCCCGACCCGCAGGACACGACCGTCAACCGGGGCATCGACCTGCCGTACGCCGACGGCTACGCCGGGCAGATCGGCGACGTCGACGGTGACGGCTACGGCGACCTCGTCACCGGCATTCCGTCCGACGACTCCGTCGCCAACGGACCCACCCCCGCCGCCCACCGCGGCGGCGAGATCCAGGTCCTCCACGGCGGCCCCCAGGGCATCACTCCCGCGCAGAAGCCGAAGGTCTTCCACCAGGACACGCCAGGCGTTCCCGGGACTGCGGAGTGGGGCGACCGGTTCGGCCGGTCCCTGAGCGTCGGTGACACCAACGGCGACAGGTACGCCGATGTCCTGGTCGGTTCCCCCGAGGAGGCCGTCGGCTCCCTCGCCTCCGCGGGCACCGCCGTCCTGCTGCGCGGCTCCGCGTCAGGCCTGACCACGGCCAAGGCAGTCGCCTACACCCAGAACACGGCAGGGGTCCCCGGCGCCGCGGAGACCGGTGACTGGTTCGGTATCGCCGTCCACCTCGCCGACCTCACCAAGGACGGCAAGGCCGAGACGGTCGTCGGCGCGCCGACCGAGAACTCCGACGGCTGCGCGTGGGTCGCCCGTGGCTCGGCATCCGGCCCCGTCCTGAGCGGCTCGGTCAACCTGTGCGGCAAGAGCGCCGGCATCACCGTGGGCGAGGTGAAGGGCTACTTCGGCGCCGCCTTCACGAGCCCGCACTGGGAGAGGTGACGCCCCCGGAGCCGGTCAGGCCGTTCAGGTAGGCGTGCAACGCCCCCGACCCCTCGATCATCGTCCGGCTTCGGGTCGTCAGGGTTTCGCCGCGGGTGGTGATCGCCGCCCGGAGGGCCTCCGTGCTGCCCTCGCGGCGCAGGTCGTCCAGGATCGGTTTGATCTGGGTGAAGAGGTAGTGGCTGCGGCGCAGGGTGTGGACCAGGCGGGCGTCGCGGACGTCCGCGGGGGTGTAGACGCGGTAGCCCGTGGCGCGTTCGCGGGGCGGGGTGAGCAGGCCGGCGGTCTCCCAGACGCGGAGGGCGGACGGGCGGACGCCCAGCAGGGCCGCCACCTCGCCGATGCGCAGGCCGCCGGAGCGGGGGAGTGGGGCCGGGGGTTCCAGGGCGAGCAGTTCCAGGGCCTCGCTCGCCGCCCGCAGGGACACCCGCTCCTCGTGCAGCGCGGCGTGCGCGGCGTCGACCAGGGCGAGCGCGCCCGGGACGTCACCGTCGTGGACCGCGCGCATGATCGCCGTCGCCGTCGGCGGGCCGTAGCCCCGCATCAGGGCCCGGTACGCCAGCAGGGCGCGGCGGTGCGCGTCCCCGAAGACGCGGTAGCCGGACGCGGTGCGCGCCGCGGGAGGGAGCACCCCGGCGCCCTCGTAGTTGCGGATCTGCTGCGTCGAGACCCCGGCCAGGCGGGCCAGGTCGACGGGGCGCAGGCGGCGGTCGTCTTTCGTCATCGATTTGAAGGTTACGGGAGGAGCTGCCGCCTCAGAGGGCGCAAAGTCTCAAGACCGCACTTCAATGGAACACTTGAAGGAATGGACTCCTGCATTCATGTCACCGGTGCGCGGCTGAACAACCTCAAGAACGTCTCCCTCTCCCTGCCGAAGAACAAGCTGGTCGTCATGACCGGCCTGTCCGGCTCCGGCAAGTCCACCCTCGCCTTCGACACCCTCCACCGGGAGGGCCAGCGGCAGTACCTGGAGTCGCTGGGCATGGTCACCGGCTTCGTGAGCAAACCCGCCGTCGACTCGATCACCGGCCTGTCCCCGTCCATCAGCGTCGACCAGCACCACACCAACCGCAGCCCCCGCTCCACGGTCGGCACGGTCACGGAGGTCTTCACCTATCTGCGCCTGCTGTGGTCACGCATCGGCGTACGGCCCTGCCCGGGCTGCGGGCAGAGCATCCCGCCCGCCTACGCCGACGGCGCCGAACCCGACGAGGACGCCGAGGCCGAGCAGCGGCCCTGCCCGCACTGCGGCACCCTCGTCCCCGACCTCGTCATGGGCTCCTTCTCGTTCAACAAGCCCGCCGGTGCCTGCCCGTCCTGCACCGGCCTGGGCGAGGTGATCCGACCCGACGTGCGGCGTCTGGTCGACGGCGCCAAGTCGGTCGCCGGCGGCGGAGTGCGCGGCTGGAACGCCAAGTTCACCGAGTGGAGCCTGCCCCAGCTGCGGGCCGCCGCCGGGCACTACGGCTTCACCTTCGACACGGACCGGCCGATCGACGAACTCAGCCGTCCGGAACGGGACTTGCTGCTCCACGGCGTCGAAAGCCCCGAGTTCCGGCAGCACTTCCCCGGCACCGAACCGCCGAAGACCGTGTCGGACGGCCGCTTCGAGGGCGTCGCGACGGCCCTGCTGCGCCGCTACACCGAACGCGCCGACGACCCCGAGTACCGCGAACGGGCCGAACGGCAGGGCCTGGTGAAGCAGCCCTGCGCGGAGTGCGGCGGCACGCGGCTGCGTGCCGAGAGCCGGGCGGTGACCGTGCACGGCCTGAGCATCGTGGAGGCCGCGCGGCTCCCGCTGACCGACCTCGGCACCTGGCTCGCCGGGCTGCGCGAGCGGTCCGCCGGTGACGAGTGGCTGCTCGTCGAACCGGTCGTCGCCGACCTGGAGGAGCGGGTGCGGCGCCTGGTGGACGTCGGCGTCGGCTACCTCACCCTCGCCCAGGCCACGCCCAGCCTCTCCGCCGGGGAGACACAGCGGCTGCGCCTGGCCGCCCTGCTCGGCTCCGGCCTCACCGGCGTCCTCTACGTCCTGGACGAGCCGACGATCGGCCTGCACCCGTCCGACACCGCGCGCCTGGTCCGCGTCCTGCGCCGGCTGCGGGACCTCGGCAACACCGTCCTGGTCATCGAGCACGACCTGGAGGTGCTGCGCGCCGCGGACCACGTGATCGACGTCGGCCCGGGCGCGGGCCGGGACGGCGGCCGGATCGTCGCGGCGGGCACCCCGGAGGAGGTCGCCCGCACCGAGGGCTCGGTGACCGGCGCGTACCTGTCGGGCCGGCTCCCCGCCCCCCGCTCCCGCGCCCGCGGCGACAGCGGCACGGCCGTCGTGATCCGCGGGGCCCGGGCCCACAACCTCAAGGACCTCACCGTACGGATCCCGCTGCGCCGCCTGGTGACGGTCACCGGCCCGTCCGGCTCCGGCAAGTCGACGCTGCTGCTGGACATCCTGGGCCGGGCCGCCCGCCGGCACTTCGACCGGGCCGGCGAGCTGCCCGCCGAGCACGACGGCATCGACGGCTGGCAGCACCTGTCCAAGGCCGTCCTCATCGACCAGGAGCCCATCAGCCGCCTCCCGCGCTCCAACGCGGCCACCTACTCGGACGTCTTCACCCCGATCCGCCAGGTCTTCGCCGCCCACAGCCGGGGCGCCCTCACCGCCGGGCACTTCTCCTTCAACGTGCCCGGGGGCCGCTGCGAACGCTGCGAGGGCGCGGGCGTCCTCACCGTCCGCATGCACTTCCTCCCCGCCGTCGAGGTGCGCTGCCCCACGTGCCAGGGGCGGCGCTTCCGCCCGGAGGTGCTGTCGGTCCGCCACCAGGGGCACGACATCGCCGAGGTGCTCGCCGCGACGGTGGACGAGGCGCTGACCGTGTTCGCGGACGTCCCGGCCGTCGCGACCCGGCTGCGCCGCATGGCCGACGTGGGCCTCGGCTACCTCCCGCTCGGGCAGCCCGCCACCACCCTCTCCGGCGGCGAGGCGCAGCGCCTGAAACTCGCCAGGGAACTGGGCCGGCGCACCACCGGCCGCGCCCTGTACCTGCTCGACGAACCGACGACGGGCCTGCACTCCGCCGACACCGCCCGCCTCCTCGACGTCCTCCAGCGGCTCGTCGACGCCGGGCACTCGGTCGTCACCATCGAGCACAACACCGACGTCGTCCGGGCCTCCGACTGGCTCATCGACCTCGGCCCCGAGGGCGGCGCGGGCGGCGGGCAGCTGGTGGCACAGGGCGCACCCGGCGACTGAACGCTTCCGGGCCCCCACCCGTCTTCGTCACGTGACCGTCGTACGGAGCCCGGGCTCCGGAAGGAGACGTACCGATGAAGGCGCACCGATGAAGGCGTACCGATGAAGGCGCACCGATGAAGGCGCACCGATGAAGGCGGGCCGAACGACGTGGGCGCCGGCGGTGGTGGCCGTCGGCGCCGCCCTGAGCGCGGGCTGCGCGCCCTCGTCCCCGGACGGCGTCGCGCGAGCCGCGCCCTCGTGCGCCTACGTCGTCGAGTACGACGGCCGCAGGTACCTCGACTGGGAGGAGACCACCGTGCCCCTGGGGCGGTCGCTCGGCTCCGCGACCCGCCCGGCCTGCGACGACACGCCCGGCGACGGCGACGACGGGGAGGGCCCGGTCGCGACGACCGCGTTCGCCGTGCCGGGCGTGGACCCCGCCGTCGCGGTCGCGGTCGCCGAAGGCACCGGCACCCACCGTCTCGTCGTCGCGGAGTCCGTCGAGGACCTCCCGCCCGGACTGCGGAAGCTGACCGAGGGGCCCTGAGACCCGGCCGGGGCCTCAGCCGCCCTGCCGCTCCAGCACCGCGTAGTCGGCGAAGCTGCGGCGGTAGCGCAGGTGCCGGGTCTCCTGGGTGTGCCTGCGCTGCCACTCCTCCACCTCGCCGGGCGCCGCGCACGGCCCCGAACTCGCCCCGCAGTCCGCGTCCTCGCCCGAGACGCAGTACGCCTGGTACTCGGGCAGCGCGGACGGGTCCTGCACGATCGTGTACGGCACGTACCGGAAGACACGGCGTCCCGCCGGCTCCCCGCCGTGCTCCTCGCGCTGGTGCTTGCGCAGCAGGACGTTCGCGTCCGTCACGCCGCTCGCGTCGAACGCCGCCCGTGCCCTGTCCCGCCGCAACGACAGTTCCTCGCACGCCGCGCAGCCCCGCACCGGCAGCGGCGGCCGGTCCGGATCAGCCGACAGCCCTTCCCTGGAACGGTCGTTGGCCGCGCGCACGCCCGCGCTGAGCCGTTCGTCCGGGGTCGCCTCCCGGATCCGCGCCGCGTCCGCCTGCCACTCCCGGCCGCCGCCGACCGGGCGCAGCATCGCGTACGGGCCGGTTGTGTCCCGATACTCGCCGACCCTGTTCGTCTGCGGGTCGTAGACGAGCGTTCCCGGTTCCATTTCGCGCACCTCCGTAACTGTGTGTGTATCGAGCGTTGCGTACGGGAACGACCCGCTTCAATGCTTTGTGTGTGACACCGGTGCACTGTCACGGAGGGGGATGCCGTGAGCCGACGGAACGGCGGGGCGGAGTCGGGGGCGAGCACGGCGGCCGTGTTCGGCGAGGTGCTGCGGCACTTCAGGGAGGCGGCGCTGCTCACGCAGGAGGGCCTGGCACGGCAGATCCCGTGCGACCGCTCGCACGTGGCCCGCGTGGAGGCCGGTACGAGGGTGCCGCAGGAGTCGTTCGCCAAGGCGTGCGACGAACTTCTTTCCACGGGTGGGGTGTTGGCGCGGCTGTGGGCCAGGATCGACTGGTATCCGCGAGTGGAGCATCCCGACTGGTTCCGGCGGCGGGCCGAGATGGATGAGGAGGCGGTCGCCCTTCGGGAGTACCAGGAGCGTGTCATGCCGGGTTTGTTGCAGACGGCGGACTACGCCCGCGCGTTGTTCTCCTTGCTCGTCAGCGGGGAGGAGGTGGAGGAGCGAGTGCGAGCGCGGCTCAGTCGTCAGCAGCGTTTCCTGTCGGATGGAGGCCCGCTCTACATCGTGGTCCTGGATGAGAGCTGCCTACGCAACATGATCGGCAGCGCGGCCGTGATGCGGGACCAGTGCGCGCACTTGCTCGACGTCGGAAAGCGACCCAATATCCGCGTCCAGGTCGCACCGGCGGGCCGCCTCGGCCTGTTCCGCCCCAGCGGATCCATGTCCCTCATCAGGCTTCCCGACGGGCACGAGTGGGTCTACTCGGAATCGCTGGATCAGGGCCATTTCAACGACAATCCAGCCCTCATCGCGAGGCACAGCCACACCTATGATGTGCTCAGGGCGGACGCCCTGTCGGCTTCCCAGTCCGCCGCTCTGATCCGCGAGACGATGGAGAGGTACGAGCAGCATGGACCGGAACGAGCTCACCTGGGTCAAGAGCAGCTACAGCGACGCCAACGGCGGCAACTGCATCGAAATAGCCCCCGGTTTCCCCGAAACCGTCCCCGTCCGCGACAGCAAGAACCCTGACGGACCGGTCCTGGTCGTGACCCGGTCCGCCTGGTCCGCGTTCCTGTCCGCCGTGCGCTGACCTACTGCCCGCCCAGCATCTGCAGGACCCGGTTCGCGGCCTCCGCGACCGGTTGCCCCACCGCCCCCACGGCCGCGGCGATCGCCGCGACGGCCATCAGCGCCCGGTGCCGCTCCTGCGGCGGCGCCGCGTCCGCGGCCAGCACCGGCAGGGACTCGTCGATGAGCTGCGCGCTGGGCTGTGGCAGCTGCTCGCGCAACTCGCGTACACCCTGGAGGAGTTCGGCCAGGGCCAGCCGCAGCGCGGGATCCACGTCCCCGGTCGTGCCGTTCTTCACGATGCCCGTGTTGCCGCTGCCGCCGTGCATGGTGACGTTGTCGCCGTAGTAGTAGTTGTTGCCGCTCATGCCGCGATCCCCGTGTTGCCGCTACCGCCGTACATGTTGACGTTGTCGCCGAAGTGGTAGTTCGACGGTGAGTTGATCGTGAGGCGCTCCACCGTCACCTGGAACTCGGTGTCGGGGTTCTCCAGCGCGCCCGCCACGTAACCGACCAGCCGGTCGAGGTGCTGCGGGTCCCGGCTGGTGACCATCGCGGTGGACGGCCCGGCCGTCTCGACGGCGAGGACGTAGTGCGACTGGGCCGTCACGACGGAGAGCATCTCGACGAGGAAGTAGATCAGGGCCGCGATCGAGCAGATCCACACGAAGGTCAGCAGTCCGCCGGCGGCCGACTCGTCGGCGAGGTAGGTCAGGCCGCCGATGATCGACAGGCCGATCGCCACGGCGAGGGTGATCCCGGTGCGGGTCAGGAAGCGGAAGACGGCTTCCTTGCGCTTGGGGTGGAGCGTGAAGGTGTAGACCCGGGCGATGTTCCGCAGCGGGTAGGCCGCTCCGCCGACCCATAACAGGCGGTTGTGGACGCGGAGTTCGACGTCGGTCAGGGCGCGGGGCGGAGTCGCGGGCGGGGGCGGCACGTCCCACTGCCCCGGTGGCTGTCTCGTTTCCATGGTGTCCCCCTGAAGGCCGGTGAGCGGGAAGTGACCGCGGTCACTGTGGGAACACCATTGACGACCATGCGTGCCGCGAGAGCAACCCGTTTCCCGCAGAAGCGGTCAGGGCTCGTCGCGCCGGGGGTCGTCGTCCTTCTTCTTGTCCTCGTCGAGGGACTTCAGGAAGTCGGGGTTGTCGTCCGGCGCCACCCACTGCTGCCGGGAGCGGCCGCTCCGGACGCCGGACCAGCCGTCGGCGGCCGGGCTGCGCTTCTTGCCGGCGATCAGCCAGGAGATCGAGCCGACGAGCGGGAACAGCAGCACCAGGATCGCCCACAGCGGCTTGGGCATGTGGCGGATGTCGTCGTCCTTGGTGCTGATGCAGTCGATGAACGCGTACACGCTAAGCGCCAGCGGCACGAGGAACATCAGTACCCGGAGCATGCGCGGCCTCTCAGCGAAAGCGGTGGGCGGTTCCAGGCCAGCGTAGCCGCTCGGGGATACTGGACCCCATGGCTTACGACGATCTTCGCTCCCTGCTCAGGGCGCTGGAGCGCGAGGGCGACCTCAAGCGCATCAAGGCCGAGGTGGACCCGTACCTGGAGGTCGGGGAGATCGTCGACCGGGTGCAGAAGTCCGGCGGCCCGGCGCTGCTCTTCGAGAACGTGCGCGGGTCGAGCATGCCGCTCGCGATGAACGTGTACGGCACCGACCGGCGGCTGCTGAAGGCGCTGGGCCTGAAGTCGTACGCGGAGATCTCGGAGCGGATCGGCGGGCTGCTGAAGCCCGAGCTGCCGCACGGGTTCGTCGGCGTGCGGGAGGCCTTCGGCAAGCTGGGCGCGATGACGCACGTGCCGCCGAAGAAGGTGAAGGACGGCCCCGTGCAGGAGGTCGTGCTGACCGGGGACGACGTGGACCTGGAGCAGCTGCCCGCCCTGTTCACCTGGCCGAAGGACGGCGGGTCGTTCTTCAACCTGGGGCTCACGCACACCAAGGACCCCGAGAGCGGCGTGCGCAACCTGGGCCTGTACCGGCTCCAGCGGCACGACAAGCGCACCATCGGCATGCACTGGCAGATCCACAAGGACAGCCGCAACCACTACCAGGTGGCGGCCCGGCGCGGTGAGCGGCTGCCGGTCGCGATCGCCTTCGGCTGCCCGCCCGCCGTGACGTACGCCTCGACCGCGCCGCTGCCGGGGGACATCGACGAGTACCTGTTCGCCGGGTTCCTCGCGGGCAAGCGGATCGAGATGGTCGACTGCAAGACCGTTCCGCTCCAGGTGCCCGCGCAGGCGGAGGTCGTCATCGAGGGCTGGCTGGAGCCGGGCGAGATGCTGCCCGAGGGCCCCTTCGGCGACCACACCGGCTTCTACACGCCGCAGGAGCCCTTCCCGGCGCTGACGATCGACTGCGTCACGATGCGGAAGCGGCCGCTGCTCCAGTCGATCGTGGTGGGCAGGCCCCCGACGGAGGACGGGCCGCTGGGCCGGGCGACGGAACGCTTCTTCCTGCCCCTGCTGAAGATCATCGTGCCGGACATCGTGGACTACCACCTGCCGGAGGCGGGCGGCTTCCACAACTGCGCGATCGTCTCGATCGACAAGAAGTACCCCAAGCACGCGCAGAAGGTGATGCACGCCATCTGGGGCGCGCACATGATGTCGCTGACCAAGCTGATCGTGGTCGTCGACTCCGACTGCGACGTGCACGACCTGCACGAGGTGGCCTGGCGGGCGCTGGGCAACACGGACTACGCCCGGGACCTGAGCATCGTCGAGGGCCCCGTCGACCATCTGGACCACGCCTCCTACCAGCAGTTCTGGGGCGGCAAGGCCGGGATCGACGCGACGAGGAAGTGGCCCGAGGAGGGCTACACGCGCGACGGCGGCTGGCCCGACATGGTCGAGTCGGACCCGCAGACGGCGGCGAAGGTGGACCGCCGCTGGAAGGAGTACGGGCTGTGACCTCCGCTTCCGCCGCGATCCCGCAGCCGGGACGCACCAAGGCGTTCCTGCGGCTGGTGATGATCGAGCACTCGGTCTTCGCGCTGCCCTTCGCCTACATCGCCGCGCTCACCGCGATGTACCAGTGGGACAGGAACATCCACTGGGGCCGGCTGCTGCTCGTCACCGTCTGCATGGTCGGCCTGCGCACCTTCGCCATGGCGGTCAACCGGATCATCGACCGGGAGATCGACGCCCGCAACCCGCGCACCGCGCAGCGCGAGCTGGTGACGGGCGCGATGTCGGTCAAGCACGCCTGGACGGGTGCGCTGATCGCCCTGGCCGTCTTCCTCGGCGCGGCGGCCCTGCTCAACCCGCTCTGCCTGGCCCTGGCCCCCATCGCCGTGATCCCGATGGTGGTCTACCCCTACGGCAAGCGGTTCACGAACTTCCCGCAGGCCATCCTCGGACTCGCCCAGGCGATGGGCCCGATCGGCGGCTGGCTGGCGATCACCGGCTCCTGGTCCTGGGACGCGGTGATACTGGGCCTCGCCGTGGGCATCTGGATCGGCGGCTTCGACCTGATCTACGCCTGCCAGGACGTGGAGACCGACCGCGAGATCGGCGTCAGGTCCGTCCCGGCGCGGTTCGGCATCCCGGCGGCGATCTGGGGCGCGCGGGTGTGCCATGCCCTGACGACGGCCCTCTTCGTCTGGTACGCCCTGGCCACGGACGCGGGCGCCTTCTTCTGGCTGGGCCTGCTGATCGTCGGGGCGGCGTTCCTCTACGAGCACTCCATCGTCCGCCCCCACGACCTCTCCCGCGTGAACAGGGCGTTCTTCAGCGTCAACGGCTTCATCGGCATCGCCCTGTTCGCGTGCGCGCTGCTGGATCTGCTCGTGCGGGGTCTGACCGTGTGATTACGGTGCGGCCTACCATCGGGTGCAGGATCCCAAGGAGGCCGCCATGACCGTCTCGGACATCGACCGCCTGCACTCGCAGCTCAGCAAGCTGGAGGACCTGTTCCCCGGCTATCTGACGGAGATTGTCGAGGGCAGCATCGTGATGAACCCGGTCAGGCCGTTCCACGGGAAGACCATCCAGCGGCTGTGGAACATCGTCGAGGGACAGCTGCCACCCGAGTGGGCCCTGGTGAGCGACGTCGCTTTTCCGTTCGACGACGCCAACGAGTTCTGCCCCGACCTCGCCGTCATCCCGGCGGAGGCGGAGGACGAGAACCACAGCGCTTACCCGGCCGACTTGATCGAGCTCGTGGCCGAAGTGGTGTCACCGGAGAGCGTTCGCCGCGACTACGAGGTGAAGCCCCGCTGGTACGCCTCGCGCGGCATCGCCAACTACCTGGTCCTCGACCCGCTCCAAGGGCACCTCGTGACCATGTGGAACCCCGGCCCCGACGGCTACCGCGGGCGGGACACCCTTCCGTACGGTCACGAACTGACCCTCGACTCCCCGCTCGGCAAGCTGATCATCCCCACCACCCACCTGCCGGTCGATCGCAAGGCGCGCGACCGCGACTAAGGGCGTTCCTCCCAGGTGAGGGCTCGGCTCGCGGCCCGGCGGCGGAAGGCGAACGCCGCCCCCACCCCCGCCAGCAACCCCAGCAGGTGGCCCTGCCAGCTGATGCCCGTCTGGGTGGGGGCCAGGCCCGACAGGATCGAGCCGCCCCAGACCGCGGCGATCAGGACACCCGCCAGGATGCCCCAGGGGCGGCGCTCCACGAAGCCGCTGACCAGCAGGAAGCCGAACAGGCCGAAGATCAGGCCCGACGCGCCCGCCGTGTTCGTGTGCGCCGGGGACATGAGCCAGACGCCCAGGCCGTCGACGAGGACGATCAGCGCGCAGACGAGCAGGAAGCGGCGCAGGCCCGCCAGCGCCGCCAGGAAGCCGAGGACCAGCAGCGGCAGCGTGTTCGACGCCAGGTGGGCGAAGCCGAAGTGGAGGAACGCCGACGGCACGACGTCGGCCAGCTCCGACGGCTCGCGCGGGGTGATGCCGAAGCCGTCCAGCGCGTGACCCGTCACCACGTCGACCGCTTCCAGCAGCCACAGCAGCGCGATCCAGGCCAGCATCAGCTTGCCCGCGGCCCACGCGCGGTCCCCCGCCGACCACCCCTGACGCACACCCGGCATGGCGACCCCCAGTGCTCGCTCGTCCCCTCCGGGCAACGGCCCGCACCCCTGGGCCGGTTCCCACCCCACGGCGCCGGATAGGCTCGGAGTCGTGAACCCAGTCAAGCCAGGCGAGACGCCGCGTACGCCTTGGATCGTAGGGGTGTCCGGTGCCTCCGGCACCCCGTATGCCGCCGCCGTGCTGCGGGCCCTGCTCGCCGCCGGCGAGAGCGTCGACCTCGTGGTGTCCCGGGCCTCCCGGCTCACCCTGCTGGACGAGACGGGGATCTCGTTCCGGGACGCCCACTGGCGTGACGACCTGCGCGCATGGCTCGCCCGGGGCGCCGACGGCAAGCCGGACACCTTCTCCGTCGACCTCGACGCCGTACGGCACTGGAGCGCCGGCGACCTGGCCGCCGGACCCTCCTCGGGGTCGTACCCCACCCAGGGCATGCTCATCGTGCCCGCCTCGACGGCGAGCGTGGCCGGGGTCGCGCTCGGGCTGTCGAAGGACCTGTTGCAGCGGGCGGCGAGCGTGACCCTCAAGGAGGGACGCAAGCTGGTCGTGGCCGTACGGGAGACCCCGCTGAACGGCCAGACCCTGCGGCACCTGGTCACCCTCGACGACGCGGGCGCGGTCGTCGTGCCCGCCTCACCCGCCTTCTACGCGGGCGCGACGCACATCCAGGACCTGGTGGACTTCGTCGCCGGACGCGTACTCGACGCGGCGGGCGTGCCGCACACGCTCTACCGCCGTTGGCAAGGTGAGCTCGGCGGCGGAGCACACCGCGCCGGCTGAGCGGGCACACCGGAACTCATCGGACCACAGACAACTTCAGCGGAAGGCTTCGATCGCAATGGACGCGGTGGACAGGCAGCTCATCCAGGCCCTCAGGGAGAACGGCCGGGCCTCCTACGCGGAGCTGGGACGCCTCGTCGGCCTGTCGGGACCCAGCGTCACCGACCGCATCAACCGGCTGGAGGCGGCCGGTGTCATCACCGGCTACCGGGCCACCGTCGACGCGGCCTCGCTCGGCCTCGGCGTCACCGCCCTCATCGGCATCTCGCTCTCCGACGCCACCGACCACGAGGACGTGGCGCAGCGGCTGCGGGACCTCTCGGAGATCGAGGACTGCTGGTTCATCGCGGGCGACGACTCGTACATGCTCAAGGTGCGGGCGGCGGACGTGGACGGCCTGGAGAAGATCATCCGGCGGCTCAGCGGCACCAAGGGCGTCTCCCGGACCCGGACGACGATCGTGCTCTCCACGAAGTGGGAGAACCGGGTCGGGGAACTGCCCGAAGAGGTCTAGGCCCGGAGGGCCGTATGGGGGCACCTCCCGCCCGAAGGGTGGGGGCGTACCGTGGGGGACGTCTCCGTAGAAAGGTGTGGGCATGGATCTCGGGCTCAAGCGCGAGCTGGAGGAGAAGGTCAGGGCCGGTCAGCGCCTGACCCGTGAGGACGGCATCGCGCTGTACGAGTCGGACGACCTGGCCTGGCTCGGCGGCCTCGCGCACGAGGTGCGCACGCGCAAGAACGGCGACGTCGTGCACTTCAACGTCAACCGCCACCTCAACATGACGAACGTGTGCACGGCCTCCTGCGCGTACTGCTCCTTCCAGCGCAAGCCGGGGGAGAAGGACGCGTACACGATGCGCATCGAGGAGGCCGTCAAGCTCGCCAAGGCGATGGAGTCGGAGAACCTCACCGAGCTGCACATCGTCAACGGGCTGCACCCGAACCTGCCGTGGCGCTACTACCCGCGCTCGCTGCGGGAACTGAAGGCCGCCCTGCCGAACGTGTCGCTGAAGGCCTTCACGGCCACCGAGATCCACCACTTCGAGACGATCTCCGGGCTGAGCGCGTCCGAGATCCTGGACGAGCTGATCGACGCGGGTCTGGAGTCGCTGACCGGCGGCGGCGCGGAGATCTTCGACTGGGAGGTCCGTCAGCACATCGTCGACCACCGCACGCACTGGGAGGACTGGTCCCGGATCCACCGCCTCGCGCACGAGAAGGGCCTGAAGACCCCGTGCACGATGCTGTACGGGCACATCGAGGAGCCGCGGCACCGGGTGGACCACGTGCTGCGGCTGCGCGAGCTGCAGGACGAGACCGGTGGCTTCCAGGTGTTCATCCCGCTGCGCTACCAGCACGACTTCGTCGACATGAAGGACGGCAAGGTCCGCAACCGGCTCCAGGCGCGCACGCAGATGGCGACGGGTGCGGAGGCGCTGAAGACGTTCGCGGTGTCGCGGCTGCTGTTCGACAACGTGCCGCACGTGAAGGTCTTCTGGGTGATGCACGGAGTGCAGACCGCGCAGCTGGCCCTCCAGCACGGCGCGGACGACATGGACGGGTCGGTCGTCGAGTACAAGATCACGCACGACGCGGACAACTTCGGCACGCCGAACAAGCTGACGCGTGAGGATCTGCTGGATCTCATCCGTGACGCCGGGTTCCGGCCGGTGGAGCGCAACACGCGGTACGAGATCATCCGGGAGTACGCGGGGCCCGACCCCTCGATTCGCGATGCCCCGCAGGCCATGCGGGTGTGAGTGCGGCTTTCCGCGCGTGGGGGTCGCTCGCGCAGTTCCCCGCGCCCCTGAGGTGGGTACCCGGCCGGCATGGTTGCCACCGGGGCGCCGGAAGACGCCTATACCGCTGAGCCGTTCGTTCCCGGACGCGGCGGTCTTCCCGCTCTGCGGAAGGCCGCTGCCGGGTGCCGGGGGTGTCCGTTGCACCGGGACGCCACCCAGGTGGTCTTCGGGGCCGGGAGCGCCGACGCCCGGGTGATGCTCGTCGGGGAGCAGCCCGGGGATCAGGAGGACCGGCAGGGGGAGCCGTTCGTCGGGCCGGCCGGGAAGCTGCTCGACCGGGCGCTGGCCGAGGCCGGCATCGACCCGGGCGAGGCGTACGTCACCAACGCCGTCAAGCACTTCAAGTTCACGCGGGCCGAGCCGCGCAAGCGGCGTATCCACAAGGCGCCGACCCTGCGGGAGGCGGCCGCGTGCGGGCCCTGGCTCGCCGCCGAGCTGGCCGTCGTGGAGCCGGAGCTGATCGTCGTGCTGGGCGCGACCGCCGGGAAGGCGCTGCTCGGGTCCTCGTTCCGGGTCACCCAGGTGCGCGGGACCGTGCTGGAGGAGGAGATCCACGGGCGTGCCGAGCGGCTGGTGCCGACCGTGCATCCGTCGGCGGTGCTGCGGTCCGACGACCGGGAGGCGGCCTACCAGGGGCTGGTGTCCGATCTGAAAGTGGCGGCGCGCGCTCTGTCGTAATGGCTACAATCCGTGCATGCCCCTTACCTTCACGCTGGACCCGGCCGTCACCCCGGAGCTTCGCGACGGCATCCTCGACCTGTGGACCGATGTCTCCAACGCGGGCGGGGCCGTCGGCTTCGTACCCCCGGTGACCCGTGAGGACATCCGGCCGCAGCTGGTGGGGCACCTCGCGTCCATGGCCGAGGGGAAGGTCCGGCTGCTCGTCGGGCACGACGAGGAGGGGCGGGTCGCGGCGACCGCGTTCCTCACCTTCAACTCGCACCACCTGATGACGCACTGGCTGTGGCTGTACACGGTGATGGTGCACCCGCGCCACCAGGGCAAGGGCTACGGCCGCGAGCTGCTCGCCGCGGCCGCCGACGCCGCCCGCGGGATCGACGGGATCGAGGCGATCCGCCTGACCTGCCGCGGCGGCCTCGGCCTGGAGCGGTTCTACGCCTCCTGCGGCTACAAGGAGGTCGGCCGCATCCCCGGCGCCATCCGGGTCGCGCCGGGCGACGACCGCGACGACGTGATCATGCTCCTCCCGCTGCACTGACCCCCCTGCGAGATCGGCCGTCCGGCGTGCTTCACTGGACGGTGCCCCTTTGGGTGTGTTCCGGCCGTTCGAAACGGAAGAGTGGATTGAGATGCTCCGCTACACGCTGATGCGCCTCGGTGTCTTCGTGGGCTGCCTCGTGGTCGTCTGGGGCGCCGTCTACTCGGGCCTCGCCCCGCGCGGCCTGGGCGACAGCAACGGCCTGTGGGTCGTGCTGCTCGCGCTGCTGATCTCCGCGCCGATCAGCTTCGTCGTGCTGCGCAAGGAGCGCGACCGGGCGTCCATCCAGGTCGCGCAGCGCGTCGACCGGATGAAGGCCAGCCTGGACGCCAACCGCAACCAGGAGGACGTCGCCGACGACACCGCCCGGGCCCAGGGGCAGACCTCGTAAGGTCCCCCTCCGCAGGCGAACAGCGCCCCGTTTCCGCACATGCGCGGACACGGGGCGCTTTGCCTTGTATGGGTGTGTGTGACCCATCACCTATCAAAGCCAGGCTTTGAGGTACTCAAAGTTCAGGTGTTAAGGTTCTGGTATGAAGTCAGCAGTTGCGCCTCAATCGCCCCCGGGCGCTCCGCTCGTGGCGCGGCTGCACGTGGATCTCTGTCGGTGCGCGTCCGCTTTCTGTCGTCCCTGACGTGACGCAACCCCCGTCGTCCCACGTCAGTTCCCCCCCGCCGTAACGCGTCCCCCCAACGGAGTCAGTCGCGTGTCCCCACGTCTGAAGTTCTTCAACGTCCCCTTCTGGGTCCAGATACTCTCCGGCCTCGTCCTGGGTGTCCTGCTCGGCTGGATCGCCCGCGATCTGGACCTGTCCTGGCTGGTCACGACCCTGGAGAAGGTCGGTGACACCTTCATCGGCCTGCTGAAGCTGGCCGTCGCCCCGCTCGTGTTCTTCGCGATCCTGGTGTCGATCACCAACCTGCGGAAGGTCAACAACGCGGCCCGCCTGGCCTCGCGCACCCTTCTGTGGTTCATGATCACGTCGCTGATCGCGGTCAGCATCGGCCTCGTCATCGGCCTGGTGACCAACCCCGGCTCCGGCACCGGCCTCACGCCCAAGGACGGCGCGAAGCCCGAGACCACCGGCTCCTGGATCGACTTCCTCACCGGCATCGTGCCGACGGACGTCATCACGCCGTTCACCGAGCTGAACGTCCTGCAGATCGTCTTCATGGCCGCCGTCGCCGGTATCGCCGCCCTGCAGCTGGGCGAGAAGGCCCAGCCGATCCTCACCCTGAGCGAGTCCGTGCTCAGCCTGCTGCAGAAGGCCCTGTGGTGGGTCATCCGGCTCGCCCCGCTCGGCACGATCGGCCTCATCGGCTACGCCATCGCCACCTACGGCTGGGACCTGATCGGCAAGTACGCGACCTTCACCGCCGACATCTACGTCGGCTGCCTCCTGGTGATGTTCGGCGTCTACCCGACGCTGCTCGCGACCGTCGCCAAGGTCAACCCGGTCCAGTTCTTCAAGGGCGCCTGGCCCGCGATCCAGCTGGCCTTCGTCTCCCGCTCGTCCGTGGGCACGATGCCGCTGACGCAGAAGGTCACCGAGCGGCTCGGCGTGCCGAAGGAGTACGCGTCCTTCGCGGTGCCGTTCGGCGCCACGACCAAGATGGACGGCTGCGCCGCGATCTACCCGGCCATCGCCGCGATCTTCGTCGCCCAGATCTTCGACATCCAGCTGGGCGTCGGCGACTACCTGCTGATCGCGTTCGTCTCGGTGGTCGGCTCCGCCGCCACGGCCGGCCTGACCGGCGCGACGGTCATGCTGACCCTGACGCTGTCCACCCTCGGCCTGCCGATGGAGGGCGTGGGCCTGCTGCTCGCGATCGACCCGATCCTGGACATGATCCGCACCGCGACCAACGTCGCCGGGCAGGCGCTGATCCCGGTCCTGGTCTCGGCCCGCGAGAACCTGCTCGACCGCGACGCCTACGCCACGGCCGACGGCTCGGACCTCGCGGCGGACGACGAGCCGCGTGACGCGCGGCCCGAGCGGGTGCCCGCCGCCGCGTGACGCGGTACTGATGCGATGAGGCCCCCCGGCCGGCGCTCCCTCGGTTCATCCGACGGAGCGCCGGCCGGGGGGCCCGTACGCTAAGCGGTATGGGTGCCGTGAAGACGAAGCGGATGCCGCGTGCGGTCCGTGAACAGCAGATGCTGGACGCCGCCGTGCGCATCTTCGGCCAGCGCGGCTACATGGCCGCCTCGATGGACGAGATCGCCGAACTGGCGGGCGTGTCCAAGCCGTTGGTCTACCTGTACCTCAACTCCAAGGAAGACCTCTTCACGGCCTGCATCCGCCGGGAGGCCAAGGCCCTCGTCGAGGCCGTGCGCGCCGGTGTCCGGCGGGACCTGCCCGCCGACCGGCAACTGTGGGAGGGCCTCGGCGCGTTCTTCGCGCACACCGCCCAGAACCCCGACGCCTGGTCGATCCTGCACCTCCAGGCCCGTACGCACGGGGAGCCCTTCGCCGCCGAAGTCGCCGCGATGCGCGAGGAGATCGTCGTCTTCGTGACGCAGCTGATCCTCGCCGGAGCCCGCGAGGCGCACCGGGACCCGGACCTGCCCGAGCGTGAGGTCGCCGGGCTCGCCGAGGCCCTGGTCGGCGCCGCCGAGTCCCTGGCGGCCTGGGCCAACGCCACCCCCGGCGTCACCGCCCGGCAGGCCGCCGCGACCATGATGAACTTCGCCTGGGCCGGCCTCGGCGACCTCATGGAGGGACGGCCCTGGCCGCCCCCGGAGGAGCAGCCGGAGCCTCACGCCGGGTAGACGTCCCCCGTGACGTGCGGACGGTCGCCCCGGCCCAGCAGCGCGAACCGGCCCTGGCCGTCCGCCGCGTAGGTCACCGTCCCCGGGAGCAGCACGGGCGCCCTGAAGTCCGCCCGGACCCGGCAGGCGTCGGGCGTGCCGTGCGCGGCGAGGCAGCGGGCCACCGTCCACATGCCGTGCGCGATGGCCCGCGGGAAGCCGAACAGCCGGGCGGTGAGCGGGTGGAGGTGGATGGGGTTGCGGTCCCCGGACGCGGCCCCGTAGCGGCGCCCCACGTCCCCGGCGAGCCGCCACTCGGCGACGGCGGGCAGCGGCTTGCGCTCCCCGTCCTCCGGGCGGGCCTCCGCCGGGCGCCCGTGCCGTGCCAGGTAGGTGCTCCGCGACTCCCACACGAGGTCTCCGCCGGTCCGCGCCTCGGTGACGACCGTGGCCTGGGTGCCGCGCCGGTGCGGGTCGAGCCCTTCGACGTGGACGGCGAGGTCGTACGCGCCGGTGGCGGGCATCCTGGCGTGCCGGGTGACCGTGATCGACGTGTGGACCAGACCGAGCAGCGGCAGTGGGAAGGCCCGCTCGCTCATCAGCCGCATGGCCAGCGGGAATCCCAGCACGTGCGGATAGGTCACCGGCAGCGCGTCCTCGCCGGTGGGGAAGCCGCACACCCGCTCGTACGCCGCGAGCCGCGCGAGGTCGACCCGCAGGCCGGGCAGCACGAGCCGGATGCGCGGGAACTCCGCGTCCGGGGCGGGCCGTTTGAAGGGGGACAGCAGGGCACCGCGGGCCAGGAGCGGGGCGAGCCAGGGGGACCCGGTGAGGACGAGAGCGGCGCCGGCCATCAGGCCCCCAGCAGACTCTGGCCGCACACGCGCACGACCTGGCCGTTGACCGCCCCCGAGGCGGGGTGGGCGAGCCAGGCGGTCGTCTCGGCGACGTCGGCCGGCAGACCGCCCTGGGCGAGGGAGTTCATCCGGCGGCCGGCCTCGCGGATGAACAGCGGGATCGCGGCCGTCATCTTCGTCTCGATGAAGCCGGGCGCCACCGCGTTGACCGTCACGCCGTGCTCGTCGAGCGCGCGCGGGGCCAGGGAGCGGACCAGGCCGACGATGCCCGCCTTGCTCGCCCCGTAGTTGGTCTGGCCCGCGTTCCCGGCGAGGCCGGCGATCGAGGCCGTCGCGACGACGGAGCCGCCGCGCCTGAGCGTGCCGGCCTTCAGCAGGGCGTCCGTGGTGCGCAGCACGCTCGCCAGGTTCACCTCCAGCACGGCGGCCCAGCGCTCGGCCGGCATGTTCACCAGCCGCCGGTCGCGGGTGATGCCCGCGTTGTGGATCAGCACGTCCAGGCCGTCCGGGAGGGCCTCGGCGATCCGCGCGCCCGCGTCGGCGGCGGTGATGTCGAGCGGCAGGGCCGTGCCGCCGATCCGGTCGGCGACGCGCCGGGCGTCCTGCTCGGCCTGCGGCACGTCGAGGACGACGACATGGGCCCCGTCCCGCGCGAGCGTCGCGGCGACGGCCTCACCGATGCCGCGGGCACCGCCGGTGACCAGCGCGGTGTGGCCGGCCAGGGGGCGGTCGGGGTCCACGGGCCGGTCCGGGTCCACGGGCCGGTCCGGGTCCAGGGGCCGGTCCGGATCGAGGGGACGGTTCCGGTCCGGGGCGGCGGGTGCCCCGCCGAGCGGTCCCACCTCGATCACCTGGCCGCTGACGTAGGCCGACTTGGGCGACAGCAGGAACCGGAGCGTGGACTGCGCGGCGGCCGCGTCCGTCAGCCGGACCAGGTTCACCGTCCTGCCCCGGCCGATCTCCTTGCCGAGCGAGCGCGTGAAGCCCTCCAGGGCCTGCTGGGCCGCGGCCTGGTGATGATCGGTCGGGTCGAGCGGCGCGCCGAGCACGACCACCCGGCCGCTCGCGACGACCGACCGCACCGCCGGATGCAGCGCCGCGTGCACCCCGGCCAGGCCCTCGACGTCCCGCACCCCGGTCGCGTCCAGGACGACGGCCGCCGCCCGCTCCGCCCCGGCCGGGCCGAGTCCCGTCCGGGCGAGGACCGGTGCCAGGTCCAGGGCGGACGTCCCCGCGGTCAGGTGACGCAGGCCCCCGTCCAGAGCGGGGCGCTCGGGGGACCAGCGGACGAGCGCCGCGGGCTGCGGCAGCCCGAGCCGGCGGGTGAGGAAGCGGCCGGGCGCGGTACCCGTGAAGCGTAGATAGCGGTCGGCCATGGCGACTCCCAGTTCCGGCGAGGGCGTGCGGGGACAAGGCTGCTTACTCTGGAGTAAGGTTACCGGAGGTAAGGCTATGTCACGGACGAGGAGCAGGTCGAGATGAGCCCCCAGCAGCTGTCGCCGTCGGTCCGGCGCGTGGCGATCGTCGGCGGAGCCCGCATCCCCTTCGCCCGCTCCGACGGCCCCTACGCCACCGCCTCCAACCAGCAGATGCTCACCGCCGCCCTGGACGGCCTCGTCGAGCGGTACGACCTGGGCGGACCCGGGGCGGTCGGCGAGTTCGTCGCCGGCGCGGTCCTCAAGCACAGCCGCGACTTCAACCTGGCCCGCGAGACCGTCCTCGGCTCGAAGCTCCACCCGCGCACCCCGGCCTACGACATCCAGCAGGCCTGCGGCACCGGCCTCCAGGCCGTCATCGCCGCCGCCAACAAGATCGCCCTCGGCCAGACCGACTCGGCGATCGCGGGCGGCGCGGACACCGCGAGCGACGCGCCCCTCGGCGTCAACGACTCCCTTCGCCGCATCCTGCTCCAAGCCCGCCGGGCGAAGTCGGCGGCCGGCCGGATCAAGGCCCTGGCGAAGGTGCGCCCGGGCCACCTCGTCCCCGACATCCCGCGCAACGCCGAGCCGCGCACCGGTCTGTCCATGGGCGAACACGCCGCCGTCACCGCCCGGGCCTGGGGCATCGGCCGCGCGGCGCAGGACGAACTCGCCGCGACCAGCCACCAGCGGCTGGCGGCGGCGTACGAACGCGGCTTCTTCCAGGACCTGGTGGTGCCCTTCCGCGGACTCGCCCGGGACCAGAACCTGCGCCCCGGCTCGACGGTGGAGAAACTCGCCGCCCTCAAGCCGGTGTTCGGCCTGGACCACCCCGAACCGACCATGACGGCCGGTAACTCGACGCCGCTGACCGACGGGGCGGCGACCGTGCTGCTGGCGAGCGAGGACTGGGCCCGTGAGCGCGGACTGGAGCCGCTGGCCTACCTCACCGCGTACGAGACGGCGGCCGTCGACTTCGTCCACGGGGACGTCGCGGACGGTGAGGACGGCCTGCTCATGGCACCCGCCTACGCCGTCCCGCGCATGCTGGAGCGGGCCGGCCTCGGCCTGGCCGACTTCGACCTCGTGGAGATCCACGAGGCGTTCGCCTCCCAGGTGCTGGCCACCCTCGCGGCCTGGGAGAAGCGCGGCCTCGGCACGCTCGACCGGGCCCGGCTGAACGTCGCGGGCTCCTCCCTCGCCACCGGGCACCCCTTCGCCGCCACCGGCGCCCGGATCGTGGCCACGCTGGCCAAGCTCCTCGCCGAACGGGACGCTCCCGCACGGGGGTTGATCTCCGTCTGCGCTGCGGGCGGACAGGGCGTGACGGCGATCCTGGAACGCGCCTGAGCCGACGGCGACCGGAAGCTGAGGGACCCTCACATAATCTCCGAGCATGCACAGGCCCGGCTCCGGACCATCCCCGAACCCGCACAAGGCCACCACGTGAGCGCCGTACGATCCCGTTCCTACCGTCAGTAACCCCTTTCTGGGGGTTCAGCCGGTTGAGCGCCTCGGCGTGCGAGGCACGTACGTCATGCAGCAAGCAGTCCTTCGCTGCACGCCCCAGGAGCCGCCCGTGTCCACTGCGTATTCCTCCTCCGCCCACGGCGACGTGTACGGCGGACCGGTCCCGGTCGAGCCCGAGATCAAGCGGCTCGACGGAGCGGTGAGGGAGGCGTCCGTACCGCCGCTGGCACCGCCGTGGACCTACGGCTCGCTCGCCGACCTGCCGTTCGACAACGCGACCGCGGCCCCCGACGCCGTGGTGCTCAGCCGCAAGGACGCCGACGGGCGCTGGAACGACGTCACCGCGGCCCGGTTCGCCGGACAGGTGCAGGCCGTGGCGAAGGGGCTGATCGCCGAAGGGCTGATGCCGGGCGACCGGGTCGCCGTCATGGCCCGCACGATCTACGAGTGGACCGTCCTGGACTTCGCCGCCTGGGCCGCCGGACTGGTCACCGTGCCCATCTACCCCACCTCCTCCGTCTTCCAGGCCCGCTGGATCCTGCAGGACTCCGGCGCCGTCGCGCTCCTCACCGAGACGACCGCACAGGCCGCCGCCCTCGGCCCCGAACGCGCACGGCTGCCCGACCTCAAGCACGTGTGGGTCGTGGACAAGGGCCACGTGGACCGGCTCGCCGAGGCCGGGGCGCACCTGAGCGACCAGGAGGTCGAGGTGCGGCGCGGCGTGCTCGGCCCCGACACCCTCGCCACCCTCATCTACACCTCCGGCACCACCGGCCGCCCCAAGGGCTGCGCGCTCACCCACGGCAACTTCTTCGCCGAGGTCGACAACGCCATCGAACTGCTCTACCCCGTCTTCAAGGCGAGGACCAGCGAAGAGGCCTCGGTCCTGCTGTTCCTGCCCATGTCCCACGTGTTCGGCCGCATGGTCGCGATCGCCTGCGTCCGCGCCCGAGTCCGGCTCGGGCACGCCCCGAGCATCAAGGCCGACGACCTGCTCCCGGACCTCGCCGGCTTCCGGCCGACCTGCCTGCTGGCCATCCCGTACATGCTGGAGAAGGTGTACAACTCCGCCCGTGCCAAGGCCGAGGCGAGCGGCCGGGCCACCTCCTTCGACCGGGCGGCGGCGGTGGCGCAGCGCTACGGAGAGGCCGTGGAGGCCCGCCAGACGGGCACCGGCCCCGGACCCTCCCGCGCCCTGAAGGCCGCCCGTGCCTTCTACGACCCGCTGGTCTACCGCCGCATCCGCAGCGCCATGGGCGGCCGGGTCCGCTACGCCATCTGCGGCGGCTCGCCGCTCGGCCGCCGCCTCGCCGCGTTCTACGCCGGTGCCGGCATCGAGATCTTCGAGGGCTACGGACTGACCGAGACCACCGGCGCGACGACCGTCACCCCGCCCCTCAAACCCCGCCTGGGCACGGTCGGCTGGCCGCTGCCCGGCACCCGCGTCCGGATCGCCGCCGACGGGGAGATCCTGGTCGGCGGCGACCACGTGCTGCGCGGCTACTGGGACCCGCAGGCCGGCGGTGTCGTCCCCGCCGCGCCCGACGGCTGGCTCGCCACCGGCGACATCGGCGAACTGGACGACGAGGGCTACCTCACCATCACCGGCCGCAAGAAGGAGCTCCTGATCACCGCGGGCGGCAAGTCGGTCGCCCCGGCCCCCCTGGAGAACTGGCTGCGCTCCCACCCCCTGATCTCCCAGTGCATGGTCCTGGGCGACGGCCGCCCCTACGTCACCGCGCTGATCACCCTCGACGAGGCGGGCCTGACCCACTGGCGCCGCATGAACGGCAAACACCCCGTCCCGCCCGCCCTCCTCGCCGACGACGAGGAACTGCGCGCCGTCCTCCAACGCGCCGTCGACGAGGCCAACAAGCTCGTCTCCCGCCCCGAGTCCATCCGCCGCTTCACCGTCCTGCCCCGGGACTTCACGGAGGACGAGGGCCACCTCACCCCGACGATGAAACTCCGCCGCGAGACGATCCTGCGCGCGTTCGCCGCGGAGGTGGAGGGTCTGTACGCGCGGTGACTCACCTTTGCGGAGTCTTCACACCTGGTCCTTGACGACGCACGGTGTCTCCCCGTTGGCTTTCTGCCACCTCGTCGCGATGATCCCCACCATCGGAAGGCACCATCAGTGAAAGCGCGTTACACCCGTCGGGCCGCCGTGCGTCGTTGCTGCATAGGCCTGGCGGTCTCCGTATCGGCCCTGTCCCTCGCCGCGTGCGGTGACGGCGGAAGCGACGACGCGGCCGGCGGGAAGCGGGGCAACGACATCACGGTGGGACTGCTGCTGCCCGACCGGGACACGGCACGCTTCGAGCGGTTCGACTACCCGCTCATCAAGCAGGAGGTCGCCTCCCTCACCGAGAACCGGGGCAAGGTCCGCTACGCCAACGCCGAGGCCAGCGTCTCCCGGCAGAGCGAGCAGTTCCGGCAGATGATCGCCGACAAGGTGGACGTCATCCTCGTCGACGCGCTGAACTCCAAGGCCATCGCCCCGGACGTGGCGAAGGCCAAGGCCGCGGGCATCCCGGTCGTCGCCTACGACCGGCTCGCCGAGGGGCCCGTCGACGCGTACGTCTCCCACGACAACGAACTCGTCGGGCAGGTGCAGGGCCGCGCCCTCATCGGCGAACTCGGCGAGAAGGCCGAGAACAGCAAGGTCGTCATGATGAACGGCGACCCCGCCGACCCCAACACGGCCCGCTTCAAGAGCGGCGCGCTGAGCGAACTGCAGGGCCAGGTCGACATCGTCGCGCAGTACGACACCAAGGAGTGGAAGCCCGCGATCGCCAAGGCCAACATGGCGAAGGCGATCAAGGCGGTCGGGCTGAACAACATCGCCGCGGTCTACTCGGCCAACGACGGCATGGCCGGTGCCGTCATCGAGGCGCTCGAGGAGGCCGGCGCCACCAGGATGCCGCCGGTGACCGGGCAGGACGCGAACCTGGACGCGGTGCAGCGGGTGGTGTCCGGGGAGCAGTACATGACCGTGTACAAGTCCTTCCTGCTGGAGGCGACCAACGCCGCGAAGATCGCCGTGGCCAAGGTCCAGGGCCGGTCCATCGAGTTCGCCGCGCTGACACGGGAGACGGTCGACAGCCCGACGAAGAAGAACATCCCCGCGATGCTGGTGCCGGTGGTCGCCCTCACCCGGGACAACATCAAGGAGACCGTCGTCACCGACGGCGTGTACACGGTGAAGGAGATCTGCACCGCGAAGTACAAGGCGGACTGCGCGGCCATCGGCCTCGAATGACCCGACAGCCGCTCCCGCGCGGCCGGGCAGGGCAGGACCCCGGCCGGGCAGGGCAGGACAGTGCGGGGCAGAGCACGGCGGAGCGCGGCAGGGCCGGGCGCTCGGCTCGGGGGGCTAGCTCGGCTCGTGGGGCGCGTGGGGCTCGTGGGGCCCGTGGGGCTCGTGGGGCTCGTGGGGCTTGCGGGCCACCAGGGACGCCTGGGGGACGGGCTCTCCGCGTTCCTCGTCGGCCTCCCGCACCGTCCGCGCGCGCACGGTGAAACCGGCCCCCTCCAGCAGGGCGGCCATCCGCTCCGGCCGCCGGCGGTGGAAACTCACCGACACCCGGTGGCCGAAGGCCTCCTCGTAGCGGCGGGGCTCCTCGCCGTACTGGAAGCCGAGGAGCAGGTGCCCGCCCGGGCGCAGGACGCGGTGGAAGCCGGCGAAGAGGGCAGGCAGGTGCTCCAGGGGCGTGTGGATGGTGGAGTACCAGGCCACGACCCCGTCCAGCGAGCCGTCCGGCAGGTCCAGGTCCAGCATCGAGCCCTGCCGGAACCGCAGCGCGGGATGCTCGCGCCGGGCGATCGCCAGCATCGACTCCGACAGGTCCAGCCCGAACACCGACAGCCCCCGGGACGCCAGGTAGGCCGTCACCCGCCCGGGCCCGCAGCCCAGGTCGGCGACCTCGCCGCCCTCGCCCACGAGCTCCGCGAACCCGTACAGCAGGCCCAGGTCCAGGGGTGTGGTGGCGTCCCGGAAGTGCTCGGCGTACTCCTCGGCCACGGCGTCGTAGAAGGCACGGGTCTCGCTCAGGAAGTCGGCGTCGGTCATGGCCGGTGACCCTACTGCCCACCACCGGCACCCGGCCCGGCGCCGGCCGTGCGCCCCGCGCCTCGAGCCGGGCACCGGCCCCCGGAAACGTTCGTCCGGTCTTTCCTCGTGGGCCCCTCGCCCCACAGGCACAGTTCGCCCGGAATTCACCCGGAGAAAGGGCCGGAAAAGGGCAGGAGCCCCGTCGCCTTGCGGCGCGGGGCTCCTTGGGTACTGCTGTCAGACCGGCGTGACGTTCTCAGCCTGCGGGCCCTTCGGACCCTGCGTGACGTCGAAAGACACCTGCTGGTTCTCCTCCAGGGACCGGAATCCCTGCGCGTTGATCGCGGAGTAGTGGACGAAGACGTCGGGGCCGCCGCCCTCCTGGGCGATGAAACCAAAGCCCTTTTCGGCGTTGAACCACTTCACGGTTCCGGTAGCCATAAGCCCTCCTTGGGCTCAAAAGGGTTGCCCTGCTCCAGAACCAGCAAGTGTGAAGATGAATTCTGCACAACTGCATATGTCTGAGAATGACGAGAGCCCGCGGTCACATGCTCCGCAGGCTCTGTACTGCAAGGGAAACCAAACTGCAACTTGCGACGAGCCTAGCACGCGGACCCCGGAATGCAATAGGGGTCAAGATCACGTCACCCGAATGTTTGAACATCCCCCGGCCGACTGGCGGTGCGCCCGCGATCGGCGGTCCCCGGCCCGACGGCGGGGCCGGACGCGGCCCCGTGACCCATGAGGGCTAGCCTCACGATGTGGACAATCCTCGCACCCGGCCGCGCGTCGGCCACATCCAGTTCCTGAACTGCCTGCCCCTGTACTGGGGGCTCGCCAGAACGGGCACGCTCCTCGACTTCGAGCTCACCAAGGACACCCCGGAGAAGCTCAGCGAGAAGCTGGTGCAGGGCGATCTCGACATCGGTCCGGTCACCCTGGTCGAGTTCCTCAAGCACGCCGACGACCTGGTCGCCTTCCCCGACATCGCCGTCGGCTGCGACGGCCCGGTCATGTCCTGCGTGATCGTCTCGCAGGTCCCCCTGGACCGGCTGGACGGCGCCCGGGTCGCCCTCGGCTCGACCTCCCGCACCTCCGTCCGCCTCGCCCAGCTGCTCCTCGCCGAGCGTTACGGCGTGCAGCCGGACTACTACACCTGCCCGCCCGACCTCAGCCTGATGATGCGCGAGGCCGAGGCCGCCGTCCTCATCGGCGACGCGGCACTGCGCGCGAACATGGTCGACGGGCCCCGCTTCGGCCTGGACGTGCACGACCTGGGCGCGCTGTGGAAGGAGTGGACGGGCCTGCCGTTCGTCTTCGCGGTCTGGGCGGCCCGCCGCGAGTACGCCGAGCGCGAGCCGGCCATCACGCGCAAGGTGCACGCCGCGTTCCTCGACTCGCGCAACCTCTCCCTGGAGGAGGTCGACAAGGTCGCCGAGCAGGCCGCCCGCTGGGAGGCCTTCGACGAGGAGACCCTCGCCCGGTACTTCACCACCCTGGACTTCCGTTTCGGCGGACCCCAGCTGGAGGCGGTCGCCGAGTTCGCCCGGCGGGTCGGCCCGACGACCGGCTTCCCGGCCGACGTGAAGGTGGACCTGCTCCAGCCGTGAGCCCGGCGGCACCCCGGCACTACCCTGCTGGGAGGTGCGGGAGTGCCGGGGCCGGGGAGCGCCCCGCCCACGCACCCACGGGGGAGGGGTGACGCCATGCGGCCGCTCGACGTCGACGAACCCACGGTCGTGGGTCCCTACCGGCTGCTCGGCCGGCTGGGCTCCGGCGGCATGGGCCGGGTCTACCTGGGCCGCAGCGCCGGGGGCCGTACCGTCGCGGTGAAGATCGTGCATCCGCACTTCGCGCTGGACGAGGAGTTCCGGGCGCGCTTCCGGCGCGAGGTCGAAGCCGCACGCCGGGTGGGCGGTGCCTGGACCGCGCCCGTGCTGGACGCGGACCCGGACGCGCGGGTGCCGTGGGTGGCGACGGCGTACGCCGCCGGACCGCCGCTGTCCGCCGCCGTCGCCGACGGCGGGCCCCTGCCCGCCCACACCGTACGGGCGCTCGGGGCGGGACTCGCCGAGGCGCTGGCGGCGGTGCACGCGCTGGGGCTCGTCCACCGCGACGTGAAGCCGTCGAACGTCCTGCTCACCCTGGACGGGCCGCTGCTGATCGACTTCGGCATCGCCCGGGCCACCGACGGCACGGCGTCCCTGACGTCGACCGGCGTCTCCGTCGGCTCGCCCGGCTACATGTCGCCCGAGCAGATCCTCGGCAAGGGCGTCACGGGCGCGGCGGACGTCTTCTCGCTGGGCGCGGTCCTCGCGTACGCGGCGACCGGCGAGCCGCCCTTCCCCGGTGACTCCTCGGCGGCCCTGCTCTACAAGGTGGTGCACGAGGAGCCGGAACTCGGGCTGCTGGACGGCGAGTTGCGCTCCCTGACGGCGGCCTGCCTGGCCAAGGACCCGGACACGCGGCCGGCCCCCGGGGAACTGGCCCGGCGGCTCGCCCCCGAGGGGGCGGCCCGGCTGGTGGCGGGCGGGTGGCTGCCGGGGACGCTGGTGGAGCAGGTGAGCCGCAGTGCCGTGCGGTTGCTGAACCTGGAGGCGACGGGGGCGGGCGCGCCCTCGGGGCCGGTGGGGTTCAGCAGCCCGGCGGTGGGCGAACCGCCGGGGGCGGGCGGGTCCGCGGCGGGCGCGGGGGCGTTCGGGCCGCCGCCGGTGATGGACGGAACACCGGCGGCCCCGCCGGCCCTGCCAACCCCGGGTTCACCGGCCTCGTCGGGCTCGGCACCCGCCGACGGGTCCGCCCCGGTACCCGCGGACGGGTTCGCGCCCGCACCCGCCGACGGGCCCGAACCCCGGGACGGACGAGGGCGGGACGAGACGGTGGTGCCCGCCGCCGGTCGACGGCCGGGCAAGGTCTCCGTCTCCGTCGCCGCCACCTCCTCCACCTCCGCGTCCGGGGGCGAGGGCGAGGGCGAGGGGCGGGTGCGGAAACTGAGCTGCACCGTCGCGCTGGCGGTCGCGGGAGCGATGGCGGCCGTGACCATCGGGTCGGTCCTCGTCCTCGACCTGCTGCCGGGCGGGGGCGGCGACGACGGGGGCGCGGGCAGCGGCGACGCCTACTCGCCGCCCGGCGCGACCGCGAGTTCCGCCCCGCCCGGTGCGGTGCCCGCCGCCTACCTCGGCACCTGGGAGGGCCAGGGCACCGCCCTGGACGGCAGGCTGCCGCTCGGCACGTTCCGGATCACCGTCCAGCGGGCCGCCGTCGGCCAGGAACTGGGCCGCCTGCGCCAGACCGACCAGCTCGGCGGCGTCTGCGTCGACGTCCTCACCCTCAAGCAGGTCACGAAGAAGGAGTTGGTCGCGACGTCGGTCGGGGCGAAGACCAACCACAGCGGCTGCAACCCGGCCCCCACCACCGTCCGCCTCACCCCGGCGGGTGACGACCTCCGGTACCGCTCGGAGAGCGCGGAGTCGGGGCGTCCGCAGGCCCGGCTGTCGAAGGTGCGGTAGCGGACGGGATGCCCGTGCACCGGGTGACCGGGCCGATCCGCCGGAGCCCGGGACGCCTCACCCCGGGACGACCACCGTGCGCAGCTCGCCGTCGCCGAGGTGGAGCATGCCCTTGCCCGGGGCGACCGGGCCGCCGACCATGCTGCGGGAGAGGCGGACGCCGACGAGGTCGCCGCTGGAGGACTCCTGCGGGGAGAGCAGGATGCCCCGGCGGGCCTTCTTCGCGTCGACCTGCCAGCCCGAGAAGCCGCTGCACACGTCCTCCTCGTCACCGGCGATGACCAGGGCGAGACCCCGTTCGGCGCCGCGCGAGACCAGCTTCTTCAACTGGCTCTCGGCGTCGCAGTCCTCCAGGATCTCCCCGTCGTCGACGAGCACGGCGACCGGCTCCTGCGGGGACGCCTGGTCGATCAGCTCCTCGAACTCGTCCTCGTCGATGTCGTCACCGGTGAAGACCTTCAGCACGCCGTCCGCGCCGTCGAGCCCGCGCAGCGGTGACTGGCGCGGTGCCGCGATCACCAGCCGCGTGCCCTGGGCCAGGAACGAGTGCGCGAAGTTCAGCAGCACCGTCGAGCGGCCCGACTTGGCCGGTCCCGCGATGACGAACGCCGGTACGCCCTGGGCGAGATCGGGCCCGAAGCCGACGATCTCGTCGCCTCCGATGCCGGCCAGACCGTACAGCCGCGAACGGGACGCGTCCGGGTCGCGCAGCTCCCACGCCTCCGCGAAGGAGATCCGGCTGGGCAGGCTGTCCACGCGGAACGGACGGCGCGAGCGCGGCACTTCGGCGTCGCGCGCGGCGGCCGCCTCGCCGATCGCCGCCAGTGCCGCCGCCTGGCCCTGACCGCTGGTGTCCTCGGCGAGCAGCGCGAACTGCGTCTCCGTACCGGACTCGTTGCGGAAGGCACGGCCCGGCGGGATCTCCTCCGGCACCTTGCGCACCGGGATCCCGAGCGAGGAGAAGTCGCTGCGGTCCGCCAGCCGCAGACCGTACTTGTCCTCGGTGAGCGTGGCGATCCGGCCCACCAGCAGCGTCCGGTCACCGGTGAGCACCAGGTGGATGCCGGCGCTCGCGCCCTCGCGCATCATCGTCTGCAACTCGTCCGTGAGCGAGCCGTGGTCGATCTCGCCCAGCGTGGGCACCCAGCCCTCCCAGCGGTCCAGCAGCACCACGATGTGCGGCAGCCGCTCGTCCTCGGACACCGCGGCCCGCTGCTCGCCGATGTCCGCGAACCCCTTCTCGGACAGCAGGTCCTGGCGGCGGCCCAGCTCGCCCTTGAGCCGGTTGACCAGCCGCACGACCCGCTCGGTCTGGTTGCGTCCGACGACCGCCCCGCAGTGCGGCAGCCGCGTCAGGGCGTTGAGCGCGCCGTTGCCGCAGTCGATGCCGTACAGGTGCACGTCGGCGACGGAGTGGGTGCGGGCGATCGAGCCGGCCAGGGTGCGCAGCACCTGGGAACGGCCGCTGCGCGGGGCACCGCCGATCATCAGGTGCCCGAAGGCCGAGAAGTCCACCACGACCGGGCGGCGCGACTGGCTGGCGGGCAGGTCCTCGATGCCGTACGGGGCCGGGGGCAGTGTGCCCGGGCCGCCGGTGAACGCGGGCACCTCGATCTCGTCCAGCAGCAGCGTCTCGTCCAGGGCGGGCAGCCACGGGCTGTGCTGGGGCGGGATGCCGAGGGAGCGGTTGGCGTCCCGGATCGTGTCGACGAGGACCTTCAGGTCGGTGATCTCCTCGTCCTCCCGCGCCTCGGCCTTCGGCTTGGCCAGCGCGGCCCTGCCGAGATCCTCCCAGGTCAGCGGGGCCACCCAGGGCATCAGCGCGGCCGGGTCGGCCGCGCCGGGCCGCCGCCCGCCGACGCGCCCCGACTGGAAGGGCACCAGGGAGGCGTGCCCGAGGCGGGCGTAGGCGCGGCCCGGGGTGCTCTTGGAGATGTGCCCGGCCTCGGGCGAGTCGATGACGTCGGTCGACTCGCCGCCGTCCGTCACGCGCAGCGCGATCCGCAGGTTGGTGTTGGCGCGGATCTCGGGGGAGACGACGCCGGAGGGCCGCTGCGTCGCCAGCAGCAGGTGGATGCCGAGGGAACGGCCGCGCTGGGCGATGTTCACCAGGCCCGTCACGAAGTCGGGCAGGTCACGCACCATCGAGGCGAACTCGTCGATGACGATGAGGAGCCGCGGCACGGGCCGATGGGACGGGTCGCGGCGCACCAGATCCTGGTAGTCCTCGATGTCCTTGGCGTCCGCGGCGGCCAGGATGTGCTCGCGCCGGTGCAGCTCCGCCCCGAGCGACTCCAGCGCGCGCTCCACGAGATGGGCGTCGAGGTCGGTCACCATCCCGACCGTGTGCGGCAGGTGCACACAGTCCTTGAAGGCCGCGCCACCCTTGTAGTCGACCAGCACGAACGTCATGTTCTCGGGTGTGTTCGCCACCGCCAGTGCCGCCACGATCGTCTGCAGCAGCTCCGACTTGCCCGAACCGGTCGTACCGGCGATGAGCCCGTGCGGCCCGTCCTTGCGGATGTCGATCCCGAACGGCCCGTCGTACGACTCGCCGATCACGGCGAGCGTCGACTGCCCGCCCGTCCGCCACCGGGCCACGATCGCCTCGCTCGTCGGCGGCTCCAGCTGCAGCACGTCCAGCAGCCGGCTGGAGGCGGGCAGGGCCGAGTCCTCGGTCTCGCCGCTGATGTCCCGCAGCGGCGACAGCGACCGGGCCAGGCGCAGGCACCAGGCGGGGGAGACGAAGTCGGGCCGTACGTCCTTCCGCCGCTCGGCACCGGCCTCCTCCACGCGCAGCCGCAACTTCTCGGCGCGTGATACCTGTTCGGGCTGCGCGGCGGTGGTGTGCCAGGCCTGGAAGGAGGGGAAGACCCCGGCCGCCGGCTGCGCCTGCCGCTGGTCCTGCCGCTGGAGTTGCCGGTCGGGCTCGGTCTCCTCGGCCTTCGGCTCGGCGACGACGTACGCCTGGCACTCGCCGGGCAGGAACCGCTCCTCGGCGTCCAGGCAGAGGGCGAACATGGACACCGACGGCCCCTCGCGCAGCAGCCGCACCACGCCGGGAAGGGACCGCAGCCGCCGCGAGCCGTCCCACACCACCACGATGTCCGGGTCGCTGAAGGTCGAGCCCTGCGACCTGTTCTGCTCGGCGGCCTTCTTGCGGGCGTCGAGGATCTGCGTCAGCTCCCCGATCCGGGCGCCGACGGTCTCGGCGTCCGTCCCGATCAGCGCGTTGACGTCCTGCCCGCCGGACGGCCGGGCGTGCGGCAGCCAGCGCACCCAGTCCCAGGACTCCCGCGCGGCGTTCTCGCTCAGCACGTAGAACTGCACGTCCATCGGGCTGTGCAGCGCCGCGGTCTGCGCGACGGCCCAACGCCCCAGCGCCCGGGCGGAGTCGCCGGGACCGGCCATGCCGACGACCCCGAGGGTGCGCAGGTGCAGCGCGACCGGGGCGTCCTCGATCTTCCAGGTCACCTGGCGGCGGTGGTCGTCCTGCTCGGGGTCGTCGAGGACGACCTCGGAGGGCAACTGCCCGGTGCCGACGCGGATCAGCAGATGGTCGCGGTCGGTACGCCGCCGCTCCCACAGCCGGGTACGCGGGCCGGTCCCGAGGGCGAGGACGGTGGCGGGGTCCGGTACGGCGTGCCGCCGGTCGTTCCGCTCGGCGACGAGGGCGTCCTGCGCGTCCTTCTCGATCCGCTTCTTCTGCTCCTCGTACTCCTGGACCTGCTTGGCGTGCGACTTACGGCCGTGCTTCTTGTCGTTGTAGTAGTTCGCGAAGAGCAGGACCGGGCTCAGCGCGGCCATGATCAGGTAGTACCAGCGCTGGAAGATCATCACCGACACGACGGCACCGACCAGCGGGGTCAGCGCCATCAGCCAGGGCAGCGGCCGGGCCTCGTAGTCACGGGGCGCGGAGGGCAGCCGGAAGGTGGTCTGCCGCTCCGGAGGGCGCAGCCGCGGGGGCCGGTTGTAGTCCAGCCCGATGCCGTCGTCGGACCACTTCAGGGCGGCGTTGGGCGGGGTGTAACGGGTGAGTTCGAGAAGCGTGTTGCCGATCCCGATCTGAGCCCCGAGGGGCCACTCGAGGGCCCCACCCGGGACGTCGCGCTCCTGCCCACGCTTCCTGTCCCCGTCGTTCTTGTTCCTCTTGTTCTTGTTCTTCTTGTTCTTGCTGTTCTTCCCGGAGCCCTTGTCGCCGCCGGACCCCTCTTCGTCGTCCCCGGCGAGGGGGGTGCCGTCGAGGGTGACGTGCTCCTCGTCCGTGTGGACGGCGACCTGGCAGGTGCCGTCGGTGGCGACGGACAGGGTCAGGGCCCGGGCGTCGACCTCGGGATCGTCGACGCGGACGTAGGAGGCGGCGCCGCTGCCGATGTCGTAGCGGCCGACGCCGAGCCGGTGCACGAACCCGGCGGCCGGCCCTCCGACCACCCGCAACTCGACCAGCCCCGTGGGCTCACCCGGCAGACACCCGGAGGGATCCTGCAGACTGACGACCGCGCCCTCGCGCAGGGGCGAGCCGACGACGGTGGCGGCGGGGTCGACGGCGTATCCGTCCACGTACACGAGGGGCGCGTTGTTGGCCGGTGCGTGCCGGTGCTGCCCGAGCGGGATGACCTGCGCCCCGCTGTGCCCGACCTGCCGGGCGAGCTCCTGGGCGATGTCCCCCACGGTGGACTCAGGATCGGCATCGAGCACGACGTCGGCGGTGCCACCGCCGTACGGGTCGACGACGGTCAGAGTCAGGCGCACGACTTGTCCTCCCCGTGCCACTGGGCCGGTGTGGCCGCTGTGGTGTCCATTGCTGCGCCCGCTCCGGTCACTTGTCGCTTCCCGCCACCGGGGTCACAGCCGTAAGGACGATATCCGTTCGGTGCGGCGGCGGGGCAACGGGGCGGCGCGGTGATGTTCCCAATGGCAATGTCGTGCACGCTTTCACGACGCCGCGTTCACAAGCCGAGGATGTGGCACCCCAGGCCACACCCGTAAGCTGCTTGCGCAAGAGCGGACGATCACACCGGTTGCCACGTGCGATCGGCAACTCGGCCCAGGCGCCGACGAGTCCGCAAACAGGGAGCCACGGGGGTTGGCCCTGCGGCGTTGCGAGAGGGAGCGGCTTCATGGCCAAGGACCTTGACATCACATATCAGGACATGCGGGAAGCGGCCAAGCATGTCGTGAAGGAGAAGGAAAAGCTCCAGGAGAAGCTCGACGGCCTTCGCAAGTACATCAACAACCTCGTGCAGTCCGGCTATGTCACGAAGAGCTCGTCGAAGGCGTTCGACGAGAACTTCGACGAGTTCGTGCAGGGCACGAAGACGACGCTGGACGGGCTCGACGGCATGGGGGACTACCTGACCATGGCGGCGGACAAGTTCGAGCAGATCGACGAGGAACTGGCGAAGCAGGCGCGTAAGTAGCGGCTTCCGGTTGTCGCGGGCGGTGCGGCGGGGTGCGGGGCACCTCGCCGCACCGTCGTGCGCGGAGCGTTCGTATGCGAGAGCGAGAGCGAGGGGGTGGGGATGGCGGTGAAACGTGCGACGCGGCCGCTCAGCGGTGAACAGGCCGACGCCGACGCCGGTTTCCGGATGCGGGACGGTCTCGGGATAGCGGGCGGGGTCGCCTTCCTCGGGGCCGTTCTCGCGGTGATCCTGTGGGCGATGGGCCTGTCCAAACGCCTCGCGCGGGAGACGCTTCCGCAACTGGTGGACTTCCCCGGGGGCACGTGGGTGGTCGGTGGGACTCTAGGGGTGATCACCGTCGCGGGCGCGGCGGGCGCGCTCCGGTCCGCGCCACCGCCCGTTGCCAGGCGGTCGACCCGTTTTGATCGGGCCCGGCGGGCCACCCTCTCGGCGCTCTGCTGTGCGGCGGCCTTCGGCCCTTTCCTCTACTTGCTGAGCGGCCTGCCCAGCCGGAACTGCCGCTCCCTCAGCTGCGCGTACGTCCCTGGGACTGGGCCGGCGTTCCTGTCTTACGCGGTGACCGGGGGCTTGGTGGGCTGGTGCGTGTATCGGTGGAACAGAGGGAGAGCCGCGGAGCGGGCGGCCTTTGAGCGGGATAGGGCTCGGAGGTTGCGGAAGAAGGGGAAGAGCCGCGGGGCGCGGCAGCGGTAGGGTCCACGGGCCGCCATCGGGCTAAGTCTCGCGCCTCGGAGGAGTGCCGTCAGCCCGCCACTGCTGGGATGCCTGCCGCAGCCAGTGCCTGAGCAATGGCCCCGAGGCACCGGGAGATGGCAACTCGTTCGCCTTTCCCGAGGGAAGCAGCACGTCCGCTGAGGGCGCAGGTCAAGCCACCCCACTGCTCACGTCATCGGCGATATCGGCGATCTTGTGTTTGCGAACAGCGGGGCGAGGATACGTAGCCGGGGCACCGTCGGGCATAGCTCACTGCTTGAATCCGCCCTGGGCGGCGCTGATCAGTGAGCCGTCCCGGGAAGTCGGAGCGTGCGTGCGAAGTCGTCCAGTGCGTCCATGGCCGCAGCCATCACTTCGGGGTCGTCGTGGTGCCCTCGAAGGCTCACGTCAGGGATGCCGGGCGGCGTATGCCAGTGATAACTCACCGAGGTCATCATGATGGTGCTGTCTGCCGGGTAGGAACGCGTGACCCGGACGCCGTCCTCGCCCAGGTGTGGGGAGGCGAAAGGGATGCTGCCGGTGCGCTGTTGCCATTCCGGGATGCCCTCGTGCGGCACGGTCGCTGCGCTCATTCCGTCGCAGGAGGCCGCGTCAGGGGCATCACAGTGAATACGGGTGGCGTGCACCACCAAGGGCATGTAGGTGAGGGGAACGGGGTGGTAGATGAAGGCTTCGTCGGCTTGGAGCTTGTCCCGCAAGATGACAATAGTCCGCTCGTAGAAGTCCTTGTGGAAGCGGCGGAGTTTGCGGGTGAGTTCAATGTCGTGAAAGGCGGCTAGACCGATCAGGTGTTGGTCGAACCATTCCTTGAAGGTTCGCCTGTCGATCTGCAGATGAAGATAGCCCCAAAGGCGCGGATCGGCATCTGTGTCGATGTGGAGTGGGGCACCGAGGTCGGTGCTCCAGAGGGTGCCGTCTGACATGAGCGGTCCCTTTCGTCGAGGCGCGGGCGGTGGCGGGGGGTTCTCAGGTGTAGCTCCAGCGGAAGGTGCTCATCACGGCGTCGAACAGCTCCACCAGGGTGTCATAGAAGGCAGGATCCGAGCCGGGTGCGATCAGCGCACTGTAGGAGAAGGTGAGGTATTTATCCGGTGTGCTGTCCGGAATCGGCACTAGGTAATCGACCTGCCGGTGAGCAACCTCGACGCCCTGTTCCGGGTCAGCGGGTACCTCTCGCTCTGCGCGTAGGGCCGCCGTGTCATCGAGCTCGCGGATCTCGGCTCCAGGGGTCTCGGAGGCGAGCGCGGTCAAAACCGCTTCCGGGCCACTTTCGGCCCTGACCCGCGGAATTTCGATCGGCTCGGAGGCCACGATCGAGACGGGCAGCGCGATGCCGTGGAGACGTTCGGTAGGGAGGTAAAGAGTCATTCCTCCTTTGGCGCTGGCCCGCCGGGTGACCTTCTTCAACTCTTGGATAAGCTTCAGCCGAGCCTGTGGAATGTCGTCCTTGGGGAAGCTTACGGGCAGTTGCGCTACGGCCTTGCGGACGATGCGATCCATCGCCTCCCGGGTACCCGAGCGCAGCGGAATTACGTCCCAACCAGGCGGGGGCACCAAATTGAAGCCGCTCGGGGCCCGGTGGTGGTCAATGTTGGTCATTGCGCCCCCGCATCAATTCCACGGCATAGGAAATTCCTACGAAGAGTGCCCACGCCGGGGCGGCGATCATGCCCGGCCAGAATCCGAAGAACAGGGAAGGCAAGAAAAAACCGCCACCCATGGCCAAATCTCTGGTGAGGTAGGGAGGGCGGCTCGCATGACGCGGGTACTTCGCAAATATCCAGACGTAGTGCAGCAGGCAGCCGATGATCCCAGCCTCATAGGCGTAGAGTACGTCATTCATTAGAGATTTCGGTACCAGGATCATAATTCCCAAGACCGGCAGGAACAGTGGCATACCGATGAACAACGTCAGTCGAAGCCGCCGGTTGGGGCCCGTTCCGATGCCCGTGCGGGCGGCTTCGGCCTCGACAATGCGTTGCGCCGAGTACAGGTCCATGGCCTTTCCTTACCAGTGAGTGTCGGGGGCGGGCTTCAATGTGTTGTCCTTCCAATCCGAGTACGCCGCATTGTATGGCTTCTCGCCGCTACCGAACTTGTCGTTGGTCAAGCTTGTCAGGTCGCTCTTCCCCAGTGCTTTGTCCATGACGTCCATCCCCATGCCGGTCCAGGCAATGCCGAGGCCCGCTCGGTAGGCCCTGTAGGCCTTGTCCGCGGCGGCCCCTGCGGCTTCCGGGAAGACAGCCTTGTTTGCCTGCAACATTTTCGCCATTCCGGCCATCTCCTTGTCGCCGAGGTGCACTAGCGTCGACAACGGGCTGACTCTCAGAGGACTCTTGGTTACCAGCCCGACATTCTGTGAGATGGACTTGCGCATGGCGTTACGAGCCGCTCCGAGGGCCTGCTGCCCGGGTCCCGGCGGCACTTTTGTCATCAACCGCCCGGTGTCGTCCATGATGCTCTTGACACCCCTGAGCCCCTTGCTTAGGCCGGCGGTCCGGGCCGCCTGAGCCGCGTTCACTGTGGCCTTGGCGCCGCTGGCCAGCTTTGCAGTGGCCCGGAGACCGCCCACGACGAGCAGCCCGCCGACGACGTCGAAAATGACATCCGTCCAGGTAGCGTCTCCGGATGCCACCAGCAGGAGTCTGAGCAGGATGGTGAGGCCCGCGATGCCGAGTACGAGCATGTTCAGTCCGGGAATGGCGAGCGCCACGAAGCCGGCAACCGTCGCTACCCATCCGAGAACGTCGATGAAGGCCTTGATCAGATCCGCGTTCTCATGGACCCAGCCTTTTACGTTGTCCCACAGCGAGTCCTCGATCACGTCTTCGATCTCGGCACGGATCTTCTTCTCATAGTGGCCAGCGCGAGAATCTCGTTCGTCAGTGAGGGTGTACAGACGGAGCCGGTAAGGCTGCAGGGGGTCGTCGGCTGGACTGGTGCCGCTGGTAGACGGGTTCGGAACGTCCTTGTCCTCCGCGGCAGCCTTTTTCGCCTTGTCCGCCTCGACCTCATCCTGCTTCTCCTTGGTCTCGCGCAGCAGCTTGTCGGCGTCGCTCTGGAAGTCCTCCAGCTCGTTCGACCACTTGGTCAGGTGGCCGTGCACACGCTCGTAACGGCTGGCCACCTCCCGCATGTGCTTCTCCAGCGTGCTGGACTCCTCGCGCAGGCGTTTGACGTATTTTCCCTTGAGGGTGTCCTCCTCGCTGATCGCCTTGAGGTTCTTTGCCTGTTCTCGGAGTTTTTCGGCGACCGAGACCATGTGCTTGACCTCGGCGCGGATTTCCTCCGGGTCACCGGGCACGGGGTCGGAGTCGCAGAGGGGCTGCCAGTCGACCGGACGGCGCTTGGATGTCGGTGTCACTTCTTCTGCTTCTTCTCGCCCTGCTTGGCCAACTGCTTGTCCAGATCGTCGAACGCCTTCTTGCTGCCGGCCACCAGTTTGCCGACCGATTCGAGGGACTCGACGAGCCGGGTGCGGTAGTCGTCCCAGTTGTTGACGAAGTCCTTCATCACGTCGGCTATCGCACTGGATCCCCAGTGCTTGCTCATGTCGTCGCGACGGTTCTCGATGTCCTCGAAGGTCTTCTTGAGCTGACCGAGCTTGCGCTCGCAGTCCGCGAGGAATTCGTAGTCGACCGTGAGGTCCGAGTCTGTCATGAATGACCCTCCCCCCGTGTGTGTACTCGCTTTTCTAAGTTCACCGGTTGATGGCCTGGATCTCATGGACCGTGACGGCCTGTTCATTGCCGAACGTGCCGTTCGGGAGGTCTCCGCCCGTTCCGCCTGTGCCGGTCCAGGCGATGTCCCAGGTGATGGTGGCCTGGAGTTTGTACGTGCCGTTGCCTGAGGAGCGGAGGTACTTGAGGCCGCAGGGCGGGGTCTCGGCGGCCTTGCCCTTGGCGTACGGCTCGCCGATGGAGCCGTCGGCGTTGATGACACATTCACCGGAAGCCGGGTAGGTCTCGGCGTCCTCGGTGCCCGGTTGCAGCTTGAGGGCGACCGGCTTGGCGGTGGTGGTGGCCTGGATGTTGAAGCCGGGGACGTTGATGGCGGCCGTGGCTTGGACCTCGTCGAAGACGGCCTTGTCCAGCCAGGCCCACGTCGGCAGGTTCACCTTGGTCTCCGCCTCGGGCGCGAGGGTGACCTTCGTGTCGGGCAGCTCCATGTGCTGGTAGGCCAGCGCAGCGAGCATCTCCGGCTTGATGGCCTCTTCGTACCGGGCCGGCGGGGCCTGGCCGTTCTCCACCCAGAAGGGCAGGTCGGTGCAGGACGTGCGCTTGAGGTAGTCCGGCTCGTCGGGGTTCTCGACGCCGGCCCAGAACATGCCCTTGCCGTCGTTCTCGACGTTGTAGTCCTTGTAGCCGGGGCTGCCGTCCCAGCCGAACTCGTCCTCGTAGTGGCGCTTGGTCTGGCCCAGCGCCGAGCCCGCGGTCCCGCCCATGCCAGGTGTGTTCAGCTGGCGGTCGAGGTCCTCGGACATCTTCTTCTTGAAGTCCTTGGCGCCGAGGTAGGGGGCGTACCAGCAGGGCGGCGGTGTCCAGTTGACGTCGGCGGGCCGTACGTTTCCGGGGCTGCCGTCCTTGGTGACGGATCCGGAGTACTGGATGCGGGCAGCGGCGTAGATGCCGGTGCTGTCTCGACCGCCGTGTTCTTCCGTGCTGGCGCCCTGGTTGTTCGGCATCGGCTCCTCCGCGTGAGCCGGCCCCGAGAGGCTGAGAGTGCCGAGGGCCAGCGTCAGGCCGAGGGCGCTTGCACGGAGGGCGGTACGTGGTGCTCCGTTCACCGGCACCTCGCCGCCTTGGCTTCGACGAACACCTTGGAGGCCTGCCAGAGACTCTCGCTGGTGGGGAACTTGACCATCACGATCTTGAAGTAGTCGAAGTCCGAGATGCTCGGCTCGCTCTTCAGGACCTTTCCGGTCTTGACCTCTTTGCCATAGAACTTGCTGGAGTCGACGCAGAACGCGACTTCGACCGACTTTCCGTTCGGTGCTGAGCGCGTGGTGGCCTGGTAGTGGCGGCGGGTGCCGGTGGCCGTCCAGCCGCCGTCGATGCGACCGTCGATCTGTGTCTTCGCGTAGTGCAGACCGTCGCCCGTGGAGTAAGCGGTCACGGCTGCGTCATTGGACGTGCGCTTGTCAACGCCCCGGTAGATCGCCCGGAGGAAGTTCGCGGCGTCATCCATGGCAGCCGCCTCGTTCTCGTCCTTCGGCCGCTTCCAGTCGAAGACCAGGTTCATGTCCTTCGGCAGGGACACGTCCACGCCGTCCGGCTTGTTCCCGGGCTGGGAGGGTGACGGCTTCGTGGACTCCTTCGGCGTCGGTGCGCCCTGGTCGGCGCCGGCGATCTTGTCGTTGTCGCGGGGCTTGTCGTCCCCGCTGCCGCAGGCCGTCAACAGCAGTGCCGCCGTTGCCGTCAGGGCGACGGCAACGGGCATCGGGCGGCGCTTCACAGTGGCTCCCCGTGTAAGACAGAAGTGCAGTACGGGCACTGACGGTACCGGTGTGGATTTCGGTTTCACCAGTGCGAACTTCCCGAGTGAACAGGGCAAGCCGGTAGGTATGGGGCTCCGCCCGGGCGATCTGCTCAGGGGACGACCTCCTTCGGCAGTTCGATCCGCCGGTACCGGACTCATCGTCCTAGCCGCGGGTGACGCCCCGTCGTTGCGAACAGGACGAAGGGCGCCGGTACGCCGATCTGGGCCACCGCCCAGCCCGGAAGGAGCCGATCGGGAGGCACTAGCCGTGAGGGATAAGGAGTTCGCGTCGTCCGTCGTGCTGTGGCGCTTGTCTGCCGTGACCGTCGGCAGCGTGCCGATGCGTATGGCCGGAGCCGTTCCAGCGAGCAGGCTCCAGGATGTGCCGCCGGGGGAGAACATGGCCGGGGAGCCGTCACGCGGGAGGGTGAAGTCGAAGCCGAGTGTTCCTGCCCGGGGACGCGTCGTCCCGGGGCGGTGCGCCGGTGCCCTGTTCATCTGTTCGTCCCTCGCCGGACCCCTGCGTGCCGTCGTAGCCGCCCACACGCCTCGTTCGGCCGGGACCTCGCAGTACGGGGGCGTGCGGCCCTTCTCGTCCTGGTCCGGGAGTACCTCACGGGCGCAGTCATCACGGCGTGCGGAACATTCGTCGTATGCCGCGACATCGAGAGGGCCGCGCGCTTGGCGTCAGTGCACACCGGCCGTCTCCCTCACCTCGTCGACGACCCGGGCGATGCCCCTGGGCACGGCGGTCAGCGGTCCGTCCGTGGCGTCGTAGTAGGGGAGGCGGTCGCCGCCGGACGGGGCGGGCAGTCTCAGGAGCCGGGGTGGGATGCCGAGGGGGTCGACGATGGCGGTGTCGCGGCACAGTTCGCAGACCGGCAGCAGGCGTCGGCTGGTGGCGCTGACCCGGACGTGGGAAAGTCGCACGCCGGGCCCGTGCAGGGGGTTGACGCCGCAGCACAGGTCGCCGTCGCGGCCGGTGAGCGCGGCGCGGCCCGCCCGGGCCAGAGCGATCACGGTGACCAGGGTCGCCGGATCCGTCCCCATCCGGCGGGCACGGCCGGGATCGCCGTCGAGGAGCAGCAGCGCGGCGTCGAGTCGGTTCCGGGCGAGAGGCACGTCGTTTACCGCGGAGCACTCGCGGATGAGCGCGCTGACCTCGGCGTACGCGGTGCGCCGCAAGTACGACGTCGACGGTCGCGCGGGTGCCGTGAAGGGCAGGCTGTCGGGCGCCTCGGTCGCCGGGCGCCACCGGCGCAGCACCAGCGACGCGATACCGGCCAGCACGGCGGAAAGCGTGAGGGCCGCGAAGACGCCCACCAGCAGCCCCGGCCAGAAGTCGGTGGCGAAGAGCGGCGGTAGGGCGGTGGCCTTGGCGGGAATCGGAGCCGGTGCGGGGGAGGAGCCCTCGACCGGCCGGTCCGTGCGTGGTGTCCGGCCCAGGAAAGTCATCAGCGCGTCGAGGCGCTCACCGAGGAGGTGGTCGTCGGACTCGTCCGCCCCGCTGTCGCCGAGCGTGATGTCGTCCGGCAGGCCGAAGCGCAGACGGTCTCCGTCCAGCCGCAGACCGTGGTTGTACGCGTTGATCGTGCCGTCGGCCGGGTCCGCGACGACGTACACCCCGGGTTCGCCGACCTTGGCGTGCACCGCCGCGGCGAACAGCTCCGCGTCGCCGGCCGACTCGTTCTCGGACGTCTGCGGCACGAGTGCGACGTACACCGGGCCACCGCCGTCGGAGCGCCGGAAGTCGTCGATCCGCTGGTGCAGCCGGTCGAGCCGGCGGGCGTCGAGGACGCGCGGGCTCTCCGGGTCCGTGTAGACCGAGTCCTGCAGCAGGCCCGCCGCGACGCGTTCCACACGGGCGGACATCTCCGCCGGGGTGGGCGGCTTCGTCCCGCTGGAGGCGGTCTGGTCGAAGACTGCGGTGGCGGTCAGGGCGACCGCGGCGGCGGCGAGGGCGGCCGCGGCGACGGCGGGGGCCGCGGACGGCATCCGGCGTGCGGCGGTCTTCGCCTTCCGTGCGGTCCCCGCGTAGCGGCGGCGCGCGTGGCGCACGTACGCCGCCGTCAACAGGATCAGTACGGGCAGGCCCGTGAGCAGGATTCCGGTGAGGAACGACTGGTTGCGGCGGTCGGCCGGACCGATGAACATCGCGTCGGGCTCGTCGTCCGCATACCGCTCACGTGCTGCCTCAGCCCGGGCGGAGGCCTTGTCCGGGCCCAGCGCGACGACCTCCGCGAACCGTTCGAAGCTCAGCAGGGGGCCCGCGTCGTAGGGGAGTTCGTAGAGCTGAGTGGTCCAGGCCTCTTGGGCCGGAGCACGCACACCGAAGGCCGTGGCGTCGGTCACCGAGTGATCGTCGACGAGCACGTACAGCCCGTCCCGCCCCAACCGGTCGTGGACCGCGCCCAGCAGTTCCTTGCCGTCCCGGACGCTCTCGGTGGGCAGCACCAGAACGTAGGTCGGGACGCCGGTCGTCTCGGCGAGTCGCGTGAACTCGCGCTTCGTGGAGCGCGGAACGGCGCGCGGCAACTGGTCCGTGACGTAGACCGGTTCCTCACGGAGGCGCTCGGCGAGGTATGCCGCCTGAGTGGGGGTGCCGGGGGTCTCGGCCCGGGCGGGTGTGGCAGCTGCGAAGAGCGCTGCCAACGCGCAGAGGCTCAGGAGCAGCGCGAGGGTGCGGCTGCGACCGCTGCTCCCCGCCTGAATGTGCCCTGGGTAGGCGTGGTTCGACGTGCCTGCTTCCACCTGTGGGTCCCCCGCGGTCCGATCGCTGTCCGCGCGGCACTCTACTAAGGGCTTCGCGAGTGCTACAGGTCGGCGGTGGTGCAACCGGTCGTGGCCGTAACGGGTTTGGCGGACCGGGCCGGTGCGGCAGGCTGTTCGGCGGCGGCACAGTCGCATCCCTGAGAAGCGGGAGACGGTAACGGCGCGTCATCGACTTCGTGAGTGAATCGTGCAGACGTGATGGCCGGTGCGTGACCAACGTCGCTTCGGGCGACGGCAGTTGGGGGTCGGTGGGATTCGCTGGCGCACAGGTGCCGGTGCGGCGTGCGGCTGGTGCCGGCCCGGTGGAGCGGGGTGGGCGTTGCAGACGGATAACGTGTCGCACCCCGGGGCCGGTGAGGTCTGAGGCGCCTTGAGGGGCTTATGTGCGGCTGATACGGTGCCATGGCTTGACACTCACTTCGGCGCTGGCTATTCGGCCAGCTCAGGCGCTACATCGGCGGGCCGAGAAGTGCGAAGTGTCCCATTTTGTAGATGACTTCTTGGGTGTACGGGGAGCGGTTGCGTGAAGATCCAAGAGCGTACGGGGGCGGGCGCCGGTCGTACCGCCGCTCCGGCTCAGCCGCCGGTCGGTGACCGGCTTCCCACCCCGCCTCGCGAGCGCAAACCCGCGCTGGCCGCGCTCGCCGTGCTGCTCATCCTCGTGGGCGCGCTGGGCGCGACGATGCTCGTGCTCCAGGCCGGCGACCGGATCGAGGTCGTCAAGGTGATCAACGAGGTGCAGGCCGGGGACTCGCTCAAGGACAGCGACGTGACCTCCGTCATGGTCGCCAGGGACGACAGCATCCACTACGTCGAGTGGGGACAGCTCGACACCATCAAGACGTACAAGGCGAAGTCCACGATCTACCCGGGCACCTTGGCCGTCGGCGAGATGTTCGCCAAGAAGGCCGGTCTCCCCGCCGGGAAGGCCTCCGTCGGTCTCGCGCTGAAGGAGGGCCAGTACCCCGCCGACATCAGGCCCGGAGACGTCGTCTCGGCCTACCGCGTCGGCACGACGAGTTCCGGCTCGAACAACTCCACCGGCAACTCCGGCGGCAGCTCCGGTGCGGGCGGCACCTCCTCCGGCGGCGCCCTCGTCGACGACGCGCGGGTGAACACCGTCGCCGAGGACGACGACGCCACCGTGAGCACGGGCAACCTCTCGCTCACCCTCCTGGTCGACCAGGCCGACGCGGCCGCGCTCGCCACCGCGGCGGCCGCGGGCGAGGTCGCCATCGTGCACGTCCCCGGCAACTAGAAGGCGGCACCCACCCCATGGCGCTCATCGCTCTCGCCGCCGACAAGGGTTCCCCCGGCGTCACCACCGCGGCCGTCGCCCTCGCGGCGGTCTGGCCGCGGCGTGTCCTGCTCGCCGAGACGGACCCGGCGGGCGGTGACCTCGTCTACCGCAGCGCGGCCGCGCACGGCGGACCGCTCAACCCCAACACCGGCATGCTCTCCATCGCCGCGACCGCGCGCCGCGGCCTCGTGCCGGACCAGCTCTGGGACCACGTCCAGCCGCTCAGCGGCGGACTGGAGGTGCTCGTCGGGCTCGGCATCGCCGAACAGGCCGCCGGGCTCGCCGGGTTGTGGCCCACCCTCGGGCACGCCTTCGCCTCCCTCGCCGACTCCCCGCACGCCGCCGCGGACGTCATCGCCGACTGCGGACGCATCAGCGGTGACACCCCGGCCCTCGAACTGTTCCCGCACGCCTCCCTGGTGCTGCTGCTGTCGCGCACCGAGCCGGAGTCCCTCGCGCGGGTGCGCGACCGGGCCGCCGCCCTCGCGGGCAAGCTGCACGGCGGGCCGCGCGGCGCCGCATCCCTCGCCAACCCGGTCATCGGCGTCGTCCTGATCGCCGACACCGGCACGGCGGGCAAGCTGGCCTCGCAGGTCAACGACATGCTGGTGCACGCCCAGACCGGCGCCCGCGTGGTCGGCACCATCGCCGACGACCCGGCCGGCGCCGACCAGCTGGCCGGCCGCAGGCGCGGCCGGCTCGACAAGTCGCTGCTGATCCGCTCGGCCCGCAAGGTCGCCGCCGACATCCACCAGCAGTACGGCGCCGCGTGGGCCGCCTCCGCCCAGGCGAACCAGGCCCCGCGCGCCCCGCAGGGCAACCACGCCCACCAGGGCGACCCCGCCCAGCAGCCCCCGCACGTCCCGCATCAGCAGGCGGGTCACACGCAGGGCCACGCGGGGGCCGGCACATGACCGCTGTCGACCACCAGTTGGTCAAGCGGTTCCGCCAGGACGCCGGCGACCGCATCGCCGAGCAGCGCCGGCAGGACCAGCTCAACAACGTCACTCCGATGTCCACGGAGGACGAACGGCAGTACGCCCGCGCCGTCATAGCCCAGATCCTGGAGGAGTACGCCCGCGCCGAGATCAACGCGGGCCGTACGCCGCTGGACGCCGAGACCGAGGAGCAGTACGCGGCCGCCGTGCACGCCGCCCTGTTCGGTGTCGGCCGGCTCCAGCCGCTGCTGGACGACCCCGAGGTCGAGAACATCGACATCAACGGCTGCGACCAGGTCTTCGTCGGGTACGCCGACGGCCGCGAGGTGCGGGGCGAGCCGGTCGCCGAGACCGACGAGGAGCTCATCGAGCTGATCCAGGTCCTCGGCGCCTACTCGGGCCTGTCCTCCCGCCCCTTCGACTCGGCCAACCCGCAGCTCGACCTGCGGCTGCCCGACGGGTCGCGCCTGTCGGCCGTCATGGACGTCGCCCGGCGCCCGGCGCTGTCCATCCGCCGCGCGCGCATGGGCAAGGTGTTCATCTCCGACCTCGTCGGCAACGGCACGCTGACCCCCGAGGTCGCCCACTTCCTGGCCTGCGCGGTCCGCGCCCGCAAGAACATCATGATCGCCGGTGCCACCAACGCCGGAAAGACCACGCTGCTGCGCGCCCTCGCCAACGAGATCCCGCCGCACGAGCGGCTCATCACCGTCGAACGGGCCCTGGAGCTCGGCCTCGACACCTTCCCCGACCTGCACCCCAACGTCGTCGCCTTCGAGGAGCGGCTGCCCAACTCCGAAGGGCAGGGCGCCATCTCGATGGCGGAGCTGGTGCGCCGGTCGCTGCGCATGAACCCCTCCCGGGTCATCGTCGGCGAGGTCCTCGGCGACGAGATCGTCACCATGCTCAACGCGATGTCCCAGGGCAACGACGGCTCGCTGTCGACGATCCACGCCAACAGCTCCAGCGAGGTGTTCAACCGCATCTCCACCTACGCCCTGCAGGCCTCCGAGCGACTGCCCATCGAGGCCAGCCAGATGCTGATCGCCGGCGCCGTGAACTTCGTCGTCTTCATCCGGCGGCGCAACGACTTCGGCAACGGCGGCCGCCTCCAGCGCATGGTCACCTCCGTCCGCGAGGTCAACGGCGTCGACGGGCGCGTGCTGTCCAGCGAGGTGTTCGCGGAGACTCCCGACGGCCGGGTCGTGCCGCACGCCCCCCTTGCCTGCCTGGAGGAACTGATGGCACACGGCTACCGGCCGACCGGGACCTGGGGGTGAGCCGGGGGTGAACACGACGACTCTCGCCGCTCTCGGCTCCATGGGCGGCCTGTTCTCCACCCAGGTCCTGTACTCGATCGGCAGCGGTGTCGCCGTCGGCGGCGGCCTCGCCCTGCTGCTCGTCGCCGTACGCGGACTGCCCGCCAAGCCCGACCACGAGAAGCAGAAGGCCGCGCAGCGGGCGAGCGAACTGCTCCGCTTCGCCGGGCAGCGCGGCTCCCTCGCCGCCATCGTCGGCCTGGTCGTGCTGCTGCTGACCCGCTGGGCGGTCGCCGGCATCGCGGCCGGTGTCCTCGTCTTCTTCTGGGACCGCCTCTTCGGCGGCGCCGGCGAGGAGCGGGCCGCCATGCGCCGCGTGGAGGCCCTGGCCTCCTGGACGGAGTCGCTGCGCGACACCATCGCCGGCGCCGTCGGCCTGGAACAGGCCATCCCGGCCTCCGCCCGCGCCGCGGCCCCCGTCCTGCGGCCCCACCTCGACGCCCTCGTCGACCGGCTGCGCGCCCGCACCCCGCTGCCCGAGGCACTCCAGCAGCTCGCCGACGAGATCGACGACGCCTCCGCCGACATCATCGTCGCCGCCCTGATCCTCAACGCCCGGCTGCGCGGCCCCGGTCTGCGCCAGGTGCTGGGCGCCCTGGCCAAGTCGGCCCGCGAGGAGGTCGACATGCGCCAGCGGGTCATGGCCCAGCGCGCCTCGACCCGCCGCTCGGTGCAGATCGTCGTCGCGGTCTCCATCGCCTTCGTCCTCGGCCTGTCCATCTTCAACCGCGACTTCGTCGAGCCGTACGGCACGGCGGTCGGCCAGCTCGTCCTCGCCTGTGTCTGCGGTCTGTTCGCGCTGGGCTTCTGGTGGCTGCGCAAGCTGTCCACCATCGAGACGCCCGAGCGCTTCCTCGTCCGCGACCAGGCGGGTGTCCGGTTCGTCCGTCCCCGGACGCCGTCGCAGCAGCAGCCGCAGCAGACGCTGCCGCAGGAAGAGGGGGCACGCCGGTGAACCTCACGATGCCGCTCGTCGTCGGCGCCGTCATCGGCCTCGGCCTCTACGCCCTCGTCCGCGCCCTCATGCCCGGCCGGCGCAGCCCGATCGCGCAGGTCGCCCGGATCGACGCGATGCGGGCGCGCGGCTCGGCGTACGAAACGGCGCGCGTCGAGCGCGAGACGGGCCGCCTGGGCGCACTGCGGGCCGAAGTCGGCCTGCGCGTCAGCGAGTTCTACCTCCAGCAGGGCTGGGAACAGCGCTCGCTGCGTGCGGACCTCGCGGTGCTGGAGCGCAGCTGGGAGAAGTTCCTGGCGACGAAGGTGCTGCTGGCGGTGGCCGGCCTGTTCTTCGGCCCGTTCCTCTTCGCCGTCGTGTGGACCCTGGGGATCGGCCGCAGCCCGATCATCCCGGTGTGGCTGGCGCTGCTGTGCGCGGCGGTGTTCTTCTTCCTGCCCGACCTGGAGGTGCGGCGCGACGCCGCGGCGAAGCGACGCGACCTGCGGCGCGTGATCGGCGCCTACCTGGACCTGGTGTCCATGAGCCTGGCCGGCGGACGCGGTCTGCCCGAGGCCCTGATGGCGGCGGCCGAGGTGTCCGACGGGTGGGCCAACCAGCGCATCAGGAACGCCCTGTCCGACGCCCGGATCACCGGCGTCAGCCAGTGGCAGGCGCTCGGCCAGCTCGGCGAGGAGATCGGCGTGGAGGAGCTCAAGGACCTCTCCGCCTCCCTGGCCCTGGTCGCGGACGACGGGGCGAAGGTGCGCGAGTCCCTCGCCTCCCGTGCCGAGACCATGCGGCACCGCGAACTCGCCGAGATCGAGGGCAGCGCGGGCGAGAAGTCCCAGTCGATGCTCGTGGCGCAACTGCTGCTGTGCGCGGGGTTCCTGGTGTTCCTGATCTTTCCGGCGGCGATGCGGGTGTTCCAGGTGCAGTGAGCCGGCCTCCCCGACCGAAGAACCCTCCGAACGGATCTCGAAAGGACAAGACGTCATGAACGGACGCACCTTCCACACCGGCATCCCCGCCGTGGACTTCCTGGTCACCTTCCTCCAGGCCCGCACCGAGCGCGCCCGCTCCGGCGAACTGGACCGCGGCGCCTCCGCGGTCGAGTGGGTCATCATCTCCGCGGTCGTCGTGGCGATCGTCGGGGTGGTGGCCGCCATCATCAACGCCGCGCTGAGCGAGGGCGCCAACAAGGTCGGCGACTGCATCAAGGGCGCGGACGCGGGCAAGACCTGCTGACCCGCTCAGGGACAACGGGGTTCACGGGGATGCCGGCAGAGCTGGGCAGACGGACACGCCGCAGGGTGCGGGCCGCGCGGAGACGGGCGGCCGCCGGCGGCGACTCGGGCATGACCGCGATCGAGTTCGTGCTGCTCACCCCGGTCCTGTTCTTCATGATCTTCGCGACGGTGCAGTTCGCCCTGTACTTCTTCGCGGACCACGTCGCCCAGGCGGCGGCCCAGGCGGGCGCGCGCAAGGCGCGCGCCACGGCCGACGAGCAGCCGGGCGCGTGGCGGGGCGAGGCGCGGGACGTGGTGGACAGCTACATCCGCCAGCTGGGCCCGCAGTTGGTCCTCTCACCGGACGTGACGATGCTGCAGCCGGAACAGAACACGGTCGGCGTGGAGATCGAGGCGCGCGTCCCCACCGTCTTCCCCGGCCTGGACCTGACGGTGCACGCACGGTCGGCCGGGCCCGTGGAGCGGTTCGTGCAGGAGGAGGGAAACTGATGCCGGGCTGCTCCTTCCCGCCGGAGAGCACCCGCGGGTTCCCGTCGGAGAGCCTCCGCAGGAGCGACGACAGCGGCCTGTCCACCGTCGAGGTCGTGATCCTCGCCCCCGTGATGATCCTGTTCATCCTCGTCCTGGTGGCCTTCGGCCAGCTCGTGGAGGGCCGGGGAGCCCTGGACGGAGCGGCCCGCGACGCGGCCCGCGCGGGCTCCATCCAGAAGAACCACGCCCTGGCCATGGCCGAGGCGAAGAAGGCCGCCGAGGCCGACCTGGCCGACGTCTGCTCGGGTCCGGTCTCGGTCGTCCAGACGAGCCGGGGCTTCGAGCCGGACACCATCTTCACGGTCGAGGTGAGCTGCCAGGTGCGGGGCCTGGCCATGCTCGGCCTGGACGTGCCGACCCGGCTGACGGCCAGCTTCAGCTCCCCGCTCGACCCGTTCCGGAGGTCGGCGTGAGAGAGGCCGGCGTGAGAGAGGCCGGCGTGCGAGAGGTCGGTGTGAGAGACGTGCCGCGGGCCGGGCGGTCCTGGTGGTCGGCGCGCCGCACCCGGCTGGACGACCGCGGCTCGGGAGCCGGCGCGGTCATCATCTTCGCGCTCGTCTTCCTCTCCCTCTCCGCGTTCGTCATCGACGGGGGCCTGTCCATCTCCAAGCGCGAACGCGCCGCCGACATCGCCGAACAGGCTGCCCGCTACGCCGCCCAGGACATCGACCGCGAGGCGCTCTACGAGAACGAGGGCGGCCCGGCCCCCATCAACTTCGCGAACTGCGACGCCCGCGTGAAGGCCTTCGCCCGCGAGATGGACCTGACGGGCCCGGACATCGCCGCGACCCACTGCGTCACGGCGAACGCCGACGCGGTGGAGGTCGAGGTGCAGCTCACGTACTCCCCGGTCTTCACCGGCATGTTCTACGGCGGCGACGTGACCGTGCGCGGCCGGGCGGTGGCGGAGAACCAGGTCGGCTGACGACTGCGGCCGGAACCTTCCGGGGATCTGCACACCGTTCACCGCGAGGTCGCGGAAATCCCCTCCGGGAAGCGGGACATGCGCGATTCCCCCGCCTTCCGCGCTCCGCGTGTCACGGGATACGGCGGATGGTGTGAAGGGAAAGGGCCGGCCGGTGACCGAACCACCACACCCATGAATAAGGACCCGTCGCTGCACCGCGTCCGAAAACCCCGCCCCTGGCCGTGCGTTGATCTCGCGTGCTTTGATCGGTCGCGCTTGAGCACCCCGAATTCTCGAAACGAAGGGAACCGCCTCCCATGGCCTTCACCCCGCAGATCGCGACCGCCCAGATGTCCGACGCCGAGCTGGACGGCATCGCCGGCGGGCAGGCGGGTGCCGCCGCGGGCGCCGGCGCCGCTGCCGGTCTCTGCGTCGAGACCACGGCCGCCGGTCTGACCGCCGGTGTCGGCGGCGGCGTGGGCCTCGCCGTCTCCCCGCAGGGCATCGCGGCGGACCTGCACCTCAACGCGGCCGTCGCTTCCTGACGCACCCGTCATGTCGTGCGCTTCCTGACGCACCCGTCGCGACGCACGCTCCCTGACGCACGCGTCGCGTCGCACGCTCCCTGACGCACGGGAAAAGGCCCCGGTCGGCCGGAACCGGGGCCTTTTCCCGTTACCCGGACAGCGGTCACCCGCAGCGGTCACTTCGTCTTCCGCTTGTCCTCGGTCCTCATCGCGTCGTTCACCTTCTTGGTGAGTTCGTCGTCGAGCTTCTTGAACTCGCGCACGACGGCGTCGGACATACTCGCCAGCGCGTCCAGCTGCTGGGTGATGTCCTCCCGCCCGTCCTCCCAGTTGGACTCGAAATCCCCGAGCGCGTCATTGACGCTGCCGTCACCGATGTCGTCCTGGTAGGCCTCGAAAAGCTTCTTGGTGTGGTTCAGGCGGGTCTTGAGGGAACGCAGCCGGCGCCCGAACCCCTCCAACTCGGTCAGCGGAAGCGCGAGATCACTCTTGCCCTGTCCCATGCCGCGGCCTCCCCCACGTCGGCGCGTCCTGCACCCTTTTCGTCCCAGCACCGTATCCCGGCCCTGATGTGCCTCCCGACGGTGAGTCCATAAGATCTCTGTAGGCTCGGCACACCCCCACCCTCCCCCGCCCGGCCGCACCGCCCGCCGCACACGACCCCAGGACACCCGCCATGCCGCGACGCCGCACCCCAAGCCCGTCAAGCCCGACGGGAGACACGACGGGAACGACGGCCCCGAGGAACCGGACGCCGCAGCCGGTGCGGATCCGGCGGCGGTCGTTCGGGGACTTCGTCAAGGCCTTCCTCGCGTTCGTCGCGCTGGCGGTGCTCCTGGTCGGTGTGCCCCTCGCGCTCGCCACGCAGATCGGCTGGCCGCTGCCCGACGGCGTGCCGAGCCTCGACTGGCTGCAGCAAGAGATCACCGTCCACACCTTCCTCAACATCCTCACCGTGATCGTGTGGCTGGCGTGGGCACAGTTCACCGCCTGCGTGCTCGTGGAGTTGAAGGCCGCGCTGTCGGGGGTGGGCGTACCGGGCCGGGTCCCGGGCGCCGGGCCCAGCCAGTTGCTCGCGCGCCAACTGGTCGCCGCGCTGCTGCTCGTCGGTGCCACCGCCGCCGGTTTCGCGCCCGGGCTGTCGCAGCTCGGGCAGGGGTACGACACCCCTCACCGGCCGACCGTGGCCGCGGCCCAGGCCACGCCCGGCCTCTTCGCCCAGCAGCAGGAGCAGGCCTCCGGTGCCGCGGCCGCCCTCGCCGAACAGGCCGCGCACGCCGCCGCCCAGGCCGACACCGCCGGCGGCACCGCCCGGCAGGGCGACACGAAGTACTACCGCATCCAGCCGCCCGAGGGACGCCACCACGACTCGCTGTGGGAGATAGCCGAACGCCACCTCGGCGACGGGCGCCGCTACAAGGAGATCTTCGAGCTCAACAAGGACCGCGTGCAGCCGGACGGGTCCAGGCTCTCCGAGGCCAGCCTCATCCGGCCCGGCTGGATCATGGAGATGCCGGGCGACGCGCGCGGCGGCGAACTCGTCGAGATGCCCGACGAGGCACCGAGCGTCTCGCCCGAGGTGCGGCAGCAGATCGCCGACTACGCCCGGACCGGCGACCACGCCCAGGGCGGCGGGGGATCCGGCGCGCAGGACGGCGGGTCCGGCGCGCAGGGCGGTGGGCACGAGCACACCGGTGGTGGCGCCGCCCACGAGTCCGTCCCCGAGCAGCAGCCCGCCCCCGACGGCGACCGGCAGCGGGCCACGGCGGCCACCGGGTCCGAGAGCGCCTTCGGCCTCCCCGAAGCCCTCCTGGCCGCCCCCCTCCTCGCCGCCGGCCTCCTCGGCGCCCTCGGGCGGCGGCGCCGGCAGGCGCTGTGGCAGTCGGCGCTGGGCTCGGTCGGCGGGCGGCGCGGCATGGAGCCGCCCACGCCGAGCGGGGACGCGCAGGACGTCCAGGACGCGCTGCTCGTCGGCGCCGACCCCGAGGGCGTCCGGCTGCTCGACCGGTCCCTGCGCGGTCTCGCCGCCTCCCTCGCCGCGCAGTCGCGGCCGCTGCCGGTCGTGTACGCGGCCTGGCTCAGCAACGGCGACCTGCACCTGCAGCTCGCGCAGCCCTCGGGGAAGCCGCCCGCGCCCTGGCAGCAGGGGCAGGACCAGACGTTCTGGATGCTGGCCCGCACGGACGCCGAGGGCTACGGCGACGTCGACACCGCCGCGCCCTACCCGGGCCTCGTCAGCCTCGGCACCATGGACGACTCGCGGCTGCTGCTGAACCTGGAGGCCGTGCCCGGCATCGTCTCCCTCTCCGGCCGCGAGGCCGACCGGGCCGCCGTCTTCGCGTCCATCGCGGCCGAGTTGGCCACCAACGGCTGGTCCGACCGCATGACCATCACGCTCGTCGGCTTCGGCGAGGACCTCACACCGCTGGCCCCGAACCGCATTCGCCACCTGGACGACGTCGAGGCGCTGATCGAGACCATGGAGGCCGAGACCCGGCAGCGGCGCGGAGCGCTGGGCGCCGCCGGGCACGACTCGGTGCTCACCGGGCGCACCGGGCCCGCCCAGCACACACGTTGGGCCCCGCACCTCGTCCTGCTCGCCGCCCAGCCCTCGGCCGAGGACGCCGTCAGGCTCGCCGAACTCGCCGCCGACGCCAGCCGGCTGGGCATCGGCTACCTCGTCGGCACCGAGACCGGTGATCTGCCCGGCGCCGCCTGGGAGATGGAGATCACCGCCGAGGGCAGGCTGCTCGCGCCCCTCCTCGGCCTGGAACTCGACGCCCAGACGCTGCCCGCCGCCCAGCGGCGCGCCGTGGTCGAGCTGTTCGTCGAGGCCGACCCGGACGGCCGCCCCGACGGCGACCCCCCGCACCGGCCGCCGTTCCTGGTCGACATCAGCGAGCAGGGACGCCCGGCCGTCTACGCCCGGCTCGTCGGGCCGTACGAGATCATCGGCCTGGACAGCCCGGACGGGGACCGCAGCGCCCTGCTGCACGAGGCGCTGGCGCTGCTGCTCCTGCACCGGGAGGGCGTGCACCCGCGGGTGCTGTCCTCGGCGCTGTGGCCGCGCGGCGTCACCGACGACGTGCGCGGCGCGCTGCTGGACCGGCTGCGCGCATGGCTCGGCACCGACCCCGACGGCACGCCCCGCCTCGGCACCGACGCCGCCGGGCGGCTCACCCTCGCCCCGTCCGTCGTCTCCGACCTGGACGTTCTGCGGTCGCTGTACTACGAGGCCACGCAGGGCAAGGGCGTCGGCAGCCGGGCCGTGCGCGGGCGGCTGCTCACCGACGCGCTCGTGCTGGTGCGCGGGCCGCTGCTCGCCGACCGGCCCGAGGGCCGCTACCAGTGGCTCACGCACGAGATCGTCGACGCGCAACTGCCGCTGCTGGTCGCGGACACCGGGCTCGCGCTGAGCGCCTTCCACAGGGAGAAGGGCCGCGAGGAGAAGGCCATCGAGGCCCTGAACGCGGCGCTGCGCACCGCCCCGGAGGACGAGCGGCTGTGGCACGAACTGCTGCGCGCCACCCACGCCACCGGAGAGGCGGACCGGCTGACGGCCCTCGCCGGCGACCTCATCGGCCGCAGCGGGGCCCGCGGGCTGCCGCCGCGCACGGAGGCACTGCTCGACGAGCTGCTGCCGACGTGGCGTGACGCGATCGCGGCGGCGGGATGAGCACCGGGCTGCTGGTCCTGGCCGCCGCGCTGTGGGGCGCGGCGGCGGGCGCGTCGCTGCCGCGCGCGGCCTACCGGTTCTCGGCGCCGTCGGGGGAGCCGTGGCGGCGTCAGTGCCCCGGCGGGCACGCGGTCAAGGGCTGGCTGGGCCCGGCCTCCTGCCGGGACTGCGCGGAGCCCGGGTACGGTCCGCGCGCGATCCCCCTGGCCCTGGCCACGGCGGCCGTCTGCGCCGCCCTCGCCGCCGCGACCGGCACCCGCCCCGAGGCCGGGGTCTGGCTGCTGCTCGCCCCGGTCGGGGTCCTGCTCACCGTGGTCGACTTCCGGGTCCGGCGCCTGCCCGACCCGCTCACCCTCCCCTTCGCCGCGGCCGCCCTGGCCCTGCTCGGCCTCACCGCGCTCGTCCCCGAACACGCGGGGCAGTGGACGACCGCCCTGCTGGGCTCCCTGGCCCTCGGCGGCGGCTACTTCGTCCTCTTCCTCGTCAATCCGTCGGGCATGGGCTTCGGCGACGTCAAACTCGCCCTCGGCGCGGGCGCCGCCCTCGGCTGGTACGGCTGGTCCACGGTGATGCTCGGCACCTTCGCCGGCTTCCTCCTGGGCGCCCTGTACGGCGCGGCCCTGGTCCTGACCCGCCGGGCCACCCGCAAGACGGCCATCCCGTTCGGCCCGTTCCTGATCACGGGCGCCCTCCTGGGCCTGCTGGTGGGGGCGTACACGGCCTGACGTCCGGCCCTCCCGACCCCTGGCGTACGCTGGGCGGGTCCGTCCACAACCCTTACGAAAGGGACGCCCGGTGACCGAGAAGGCCGACCTTCAGCCCATCCTCGACCGTGCTGCCGCCGGTGGGCGGATCACCCCGGACGAGGCGCTCGCGCTGTACCGGGACGCCCCGCTGCACGCCCTGGGCGCCGCCGCCGACGCGGTGCGCCGCCGCCGGTACGCCGGAACCGAGCACATCGCGACGTACATCATCGAGCGCAACATCAACTACACGAACGTCTGCGTCACGGCGTGCCGGTTCTGCGCCTTCTACGCCGCGCCGAAGGACACCGCCAAGGGCTGGACGCGCGACCTCGACGACATCCTGCGCCGCTGCGCGGAGACGGTCGAGCTGGGCGGCACCCAGATCATGTTCCAGGGCGGGCACCACCCCGACTACGGTGTCGAGTACTACGAGAAGCACTTCAGGGCCATCAAGGACGCCTTCCCGCAGCTGGTGATCCACTCCCTCGGCGCCTCCGAGGTCGAGCACATGGCCCGCATCTCCAAGGTAAGCGTGGAGGAGGCCATCCAGCGCATCCACGCCGCCGGCCTCGACTCCTTCGCCGGTGCCGGCGCCGAGCTGCTGCCCGAGCGGCCCCGCAAGGCGATCGCCCCGCTGAAGGAGTCCGGCGAGCGCTGGCTGGAGATCATGGAGATCGCGCACAACCTGGGCGTGGAGTCCACCTCCACGATGCTGATGGGCACCGGTGAGACCAACGCCGAGCGCATCGAGCACCTGCGCATGATCCGGGACGTGCAGGACCGCACGGGCGGCTTCCGCGCCTTCATCCCGTACACGTACCAGCCCGAGAACAACCACCTGAAGGGCCGCACGCAGGCGACGCTCTTCGAGTACCTGCGGATGATCGCCGTCGCCCGGCTGTTCATGGACAACATCGCCCACATCCAGGGCTCGTGGCTCACCACGGGCAAGGAGGTCGGCCAGCTCTCCCTGCACTACGGCGCCGACGACCTCGGCTCGATCATGCTGGAGGAGAACGTGGTGTCGTCGGCCGGCGCCAAGCACCGGTCGAACCGGATGGAGATCATCGACCTCATCCGCAAGGCGGGCCGGGTCCCGGCCCAGCGCTCCACCACCTACGAGCACCTCGTCGTGCACGACGACCCGGCGAACGACCCCGTCGACGACCGCGTCGTCTCGCACATCTCCTCCACGGCCATCGAGGGCGGCACGGCTCACCCCGAGCTGAAGCTGCTGGCGTCCAACTGATCCGACGGTGCTGACGATTCACGCCGCCCCGCTGGTCCTCCCGGCGGGCGCGGACCCCGTCGCGGACGGCGCGGTCGCGGTCGACGGCGACCGGATCACGGCCGTCGGACCGTACGAGGACGTCGCCGAGGAGACGCCCGGCGCGCGGATACGGCGCTGGCCGGGCGTGCTCACGCCGGGCCTGCGCCAGTGGCACCCGCTGTGGCTGCTGCGCCAGTGCTACCACCCCGACCCGCGGGAGGCCGGTGAACTGGGCGAACAGCCCCTGTGGGGCGAGCGGCTGGCCGCGCTCGGCGAACTCGGCGAGACCCGCTGGGCGGGCAGCGTACGGCGCGGCGTGCAGCGGATGCTGCGCTACGGCACCACGGCGGTCGCCTCGCCCGGGGCCCGCTTCCGCGACCCGCTGGTGGCCATGGCCGTCGCCCGGTCCGGCCTGACCGTCGTCGGCACCACCAACGCCCCCGGCACCCTGCTCGGTGAGCGGCCCGACCTCGATCCGTTCGCCGAGGGCCACGACCTGCGCGGCACGGTCCACGGCCCGCTCACCATCGGCGGCCGGGCCGACCTGGCCGTGTTCGACGTGCCCGACGAGACGGCCCTGCGCGAGCGCGGCGCGGTCACCTGCGTGGCGACCGTGCTGGCCGGCCGGCTGGTGTACCGGGCCCGCTGAGGCCGACGGGTTCAGCCCGCGACGGCCCCGAACGCCTCGCCGAACGCCCCCGAACCCTGCGTCACACCACTGCAGTCGGTCGCCGCCCGGCCGGTCCCGCGGCCGGCCGCGCACTGCCGGTCCCGGGCCGTCGACCACATCGACACCCAGGCGATGCCCCGCTCCTCGGCGAAGGCCCGGACCTCGGCCGCGTCGGCGAGCGTGAAGGTCTCGCCCGCGACGTCGTTGACGCCGATCATCGAGGTGAGCGCCATGCCCTGCCAGGCCTCGGCGTCCGACGTGCCGAAGACCTGCCGCAGCTGCGTGTGCGCGGCCCTGGCGGCGGTGAGCGCGTAGCCGCCCATGTCGCCGTCGTAGGACGAGCCGTAGTTCATCGTCATCAGGTTGACCGTGGAGACCTGCACACCGTGGTCGTTGGCCGAGGCGAGCAGGGCCAGGCCGTCCTCGTCCAGGCCCGACGGCATCACCGGCAGCGTGAACGAGACCTCCAGGCCGTCCCGTTGCTCCTGCAGCCGTGCGATCGCCCGCGAACGCAGCGCGACGGACGCGGAGTCGGACAGGTCGTCGCCCTCGATGTCGAAGTCGGCCAGGGTGGTGCCGGCCGCGTCCAGGGCCGCGCCGTAGGCCGCAGCCAGTGCGGAGACACTGCCGCAGTTCGCCGCGAGTTCCTTCCCGGAGGCGCCGCCGAAGGAGACCCGGACCCGGCCGCCGTCCTCCTTGAGCGCCGCGACGCGGGCGGCGACCGCCGGGTCGTCGAGGGCGTGGGTGCCGTTCCAGCGCGGTGTGCAGTCGCTGCCCTCGGCGATGACGAAAGCCAGGTTGTACGTCGTGGGCGAGCCGGCCGTGTCGGTGGCGGCGGCGTCGGTGGCGCTGACGTACGGGGCGTACGAGGTGCCGGGCCCGGCCGTCGCCGAGGGGGTCGCGCGGGCCGGGCCGTCCTGGCCCGAACAGCCCGCGGCGGCCAGGGCGAGGGCGATCAGACAGCCGAGACCGGCGGCCGGCCTTCGCGAACTCCTCATGACACGCGCTCCCGTTCTCGTGACGTCCCAGGGGTCGAGGACTCAGTACGTTTCCCGGCCGCAAACGTCTCACGAGGGTGGGGGCACATGGCGCGTTCCGTCGGCAGGGGAGAGAACTCTCAGAGAATGGACAGCCTGGGCCGTTTCTCATCGCTCTCCCACAGGGAAACCCGAGTTTATGGCACAGAAGCGGCTCTAGTGTCCGGTGAATGCATTCCGAGCCCGCCATCGAGAACCGCACCCCTCACGGTCGCCGCCGCAAACGCGGCAACGGGTCCCCCGAAGGGCCCGTGTTCGTCGACACCTCCGGACGCCGCGCCCGGCTGCTGCGCCGGATCGGCCTTGCCGTGGGGGCCGTCTGCCTCGGCTACGCGGCCGTGCTCGGCGCGGCCTTCCTGGGCTGGGGCACCGCGCTGACACCGGCGCGGTTGCTCCCGTTCGCGGGTGCGGGGCCCGGCGGCGGCCCCGGCGGCCCGGCCGGCCGAGGACTCCCGACGGCCCCGGCCGGCACAGCGGCCCCGACGGACCCGGCCGGGACGGGGACGCCGACGGACCCGGCCGGGACGGGGACGCCGGCGGACCCGGCCGTGACGGGGGCGCCGGCGGTGCCGCCCGGGGCCGCGGCCGGCACCGGCGTTCCCACCCCGCTGCCGTCCGCCTCGCCCTCCACCTCTGCCACGGCCGCGGCCTCGGCGTCCGCCGCCGCGGTCGCCGGATGACCGGGGCCGCCGTATGACCACGACCACCCCCTCCCGCGGCCGCCGCCGCGCACCCTCCCGGATGGAACGGGCCGCGGGCAAGGCCGCCGCGCTGCAGCGGCCGCGTGTCGTCCTCGCCCTGCTGCTCCTGCTCGCGCTGGTCTGCGTGATGCTCCTCGACGGCTATCTGCGCGCCGAGGTCGGCGGCGACCAGCGTGTGCGCACCGGCGCCAGTGCCGGGGACGTACCGGACGAGATCCTGGACGGCGGGCCGATCCTCACCTTCCGCGGCGGACAGGCCACGACCGTCTCGGTCCCGGACAAGACCATCGTGCTCACCTTCGACGACGGCCCCGACCCGACGTGGACGCCCCAGGTGCTGGCCGTCCTGGAGAAGTACTCCGTGCCCGCCACCTTCTTCCTGGTCGGCTCGATGGTGTCGCGCCACCCGGGCATCGTGGCCGACATGGTCGAGCAGGGCCACGAGGTGGGGATCCACACCTTCACGCACGTCGACCTGTCCTACCAGAGCGAGACCCGCGTCCGGCGCGAGACGGAACAGACGCAGCTCGCGCTCGCGGGCGCCGCCGGCATCACGACCACCCTGTTCCGGGCGCCCTACTCCTCGCAGACCGACGCCATCGACAACTACAGCTGGCCCGTCTACAAGAAGCTCGGCCAGGACGGCTACACCAGCGTCTTCGTCGACACCGACAGCGACGACTGGAAGCGGCCGGGCGTGGCGAAGATCGTCCAGTGGGCCACGCCGGAGAAGGACGAGGGCGCCTCGGTCCTCTTCCACGACGCGGGCGGCGAACGCTCCCAGACCATCGCCGCGCTGCCGAAGTACATCGAGAAGATGCGGGCGAAGGGCTACACCTTCACCACCGTCAGCGGCGTCGTGGACCAGCAACAGCCCCAGCAGGCACCCGCTGTCGCCCAGGGCGCCGGGCAGACGCGGCTGCAGGCCGCCCACCGCGAGGCCACCGGCACCCTCCTCTACGAGGGCAAGGCCCTGATCGCCGCCGTCGCCGTCGCCGAGGCCGTCGTGCCGACGCTGTCCGTCGCCCTCATGGTGGTCGGCGTCGCCGTCCTGGGCCGCTTCGGGATGATGCTGGTCCTCGCCCGCCGCCACCACAGACAGCGCAACCGGCGCCGGTTCCGCTGGGGTCCGCCGGTGACACGGCCGGTGAGCGTGATCGTCCCGGCCTACAACGAAAAGGAGTGCATCGCCAACACCCTCGGCTCCCTGGCCCGCAGCACCCACCCCATCGAGATCATCGTCGTCGACGACGGCTCGACGGACGGCACGGCCGACATCGCCGAGTCCCTCGGCATGCCCAACGTCCGCGTCATCCGCCAGGCCAACGCGGGCAAGCCGGCCGCGCTCGACACCGGGGTGCGCAGCGCCCGTCACGACCTCGTCGTGATGATGGACGGCGACACCGTCTTCGAGCCGGACACGGTGCGGCAGCTGGTGCAGCCCTTCGCCGACCCGGAGGTCGGCGCGGTCGCCGGCAACGCCAAGGTCGGCAACCGCACCACCGTCATCGGCGCCTGGCAGCACATCGAGTACGTGATGGGCTTCAACCTCGACCGCCGCATGTACGACCTGCTGCGCTGCATGCCCACCATCCCCGGCGCGATCGGGGCGTTCCGCCGCGAGGCGGTGCTCCAGGTGGGCGGCATGAGCGAGGACACGCTCGCCGAGGACACCGACATCACCATCGCGCTGCACCGCGCCGGGTGGCGGGTCGTCTACCAGGAGCACGCCCGCGCGTGGACGGAGGCGCCGGGCTCGCTCAAGCAGCTGTGGTCCCAGCGCTACCGCTGGTCCTACGGCACCATGCAGGCCCTGTGGAAGCACCGCAAGTCCCTCACGGACAGGGGGCCTTCGGGCCGCTTCGGGCGGGTCGGCATGCCGCTGGTGGTGCTGTTCCAGATCGTCACGCCGGTCTTCGCGCCGCTCATCGACGTCTTCACCCTCTACGCGATGGTCTTCGTCGACCTGCGGGCGTCCCTGCTCGCGTGGGCGGCCGTGCTCGCCGTCCAGCTGCTGTGCGCGGCCTACGCCTTCCGCCTGGACGGCGAGAAGTACCGGTACCTGCTGATGATGCCGCTGCAGCAGCTGGCCTACCGGCAGATGATGTACCTCGTCCTCATCCACTCCTGTGTCACCGCCCTCACCGGCGGCCGGCTGCGCTGGCAGAAACTGAAGCGGACCGGCGAGGTCGGGACCCCGGTCGGGACGGGCTGATGGGGGCCCACCGCAAGGGCGCCGCGGTCGCGGCCCGGACCGGCGCCGCGGGCGCGCACCGGACCGGCGCCGCGGTCGCGGACCGGACCGGGGCCACGGCGCCGGCCGGCCGCGACCGCTACTTCGACACACTCCGCGCGCTCGCCCTGGTCCGGGTCGTCGCCTACCACACCTTCGAGTGGGCCTGGGCCGGACTGGTCTTCCCCTCCATGGGCGTGATGTTCGGCCTGGCCGGCACCCTCATGGCCAGGTCGCTCGCGCGCCCCGCGCCCGGTGTCGTCGCGAACCGGTTCCGGCGGCTGCTGCCGCCCTTCTGGTTCTGGGGCCTGTTCGTGACCGGCGCGATGCTGGTGCACGGCTGGATGCCGGGGTGGCAGATCGTCTACTGGGTCGTGCCGCTCGGCGATCCGCCCGGCAGCGCCCGGGGCGAACAGGCCTGGGAGATCCTCTGGTACCTGCGGACCTACCTGTGGTTCGTGCTCCTCTCCCCGCCGCTGCTGCGCCTGTTCCGGCGGGCGCCCGTCCCGGTGCTGCTGTCCTCGCTCGCCCCGGTCGTCGTGCTCACACAGGTCCGGCAGCCGCCGGACGGCCGGTTCGGCACCGCCCTCACGGACCTGGCGACCTTCCTGTGCTGCTGGCTCCTCGGCTTCGCCCACCACGAGGGCGTCCTGGCCCGGCTGAAACCCGCGTCGCTGCTCCCGCCCGCCCTGGCCGCCCTGGCGTTCGGCGCCTGGTACGCCCTCGCGCACCGGGCCGAGTACGGCACGTACGACCTGGACGAGAACCCGCTCGCGCAGGCCTTCTGGTCGGCCGGGTTCGTGGCGCTGCTGCTGTACGCCAAGGCCCGTCTCGGGACCGGCTTCGCGGGCCTGGCCCGGCACCGGCGTCTCGACCGGCTGGTGACGGTCGTCAACGCCCGCGCGGTGACGATCTACCTGTGGCACGAGATCGCGCTGATCCTGGCCGTACCGCTGATCGACCGGTGCTGGGACGTGCCGGCCTTCGAGGCGTATCTGCCCCTGGACAGCCAGTGGTTCCTGTTCGGCGTGGCCTGGGTGCTGATCGCGGTGTTCGTGCTGCTGTGCGGCTGGGTGGAGGACGTGGCGGCGCGGCGCGCACCCCGGCTCCTGCCGTGAGGGCGTACTGCAACAATGGGCCCGTGACCCGCGCATCCCTGGACAAGCAGCCGCACGAAGTCGCCTCGATGTTCGACGACGTGGCGGAACGGTACGACCTGACCAACGACGTGCTGTCCCTCGGCCAGGACCGGCGATGGCGCAAGGAGGTCGCCAGGGCGGTGGACGCGCGCCCGGCGCAGAAGATCCTCGACCTGGCCGCGGGCACGGGCACCTCCTCCCTGCCCTTCGCCCGCACCGGCGCCTACGTCGTCCCCTGCGACTTCTCCCAGGGCATGCTCCGGGTCGGCAAGCAGCGGCAGCCCTGGCTGCCCTACACCGCCGGCGACGCGACGCGGCTGCCGTTCAAGGACGACAGCTTCGACGCCGTCACCATCTCCTTCGGGCTGCGCAACGTGCAGGACACGGACGCGGCGCTGCGCGAGATGCACCGGGTGACCCGGCCCGGCGGGCGGATCGTGATCTGCGAGTTCTCGCACCCGACGTGGACGCCGTTCCGCACGGTCTACACCGAGTACCTGATGCGCGCCCTGCCGCCGGTCGCCCGGGCCGTGTCCTCCAACCCCGACGCCTACGTCTACCTCGCCGAGTCCATCCGCGCCTGGCCCGACCAGGCCGCGCTGGCCGGGCGGCTGGGCGGGGCCGGCTGGTCGCGGGTGGCCTGGCGCAACCTGAGCGGCGGGATCGTCGCCCTGCACCGCGGCTTCAAGGAGAGCTGAACCCCTCGGGCCCCGGCGGTCGGACCGTCGGACCGTCGGGTCTAGCGGTCGCTGAGCGCCATGTGCGGGTCGCCCGGCTCGTCCAGCTCCCGTCGCAGTCCGCCCCGGGGCGGACCCGGGAGGCGCGGCTCGTGCACGCCCCCGCCGCCCTCGCCCGGCCCGGGGCCGAACCACACGTGGACCATCGACTCCCGCGGCACCTCGGCGCCGGGCTGCGGGTACTGGCGGACGACGTAGTCGACGACGGCGAGGTGGAGGTCGGGCCGGTCCGGCGCGTTGAGGAGCAGCCCCCGGGCCCGGGCCGCCTCGCGCGCGTCCACGGCCATCAGACCGACCAGGCGGGGAACCCGCACCTCGGGTGTTTCGCGGGACATGTGCACAGATGTCACCCCCAGCGGTACGGGAAGGGTAACTCCGGGCCCGCGGCGGCCGGAAGCGGCAGGTGTCTTTCTGTGACAGTCGACCACGGAGCGTCACCGGCCGTGTCGCGCCGGGGCGGCCCTTCGATCGGGTGATCACGAGCGCTGAATAGACTGCCCGTGTCCTGTGCCCGTCGGCACGCAGACTTCGAACCTTGGGGAGATCCCGCCGTGACCGAGCCCCTCTCCGAAAACACCGCCGATGTCATCGTCGTCGGCGCGGGGCCAGCCGGCTCCACGACCGCGTACCACCTCGCCAAGGCCGGACTCGACGTACTGCTCCTGGAGAAGACCGAGTTCCCGCGCGAGAAGGTCTGCGGTGACGGCCTCACCCCGCGCGCGGTGAAGCAGCTCGTGGCGATGGGCATCGACATCTCGGAAGAGGCCGGCTGGCTGCGCAACAAGGGGCTGCGGATCATCGGCGGGGGAGTCCGTCTCCAGCTCGACTGGCCGGATCTCGCCTCCTTCCCCGACTACGGCCTGGTCCGCAAGCGGGACGACTTCGACGAGCAGCTCGCCCGGCAGGCCCAGAAGGCAGGCGCCCGGCTGTTCGAGAAGTGCAACGTGGGCGCGCCGATCGTCGACGACCGCACCGGCCGCATCACCGGAGTGCACGCCAAGCTCGGCGAGGAGAAGCGCGAGGTCACCTTCCACGCGCCGCTGGTCGTCGCCGCCGACGGCAACTCCACGCGGCTCTCCCTCGCGATGGGCCTGCACCGCCGTGAGGACCGCCCGATGGGCGTGGCCGTCCGCACGTACTTCACCAGCCCCCGCCACGAGGACGACTACCTGGAGTCCTGGCTGGAACTGTGGGACCGCCGCGGCGCCCAGGACCGTCTGCTGCCGGGCTACGGCTGGATCTTCGGCATGGGCGACGGCACCTCCAACGTCGGCCTGGGCGTGCTCAACACCTCCGAGTCCTTCAAGGAGCTGGACTGGCGCGAGGTCCTGAAGGCCTGGTGCGCCTCCATGCCGGAGGACTGGGGCTACACCCCCGACAACATGACCGGGCCGATCCGCGGCGCCGCGCTCCCCATGGCCTTCAACCGCCAGCCGCACTACACCAAGGGCCTGCTGCTGGTCGGAGACGCCGGCGGGCTGGTGAACCCGTTCAACGGCGAGGGCATCGCCTACGCCATGGAGTCCGGCCAGATCGCCGCCGACGTCATCGTGCAGGCCCACGCGCGCTCCACCCCGGCCGGCCGGGAGCTGGCGCTCCAGCGCTACCCGCGCGTGCTGAAGGACACCTACGGCGGCTACTACACCCTCGGCCGCGCGTTCGTGAAGCTCATCGGCAACCCGAAGGTCATGCAGATCGCCGCCCAGCGCGGTCTCACGCACCCGCTGCTGATGAAGTTCACGCTGAAGCTCCTGGCGAACCTCACCGACCCGACGGGCGGCGACGCGATGGACCGGATCATCAACGGCCTGAGCAAGGTCGCCCCGAAGGCCTGACCGGCCGCCCGGGGGAGCCGGGCCGGCGGCGCGGCGCACGCACACCTCGTCGCGCCGGTCCGCCGGCTGCCCCGGCACGGCCGGTCCGCCGGCTGCCCCGGCACGGCCGGTCCGCCGGCTGCCCCGGCACGGCCGCGCGCCGTCGGCTTCTCACGTCCCGTCAAGGCATCACCATGCGGGGACAATCAGGGCATAGGGTGCCGTCGAGGCCGGGGATCGTGCCGACCGCCGGGGCCGACGGCCCTGAAGCGCGTGGACGAGCCGCGGCTCCGGTTCGGGCCGCCCGGATGCGTCCGGCCCCGGCGAGGCGCTCACAGGGGCCCTGGAGAGGCGTGTGGGCGTGCCGGGGTGCGCGGGGCGGGCCCGGACAGGCCGGGAGGGCCGCTGCCCCGAGTGGCAGCGGCCCTCTTGCCCCTTATGCGCGCTTCAGTGCGGACGTGACGTCAGAGGACGCGCACCGCGCCCGACGCCGGGTAGCCGGACAGGTCCTGGATGACGACGCCCTTGGACGGGTTGGCCGCGTCCAGGTACTGGCCGTTCCCGATGTAGACACCCACGTGGTACGCGGAGCCCTTGCCGCCCCAGTACAGGATGTCGCCGACCTGGACGCTGGAGAGCGGGACGTCCGTGCCGACCATCGACTGGTCCTGCGAGATGCGGGGCAGTTCCACACCCACCTGCTTGTACGCGGCCTGCACCAGCGAGGAGCAGTCCCAGGCGTTGGGACCGGTGGCGCCCATGACGTAGGCGTCGCCCAGCTGGGCCTTGAGGAAGGCGATGACGGTGGCGACGCTGCCGCTGGCGGGCGCCGAGACCGACGTGGCGGCGGAGGCGGACGCGGACGTCGACGCGGACAGGGTGGCACGCTCGGCGCTGCGCTCGGCACGCTCGGCGGCGGCCTTGCGGGCGGCCTCGGCGGCCTTCTTCTTGGCCTCGGCCTTCTTCGCCTCGGCGAGGTCCTTCTTGGCCTCGGCGGCGGCCTCGGCGGCGGCCGCGTCACGCTCTGCGCGCAGCTCGTAGTTCGCGGCGGCCTGCTGCGTGGCGGCCGCCGACTGGGCGACCGCGGCGGACATGTCGGCCGTCAGGGTGGGCAGTTCGATGGTCTGCGTCACCGGCTCGGCGGCACTCGCCGAGGCCGACGCACCCGCCGCTGCCATGCTGAGAACGCCACCGGCAACTCCGGCACGCACGGCGATCGAAGAGGTCGCGCTGCGGCGGGGCTTCCGGTGGCTGCGTATGTGAGCGGTGTGGGACATGGGAACAACCGGTACCAGGGGCTCCTTCATATCTTCAAGAAACGTGTCCTGCGCCACAGTTGTTCAATCGGGCGCCCAAAACCCCCGAACGAGGCCCTTTATTGACGCCGTAACGGACATTGCGGGCGCGGTGTGACCGGCCTGTGATCACGGCGTTTGATCAATACGCCCGAATTGCCCCGCGCCTACCACTGGTTGGCTTGATTGGCCAAGCCCCGTTCTCACGCTCCTCTCATCAATGTGGCGGAGGTCACGGAACGGCTGGTCCGGCGGCCGCGTCCCGGCGCGCGGGTCACGGCCGGATCACGACCTCGCGGAGATCGTGAACGCGTGCACGCGTCCACACCCCGCCCTGGACGACCCCGGAGGTGTGAACGCGCCTCTATCAAGAGATCGAGTCCACCGCCAATTTGCATGCACGCGAACTCTCTTGATATTGAGACGCGCCTTCCGAGCTGCACTGACGAGCCAAAATGTCACCTCTGGTGATCACTCGGACGCTTCGCGTGTGAAGATCACCGCTCATCCGACTTCATGATCGATCGTCAGGTGGTGGAGATCACAAAGCTTGTGCAATACCCCGTGTCGCAGATCACAGAGCGTCGGGCATAAGATGCACGCGGTTGGGCTTGTGACCTGCTTCACATGTTCCCGATCTTCGCCGGGGCGGGCGGGGTTCGCGGGACGGGTGAGACGGACGTGAGCCCGACGCAAACCGCCAGCAGTCAGTGCCGACTGAGAGGAGCGAGGAGCGGTGAACGCTTATGCGCCCATCCTCGTACTGGGAGCCCTCGGGGCAGGCTTTGCGATCTTCTCCGTGGTCATGGCCACGTTGATCGGGCCCAAGCGGTACAACCGGGCCAAGCTCGAGGCCTACGAGTGCGGTATCGAGCCGACCCCCACGCCGGCCGGCGGCGGGCGCTTCCCCATCAAGTACTACCTGACGGCGATGCTCTTCATCGTCTTCGACATCGAGATCGTCTTCCTCTACCCCTGGGCCGTCACCTTCGACGCCCTGGGGATCTTCGGGCTCGTGGAGATGCTGCTCTTCGTGCTCACCGTCTTCGTCGCGTACGCGTACGTATGGCGGCGCGGCGGCCTGGAATGGGACTGAGGGGCCACAAGTCATGGGACTCGAAGAAAAGCTGCCGAGCGGCTTCCTGCTGACCACCGTCGAGCAGGCCGCGGGCTGGGTGCGCAAGGCGTCGGTCTTCCCCGCCACGTTCGGCCTCGCCTGCTGCGCCATCGAGATGATGACCACCGGTGCCGGCCGCTACGACCTGGCGCGCTTCGGCATGGAGGTCTTCCGGGGCTCGCCGCGCCAGGCGGACCTGATGATCGTCGCCGGCCGGGTCAGCCAGAAGATGGCGCCGGTGCTGCGGCAGGTCTACGACCAGATGCCGAACCCCAAGTGGGTGATCTCCATGGGGGTCTGCGCCTCCTCGGGCGGCATGTTCAACAACTACGCGATCGTCCAGGGCGTCGACCACATCGTGCCGGTCGACATCTACCTCCCCGGCTGTCCGCCACGGCCGGAGATGCTGATGGACGCCATCCTCAAGCTCCACCAGAAGATCCAGTCCTCCAAGCTCGGCGTGAACGCCGAGGAGGCGGCCCGCGAGGCGGAGGAGGCGGCGCTCAAGGCCCTGCCCACGATCGAGATGAAGGGGCTGCTGCGGTGAGCGACGCGAACGGCAACGGTGTCAATCCCGAGAAGGACCTCTCCGCGGAGAACCTCCCCGGCCAGCGCGGCCGGGGCGGCGAGGAGATCCGCGTCCAGCGCGGCATGTTCGGCGCCCGCAACGGCGGCGACACCTCCGGCTACGGCGGCCTGGTCCGCTCGGTCCGGCTCCCGGGACCGGCGAACCGCCCCTACGGCGGCTGGTTCGACGAGGTCGCCGACGAGCTGGAGGGGGCCCTGGAGGAACAGGGCCTGCTGCCCGAGAACGCCATCGAGCGGACGGTCGTCGACCGCGACGAGCTGACCTTCCACATCGAGCGCGAGCACCTGGTCCGCGTCGCCCGCACCCTGCGCGACGACCCGGCCCTGCGCTTCGAGCTGTGCACCGGCGTCAGCGGCGTGCACTACCCGAACGACAAGGGCCGCGAGCTGCACGCCGTCTACCACCTGCGCTCGATCACCCACAACCGGGTGATCCGCCTGGAGGTCAGCTGCCCCGACAGCGACCCGCACATCCCGTCGCTGTTCTCGGTCTATCCGACCAACGACTGGCACGAGCGCGAGACGTACGACTTCTTCGGCATCGTCTTCGACGGCCACCCCGCCCTGACCCGGATCATGATGCCGGACGACTGGCAGGGCCATCCGCAGCGCAAGGACTACCCCCTCGGCGGCATCCCCGTCGAATACAAGGGCGCCCAGATCCCGGCTCCGGACCAGCGGAGGTCGTACTCATGAGCACTTCCCACGCCTCCCCCCGGGAGACCACCGAAGGCACCGTCTACACGGTCACCGGCGGCGACTGGGACGAGGTCGTCCAGTCCGCCGCCCGCGCCGACGACGAGCGCATCGTCGTCAACATGGGCCCGCAGCACCCGTCCACGCACGGCGTGCTCCGCCTGATCCTGGAGATCGAGGGCGAGACCGTCACCGAGGCCCGCTGCGGCATCGGCTACCTGCACACCGGCATCGAGAAGAACCTCGAGTACCGGACGTGGACGCAGGGCACGACGTTCGTGACACGCATGGACTACCTGACGCCGTTCTTCAACGAGACGGCGTACTGCCTCGGCGTCGAGAAGCTCCTCGGCATCGAGGACCAGATCCCGGACCGCGCCTCGATCATCCGCGTGCTCCTGATGGAGCTGAACCGGCTGTCCTCGCACCTGGTGTGCATCGCCACCGGCGGCATGGAACTCGGCGCCACCACGATCATGATCTACGGCTTCCGTGATCGTGAACTCATTCTCGACATCTACGAGCTGATCACCGGCCTGCGGATGAACCACGCCTACATCCGCCCCGGCGGCCTCGCCCAGGACCTGCCGCCCGGCGCCGTGGACCAGATCCGCGAGTTCGTGAAGAAGATGAAGAAGAACCTCCCGGAGTACGACAAGCTCGCCACCGGGAACCCCATCTTCAAGGCCCGTATGCAGGACATCGGCTACCTGGACCTGGCCGGCTGCATGGCCCTCGGTGCCACGGGCCCGATCCTGCGCTCCACCGGCCTGCCGCACGACCTGCGCAAGGCCCAGCCGTACTGCGGCTACGAGACGTACGACTTCGACGTCCCGACCGCCGACACCTGCGACTCCTACGGCCGCTTCCTGATCCGCCTGGAGGAGATGCGCCAGTCGCTGCGGATCATCGAGCAGTGCCTGGACCGGCTCCAGCCCGGGCCGGTCATGGTCGCCGACAAGAAGATCGCCTGGCCCGCCCAGCTCGCCCTGGGCCCCGACGGGCTCGGCAACTCCCTCGACCACATCAAGAAGATCATGGGCACCTCCATGGAGGCCCTGATCCACCACTTCAAGCTGGTCACCGAGGGCTTCCGCGTCCCGCCGGGACAGGCCTACGCGGCGGTCGAGTCGCCCAAGGGCGAACTCGGGGTGCACGTCGTGTCCGACGGCGGCACCCGCCCCTACCGGGTCCACTTCCGCGACCCGTCCTTCACCAACCTGCAGGCGATGGCGGCGATGTGCGAGGGCGGCCAGGTCGCCGACGTCATCGTCGCCGTCGCGTCCATCGACCCCGTGATGGGAGGCGTCGACCGGTGACCACTTCGTCTTCCGAGCGGGGCGTCGGCCTGGGCATGCCCGAACTGCCCCCACCCGCCTACCCGGACGACGTCCGGGCCCGGCTGGAGAGCGACGCGCGCGAGATCATCGCCCGCTACCCGGACTCCCGCTCCGCCCTCCTGCCGCTGCTGCACCTCGTCCAGTCGGAGGAGGGTCACGTCACACGCACCGGCATGCGGTTCTGCGCGGACGTGCTCGGCCTGACCACGGCCGAGGTCACCGCCGTCGCGACCTTCTACACCATGTACCGGCGCAAGCCGAGCGGTGACTACCAGGTCGGGGTGTGCACCAACACCCTGTGCGCCGTCATGGGCGGGGACGCGATCTTCGAGGAGCTCCAGGAGCACCTCGGCGTCGGCAACGGCGAGACCACCGACGACGGCAAGGTCACCCTGGAGCACATCGAGTGCAACGCGGCCTGCGACTTCGCGCCGGTCGTGATGGTCAACTGGGAGTTCTTCGACAACCAGACCCCCGCCAGCGCCAAGCGCCTCGTCGACGACCTGCGCGCCGGACGCCCGGTCACGCCCACGCGCGGGGCGCCGCTGTGCACCTTCAAGGACACCGCCCGCATCCTGGCCGGCTTCCCCGACGAGCGGGACGGCGCCGTGGAGTCCGGGGGAAGCGCGGGACCGGCCTCCCTGGTCGGCCTGAAGCTCGCCAAGGGCGAGGCGTCCCCCGCGCGCGTGGTGCACCCGCGCGGTGAGGCCGCCCGCACCGGGGCGCCGCACGAGCCGTCGCCGACGGAGCACCTGAGTTCGCACGACGCGCCGCAGGACACGTCGGCCTCCGACCCGGCCCACCCGGCCGGGCCGACCGCCGAGGAGGGGGAGTGATGACCTTGGCAGCCGAACTGAAGGACATGAGCCCGGAGAAGCTGCTCGCACCGGTGCTGTCGGCCTTCTGGGACGAGGACAGGTCCTGGACGCTGGACGTGTACCGGCGGCACGACGGCTACGAGGGGCTGCGCAAGGCGCTCGCCATGTCGCCGGACGACGTGATCGCGTACGTCAAGGAGTCCGGTCTGCGCGGACGCGGCGGCGCCGGCTTCCCGACCGGCATGAAGTGGCAGTTCATCCCGCAGGGCGATGGAAAGCCGCACTATCTGGTTGTCAACGCCGACGAGTCGGAGCCGGGGACGTGCAAGGACATCCCGCTCCTCTTCGCGAACCCGCACAGCCTCATCGAGGGCATGATCATCGCGTGCTACGCGATCAGGTCGTCGCACGCCTTCATCTATCTGCGGGGTGAAGTCGTCCCCGTGCTGCGGCGGTTGCACTCGGCCGTACGCGAGGCGTACGCGGCGGGCTTCCTCGGCGAGAACATCCTCGACAGCGGACTCGATCTCGACATCACGGTGCACGCGGGCGCGGGCGCGTACATCTGCGGTGAGGAGACCGCACTGCTCGACTCGCTCGAAGGCCGCCGGGGTCAACCGCGGCTCCGTCCCCCCTTCCCCGCCGTCGCGGGCCTCTACGCGTGCCCGACTGTGGTGAACAACGTCGAATCGATCGCGTCGGTTCCCGCGATCATGAACCGGGGCAAGGACTGGTTCCGGTCGATGGGCAGCGAGAAGTCGCCCGGCTTCACGCTCTACTCCCTCTCCGGCCACGTCGCCAGCCCCGGTCAGTACGAGGCGCCGCTCGGGATCACGCTCCGCCAGCTCCTCGACATGAGCGGCGGGATGCGCCCGGGGCACCGCCTCAAGTTCTGGACGCCGGGCGGCTCCTCGACCCCGATGTTCACCGACGAGCACCTCGACGTCCCCCTCGACTACGAAGGAGTGGGCGCCGCGGGTTCCATGCTCGGCACCAAAGCCCTCCAGTGCTTCGACGAGACGACCTGTGTGGTCCGTGCCGTCACGCGCTGGACGGAGTTCTACGCCCACGAGTCCTGCGGCAAGTGCACGCCCTGCCGCGAGGGGACGTACTGGCTCGTGCAGCTGCTGCGCGACATCGAGGCCGGCAAGGGACGCATGTCCGACCTCGACAAGCTGAACGACATCGCCGACAACATCAACGGCAAGTCCTTCTGCGCCCTCGGCGACGGCGCCGCCTCGCCGATCTTCTCCTCGCTCAAGTACTTCCGCGAGGAGTACGAGCAGCACATCACGGGCCGGGGCTGCCCCTTCGACCCGGCCAGGTCGACGGCCTGGGCCGACCGCACGGAGGTGAACGCATGACCGTGACCACCAGCTCTCCCTCCGGCGGGGGAGAGGCGGCGGTCCCGCCGGAGGACCTCGTGTCGCTGACGATCGACGGCGCCGAGATCAGCGTGCCCAAGGGCACCCTGGTCATCCGGGCCGCCGAACAGCTCGGCATCGAGATCCCCCGGTTCTGCGACCACCCCCTCCTGGACCCGGCCGGCGCCTGCCGCCAGTGCATCGTCGAGGTCGAGGGCCAGCGCAAGCCGATGGCCTCCTGCACCATCACCTGCACCGACAGCATGGTCGTCAAGACGCACCTCAGCTCCCCGGTCGCGGAGAAGGCCCAGAAGGGTGTGATGGAGCTGCTGCTCATCAACCACCCGCTGGACTGCCCGGTCTGCGACAAGGGCGGCGAGTGCCCGCTGCAGAACCAGGCCATGTCGCACGGCGACGCCGAGTCCCGCTTCGAGGGCCGCAAGCGGACCTACGAGAAGCCGGTCCCGATCTCCACGCAGGTGCTGCTCGACCGCGAGCGCTGTGTGCTGTGCGCCCGCTGCACCCGCTTCTCCAACCAGGTCGCGGGCGACCCGATGATCGAGCTGATCGAGCGGGGCGCGCTGCAGCAGGTCGGCACCGGCGAGGGCGACCCGTTCGAGTCGTACTTCTCCGGCAACACCATCCAGATCTGCCCGGTGGGAGCGCTGACCTCGGCGGCGTACCGATTCCGCTCCCGGCCCTTCGACCTGGTCTCCTCCCCGTCGGTGTGCGAGCACTGCTCCGGCGGCTGCGCCACCCGCACCGACCACCGGCGCGGCAAGGTCATGCGGCGCCTCGCGGCCGAGGACCCCGAGGTCAACGAGGAGTGGATCTGCGACAAGGGGCGGTTCGCCTTCCGCTACGCCCAGCAGCGCGACCGGCTGACGACGCCCCTGGTGCGCAACGCCGAGGGCGAGCTGGAACCGGCCTCCTGGCCCGAGGCGCTGCAGATCGCGGCCCAGGGGCTGCTGGCCTCCCGGGGCCGCACCGGCGTGCTGACCGGCGGCCGCCTCACCGTCGAGGACGCCTACGCGTACAGCAAGTTCGCGCGCGTGGCGCTCGACACCAACGACATCGACTTCCGCGCGCGCGTGCACAGCAGCGAGGAGGCCGACTTCCTCGCGGCGCAGATCGCCGGCCGCGGCCGGGACCTCGACGGCACGGGCGTCACGTACACCGCGCTGGAGAAGGCCCCGGCCGTCCTCCTGGTCGGGTTCGAGGCCGAGGAGGAGGCGCCCGGCGTCTTCCTGCGGCTGCGCAAGGCCTGGCGCAAGCACGGGCAGCGGACCTTCGCGCTCGCCACGCACACCACGCGGGGCCTGGAGAAGGCCGGCGGCACCCTGCTCCCGGCGGCTCCCGGCACCGAGACCGAGTGGCTGGACGCGCTCGCGAGCGGGGTCGGCCTGGAGGACGAGGGTGCGCTCGCCGCCGAGGCGCTGCGCGCCGAGGGCGCGGTGATCGTGGTCGGCGAGCGGCTGGCCGCGGTGGCCGGTGGGCTGACGGCCGCCGTCCGCACCGCCGCCGCCACCGGCGCCCGGCTGGTGTGGATCCCGCGCCGGGCCGGGGAGCGCGGCGCCGTCGAGGCGGGCGCGCTGCCCTCGCTGCTGCCGGGCGGGCGCCCGGCCACCGACCCGCGCGCGCGGGACGAGGTCGCCGCCGTCTGGGGCGTCGCCGGCCTGCCGCACCGCTACGGCCGCGACACCGGCCAGATCGTGGAGGCCGCCGCGACCGGCGAACTCCAGGCCCTGCTGGTGGCGGGCGTGGAGATCGCCGACCTGCCCGACCCGGCACGCGCGCGTGCCGCGCTCGACGAGGTGGGCTTCCTGGTCTCGCTCGAACTGCGGCCCAGTGAGGTCTCCCGCAAGGCCGACGTGGTGCTGCCCGTGGCGGCGGTCGCCGAGAAGGCCGGCACCTTCCTCAACTGGGAAGGCCGGGTGCGCTCCTTCGAGGCGGCGCTCAAGCCCGACCAGATGACCCGCACCCTCGCGCCCACCGACGCGCGCGTGCTGCAGATGCTCGCCGACGCCATGGACGTCCACCTGGGGCTGCCGGATCTGCGCACCGTGCGCGCCGAGATCGACCGGCTCGGTGCCTGGGACGGCTCCCGGGCCGGCGAGCCCCGGGAGACGGCGGCCGCGCTGCCCCGCCCGGCGGCCGGGGAGGCCGTGCTCGCCGGGCACCGGCTCCTGCTCGACCAGGGCCTCCTGCAACAGGGCGACGAGGCCCTCGCCGGAACGCGGCACGCCGCACGCGCGCGTGTATCGGCCGCGACGGCCGCCGAGGCGGGCGTCAAGGACGGCGACCTCCTCGCGGTCACCGGCCCCGAGGGCGCCGTCGCCCTGCCGCTGCAGATCAGCGACATGCCCGACCGGGTGGTGTGGCTGCCGCTCAACTCCACCGGAGGGGGCGTCGCCTCCGACACCGGGGCGCGGCCCGGCTCCCTCGTCCGCATCGGCCCGGCGACGCTCGCCGGCGAGGCCCCCAAGGAGGTGGAGGCATGAGCCCGTCGTACCTCGCTGCTGAAGACCTCTCGCTGTTCGGCACCGACCCCTGGTGGCTGGTCGTCATCAAGGCGGTGTTCTGCTTCGCCTTCCTGATGGTGACCGTGCTGATCTCCATCGTCATGGAGCGCAAGGTCGTCGCCTGGATGCAGCTGCGCATCGGCCCCAACCGGCACGGCCCCTGGGGCATGCTCCAGTCGCTCGCCGACGGCATCAAGCTGATGCTGAAGGAGGATGTGATCGTCAAGCGCGCGGACAAGGCGGTGTACGTCCTCGCGCCGATCATCGCGGCCATCCCGGCCTTCATGGCGATCGCGGTGATCCCCTTCGGCCCGGCCGGCAACGAGATCTCGATCTTCGGCCAGCGCACCACGATGCAGCTCACCGACCTGCCGATCGCGATGCTCTACATCCTCGCGGTCGCCTCGGTCGGCATCTACGGCATCGTCCTGGCGGGCTGGAGTTCCGGCTCGACGTACCCGCTGCTGGGCGGCCTGCGCTCGTGCGCCCAGATGATCTCCTACGAGATCGCGATGGGCGCCGCCTTCGCCTCCGTGTTCCTCTACTCCGGTTCGATGTCGACGTCGACGATCGTCGAGGGGCAGACCGACCGCTGGTACATCCTGCTGCTGCCGGTCTCCTTCATCCTCTACATCGTCACGATGGTCGGCGAGACCAACCGCGCGCCCTTCGACATGCCGGAGTCCGAGGGCGACCTGGTCGGCGGCTTCAACACCGAGTACTCGTCGATCAAGTTCGCGATGTTCATGCTCGCCGAGTACGTCAACATGGTGACCGTCTCGGCCGTCGCCACCACGCTCTTCCTCGGCGGCTGGCGGGCCCCCTGGCCGATCAGCACCTTCTGGGAGGGCGCCAACCACGGCTGGTGGCCGCTGCTGTGGTTCACCGTCAAGGTCCAGCTGCTGCTGTTCATGTTCATCTGGATCCGCGGCACCCTCCCGCGCGTGCGCTACGACCAGCTGATGAAGCTCGGCTGGAAGGTCCTCATCCCGGGCTCGCTGGTGTGGCTGATGCTCGTCGCGACCGTCCGGGCCCTGCGCAACGAGGGCTACGACTTCGCCGACATCGCCCTCTACGTCGGCGGCGCCGTGCTGGCCCTGCTGCTGCTCTCCTTCGTCGCCGACATGTTCCGCGAGAAGACCAGGCAGGCCGAGCAGCCGGCCGAGGCCCCGGCCGCCTTCGACCCGATGGCGGGCGGATTCCCCGTACCGCCCCTGCCGGGACAGGAACTTCCGCCCGTTCCGCGCCGGCCCTCGCGCCGGGAGCGGGAGCTGATTGTCAGTGGTGGGCCCGATACTCACAGTGACGGATCTCAGGGCGGATCTACGGATGGAAAGGAGGCGTCCGATGGCTGAGGAACTCGAGCGTTCGCAGGCCGAGGAACCGAAGGACACCAAGCCCGGCTTCATGAACCCGGTGGCCGGTTTCGGCGTGACCTTCAAGGCCATGTTCAAGAAGCGGCTGACCGAGCAGTACCCCGAGCAGCCGAAGACCACGGCCCCGCGCTTCCACGGACGGCACCAGCTCAACCGCCATCCGGACGGCCTGGAGAAGTGCGTCGGCTGCGAGCTGTGCGCCTGGGCCTGTCCCGCCGACGCGATCTACGTGGAGGGCGCGGACAACACCGAAGAGGAGCGCTACTCGCCCGGCGAGCGGTACGGCCGCGTCTACCAGATCAACTACGCCCGCTGCATCCTGTGCGGGCTGTGCATCGAGGCGTGCCCCACGCGCGCGCTGACCATGACCAACGAGTTCGAGCTGGCCGACTCCAGCCGCGCCAACCTCATCTACACCAAGGAGCAGCTGCTCGCCGGTCTGGAGGAGGGCATGGTCGACACCCCCCACGCCATCTACCCGGGCACGGACGAGCAGGACTACTACCGGGGCCTGGTGACGGAAGCCGCTCCGGGCACCGAGCGCCAGGTCGCCCACTCCAAGGGCGAGGTGGTGCAGGAGGCCGACTCGTCCTTCGGCGAGAGCGAACCGGCGTCGGAGAAGGTGATCGGCCGATGACCGCCCAGCTCGCCGCCTACTCCACCTCCACCGGAGAGGCCGTCCAGTTCTGGATCCTCGGCACCGTCGCGGTGATCGGCGCCCTGTGCACCATCCTGATGCGGCGGGCCGTGCACAGCGCGCTGTGCCTGGCCGGGACCATGATCATCTTGGCGGTGTTCTACCTCGCCAACGGCGCGTACTTCCTGGGCGTCGTCCAGATCGTCGTCTACACCGGCGCGATCATGATGCTGTTCCTGTTCGTGGTGATGCTCGTCGGCGTCACCGCGGCGGACTCCCTGAAGGAGACCATCAAGGGCCAGCGCTGGCTGGCCCTGCTGTGCGGACTCGGCTTCGGCGTGCTGCTGATCGCCGGGATCGGCAACGCGTCCTTGAAGGAGTTCAACGGCATCGGCCAGGCGAACGCCGGCGGCAACGTGGAGGGCATCGCCGCCCTCATCTTCACCAAGTACGTCTTCGCGTTCGAGATCACCGGCGCCCTGCTCATCACGGCCGCGGTCGGCGCCATGGTGCTCACCCACCGCGAGCGCACCGAGCGCGCCAAGACCCAGCGCGAACTCGCCGAGGAGCGCGTGCGCACGGGCACGTATCTGCCGCCGCTGCCGGCGCCCGGTGTCTACGCCCGGCACAACGCGGTCGACATCGCGGGCCTGCTGCCCGACGGCACCCCCTCCGACCTCACCGTCAGCAAGACGCTGCGCGAGCGGGGCCAGGTCCGGGACGTGTCGCAGGAGGCGCTCAACGATCTGCGGGCCCTGGAGCAGCGGGCCGAGGAGCGGCTGGAGCGCAAGGCCGTCGAGCCGGCCACGTTCAAGCGGCCCGAGGAGGCATCGAAGTGAACCCGGTCAACTACCTCTATCTCGCGGCCCTGCTGTTCACGATCGGCGCCACCGGCGTGCTGATCAGGCGCAACGCGATCGTGGTGTTCATGTGCATCGAGCTGATGCTCAACGCCTGCAACCTCGCGTTCGTCGCCTTCTCCCGGATGCACGGCAACCTCGACGGCCAGATCATCGCCTTCTTCACGATGGTCGTCGCCGCCGCGGAGGTCGTGGTGGGGCTCGCGATCATCGTGTCCCTGTTCCGTGCCCGCCACTCGGCCTCGGTCGACGACGCCAGCCTGATGAAGCTGTAAGGGGTCGGGAGAAAAGTGGAGAACCTGATTGCGCTGCTGGTGGCGGCGCCCCTGCTCGGAGCGGCGGTCCTGCTGTGCGGCGGACGCCGGCTGGACGCCGTCGGCCACTGGCTCGGCACGCTGCTCGCGGCCGTCTCCTTCGTGCTCGGCCTGGTGCTGTTCAGCGACATGCTGGCGCAGGACGCCGAGCACCGCGTCATGAGCCAGCACCTGTTCAGCTGGATCCCGGTCGAGGGCTTCCAGGCGGACGTCGCCTTCCAGCTCGACCAGCTGTCCATGACGTTCGTCCTGCTGATCACGGGCGTCGGATCGCTGATCCACCTGTACTCCGTCGGGTACATGGAGCACGACGAGCGGCGCCGCCGCTTCTTCGGCTATCTGAACCTGTTCCTCGCGGCGATGCTCATCCTCGTCCTCGCCGACAACTACCTGCTGCTGTACGTCGGCTGGGAGGGCGTCGGTCTCGCCTCCTACCTGCTGATCGGCTTCTGGCAGCACAAGCCCAGCGCCGCCACGGCCGCGAAGAAGGCCTTCCTGGTCAACCGCGTCGGCGACATGGGCCTGTCCATCGCGATCATGCTGATGTTCCTGTGGTTCGGCACCTTCGCCTTCGGGCCGGTGCTCGGCAGCCACGAGGAGGCCGGGCTCGCCGGCGCCGCCGGTGAGGACAAGCTGACGGCGATCGCCCTGATGCTGCTGCTCGCCGCCTGCGGCAAGTCCGCCCAGGTGCCGCTGCAGTCCTGGCTCGGGGACGCCATGGAGGGCCCGACCCCGGTCTCGGCCCTGATCCACGCCGCGACCATGGTGACCGCGGGCGTCTACCTGATCGTCCGCTCCGGCGCCGTCTTCAACGGCGCGCCGGACGCGCAGCTGGTCGTCACCATCGTCGGCGCGGTCACGCTCCTGTTCGGTGCGATCGTCGGTTGCGCGAAGGACGACATCAAGAAGGCGCTGGCCGGCTCGACCATGTCGCAGATCGGCTACATGATCCTCGCCGCGGGCCTCGGCCCCATCGGCTACGTCTTCGCGATCATGCACCTGGTGACGCACGGCTTCTTCAAGGCCGGCCTCTTCCTCGGCGCCGGTTCGGTCATGCACGGCATGAACGACGAGGTCGACATGCGCAGGTACGGCGGCCTGAGGAAGTACATGCCGGTCACGTTCGTCACCTTCGGCCTCGGCTACCTGGCGATCATCGGCTTCCCGGGCCTGTCCGGGTTCTTCTCCAAGGACAAGATCATCGAGGCGGCGTTCGCCAAGGGCGGCACCGAGGGCTGGATCCTCGGCGCTTGCGCCCTGCTCGGCGCGGCCATCACCGCGTTCTACATGACGCGCGTGATGCTGATGACGTTCTTCGGTGAGGAGCGCTGGCGGCACGCGCCGACGGCGTCCCCGGCCGAGCCGGACGTGGAGCCCGCGGCCGAGACTCGCGGCGAGTACACCCCGCCGCACCCGCACGAGTCGCCCAAGATCATGACGATCCCCATGATCGTGCTGGCCGTCGGGTCGGTCGCGGGCGGCGCGTTCTTCAGCATCGGCGACCGTTTCCTGCACTGGCTGGAGCCGATCACCGGGCACGACCACGGCAACCCGCCGGTCAGCGCCCTCACGGTCACGCTGTCCACCGTCGCCGTGATGGTCATCGGCGTCGCCCTCGCCTGGGCGCAGTACGGACGCCGCCCGGTCCCGGCCGTCGCCCCGCGCGGCTCGCTGCTCACCCGGGCCGCCCGCCGCGACCTGCTCCAGGACGACTTCAACCACGTCGTCCTGGTCCGCGGCGGCGAGCACCTCACGCGGTCCCTGGTCTACGTCGACCACACCCTGGTCGACGGCGTCGTCAACGGCACGGCGGCCTCGGTCGGCGGCCTCTCCGGGCGGATGCGCAGGCTGCAGAACGGCTTCGCCCGCTCCTACGCGGTCTCGATGTTCGGCGGCGCGGCGGTCATCGTCGCCGCGACCCTGCTGATGAGGGCGGTCTGATACCGATGTCCTTTCCCCTGCTGACAGCGACAGCGGCGCTCCCGGCGATCGGGGCGATCGCCACGGCCGCCGTACCGGCCGCGCGGCGCACGGCCGCCAAGTGGCTCGCGCTGCTCTTCTCGCTCGCCACGCTCGTCCTGGCGATCGTCGTCCTGGTCCGCTTCGACCCGGGCGGCGACCGCTACCAGCTCACCGAGTCGCACGCCTGGATCGCCGACTTCGGCGTCCGCTACGAACTGGGCGTGGACGGCATCGGCGTGGCGCTCATCGCGCTGACCGCGCTGCTCATCCCGTTCATCATCCTGGCGGGCTGGCACGACGCCGACCCCCTGGAGACCGGCAGCAGCCGGTGGCGGCCGACGCAGGGCTTCTTCGCCCTGATCCTGGCCGTCGAGGCGATGGTGATCCTCTCCTTCGAGGCCACCGACGTCTTCCTCTTCTACATCTTCTTCGAAGCCATGCTCATCCCGATGTACTTCCTCATCGGCGGCTTCGGTGACCGGGCCCACGAGCACGGCGAGAAGGCGGCGGCGACGCAGCGCTCGTACGCCGCGGTGAAGTTCCTCCTCTACAACCTTGCCGGCGGCCTGATCATGCTGGCCGCGGTGATCGGCCTGTACGTGGCCGCCGGGAACTTCTCGCTCCAGGAGATCTCCGAGGCCCGCGCCAACGGCACGCTGGACATGGCGACGGGCACCGAACGCTGGCTGTTCCTCGGCTTCTTCTTCGCCTTCGCGGTGAAGGCGCCGCTGTGGCCGCTGCACACCTGGCTGCCCAACGCGATGCAGGAGTCGACGGCCCCGGTCGCGGTCCTCATCACGGCGGTCGTCGACAAGGTCGGCACGTTCGCGATGCTCCGCTTCTGCCTCCAGCTCTTCCCGGAGGCCAGCAGGTGGGCCACGCCCGCGATCCTCGTCCTGGCGCTGATCAGCATCATCTACGGGGCGCTGCTCGCGGTCGGCCAGCGCGACATCAAGCGGCTGGTGGCGTACGCGTCGATCTCCCACTTCGGCTTCATCATCATGGGCATCTTCGCGATGACCAGCCAGGGCCAGTCCGGCGCGACGCTCTACATGATCAACCACGGCATCTCGACGGCCGCGCTGATGCTGGTCGCCGGTTTCCTGATCTCCCGGCGCGGCTCGCGGCTCATCGCCGACTACGGCGGGGTGCAGAAGGTCGCCCCGGTGCTCGCCGGCACGTTCCTGATCGGCAGCCTCGCGACGCTCTCCCTGCCGGGACTGGCGCCGTTCGTCAGTGAGTTCCTGGTGCTGGTCGGCACGTTCACGCGTTACCCGGTCATCGGCATCATCGCCACCTTCGGCATCGTCCTCGCCGCGCTCTACACCCTCGTCCTCTACCAGCGGACGATGACCGGCCCGGTGAAGCCGGAGGTCAGCGCCATGCCCGACCTCAAAGTGCGGGAAGTGGTGGTCGTCGCGCCGCTGGTCGTGCTGCTGATCTTCCTGGGCGTCTACCCGAAGCCCGTCACGGACATCGTCAACCCCGCGGTGGAGCAGACCATGTCCGACGTACAGAAGAAGGACCCCCAGCCCGAGGTGGAGGCGGCCAAGTGAGCGCATCAGCCGTCCACAGCCTGTGGACAACCGCGGCCGACCCGATCACCAAGATCGACGCGCCGAAGTTCGAGTACGGCCAGCTGGCGCCGACCCTGATCGTCGTGGGAGCGGCGATCGTCGGGATCCTGGTCGAGGCGTTCGTCCCGCGCAAATCCCGCTACTACGTCCAGATGTTCGTCTCCGTCGTCGCCCTGGCGGCCGCGTTCGCCGCGGTCGTCGCCCTAGCGGCCGACGGCTACGGCACGACCAAGGCGCGCATCGCGGCGATGGGCGCGATCGCCGTCGACGGACCGGCCCTGTTCCTGCAGGGCACGATCCTGCTGGCGGCCCTGGTCGGCCTGTTCACCTTCGCCGAGCGGCGCCTGGACCCGGCGGCGCACGGCAACCGCGTCGACTCCTTCGCGGCCCAGGCCGCCTCCGTGCCGGGCAGCGAGAGCGAGAAGGCCGCGGTCAGGGCCGGGTTCACCACCACCGAGGTGTTCCCGCTGCTGATGTTCGCCGTGGCCGGCATGCTGATCTTCCCGGCGGCCAACGACCTGCTGACGCTGTTCGTCGCCCTGGAGGTCTTCTCCCTCCCGCTGTACCTGCTGTGCGCCCTGGCCCGCCGCAAGCGGCTGATGTCCCAGGAGGCGGCGGTCAAGTACTTCCTGCTCGGCGCGTTCGCCTCCGCGTTCACCCTGTTCGGCATCGCGCTGCTGTACGGCTACGCGGGCTCGATGTCGTACGCGACGATCGCGCAGGTCGTCGACGGCACCGTCCAGGACGTCAACCCGGCGCTCGCCGACACCATGGGCAACGACGCGCTGCTCCTGGTCGGCGCCGCGCTGGTGGTGATGGGCCTGCTGTTCAAGGTGGGCGCGGTGCCGTTCCACATGTGGACCCCGGACGTCTACCAGGGCGCGCCGACCCCGGTGACCGGCTTCATGGCGGCGGCGACCAAGGTGGCGGCCTTCGGCGCGCTGCTGCGGGTGCTGTACGTCGTCCTGCCGGGCCTGCGCTGGGACTGGCGGCCGGTGATGTGGGCCGTGGCGATCGTCACCATGCTGGGCGGTGCGATCGTGGCGATCACGCAGACCGACATCAAGCGGCTGCTGGCGTACTCGTCGATCGCGCACGCCGGGTTCATCCTCGCCGGTGTCATCGCGACCACACCCGACGGCGTCTCGTCCGTCCTCTTCTACCTGGCCGCGTACTCGTTCGTGACGATCGGCGCCTTCGCGGTGGTCACGCTGGTGCGCGACGCGGGCGGTGAGGCGACGCACCTGTCCAAGTGGGCCGGGCTCGGCCGCCGCTCGCCGCTGGTGGCGGCCGTGTTCGCGGTGTTCCTGCTCGCCTTCGCGGGCATTCCGCTGACGTCCGGCTTCTCGGGCAAGTTCGCCGTGTTCAAGGCGGCGGCGGAGGGCGGGGCCGCCCCGCTCGTCGTCATCGGTGTCATCTCGTCGGCGATCGCGGCCTTCTTCTACATCCGCGTCATCGTGCTGATGTTCTTCAGCGAGCCGCGGCCGGAGGGCCCGACGGTTGCCGTGCCGTCGCCGCTGACCATGACGGCGATCGGCGTGGGCGTGGCGGTCACGCTGGTGCTCGGTGTGGCGCCGCAGTACTTCCTGGACCTGGCGGGGCAGGCGGGCGTGTTCGTCCGCTGAGCGTCGCCGCGAGCGTGGGACCCGGTCTCCTCGGAGGCCGGGTCCCTTCGCGTACGGGTGCGGATCGGACGGGTCAGGGGCACTGCACCCGGGGGTTCCAGGGGTGGAACACGCCCCTGGGGTTGTCCTTGAAGATCCAGGCGTGCAGCGTGTAGACGACGCCCAGGCCGGGGATCTCCTCCGGCCCCTCGAAGCGGCGGTCGCCGAACATGACCGGCCGGTCCCGGTCCGTCTCCACCTTCTGGTCGGCGTCCCGGACGATCCACTCCACCGCTCCGGCGCGCAGCTTGCCGTGCCCGTCCTTGTGGTAGACGACCGCGGCCGGCTTCACCGGATCGGTGGAGTTGATCAGCCGTTGCTTGACGTAGTGGTAGCCCATGCCGCCCTGACCGGGCAGGGCGGCGCACGGCCCGGCGGGCAGATAGCCGTCCGCCAGGGCGCGCTTGACGTGCTGGTAGTGGCGGGTGGCGGCGTAGGTCTGGACGAGCTCGGGCTCCGAGTCGTGGCCGTGTCCGGCGCCGTGGGCGTGGCCGTGGCCGTGTCCGTGTCCGGCGTGGGCGGGAGCGGCGGCGAGGGCGAGGGCCGTGGCCAGGGCGAGGGCGCCGGTGGTCCGGAGTGTCGTGCGCGGGGACATGTGGAGTCGCTCCTTGCGGGGAGGGGTGCGGGCGCCCGCGGACGCGCGCCCGTCCGGCGTGCGTCCGGTGGGTGCCCGGTGGTGTCCGTCGGGTGGGCACGGTGGTGCCCGCTGGGGGAGGGGCGGACGGGGGCCAGGGGCCAGGGGGTACGGCCCTTGCCCGGGCCGCGTGAGCAGCATCGCCCGGCCGGTGGGGCTGTGCCAGGCGGGCCGTCCATTGGGCTGAGTCGAACGCGAGTGTGGGCACGGCATGTCCACCGGACGAGACCTGTGGACAACTCCGGGGCTGTCGGTGCGGGCGCCTATGGTGGACGCAGTGGTCGAGGCGCGACGCACGGGGGACGCAACGATGGGCGCTACGGGCGGGACGGGTGTGATGACGGAACGGGACACGGCGACCGGTACCGAGACCGGCGAGGGGCCGGGTGCCGACGGCGGCCCGGCCGGGCTGCCCGGAGCCGGCGGTGGTTCCGCCGGGCCCCTCGGGGCCGGCGATGGCTCGGCCGGGCCGCTGGGAGCCGACGCGAGCGAGGCGCTGACCGCGCTGCACCGGGTCTTCGGCTACGGCGCCTTCCGCGGCGAGCAGGAAGCGGTCATCGAGCACGTGATCGCCGGCGGCGACGCCGTGGTGCTCATGCCGACCGGTGGCGGCAAGTCCCTGTGCTACCAGATCCCGTCCCTGGTCAGACCGGGTACGGGCGTGGTCGTCTCCCCGCTGATCGCCCTGATGCAGGACCAGGTGGACGCGCTGCGGGCCCTGGGCGTGCGGGCCGGGTTCATGAACTCCACGCAGGACTTCGACGAGCGCCGGATGGTGGAGGCCGAGTTCCTCGCCGGCGAGCTGGACCTGCTGTACCTGGCGCCGGAGCGGCTGCGGCTGGAGAGCACCCTGGATCTGCTCTCGCGCGGCAAGATCTCCCTCTTCGCCATCGACGAGGCGCACTGCGTCTCCCAGTGGGGCCACGACTTCCGGCCCGACTACCTGGCCCTGTCGCTGCTCGGCGAGCGCTGGCCGGACGTCCCGCGCGTCGCGCTCACGGCGACCGCCACCCGGGCGACGCACCGGGAGATCACCGAGCGGCTGAACATGCCGGCGGCCCGCCACTTCGTGGCCAGCTTCGACCGGCCCAACATCCAGTACCGGATCGTGCCCAAGGCCGACCCGAAGAAGCAGCTGCTGGCCTTCCTGCGCGAGGAGCACGCGGGCGACGCGGGCATCGTCTACTGCCTGTCGCGCAACTCCGTGGAGAAGACCGCCGAGTTCCTCAGCCGCAACGGCATCGAGGCCGTGCCCTACCACGCGGGCCTGGACGCGGGGACGCGCGCGGCCCACCAGTCCCGCTTCCTGCGGGAGGACGGTCTGGTCGTGGTGGCGACCATCGCCTTCGGCATGGGCATCGACAAGCCGGACGTGCGCTTCGTCGCCCACCTGGACCTGCCCAAGTCGGTCGAGGGCTACTACCAGGAGACGGGCCGGGCCGGGCGCGACGGGCTGCCGTCGACGGCCTGGATGGCCTACGGGCTCAACGACGTAATCCAGCAGCGCAAGCTCATCCAGTCCGGCGAGGGTGACGAGGCCTTCCGCCGGCGGGCCCAGGCCCACCTCGACTCGATGCTGGCGCTGTGCGAGACGGCCCAGTGCCGCCGGAGCCAGCTCCTCGCCTACTTCGGCCAGGACCCGGACCCGGCCGGCTGCGGCAACTGCGACACCTGCCTGACCCCGCCGGAGACCTGGGACGGCACGGTCGCGGCGCAGAAGGTGCTGTCGACGGTGGTGCGGCTGCAGCGGGAGCGCGGGCAGAAGTTCGGCGCGGTGCAGATCGTCGACATCCTGCTGGGCAGGCGCACGGCCAAGGTCATCCAGTTCGACCACGACCAGCTGTCGGTCTTCGGCATCGGAGAGGACCTGACCGAGGGCGAATGGCGTGGCGTCATACGGCAGTTGCTCGCGCAGGGTCTGCTCGCGGTGGAGGGCGAGTACGGCACGCTGGTGCTGACCGAGGCCAGCGGGGCGGTGCTGCGGCGGGAGCGGGAGGTGCCGCTGCGCAAGGAGCCGAAGAAGCCGGTGACCTCCCGGTCGGGCTCGTCGTCCTCCGGCTCCGGGCGCGAGCGCAAGGCCAGAACGGCCGCGGCCGAGCTGCCCGAGGGGCTGCTGCCGGCGTTCGAGGCCCTGCGCGCCTGGCGGGCCGAACAGGCTCGCGAGCAGGGCGTCCCGGCGTACGTCATCTTCCACGACGCGACGCTGCGGGAGATCGCCCTGGCATGGCCCACGTCGGTGAGCGAGCTGGGCGGCATCAGCGGGGTCGGAGAGAAGAAGCTCGTGACCTACGGAGAGGGTGTGCTGAAGGTGCTGGCCTCCCTGGGCGGACCGCCCGGGGCGGCCCCGGCAGCCGACCCGGCTCCGGCAGCCGACCCGGCCCCGGGCCAGGCACCCGGCCAGGACACGGGCATGCCGGACGACTGGCCCGAGATGGACGAGGAGCCGGAGCCCGAGGACTGGATATAGGCCGGGCCCCGACCGGGCCGTGCGGCCGGCCCGGGCTTCTGCCGGGCCGTGTCACTCCGTAGGCCCCGGCCGGACCGGATGGCTCCTGGACCGGCCGGGGCCCTGCGGTCCGGAAGGGAGCGGTCAGGTCACAGCGCCCGCGCCGCGTACGCCCTGACGTCCGCGTGGGGGTCCGTCGTCGCCGTGGCCAGCGCCGCCCGCGCCTCCGGTGAGGCACCGTGCCGGATCAGCGCCAGGAGGGCTGCCTTGCGGACGTCGGCGTCGGAGTCCGCCAGGGCCTTGGTGAGGGCGGGGACGGCCACGTCCGGGTCGGCGACGGACAGCGCCGTGGCGGCACCGGCCCGCACCTGCCAGGCCGGCTCCGCAAGAGCGGCGACGGCGCGTGCGGTCAGGGGCGCGGGGCAACCGGTCGTACCGAGCGCCCCGTAGGCCGTGGCACGCACCAGGGCATCGGGATCGTCGAGCAGCCCGGCCACGGCGTCTCCGATCGGGTCGCCCTGGGATGCTGCGGCCTCGACTGTTTCGCCTTCGTGCGGGAGTGCCGCGGGGCCCGGTGTGGCGCGGGGCTGGGACCGGTCTCGGGCGTGTTGGGCTCGGCCGGGGCGCCGTGGCGCCGTGGCGCTGTCGCGCCGTCGTGCGGGAGTGCCGCGGTGCGCAGTCGTTCTGTTCCCACGGGGGTCAGGCCCGCCACCGGCCGCCGGCGGGCCGGCGCCGCTACGACAGCGCCGTCAGGCCCGGCGCGAAGGTGATCAGCAGGGGCAGCAGGGGGACGAGCGCGGCCGTGGTGGTCGTCAGGGCGCGGTGCCTGCGGCCGAGCCGCGGCGGCGGTTCGAGGAGCCGGTCGACCCGCTCGCCCAGCAGCCGGTGGCTGGAGGCGCAGGACAGCACGCCGCGGTGCTGGTTGAGCTCGATCAGGGCCAGGGCGGTGGTCAGATGGCCGCAGCGGCGGGAGGCGGTGTCGTCGGCGGCCAGCTCGACCAGGCGGTGGGTCTGGTCGCAGAAGTGGGCGAACAGCGGGACGCGCGGGAAGCCGGTGGCCAGGGCGGTGGACAGGTGCAGCAGCCAGTCGTGGCGGGCCCGGGCGTGGCCGCGCTCGTGGGTGAGGACGGCGTCCAGCTGGTGGCCGGTCAGACGGTGCAGGGCGCCCGTGGTGACGATCAGCTGGGGCGGGCTGCCGGGCATCCACCAGGCGTCGGGGTACTCGTCCTCCAGCACCAGCAGCGGGCCCTTGGCGGCGGGCAGTCCGGCCGGCAGGTCGGGGGCGCGCTCGCGCAGGTGCGCGCGGGCCTGGGCGCGGCGCCTGCGGGCCTCGACCAGCTCCCTCGCGAGCATCGCCGTCGTCCAGGCCGCGCCGCAGGCCAGCAGCACGGTCAGGGCGGCGGCCCAGGGCGGCGCGGTGGACAGGTCGTACGCGGCCGTCACCGCGGGCGGCGCGGGGGCGAACAGCTGCGCGCGGACCGTGCCGAACACGGCGGCGGCGCCCAGCGCGAGAGCCGTCACGCAGCACAGCAGGACGGTGGCGACCAGGCACTGCCACACCCACAGCGCGACCACCGGTTCCCGCTCCGGCCACGTGGCCCGGGTCAGCGCCCGGGGGACGGGGACGGCGGCCGTCACGGCGACAACACTGAGCAGGAGCAGGCAGACGGTCATGGCCACGGGCTCCGGTTCCTGGTCGGAAAAGGTGCGGCTACGGGTTGTGCGGGGGCGGGCGGCCGCCGTGCGCGCGGATGCTGCGGCCACGGCGCGCACCCGTGCCGCCGGCACCGTGAGCACCGGTGACCCGGACACCGCGAACGCCGGCAGTCCGGACACCGTCGGCACCGGCGGTCCGGACACCGCAGGCGCCGGTGACCCGGTCGCCGTGCGCGCCGGTGGCGCGGTCGCCGTGCCCATCGCGGATCCGGCTGCCGTGCGCACCCGTGACCACGACGGGCGCGGCCGACGTGCCGTGCACCACGCGGGTACGGGCACACCGCCCGTGGCCCAGTATGACGGGCCCGGGCGGTGTGCGTCAGGAGCCGGACGCCGACGCGAGGGCGGGAAGGGCCCTGAGGGGCGACAGGTGCGGGCGAGCCCGGGCCGCCCGGACCGGGCACGCGGGTCAGTCCGGGACCACCCGCCCCGTCACCTCACCCAGCCCCACGCGGACGCCGTCGGGCCCGGGCGCCCAGGCCGAGAGGGTCACCACGTCGCCGTCCTCCAGGAACGTCCGCTTGCCGTCCGGGAGTTCCAGCGGGTCGCGGCCGTTCCAGGTCAGCTCCAGCAGCGAGCCGCGCTCGCGCTCCGACGGCCCGCTGACCGTGCCGGAGCCGTACAGGTCGCCCGTGCGCAGGGACGCGCCGTTGACGGTCATGTGGGCCAGCTGCTGGGCGGCCGTCCAGTACATGGTGGAGAAGGGCGGCTCGGAGACGACGTGACCGTTGACGGCGACGCTGATCCGCAGGTCGTAGCCGCCGGGTTCCTCGTCGGTGTCGTCCAGGTACGGCAGCAGCCGGTGCGTCCGGGCCGGAGGCGCCACGAGAGCCTCCTCCAGGGCGTCCAGCGGGGTGATCCAGGCCGAGACGGAGGTGGCGAAGGACTTGCCGAGGAACGGGCCGAGCGGCACGTACTCCCAGGCCTGGATGTCCCGCGCGGACCAGTCGTTGAGCAGGCACAGGCCGAAGACGTGCTCGCGGAAGTCGCCGAGCGCCACCGGCCGGCCCATGCGGGACGGCACGCCGACGACGAAGCCGACCTCGGCCTCGATGTCCAGCCGGACGGAGGGGCCGAAGACCGGGGCGGCGTCGGAGGGCGCCTTGCGCTGACCCGAGGGGCGGACCACGTCCGTGCCGGAGACCACGACCGTGCCGGAGCGGCCGTGGTAGCCGATCGGCAGGTGCTTCCAGTTGGGGGTCAGGGAGTCCTCGGCGTCGGGCCGGAAGATCTGCCCGACGTTCCGGGCGTGGTTCTCGGAGGCGTAGAAGTCGACGTAGTCCGCGACCTCGAAGGGCAGGTGCAGTTCCACCGAGGACAGCGGGTGGAACAGCTTCTCGACGGTCTCGCGGTGGGAGGGCACGGTCACCCAGGCCGTCAGCGCCCGGCGGACGTCCGACCAGGCGGTGCGGCCCGCCGCCAGCAGCGGGTTGAGGCTCGGCCGCGCGAGCAGGGAGGCGTACGGGGAGCCGAGCGCGTGGGCGGCCGCGCCCGCGTCCAGCACATGGTCGCCGAGCCGGACGCCGACGGTCCGGTGGGCGGAGCCGGGCAGGGAGAACACGCCGTACGGCAGGTTGTGCGGACCGAAGGGGTCGCCCTCGGGGACATCGAAGGGGGGCATCGGGTGCTGCCTCGCTTTCGGGTGCGCCATGTCGTCGCCACGTGTCCGTGGTCGTGCCACACGTTACGGGTGACACACGGGTCCTGGGCAGGGTCCGAGGAGGCGGACGGGAGGAACGGGGCAGGTGGGCCCGGGTGCGACCGGGCGGACCGGCCGGCGGTGACCGGCGCGGCGGACGGGGTCGCACATGCGTACGTGCCGGAAGTTATCCACAGGACGCGACGCAATCTTGACGGAGCGGTGCGAACGGGGCGACTCTGGGCGGGTGCCGGAAGGCCTCGGGGAGGGGGCGTTCCGACGGCACACCAGGGGGGCGGATGGCCATTGGGGAGGCCGGTCCGGGCTCGGTGCGGCATGGTTCACGGCCGAAGCGGCTGGAAGAGACCATGCGCCTGCGGCTCGGCCGGGAATGTGTGTACGTACCGTCGTGCCGTTTCGGGCTGTACGTGGCGCTGCGCCACTGGTGCCCGCCCGGTGGGCGCGTGCTGATGTCGCCGGTCAACGACGACGTGATCTTCTTCGTGGTGCTCGCCGCCGGACTGCGCCCGGTGCAGGCGCCGTTGCACCCGCTCGACGCGTCCATCGACATCGATGCCGTGCCGGACGAGGTGTGGGGCTCGGTGTCGGCCGTGCTCACCACGAACCTCTACGGCAACCCCGATCCGGCGCCGCGCCTGAGGGACACGTGCGACGCGTTGGGCATCCCGCTGTTCGAGGACGCGGCGCACGCCATCGGCAGCCGGGTCGGGGGCCGGCCGGTCGGGGCGTGGGGCGAGGCCTCGGTGTTCAGCCTGTCCAAGCACGTTGGCGCCAAGGCGGGCGGCATGCTGTCCCTCGCCGACGCGGGGCTGCGCCGGGCCGTGGAGGAGACCCGCGCGGGGCTGCTCACCCCGGGCCGCCTCGGCTCGGAACTGGGCTTCGCGGTGCGGCCGTTCGCCGAGGCGGCGGTGCGCGGTCTGCGGCTGCGCAGGGCCGCCTGGGCCGCGATCCGGCTGCTCGGGCTGGCCGACCGGGAGGACATCCGGATGCCGCTGCGCCCGCACCAGCTCGCGCTGGCCGCCCGCGAGGCGCCCGGGCTGGACTCCCACCACCCGTGGCTGCGCGTCGACATGCACGACTACCGCCTGGAGTCCGGCCGGCTGCGGCTGGGCCGCATCGGACGCCGGCTCGACCGGCTGGACGAGGTGCTGGACGCCTGCCGGGCGGGCACGGAGCTGCTGCGGGCCACGCCCTGGGCCAAGCCGCGCGACGCCTCCGGCACCCAACCGCTGTTTCGGGTCCCGCTGTTCGTCGAGGACCGGGACGCGGCGATCGCGGCCCTGGCGGACCGGGGCGTGATCGTCGGCTACCTCTACGACCCGCCGCTGGACGAATACGCGGGCGCGGAGTTCACCGACCCCTCACCGGCCCCCGAGGCGGCCCGCTGGTTCGCCCGGCACGCGCTGCCCGTGGACCCGCTGCGGGCGCGCACGGTCGTGGAGGTGCTGGAGCGGTCCGGGGCCCGGCCGGTCGACGCCCCGGGACGGCTGTCCCGGAGCGGGCCGACACCGGGAGGGCTGGGATAGTCCCGTGGCCGAGATCCAGGTGCACGAGCCCGCCACCGCGCGCGCCGGAGGCGGACCGAAGCCTGCCGACAGCGAGCACACGCACGACTCGCTCTTCAAGAACGCCTACTTCCTCATGCTCAGCACCGGGGTATCGGCCGTGCTGGGCCTGGGTTTCTGGCTGGTCGCCGCCCGCTACTACACGGAGGAGGCCGTCGGCCAGGGCTCCGCGGCCATCGCCGCGATGCGGCTGCTGGCCAGCATCACGGCGACGACGATGATCGGCGCCGTCGTCCGCTTCGTCCCGCGCGCGGGACGGGAGACCGGACGGCTGGTGTGGGGCACGTACGTGGCCAGTTCGCTGGTCGTGGCGCTCGCCGCGGCCGTCTTCCTGCTCACGCTCGACGCGTGGGGGGCGTCCTACGCGCCGCTGGGCACGCCCATGGCGGGAGCGGTCTTCGTCGCCGCGTGCGTGGCCTGGGCGCTGCTCACCCTCCAGGACGGGGTGCTCACCGGGCTGCGCAAGGCGGAGTGGGTACCGGCCGGGAACGCGGTGTTCTCGGTCGGCAAGCTCGCCCTGCTGGCCGTCTTCGCCGGCACGCTGCCCGTCCTCGGCATCTTCGTCTCCTGGGCGGTGGCGATCGCCTTCTCCACCCTGCCGCTGGGCTGGCTGATCTTCCGCCGGCTCATCCCGCGCCAGGCGGAGGCCGACCGCGACAAGGAGCCCCCGAAGATCCGGGACATGGGCCGCTTCCTGGCCGGGGACTCGCTGGGCGCGCTGTTCAGCCTGGCGATGATCAACCTGCTGCCGGTGATGGTCGCGGTCCGCTTCAGCGCCGCGGAGAACGGCTACTTCTACGTCGCCTACACCGTCGGCGGCACGATGGAGTTCATGGCCATCAACATGGCCTCCTCCCTCACCGCGCACGCCTCGCACGACCCCCGCCAGCTCGCCGACGGCGTCAAAGGGGCCCTGCGGCGCATGACGCTGCTGCTGGTCCCGGTGGTGCTGGTCCTCGTCCTGTTCGCCCCGTACATCCTCACGCCCTTCAGCCCGGACTACGCCGAGCACGGCTCGACGGTGCTGCGGCTGCTCGCGCTCGGCGCGCTGCCCAGGGTCGTGGTGGAGCTGTACATCGGCGTCCTGCGCGTCCAGGGGCGCACCGGCGTGCTCGCCGCGCTCCAGGGCGCCATGTGCGCCCTGGTGCTGGGCAGCGCGGCCGTGCTGTTCACCCCGGCCGGGATCGCCGGGGCGGGCTGGGCGGTGCTGCTCAGCATGACCCTGATCGCCGTCGTCTCCACGGCCGGACTGCGCGCGGCCCTGCGCCACGACGACGGCGCACCGGGCGCCCGCGCAGCCGCCGCCCGTGCACTCCCCGCCCGCGCACCCGCCGGCCCCACCGACACCGCCTACGGCACCCGCTGGGCGAAGCTGAACGCCACCGCCGGGTACGGCACGACCTGGGCCCGCAAGGCCGCGTACCAGCCGACGGACGGCGACCAGGACACGGTCACGCTGTTCATCGGGCGCCCCGGCTACGAACGCGAGGCGCTCCAGGCGGACACGCTGGCCCTGATCGTGCGGCCGGAGGGACCCCGGTCGGAGGGCCCTCGACCGGAGGGACCCCGGCCGGAGGGACCCACCCGGGAGCCGCCGCCGGCGCCCACGGAGCCGCCCTGGGACCAGGACCAGGACCAGGACCAGGAGCAGGATCAGGAGCCGGGGGAGCGGCGGCTCAGGGGCGCCCTGTGGAGCCTGCTCGGTGTGGCCGTGGTGTTCTTCGTCGCGCCGCTGCGGGACCTGCCCTGGCTGGACCGCGCGTCCGACGCCGCACTGACCGGGCGTCAGCTGCTGACGGGGCTGCCGCTGCCGTCGCTGGCGGCGGGCGGCCTGCTGCTCGTGGTGTTCACCGCCGCCGTCACGCTGTGCGCCCGGCGCGAGGTCTGGCTGCCGGGGACGGCGCTGGGTGCCGCCCTGCTCGCGCTGTACACCGCTCCGGTCGCCCTCGGACGGGCACCGCGGCCGGTGGACGGGGCGTTGTACGACAGGACGGCCGGCTTCCTCGCGGACGCACTCGGGCTCGACGGGCCCGAGCCGCTGCTGCGCTGGGCGCCGCCGGTCTGCCAGCTGCTGTGCCTCGTCCCGTTGTGGCTGCTGCTGGCGCGCGCGGGCGGGCGGCTGACCTGGCCGGGGCGCTGGGGGGTCGTGTATCTCGCCGGGGTCGGCGGCTGGGTGTGGCGGGAGACGCTGGCGCCCGTCGCGCCGCCCCTGCTGGCCGGCCTCGCCGTACTGGCCGTCCTCGTCCCGCTCCTGTCGCCGGGCCGCCGTGCCGCGTCGGCACGGGTCCCGTCCCGCCTCCCCCGAGCCACCGCCGCCACCCGCACAGCCGACCGCACCGCCGGGCACACGACCGACCGTCCGTCCGACCGCAGTGCCGGGCACGCAGCCGAGCGCCCGTCCGACCGCAGTGCCGGGCACCCAGCCGAGCGCCCGTCCGAGCACAGAGCCGACCGTCCGTCCGGCCGCGCTGCCGGGCGCGCAGCCGAGCACAGCGTCGACAGACGGCCCGGCGACTGACCAGACCGAGAGACGAACCGGCCGCACAGAGCCGCGAAGAGCCGAACCGCCAGGGGGGAACCACCGTGCGTCCGCCAGTAACGCCGAAGGAGAGACCCACGCCAGAACCCACACCGGCCCGGGACGGCGCTGGCACGCCCGGCAGTTCCTCCGCCGGCCTCCCCAAGACCGCCAGCCAGTCCTCCAGCCCGTCGTCCTCGGAGTCGTCGAGCGCGGCACACGAGCACGTGACGGACCTGGCCGACCTGAGCCCGGTCCGGCCGGGCCGCAGCGCGCTCGCCTGGCCCGGCCTCCCGCTGCTCACCGCGCTCGCGCTGTGGGCGTTCGCGGTCCGGCACACGGACGTCTCGCGGCTCGACGACTACGGCCTGGTCACCGCGCTCCACCCGGCGTTCTGGGCCGGACTGGTGGTGCTCACGGCCGGTTTCTGGTTCACGGTCCGCGATCCGCGCCGGCCGGGCGCCTGGGCGGCGGCGTACGTCCTCGGCCTGCTGGTCTTCGAGCGGGCCACCCAGGCCGTGCTCTACCCGACCCCGCTGTACGCCTGGGCGTGGAAGCACGACGCGGTCATCGACCACCTGCTGACGGCCGGCGGTCTGCAGACGGCCGAGCAGGTCGGCGACATGGCGGTGTACGACCAGTGGCCGGGCTTCTTCGCCGCCCAGGCCGCCCTGGTGCGGCTGCTCGGGGTGGAGTCGTCGGCGATGTTCATGGCCTGGTGGCCCCTGGCCTCCAGTCTGATGCTGCTGCTCCCGTTGCTGCTGATCTACCGCACCTTCACCGAGGACCGGCGGCTGATCTGGACCGCGGTGTGGCTGTTCTACGTCGCCAACTGGGTCGGGCAGGACTACTTCTCGCCGCAGTCGGTGGCCTACGCGCTGCACGTCGGGGTCCTCGCCGTCGTCCTGCGCCGCTTCGGCCGGTCCGCCGGCCGGCGCGGGCGGCCCCGGCAGGCGGTGTGGACGGTGGTGCTCACGCTCCTGATCACGGCGATCGTCATCTCCCACCAGCTCACGCCCGGGATGCTGGCCGTCTGCCTGCTCGCCCTGTGCCTGAGCCGCCGCTACCGCGACTGGGTGCCGGTGGTCACGACCGTGGTGATCTTCCTGGCCTGGTGCCTGACGGCGGCGCTGCCCTTCCTGTCCGCCGCGATGCCCGACATGATCCGCTCGGTGGGTGACATCGGCGCCAACGTCGAGACCGGCTACGGCGCCACCCCGACCGGCACCGGAGCCATCGCGACCTCCTGGGCGGCCCGGCTGCTGTCCGGCTCGGTCCTGCTGCTCGCGGCCGCCGGGGTGCTGCGCCAGCGGGTGCTGCGCCACCGGGCCCGGCCCCTGCTGCTGATCGCGGCGGCCCCGCTGCCGATGTTCGCGGCGAGCAGCTACGGCAGCGAGATGATCTTCCGGGTGCTGCTGTTCATGCTGCCGGGGGCCGCCTTCTTCGCCGCCGCGGCGATCCTGCCCAAGGTCCGCACGCTCGCCGCCGCCGAAGCCGCCGAAGCCGCCGAGACCGCCGAAGCCGCCGCCCGGGCAGGGTACGGCCGCCGGCCCGCCCCCGCCCGCGGCGGGCGGGGGCGGGCCAGCACCTGGGTGCCGCTGGCCGCGCTGCTCGGCGGCACGCTGGCGTTCGTCCCGGCCTACTCGGGCAAGGACCGGATCAACTACTTCCCGCCGCAGGAGGTCGCCCTCGTACGGCAGTTGTTCGACCAGGCGCCCCCGGGTTCGCTCGTCGTGGCCGCCAACCGCAACTACCCGCTCGCCTACGACTCCTACGGGAGCGTCGGCCACTACTGGTTCCTGGACGACGCCCGCAGCCATGTCGACCGGATCGTGCGGGACCCGGCCGCCACCCTCGCCGCCGACATGGCCGGGGTGGAGCGGCCGGCCCGGGCGTACTTCCTGCTCACCCAGGGGCAGTTGGCCAACTCCGAGATGAACGGGCAGCTCACCGGGGCGCAGCTGGACCGGGTGCGGGACGCGGTCGCGGCCTCGCCGCGGTTCCGGCTCGTCGCGGAGAACGGTGCCGGATGGCTCTACGAACTGAGGCAGACGGGGGGAGCGGAGCGATGACACCGCAGGAACTCGTGGTCCGGATGCTGCCGCCGTTCGGCGGGTGGCTGGCGCTCGCCGCGCTCGCCCTGCCGGGCGGATCGCCGCTGCGCGGCGCCGCTGTCGTGCTCTTCCTGGCGGCGGGGCCGGGCGCGGCGCTGGTCAGGGTGTGCGCGCCGGCGTTCGCGGCGCGCCCCGCGGAAGAGCCCGTCGAGCGCCGGGACCCCGACTTCGCCCGCCACTCCGACCTGCTGGAACGGCTGATGCTGACGCTGTTGCTGAGCATCGTCGCCGTGATGCTGGTGGCGACCGTGCTGATCGCCACGCACACCTTCAGCGCGCAGCGGGTGCTGTTGACGCTGACGCTGCTGACCACACTCGCCGCGTTCTGTCCGCCGCTGCGCGCCTCCCCGCCGGCGCGGACGACGCCGAGGACACCGAAGGGTTCCGCTCCGTGAAGTTCAACCGTCCCCACCGCCCCTTCCGCCGCGGGCACCACCCGACCGGGCAGCACCCGGCCGGGCAGCATCCGGCCGGCGAGCACCCGGCCGGCCGGCACCGCAGGCCACCGCAGGAGGAGCGGCGGGCCGCCGGCCCGTTCGCGTCGAGCCGGCGCCGGCTGCTGATCACGTCGGCGACGGTCGTCAGCGCGGTCCTGGTCGCCGTCCTCGCCCTGCGGGACGCCTCCGGGCCGCAGGACCAGGGAGCAGCCGGTGCCAGGGCGGACTGCCGCCCCACGGAACTCCTGGAACCGCCCTGCGGCGCCTGGTTCGGCGCGTTCGTGCCGCACGAGCGGGACGATCTCCCCGAGAAGGTGCGGGCCTACGAGAAGCGCGTCGGCCGCCCGCTCGACATCGTGTACACGTACCACGACATGTCGCTGCCCGAGGGCACCCGCCGCGAGGGCCAGTTGCTCACGCCGGAGGAACAGCGCGTCGGCGAGGACCACCTGCTGCTGCTCTCCTGGGAGAGCAAGTGGTGGGGCGGCACGAAGCGGCAGCAGCCGACCTGGAAGCAGATCGCGGCCGGCGAGCTGGACGAGAAGGTCATCGACGTCCAGGCGCGGCGCATCAAGGACTACGGCCGGAAGGTGTTCCTCTCGTTCGACCTGGAGATGGACACCCGCACCCCGGCCAACGGCACGCCCGCCGACTTCGTGCGGGCCTACCGGCACATCCACGACCGGTTCCGCGAGCTGGGCGTCGACAACGTGGTGTGGACGTGGATCACCACCGGCTACCTCGACCACGGTGACGTGATCAGGAAGATGTATCCCGGCGACGAGTACGTCGACTGGGTCGGCTACAACCAGTACAACTACTACCGCTGCCACGACACCGGCTGGCTCACCTTCGCGCAGACGCAGCAGGCCACGCACGAGTGGATCCGGAAGAACATCTCCGACGACAAGCCGCTGATGCTCTCCGAGTTCGGCACGGCGGCGGACCCGGCCCGCCCGCGGCGGCAGGCCGAGTGGTACGCGCAGGTGCCCGGGGTGCTGAAGGGCTTGGAGGGCGTGAAGGCGGCCCTCCAGTGGAACTACCGCGACCCCGGACCGCACTGCAATCTCGCCCTGGCCGACGACGCGGCCTGGGACAGCCTGCGCGAGGCGGTGGCCGACCCGTATCTCAACCAGCCGATGAAGTAGCCGGGGTGCCGCGTCAGCCGGCGAACTCGGGCCCGCGCACCCGCGCGCGGGCCCGCCGGTACCACCGCCAGGCGATCGTCCTCGGCCCGTCCCGGTAGGGCGCGACGCGTGCCCCCGTCCCGGCCAGCCAGCCCTCGACGTCGGCGACGGTGTGGCCGCGGCGGACGATGAGCCGGGCGATGCGGTACCGCTCGTCGTGGCCGGAGCTGAGGGCGTGCCGGACGGCGGTCGCCGTCTCGTAGCCGGCCCGGGCCGCCATGGCGCGCACGCGCGGGCTGTTGTAGCCGTGCGGGTAGGCGAGGTGGCGGACCTCGTGCCCGAGGGCGTCCTCCAGGACGGCCTTGGAGGTGCGCAGTTCGCGGGTCAGGTCCTTCGCGGGCAGCGTGTCGAGCTGCGCGTGCGTCACCGTGTGGCTGCCGATCTCCATGCCGGAACGTTCCAGCTCCGCCACGCCTGCCAGGGTCATCATCGGGGCGGGCGGCAGCAGACTGCGGCCGCCCGGGGTGATGGCGCCGGTGGTGAGATAGGCGGTGGCGGGCAGCGCCCGCTCGGCCAGCGCCTCGGCGGTGGGTCCGGGCAGATCGGCGAACCCGTCGTCGAAGGTGAGCAGCACGGGCCGGGGCGGCAGGGGCGCCCGCCCGGCCAGATGATCGGCGATCGCGCTGATGGTGACGGGCGTACGCCCACTGCGCGCCACGGCGTCCAGCTGCGCGGCGAACTGCGCGGGCGTGACCGTGAACTCGGCGATCCAGCCGGGCGGGTCGTCCATCACGCAGTGGTACAGGAGGACCGGGACGGCCGGAGAGCCGGCGTCCTCCGCCGTGCCCGCCGGGGCCCGGGTCATGTCACCGCGGACCTCGCCGTCGCGCGCACGGCCGGTGCCGGCCGGGGCTATCGGCCCCTCCCCGTCCCGCGTTCCCCGCTCCGCCCGGCCTCTGCCGCCTCCCCGGCCCTCGCCCCGCCTGCTCGTCGGTGTCCTCATCCCGCCCCCCGCACACTCGCGCGCAGCGCCCGCCGCGCCTTCAGATAGCCGACCGGTCCGTACACCATCCCCCTGCGCTGCAGGCGCGACAGGCGCCGCGGCCAGGGGTGCGTACGCACGTCGTGGTCGCCCGGTGTCCCCCCGCCCCGCGTCTCGCGCGCGGCCGTCAGCGCCCGCGCGTGCGCCAGGCCGCGCGGCAGCCGGGCGAGGAACGCCGGCAGCAGCGCGGGCCGGTTCACCAGTACCGCGGTGAGGTACGCCGTGAGGCCGGCGCCGTAGCCGTACGCCTGGGTCTCCACATCCCGCCAGGTCTCCCGGTGGTGGTGCCAGACCAGGGCGTACGGCGTGTAGCGCAGCCGGTACCCCTCGGCCAGGACCCGGACGAAGCCGTAGAGGTCGTCCCCGCCGCGGGCGGCCGTCCCCGCGCCGGTCGCCGGGTCGAAACCGCCGACGGAACGCAGGACCTCCGTACGGAACGCCATGTTCGCGCCCGAGCCGAACCGCCCGGCCGTGAACGGGAACAGCGGCTCGTCGACCGGCGGGTCCGCCGGGTCGTACGTCCTTGGAGTGAAGCCCTTGGCGAAGCCGCCGTGGCTCTCCAGGAGCACCTGGGCCGGTGTCGTCAGCCGGGCGGGCAGGATCAGCCCGGTGCCGCACCCCAGTGCGGCGTCGGCGGCGAAGGGCGCGGTCAGCTCGGTCAGCCAGCGCGGGTCGGCCACCACGTCGTCGTCCGTGAAGGCGACCACCTCGCCCCGCACGGCGGCCAGGCCCGCGTTGTGCGCGACCGCCAGGCCCGGCACGGGCTCGCACAGGTACCGCACGCGCTCGGCGTACTTCCGCTCGACCAGCTCCCGCGTCTCGTCCGTCACGGGCGCGTTGTCCACCACGACGATCTCGAACCGCGGATGGTCCTGGGCCAGCAGCGAGTCCAGCGCCCGGGCCAACTGCCCGGCCCGCTCCCGGGTGGCCACGACGACACTGGCGTACGGCGGCTCCACCGGCGCGGCGGCATCCGCCGCGACGGCCTCCGTTGCGACGGCATCCGCCGCGGCAGCTTTCGCCGCGACCGCCCCCGTCGCGACGGCCTCCACCGCGGGGCGCTCCACCGCGGGGCACTCCGCCCGCGCCCGGGCCGCCAGCACGGCCCGCGCGTCCGCCCCCTCCGGTATGTGCCCGAGCAGCGTGCCCACCGGGCGGCCCTGCCGTCTGACCAGGACGAACACCTCGCCGTGGGTCACCGGCGGGCTCCCCGGGCCGGGGCTGAGCACTGCCTCCTCGCCGTCCAGGTCCAGCTCGGCGACCTGGACGGCACCGATGGCCAGGAACCGCCGAATCTCCTCCTGCGCACGCGCCGAACGGACCATGCGCCCTCCCCCCTCGTCGTCAGGTACGGCGCAGCCGGGCCGCGCCCTTCAGGGTCCGCGCGGCCAGCGCCGCGAGCCGCGGCCGGGCGCGGACGAAGCTGTGCGCGCGGCGCGCCGGCTCGCGGCTCAGCCAGTGCAGTGCCGCGCCCGCCCCCGGCCGGATCACCGCGCCCTCGTACACGGGCAGTTCGCCCGTCTTCAGCGCGTCCTTGTACTCGGCCGCGCCCCGCCCCAGGTCGAGCGTGGCGATGCCCGCGGCGGCCGCCGCCTCGGCCATGCGCAGGTGCAGCACCAGACCGGGCGAGAACCTCGCGAACTCCGGCTCGTAGGCCGGGAACCAGCAGGCCAGCACCGACGCCGAGCGCAGCCCGAAGTGCGCGGCGACGGGCCGGTCCCCGGCGTACAGCACGGACAGGGTGCCGCTGCACTCCGGCGCCCGGGTGCGGGCCAGGTGCCCGACGAGCCGGGTGATCCACTCTTGCGCGAACCGGTCCCGGCGGCCGGTCCTGCGGTACTGCGCCGACTTCCACTCCATGAGCGTGCGCAGCGCGGCCGGGTCGCGTTCGTCGAACACGAACCGCACCTCGCCGACCTGCCGGCCCAGCCTGCGCTCCTTGGCCAGGGTGGTCTTCAGGAACTTGGGCGACTGGGCGCGCAAGCCCGACTCGTAGGTCTCGTAGCCCTTCTCCACGTCGACGACGTAGGTGGCGTGCTCCTCCGCCGCGTGCGGGACGAACAGCCGCTGCTCCGCCTCCAGGTTGTCGAAGGCGAAGGACGACAGCGAGCAGGCCCGCAGCAGTTCGCCCGGCTCCAGGTCCAGGCCGGCCCGCAGGATCGCGCCCTGCGCATCCGAGACGCCGAGCCCGATGGCCCGGCCCTGTCCCAACGGGCCCCGTTCATGGGGCAGGAAGCCGGCCGGCTCCCGGCCGTCGTAGACGACCGCGACCCGGGCCCGCGGCCTCACCAGACCGACGGCCTCGGTGAACTCCGGTTCCATGAAAGGGTTGCGCGGTGCCTCTGAGGCGGCGCGCAGCGCGCGCCAGCGCTCCCTCTCCTGCTCGCCGAGCTCCCCGGGCCCGGCCACGCGGATGCGCCCACTGCTCAACCTGACCCCCCGATCAAGTCCCCCTGGACACATGGAAGGTACCGCTCGATGCGGCCCCTCGGGTAGGTAGCGGACCATGTTGTTGCCAACTGGTGCAGAGGCCTTCAACCGGGCAATCGGCGTGCGCCCGGCAATCGGCGTGCGCCGTGCGATGAAACGAACGGGCGCGTTGTCCGTATTCTCTGATCATGGCCGCACCCCTCGCATATTCACTCATCGCCACCGACCTGGACGGGACGCTGCTGCGCGGCGACGACACCCTGTCCGACCGGTCCCTCGCCGCACTCGCGCGGGTGGCGGACGCCGGTGCCCAGCACCTCGTGGTGACGGGCCGCCCGGCGCCGAGAGTGCGGCCGCTCCTGGACGACCTGGGGTGCACGGGGCTCGCGGTGTGCGGGCAGGGCGCGCAGGTGTACGACGCCGGCGCGCACCGGATGCTGTGGTCCGTCACGCTCGACCGGGAGCTGGCCGAGACGGCCCTCGGGAAGATCGAGGCCGAGGTGGGGGAGGTGTACGCGGCGGTCGACCAGGACGGGGTCGACGGGCTCACGCTCATCGAGCCGGGCTACCTCATGCCGCACCCGACGCTGCCCGCGGTGCGGGTCGACCGGCGCGACGAGCTGTGGGGCGAGCCGATCAGCAAGGTGCTGCTGCGCCACCCCTGTCTGTCGGACGACGAACTGGCGGCGACGGCCCGCTCGGTGGTGGGGTCACTGGCGACGGTGACGATGTCGGGGCCGGGCACGGTCGAGCTGCAGCCGTGCGGTGTCACCAAGGCGACGGGGCTGGCGCTGGCCGCCGAGCACCTGGGGCTGCGGCCCGCGGACACCATCGCCTTCGGTGACATGCCCAACGACATCCCGATGTTCGACTGGGCGGCGTACGGCGTCGCGATGGCCAACGGCCATCCCGAACTCAAGGCCGTGGCCGACGAGATCACGCTGTCGAACGAGGACGACGGCATCGCCGTCGTCCTCGAACGACTGCTGGGCGGGACGGCTCAGTACGGGCCGTTGACGTTGTCGATCGAGCCGTAGCGGTCGGCCGCGTAGTTGCAGGCCGCCGTGATGTTGGCGACCGGGTCGTACGGGTCGTAGGGGGTGCCGGGCACGTGGTAGGCGGCGAAGGTCGGGTCGATGACCTGGAGCAGGCCCTTGGACGGGGTGCCCTTGGCGGCGTTCGAGTCCCAGTTGTTGATCGCCTGCGGGTTGCCGGACGACTCCCGCATGATGTTGCGGTAGATGCCGTCGTACGAGCCCGGGATGCCCTGCTGGGCCATGATGTCGAGCGCCTCGCGGATCCATCCGTCGAGGTTGTTCGCGTAGGTCTTCGCGGCGGCCGGGGTGGCCCGGGTCACGCCACCGGCCGGCTCGGCCGGGGCGGACGACTGCGTGGCCTTCTTCTCGGCGGCGGCCTTGGCCGTGGCCACCTTGAGCTTCAGACCCGCGTGGATCACCGCCGGGTCGTCGCCGACGGCGGCGCGGTTGGCCTTGTAGAGCTGCTTCCAGCCGCCGGAGACGTCGTACTTCTCCGCGATGCCGTACAGCGTGTCGCCCTTGGCCACGGTGTACGTGAGCGACGTGGCGGGCTGGGCCGCCTGCGGCACGGTCTGCGCGGCCGGCACGGTCTGCGCGGCGGGCGCGCTCTGGGGCTCGGCGGCGCTCGCGTGCGTGGCGCCGAGGAGCGGCAGGGTCAGTGCCGCTCCGCCGGTTCCGACGGCGACGACACCACGGGTGATCGGGTTCCTGCTGGGGCGACGGTGCTTACCTCGTCCGGGCATGGCGATGTTCCTCTCCGGCGCCTGCGAGGTGAGCTGTCGGGTTCGGGCCGGGAGGTGCCCGGCCGCACACGGCGTGCTGCTGTCGTGCGCGGCTTCACCCCGAGCCGTTCCGCTGTCGTGCGGACCGGCGACTTACCTGGGTCCCCCGCTCCTGCCCTGCGTGAGTGAGTCGGTGTGTGTGGGGAGTCCGGGCGGCGGCAGGATTCGGCGGTCCGCCGGACTGGGCCGGAACGTATGCGAGAGCACATGCCGGGAACAAGCACCGGAGTCACACCAGGCACTGTTCGACCTTGGTCCGGGGGGATCGGACCGCTTGATCCTTTGCGCGAGCCAAGCCTCAACTCGCTTTCGGCGGAAGGCGAAACCGCCCGGTGCCCCGGTGGGGCCGGGGAAGGGCCGAAGTGATTCAATTCACTGATCACGACCCGGGGCGCAATGTCCCGCAAGAGGAATTTGCTTCGTTAATGCCGCAAATCTCGCATAGGTCGCGAATTCCCGGTAAGTCGGAACATGTCTGTTCTTATGAGCTGATCGAAAACATAGCGGTCGTGATCGGATACCACCCGGCCTGTAACCATGGGCGCTGGCGGTGATCGAAACGTGACCGGATACGCTGATCCGAGTGATGGCAGCGACCTATCGACAATCCGCGTAAGCACCGGCAGACACCAGCAGACAGGAGACCCCTCGTGACCGACGTCGGGCCGTTCGGGCTGAGCGTGCGGGACCAGGCTCTGGAGGCCGATGTCCAGGCCGGACTGGCGGCTGTCGAGGAAGGCCTGCTAGAGGCCACCAAGAGTGAGGTGCCCTTCATCACGGAGGCCGCCCAGCATCTGGTGCGGGCCGGCGGCAAGCGGTTCCGGCCGCTGCTCGTGATGCTCGCCGCCCAGTTCGGCGACCGGCACGCGCCCGGCATCGTGCCGTCGGCCGTGGTCGTGGAGCTGACCCACCTCGCCACGCTGTACCACGACGACGTGATGGACGAGGCCGCCGTGCGCCGCGGGGTGGACAGCGCCAACACCCGCTGGGGCAACTCCGTCGCGGTCCTCACCGGCGACTTCCTCTTCGCGCGCGCCTCGCACATCCTGGCCGACCTCGGCCCGGAGGCCGTGCGGGTGCAGGCCGAGGCGTTCGAGCGGCTGGTCACCGGCCAGATCCTGGAGACGGCCGGACCGCAGGACGGCCGCGACCCCGTCGAGCACTACCTCGACGTGCTGGGCGGCAAGACCGGCTCGCTGGTCGCCGTCTCCTGCCGGTTCGGCGCGATGATGTCCGGCGCCGACGAGACGGTCGTGGACGTGCTGACCCAGTACGGCGAGCGGCTCGGCGTCGCCTTCCAGCTCGCCGACGACGTCCTGGACATCGCCTCCGACTCCCACGAGTCCGGCAAGACCCCCGGCACCGACCTGCGCGAGGGCATCCCCACCCTGCCGGTGCTGCGGCTGCGCGAGCGGGCGGCCCGGCTCGGGCTCGCCGAGGACGTCGCCCTGTGCGAGCTGCTGGACTCCGACCTCACCGACGACGCCCGGCACGCCGAGGCCCTGCGCCTGCTGCGCGCCCACCCGGCGCTCGAACAGGCCCGCCGGGACACCGTCCGCTACGCCGAGGACGCCCGCTCGGCGCTGGCACCGCTGCCCGAGTGCGCCGCGAAGACGGCCCTGGTGGAACTGTGCGACGCGGTGGTGCACCGGGCCGGCTGACCGCCCGCCGCCCCCCCCGACCCCTACGGGTCGGGGGAGGAGCCGCCCTCCCGTGTCATACCCCAGCAGTACGCCGAGTTGAGTCCGGGGTCTGACGTATCTGCCTGGCCGATTTGGTCAGATGGAAACCACGGAAAACACCACTCCTCACCTGTTCGGGTGAGAATGGCGGCTCAGGGACGAGTGCGTGCACGACACGGACAGCCGCCGCCGACCACGGAGGTAGGGCACACATGGCACCGTACGCATCCGACGACAGCACGACCGGCGGGGAGGTCGACGAGCGGAACTCCCGGCGGCGCAAGGCCGCGCGGTACGTCGTCCCGGTGACGGTGGTGGGGGTGGCGGCCGCGACGATCGGCCTGGTCCCCGCACTCGCCGACTCCGGTGACCCCGACCTTCCGAAGATCACCGCAGAGCAGCTCATCCAGAAGATCGCCGAGTCGGACACCGAGCAGTTCTCCGGCACGGTGAAGATCAGCACCGACCTCGGCCTGCCGAACCTCGGCGGCCTGGAGTCCGGCCTGCTGTCCGGCGCCGCGGGCGGGGGCGAGGGCTCCTCCTCCGCCGACCCGACGGCCAAGCTCACCGAACTGGCCTCCGGCACGCACACCCTGCGCGTCGCCGCCGACGGCCCCGACCGGCAGAAGCTGTCGCTGCTGGAGAACGCCGCCGAGTACAGCATCGTCCACAACGGCAAGGACGTCTGGGCCTACGACAGCAAGTCCAACGAGGTCTACCACGGCACCGCCTCCGCCGGCCCGGAGCGCGACAAGGACCGGCAGCCGCCGGCCACGCCGAAGGACTTCGCCGAGGAGGCCCTGAAGGCCGTCGGCGACACGACCTCCGTGACCGTGGACGGCACCGCCCAGGTCGCCGGCCGGGACGCCTACAAGCTGCTGGTCGAGCCGAAGCAGTCCGGCTCGACCGTCGGCGCGATCACCGTCGCGGTGGACGCGGAGACGGGTACGCCGCTGAAGTTCACGCTGACCCCGTCGAGCGGCGGCGCCGCCGTCGTCGACGTGGGCTTCACCCAGGTCGGCTTCGCCAAGCCGGCCGCCTCGACCTTCGACTTCACCCCGCCGAAGGGCGCGAAGGTCACCGAGGAGAAGGACGCCGGAAAGGACTTCGGCAAGGAATTCGGCAAGGACTTCGGCAAGGACTTCGAGAAGGGCGGGGCGCGCGGGCACGCGGAGAAGGCCCCGAAGCCCGGCGCCGGCCTCGGCGACGGCCCCGCGGGCGTGAAGACCATCGGCGAGGGCTGGAACGCCATAGCGACCTTCGACACCGGCGGCGAGGGCGTGCCCTCCGGCGAGGCGGCCGGCCAGTTCGGCGGCTTCCTCGACTCGCTCGGCGACAAGGTCACCGGCGACTTCGGCTCGGGCACGGTCTTCTCGACCCGTCTGATCAACGCCCTGGTCACCGACGACGGCAAGGTCTACGTGGGCGCCGTCACCAAGGACGCGCTCGTGAAGGCGGCCGACGCCGGGAAGTGAGTCCCGTCCGCGCGCGGGGCAGCCGGCCCCGCACCGCGCGGGACGCGAAGAGAACGAGGAAGCCGATGGGCGAACCGTCCGCCGCGGAGCCGGAGCAGCCGGGCGAGCAGACCGGGGAACCGGTCATCGCCACCCGCGCGCTCACCAAGCGCTACCGCGGCGGACAGCTCGCCGTCGACGGTCTGGACCTGACCGTCCCGGCGGGCAGCGTCTTCGGTTTCCTCGGCCCCAACGGCTCCGGCAAGACCACCACCATCCGCATGCTGATGGGCCTGATCGAGCCCACCTCCGGCACGGCGCGGGTCCTCGGGCGCCCCATGCCCAGGGCCACCCGCGCCGTGCTCCCGCAGGTCGGCGCCCTCATCGAGGGCCCCGCCCTCTACGGCTTCCTCTCCGGCCGCGACAACCTCCTGCGCTACGACGCCGCCGACCCGGCCGCCGATCCGCGCACCCGGCGGGCCCGGGTCGCCGCCGCCCTGGACCGGGTGGGCCTGACGGCCGCGGCGGGCAAGAAGGCCAAGGCGTACTCGCTCGGCATGAAGCAGCGCCTGGGCCTGGCCGCCGCCCTGCTCCGGCCGCGCAGGCTGCTGGTCCTCGACGAACCGACCAACGGCCTGGACCCGCAGGGCATGCGCGAGATCCGCACCCTGATCCGCGAACTCGCCTCCGACGGCACGACCGTCTTCCTCTCCTCGCACCTCCTCGACGAGATCGAGCAGGTCTGCACCCACGCGGCCGTGATGGCGCAGGGCCGGCTCCTCACCCAGGGCCCGGTCGCCGAGCTGGCCGCCGGGGCGCGCGGCCGGCTGGTGGTGACCACGCCGGACGCGGCGGAGGCGGCCCGCGTGCTGAAGGAACAGGGCGTCGGCGACCTCTCCGTCGCCGGCGACCGGGTCACCGGTGAGGTCCCGGACCGCGACCTGGCCGAGCTGAACGCCGCGCTGGTCGCGGCAGGGGTGCGGGTGCGCGGCTTCACGGCCGAACGAGCCTCGCTGGAGGACGCGTTCGTGGCACTGACCGGGGAGGGCTTCGATGTCGCGGGCTGACGTCACGCGGACCGAGGGGCCGGCGAACCCGCTGTGGACCTTCGGGCTGCTGCGCAACGAACTGACCATCACCTTCCGGCGCTGGCGCACCCTGGCGCTGCTGGCCGTCCTGGCGGGCGTGCCGGTCCTGGTCGGCATCGCCGTCAGGATCGAGACGAGCGACGGTTCCTCGCCCGGCGGGGGCGGCGGTCCGGCCTTCATCTCGCAGATCACCAACAACGGCCTGTTCCTGGTCTTCACCGCCCTGGCCGCCACCCTGCCGTTCTTCCTGCCGATGGCGGTGGGTGTCGTCGCGGGCGACGCGATCGCCGGGGAGGCCAACGCCGGTACGCTGCGCTACCTCCTGGTCGCCCCGGCCGGCCGCACCCGGCTGCTGCTCACCAAGTACGCGACGGTCGTCCTGTTCTGCCTGGCGGCCACCCTCGTGGTCGCCGTCTCGGCCCTGGTGGCCGGCGCGCTGCTCTTCCCGCTCGGCGACCTGACGACCATCTCGGGTACGCGGATCAGTTTCGCCGAGGGTCTGGGCAGAGCCCTGCTGATCTCCCTGGCCGTCGCCGCCTCACTGATCGGCGTGGCGGCGCTCGGCCTGTTCGTGTCGACGCTGACCAACAGCGGCATCGCGGCGATGGCGACGACGGTGGGCCTGCTGATCACGGTCCAGATCCTCGACCAGATCCCGCAACTGCACGCCCTCCAGCCGTACTTCTTCTCCCACTACTGGCTGTCCTTCGCCGACCTCATGCGCGAGCCGGTCTACTGGGACGAGCTGGCGAAGAACCTCGGCCTGCAGGCCCTGTACGCGGCGGTGTTCGGCACGGCGGCCTGGGCGCGCTTCACGACGAAGGACGTCACGGCCTAGCCGGACCGGCCGGGGGCGGACCTCACTGCTCGTACGGGAAGCGGGCGAGCGGTGCCTCCTGCGCGAAGAACGTCTTGGCGCGGGCCAGGGCCTCGGTGTCGTTCAGCACGTCACCGGGCTTGCTGCCGTTGCCGAGCAGCACCCCGCCGAAGCGCATCCCCATGTAGGCGGCGGAGTTGCCGAGCGTCCCGATCAGCGGGTCGGCGACGACCTCCTCCTCGTGCGCCAGGGCGGTGACGCCCCACAGCGTGCGTCCGGCCAGGGTCGCCTTGAAGTCGATCCCGGGCGTGCGCAGCCAGCCCGACCAGTGGTCCAGGTAGCGCTTGGTCTGCGCGGAGACCGAGTACCAGTACAGGGGCGAGGCGATCACGATGTCCGTCGCCGCGAGCGTGGCGTCGAGCAGCAGGGCCGTGCTGCCCTCGGTGGGGCGGACGTGGTCGCTGTCGTGCCGCAGGTCCTCGAACTCGGGGAGCGGGTGTTCCCGCAGGTCGATCCACTGCTGGGCGACGCCCGGCGGCAGCTGCTCGGCTGCCCGCCGGGCCAGCAGCTCGGTGTTGCCGTCGGCACGGGAGCTGCCCAGGACGAAAAGGAAGCGGCGGGTCATGGCGGTCCCCTTGAATGGTCGGCGTGCATCAATTATGCGCGCTTGCATCATATGCGTACGCAACTAAATGTGCCAAGGGGCGCCGGGCCGCGCCGGGGTAAGTACGTCCCTCCCGGGGGCATGAGGGCGCCGGCGTGCCCTCTGCGGCCCGTCAGCGGCCGGCGCCGCGTGCTTCCGCCTCCCGTGCCACGGCCAGGAGCAGCGCCTCCCGCCCGTGCGGGGCGACGAGTTGCAGGCCGGCCGGGCAGCCGTCGCGGCCGAAGCCGGCGGGCAGGCTCAGGGCCGGATGCCCGCTGAGGTTGAACGCCCAGGTGAGCGAGGTGGAGTAGCGGTCGCCGGGTCCGTCGTGGCCGTGCGGGGCGGTCGGGGCCGTCGGCGTCAGCAGGAGGGGGGCCTCGCTGAACGCGCCGGCCAGCCGCCGGTCGTTCTCCGCCCGGACGCGGTGCGCCGCGGCGCGCCCGGGATCCGGCTCGGGCGTGTTCCCGGGCGACACGGCACCAGGGGCGCGCAGGGCGTGCAGGGCGCGCAGGGCGAGCCAGGCGGGCGCGGGATCCCTCAGCCGCACCGGCGTCCGCGGCCGCACCAGCCGTACGACACCCGCCGCCGCGAGCCGCTCGGCCAGGGCCCGGGCCAGGGCGACGGGCTCCGGGTCGGGCCCGGCGAAACCGAGGTCGGGCGACCAGCCGGCGGCCACGGGCAGGGGCGGACGGGCCACCGCCGCTTCGCCCGACACCGCCTGCCACCACATCGCCGCGTCCGCCGCCGAGCGCGCGAGCACGCCCGGGGCGGCCAGTCCCGAGCGGTCGGCGGAGGGCAGCCGTCCGTTCGTGGCCTTCAGCCCGAGCACCCCGCACCAGGCCGCCGGGATCCGCACCGACCCGGCCCCGTCGCCGCCCGTCGCCAGCGGCACCAGCCCGGCCGCCACCGCGACCGCGGCCCCGGCCGACGAGCCACCCGGCGTACGGTCGGCCCGCCACGGGTTGACGGTCCGGCCCCGGGCCCCGAGTCCCCAGGTCTGCCACGGCGTTCCCGGCCCGGGCACCGAGGTCGCCCCCACGGCGACGGCACCGGCGGTGAGCAGCGGGCCCGCCGCGCGCAGCCCGCGCCGCCCCTTCACGGCGACCGGCACACCGGCCAGCGGCAGCGCCCCGCCCCCGCCCGCGTCCAGCAGCGCGTCCAGCTCCGCCGCCCGGCGCAGCGCCTCCTCGTGCCACACCTCGACGAACGCGCACAGCGTCCGGTCGGCCCGGTCGATCCGTTCCAGCGCCGCCGCGACGACGTCGACCGCGCGCAGCTGCCGGGCACGGACGCCCGCGGCGAGTTCCCCGGCCGTCGGCGTGACGGCCGTCAGTGCACCGCTCCGGTCAGCCGGGCCAGGGCCGCCGTCTCACGCGGCGGACGGCCGAGCTCACCGAGCCGCCACGCCGGCACCCACGGCACGCGGTACACGTCGATGACCGACTCCAGGGACTTCACCCGCTGGGCCAGCGGACGCGGCAGCCGGCCCGGGGCGTCCGCCACCAGGACGACGGCGTCGAGGTCCAGTTCCGGGGGAGCCTGACCGCGGCGGAACGCCTCCACCGCGCCGGCGACCGTGTCGAGACCGGCCGCGTGCGTCCGGGCCACCAGCAGCACCGACGGCGGGGCACCGGCAGCGGGCCAGGCGCGGCCGCTGTCATGACCGCCGTAGACCGCGGCGAGCGTGGAGACGCCTGCCCCGCCGTGCGTGCCGACCCAGGAGAAACGGCGTGCCGCGGCACGGTCGTGCGCGGGCTCGGGGGCGCCGGGACCCGGGGCGGCCACCGGGGGTCTCAGCCAGATCTCCGGACCCTGTCGCATGCCTGTGTGCATGCCCTTCTCCTCCCTCGTGCACCCGGTCCTCATGCCCTGCCGAACGACCCGTTCGGGCGCACGGGCCTTGGGACGAGCCTGTGACACCCCGGTGACGTGAGAAACGGGGGCGAGCGGACACACTCGACACTAGGTGTACGACGCCCAGTGAGGGGACGATGTCGCGACTCAGCCGCGAGAAGAAGCGGGAACAGAAGCAGGCCGCACACGCGGCGACCCCGGCGGCGCCGATCGACGTCCACGTCCCCGGGGCCGGAGCGAGCGCGGTGTCCGAGGGGGCCTCGGTCGGCGGCGTCCGCGTCTTCGCGGCCCCCGGCGAGGAGATCCAGCAGGCCGTCCTCGGCCGCCTGCACCACATCGCCCTGGCCACGGGCCATGCCGTCCTCGCCACGGTCCACGACGAGCGGATCGGCTACGTCGTCCCGCTCCGCGTCGACCCGGACGGTTCCAGCCACTTCACCGCGGAACCGACCCGCACGACCCCACCGACGCCGACCGGCCCCCCTCCACCACCCCCGACGCACACGCCTCCGGCCGGACCGGCGCAGGCGTTTTCGCCCGGGGCGACGTCCATGCCCCCGGCGGGGCCGGTGCACGCGGCGCCGGCCGGGCCCTCGCGTCCGGCTTCCGCCGAGACCTCGGTCCCGAACCCCGCCGAGCCGCTGGCCGCGCCCCCGGCCGGACGGGAGCGCCACGAGGGTGACCGGGCCACGCACGTCCTGCGCCCCGCGCCGGATCCGGCGCGCGGCACGACCCCGACGTTTCCGCTGCGGGCGGTGCCCGAGCCGGAGCCGGCGGACCAGCCCGTGCCGACGTTCGAGCTGCGCGCGGTACAGCAACCCCCTGCCCCGCAGGACGCGCTCCCCGACCCATCACAGAGCACACCTCCGACGGCCCCGCAGGACGCGCGCCCCGGCTCGCCGCGGAACACGCCTCCGGCACCCCCGGCTACACCCTCGGCCGCACCCGAGGCCTCGCGTCCGGCCGCACCGCAGGCCGCACCCTCGGCCGGACCGGAGGCCTCGCGCCCGGTTGCGCCGCAGGATGCGCCCTTCGGCTCGCCGCACGGCGCGTCTTCGACCGCGCCGCAGGATGCGCGCCCCGGCTCGGCGCGGGACACGCCTCCGGCACCGCAGGCCTCACCCTCGGCCGCACCGGAGGCCTCGCCCCCGGCCGCGCCGCAGGATGCGCCCTTCGGCTCGCCGCACGGCGTGTCTTCGACCGCCCCGCAGGACGCGCATCCCGGCTCGCTGCGGAACACGCCTCCGGCACCGCAGGCCGCACCCTCGGCTGCACCCGAGGCCTCGCGCCCGGTCGCGCCGCAGGATGCGCCCTTCGGCTCCCCGCACGGCGCGTCTTCGACCGCCCCGCAGGACGCGCGCCCCGGCTCGCCGCGGGACACGCCTCCGGCACCGCAGGCCGCACCCCCGGCTACACCCTCGGCCGCACCTGACTCCTCGCGTCCGGCCGCACCGCAGGCAGCACCCCCGGCTACACCCCCGGCCGCACCTGACGCCTCGCGTCCCGCCGCACCGCAGGCCACACCCCCGGCCGCACCCTCGGCCTCGCGTCCGGTCGTGCCGCAGGACCCGTCCTCCGATGCGCTGAAGGGCACGTACGCGACCCCGCACGGCCCGGTCTCCTCCGTGCCGCAGGGCTCGACGTCCCCGGCCCCGTCCTCGAGTGCGGGGTCGGACGGGACCGTCGGGGTGCCCACCGGGGCGTTCGGTCCGCCGCCGTCCATGGACGCGCGGCCGCTCCCCGTTCCGGGGGCCGGACCCGGGCCCGGGCCCCGGCCCGAGCCGGTGCCGGACGCCGCCCTGCTCGCCGCCGATCCCGACCCCAAGCCCACCCCCGCCCGCGGCTTCGACGCCGTCGCGGAGGCCGTGCTCGGGGACGAACCCCTCGGCGCCCCGGGCGACCCCGCCGCACCCGCGCTCCTCGCGGAGCCGGTCGCGCGGATCAACGAGGCCGTGAAGGAGGGCCGGATCGAGGCGGCGGCCGACCTGGCGGACCGGACCGTCGCCCAGGCGTCGGAGACGCTGGGACCGGAGCACCCGGAGGTGCTCCGGCTGCGCGAACTGACCGCGTACATCGCCTACCTGGCCGGTGACCCGCTCCGCGCCTTCCACCTCTCGCTCGACCTGGCCGGTGCGCGGCGCCGGGCCGGTGACGCGGAGGGCGCCTACGGCAACGTGCGCAGCGCGGCCACCGCCTGGCGGGCGGTGCGCGATCCGGCCCTGGGACTGGAACTCGGCCGCGACCTGGTCGGCCTGTGGACCGAGCTGGCCTCCGCCGGCGGCCCCGCCGCCGAGGAGATCGAGGAACTGGAGTCCGCCCGCGCCCGCATGGGCCGCCTCACCGCACGCGCCCGCGCGCGGTGAGGCAGGACCGGAGGCTACTGCGACAGCGCCCACACCGCGTGGGCGACGGCGTCGCTGTTGCGGTTCAGGGCCGTGTCGTTGATGTTGGCCGTGGTGTCGCAGGAGGAGTGGTAGCAGCGGTCGAAGGCCTGCCCCGCCGTACCGCCCCACTTGGCCGCCTGCGCCGCCGTCTTCACGCGGCCGGCCCCGGTGAACAGGCCGCCCACGGGAACGCCCGCGCTCTTGAAGGGCGCGTGGTCGGAGCGGCCGTCGCCCTCGGTCTCGATCTCCGTCGGGACGCCGATGCCGGTGAAGTAGTCCTTGAACGTCTTCTCGATCGCCGGGTCGTCGTCGTAGACGAAGTAGCCGGGGTTCGGGGAGCCGATCATGTCGAAGTTCAGGTACGCGCTGATCCGTGAACGGTCGCCGGTGGCCAGCCGGTTGACGTAGTACCGGGAGCCGACCAGACCGAGTTCCTCGGCACCCCACCAGGCGAACCGCAGGTGCTTGGTGGGCTTGTACTGCGCCCGGGACACGGCCAGGGCCGTCTCCAGGACGGCGGACGAGCCGGACCCGTTGTCGTTGATGCCGGGCCCGGAGGAGACGCTGTCGAGGTGGGAGCCGGCCATCACGACCTGGCCGGCGTCGCCGCCGGGCCAGTCGGCGATCAGGTTGTAGCCGGTGCGGCCGGAGGCGGTGAACTGCTGGACGGTGGTGGTGTAACCGGCGGCGTCCAGTCTGGCCTTGAGGTAGTCGAGCGAGGCCTTGTAGCCGGCGCGGCCGTGCGCGCGGTTGCCGCCGTTGGCGGTGGCTATGGACTGCAGCTGGGACAGGTGGGCCTTGACGTTCGCCACCGGTATGTCCGGCGCGGCGGCCGCTCGGGTGGGAGCGGAGGACGCGGCACCGGCCACGGCACCGCCGGTCAGCAGCATGGCGGTCGCCATGCCGGCCGCGGCGACGGCGCGCGCGGAAACGGAGAGCTTCATGTGGGGGCTCCGGATTCCCTTGGGGCCGCCCGCGGGTTCCACGGGCGGCCCACAGTGAATGGGGTGCCTGGATGGTGAAGCTGGTACTGACTCTCCGTCAAGACATCGAACCGGCCACGGCGTTGGCGCCCCGGGCCGGGAGGGGAGTCCCGCTCGCCGTCACTGCACGCAGAACTCGTTGCCCTCCGGGTCCGCCATCACGAGCCACTCGCCGCCCTGCTCCGCCACCCGCCGCAGCACCCGCGCCCCGAGCCTCTCCAGCCGTGCGGCCTCCTCCTCGCGCCGCCCCGCACCCGGGTGCAGATCGAGGTGCAGCCGGTTCTTGCCCGCCTTGGCCTCCGGCACCCGCTGGAACAGCAGCCGTCGCCCGAGCCCGGTCCCGCTCTCCTCCTCGAACGGGTCCGCGGGGTGCCGTACGGCGACCAGGTCGCGGAAGGCGCGGCGGCCGTGGAACTCGACCGTGGCCTCCTCCGGCAGCGCGCCGAAGCCGAGCAGCCGCTCGATGAGGGCGCTGTTGTCCTCGACCTCGTACCGCAGCGCGGCGGCCCAGAAGTCGGCCTGCGCGTGCGGGTCGTTCGCGTCGATGACCACTTTCCAGTGCACGGGGGTGGCTGATGCCGGTGTCTGCGTCATGCGACCACATGTACTGCACGCGGGCCGCCACGGCACCGAAGGCGCAGCGGCCGGGGAGCCGACGAGCGGACCGAATCCCGTTTGCGTGGCCGGCCCCCACCGGAGGAGGGTCGGTTCATGGGCACGCGTGCCTGGGCGCCTGGTCGCCCGCTTCGGTGACGCCCGGGTGATCCTCGGCGGTTTCCTCCTGGGCGGGGCCGCCTACGCCCTGTTCCTGCCGGTCGGCACGGACTGGTCCTACGCGATGATGTTGCCGACGCTGCTGCTGTCCGGCCTGGCGTTCGCCCTGGCCTACGGGCCGCTGACGATCGCGGCGACGGACGGGGTCGAGGAGTCGGAGCAGGGCCTGGCCGGCGGGCTGCTGACCACGGCGACGCAGTTCGGTTCCGCGATCGGCATCTCGGCGGTGACCGCGGTCTACGGCCTGGCGTCCACCGGGTCCGGTCCCGAGGCCACGCTCTCGGCCTTCCGCGCGGCGCTGATCGTGCCGGTCGTCCTGGTGGTGCTGGGCGCGCTGATCTCGGTGGTCAGCGTGCGCGAGGTGCGGCGGGCGGTGCGCAGCGCGTCCCCGGTGAGCAGCGCCAGCGCCAGCCAGACCAGCGCGAAGCCGGCCCAGCGCTCCGGCGGCATCTCCTCGTGGAAGTAGAAGACGCCGAGCAGGAACTGGAAGACGGGCGTCATGTACTGCAGCAGGCCGATGGTGGACAGCGGCACGCGGATGGCGGCCGCGCCGAAGCAGACCAGGGGGAGCGCGGTGACGATCCCGGCCGAGGCGAGCAGCGCGGCGTGCCCCGGGCCCTCGGCGGTGAAGGTGGCCCCGCCCCGCGCGCTCAGCCACACCAGGAAGGCGAGCGCGGGCAGGAACTGGATCGCCGTCTCGGCGGCCAGCGACTCGACGCCGCCGAGGTTCACCTTCTTCTTCACCAGCCCGTACGTGGCGAAGGAGAAGGCGAGGCACAGGGAGATCCACGGCAGCCGGCCGTAGCCGATGGTCAGCACCACGACCGCCGCGCAGCCGGTGCCGACCGCCGCCCACTGCACCGGCCGCAGCCGCTCCTTCAGCAGCAGCACGCCCATCGCGATGGTGACCAGCGGGTTGATGAAGTACCCGAGTGAGGCCTCGACGACGTGCCCGGAGTTCACGGCCCAGATGTACAGGCCCCAGTTGACGGTGATCACCGTCGCGGCGACCGCGATCAGGCCCAGCTTGCGCGGCTGCCGCAGCAGTTCGCCCGCCCAGGCCCAGCGGCGCAGCACGAGCAGGGCGGCCCCGACGAACACCAGTGACCACACCATCCGGTGGGCCAGGATCTCCGTCGCTCCCGCCGGCTTGAGCAGGGGCCAGTACAGGGGGACCAGACCCCACATGCCGTAGGCCGCGAAGCCGTTCAGCAGTCCTATGTGCCGCTCACCCCTCGGCTTGCGCGTCACGGGCCCCTCCTTCGCACGTCCTGTCCGCGTGCTCGACGGTAACGCCGAGCGCCCCCGCCTGTCATGCCCGTATCGGCATACGGTCATGACAGGCGGGGGCCGGGGGCCCGGAGCCGCGCGGGGCGTCAGTTGCGGAGCGCGGCGGCGACGGCCTCGGAGAGCGGAGTGGTGGGGCGGCCGGCCAGCCGGGACAGGTCGCCGGTGGAGACGACCAGCTCGCCCTTCTCGATGGAGGCGTCGACGCCCGCGAGCATCCGCGCGACCGGCTCCGGCAGGCCCGCGCCGGTCAGGATCGAGGTCAGGGCCTCGGTGGAGACGGGCTGGTAGGCGATCTCCCGGCCGGTCTGCCGGCTCAGCTCGGCCGCGTACTCGGCGAAGCTCCAGGCGGTGTCGCCGCCCAGCTCGTACGTCGTGTTCTCGTGGCCCTCACCGGTCAGCACGGCCACGGCGGCGGCGGCGTAGTCGGCCCGGGAGGCGGAGGAGACCCTGCCCTCGCCGGCCGCGGCGACGACCGCGTCGTGCTCCAGCACCGGGGCGAGGTTCTCGGTGTAGTTCTCGTGGTACCAGCCGTTGCGCAGCAGCGCGTAGGGCACGCCGGAGTCCAGCAGGAGCTCCTCGGTGCCGCGGTGGTCGTCGGCGAGCGCGGCGGTCAGGGTGCCCGGGGCGCTGGTGTAGGCGAGCAGGGCCACACCGGCCGCCCGGGCGGCGTCGATGACGACCTTGTGCTGCTGCACCCGGCCCTTGTCGAACTCGTTGCCGGAGATGAGCAGCACCTTGTCACCGGGCGCGAACAGGCCGTCGAAGGAGGAGGGGGTGTTGTAGTCGGCGAGGGCGATCCGCACGCCGCGCTCCGCGAGATCGGCGGCCTTGCCGGCGTCGCGCACGACCGCGGTGATCTGCCCGGCCGGGACCTTCTCCAGCAGCTGCTCCACGACGTGACGGCCGAGGTGTCCGGTGGCTCCGGTGACGACGATGCTCATGGTGAGGACTCTCCTTGTGGGGTGCGTTGGCACTAACCATAGGAGAAGCGCTAACTTAGGGAAAGTACCCACTTTGAAGTAAGGTACTGGCATGGCAGTAAGTAGCAGTGAGGCGCTGTGCCCGCACCGGCTCGTCCTCGAGCACGTCACCAGCCGCTGGGGCGTGCTCGTGCTGATCGCGCTCCTGGACCGCCCGCACCGCTTCAGCGAGCTGCGCCGGGCGATCGGCGCGCAGGGCGGCCGCGCCGTCAGCGAGAAGATGCTCACCCAGACCCTCCAGACCCTGGAGCGCGACGGCCTGGTCCACCGGGACGCCCGGCCCGTCATCCCGCCCCGCGTCGACTACTCCCTCACCGGCCTCGGCCGTGAGGCCGCCGAGCAGGTCCGGGCCCTCGCGCGGTGGACACAGCGCCGCATGGACGACGTGGAGCGGGCGCGCCGGGCGTACGACGAGGCCCGGGCCGCCTCGTAGCGGTCCCGGGCCCGAGAGGTGCGCGGCCGAGGTGCGTGGCCGCTGCGCGCGGCCGAGGTGCGTGGCCGCTGCGCGCGGCCGAGGTGCGCGGCCGCTGTGCCCGGCCGTTGTGCGCGGCCGGTCAGCCGACGACGGTCCAGGTGTCGCCGCCCGCCAGCAGCGCGGCCAGGTCGCCCTTGCCGTGCTGCTCGACGGCCTGGTCCAGCTGGTCGGCCATCTGCGTGTCGTAGACGGGCCGCTCGACCGAGCGGAACACGCCGATCGGGGTGTGGTGCAGGGTGTCCGGGTCGGCGAGCCGGGACAGCGCGAACGCCGTCGTCGGCGACGGGGAGTGCGCGTCGTGGACGAGGATCCGTCCCTCGTTCTCCGGCGTCACGGCGACCACCTTCAGATCCCCGGTCAGCTCGTCCCGCACGACGCCCTTGGCCTGGTCGGCGCCGAAGCGGATCGGCTTGCCGTGCTCCAGCCGGATCACGGCCTCCTCGGCCTGCTGCTTGTCCTTCAGGGCGTCGAAGGCGCCGTCGTTGAAGATGTTGCAGTTCTGGTAGATCTCGATCAGCGCCGTGCCCTGGTGGGCGGAGGCCTGGCGCAGCACCTCCGTCAGGTGCTTGCGGTCGGAGTCCACCGTCCGGGCCACGAACGACGCCTCCGCGCCGATCGCCAGCGACACCGGGTTGAACGGCGCGTCCAGCGAGCCCATCGGCGTCGACTTGGTGATCTTCCCGACCTCGGAGGTCGGGGAGTACTGGCCCTTGGTCAGGCCGTAGATGCGGTTGTTGAACAGCAGGATCTTGAGGTTGACGTTGCGGCGCAGGGCGTGGATGAGGTGGTTGCCGCCGATGGACAGGGCGTCGCCGTCGCCGGTGACCACCCATACCGACAGGTCGCGGCGGCTGCTGGCCAGGCCCGTGGCGATGGCCGGGGCGCGGCCGTGGATGGAGTGCATCCCGTAGGTGTTCATGTAGTACGGGAAGCGGGAGGAGCAGCCGATGCCGGAGACGAAGACGATGTTCTCCTTCGCCAGCCCCAGTTCGGGCATGAAGCCCTGCACGGCGGCGAGGATCGCGTAGTCACCGCAGCCCGGGCACCAGCGCACTTCCTGATCGGACTTGAAGTCCTTCATGGACTGCTTGGCCTCGGCCTTGGGGACCAGGTTCAGTGCCTCAGTCATCGATGGCCTCCTTCAGAGCCGAGGCGAGCTGCTCCGCCTTGAACGGCATGCCGTTGACCTGGTTGTACGAGTGGGCGTCGACCAGGTACTTCGCCCGGATGAGCGTGGCGAGCTGCCCGAGGTTCATCTCGGGGATCACCACCTTGTCGTAACGCTCCAGCACGGAGCCCAGGTTCCGCGGGAAGGGGTTGAGGTGGCGCAGGTGGGCCTGGGCGATCCGGCCGCCTTCCTTGCGGATCCGGCGGACGGCGGCGGTGATCGGTCCGTAGGTGGAGCCCCAGCCGAGGACGAGGGTGCGGGCGCTGTCCGGGTCGTCGACGTGCAGGTCGGGCACGTCGATGCCGTCGATCTTCGCCTGGCGGGTGCGGACCATGAAGTCGTGGTTGGCCGGGTCGTAGGAGATGTTGCCCGTGCCGTCCTGCTTCTCGATGCCGCCGATACGGTGTTCCAGACCCGGGGTGCCAGGGACGGCCCAGGGACGGGCCAGGGTGTGCGGGTCGCGCTTGTAGGGCCAGAACACTGCGGTGCCGTCGTCCAGGGTGTGGTTGGGGCCCTGCGCGAACTGCACCCTCAGATCCGGCAGTTCCTCAAGCTCCGGGATGCGCCAGGGCTCGGAGCCGTTGGCCAGGTAGCCGTCGGAGAGCAAGAACACCGGCGTGCGGTAGGCCAGCGCGATCCGGGCCGCCTCCAGCGCGGCGTCGAAACAGTCCGCCGGAGTGCGCGGGGCGACCACCGGCACCGGGGCCTCGCCGTTGCGGCCGAACATCGCCTGCAGCAGATCCGCCTGCTCGGTCTTGGTCGGCAAACCCGTCGAAGGCCCGCCGCGCTGGATGTCCACGATCAGCAGCGGCAGCTCCAGCGACACCGCCAGCCCGATCGTCTCCGACTTCAGCGCCACCCCCGGCCCACTGGTCGTGGTCACCGCCAGCGAACCGCCGAACGCCGCGCCCAGCGCCGCCCCGATCCCGGCGATCTCGTCCTCCGCCTGGAACGTGCGCACCCCGAAATTCTTGTGCCGGCTCAGCTCGTGCAGGATGTCCGAGGCCGGAGTGATCGGGTACGAGCCCAGATACAACGGCAGATCCGCCTGCCGCGACGCCGCGATCAGCCCGTAGGACAGGGCCAGGTTGCCGGAGATGTTGCGGTAGACACCCGGCGGGAACGCCGTCGCCGCCGGCGCCACCTCGTAGGAGACCGCGAAGTCCTCCGTCGTCTCACCGAAGTTCCAGCCCGCCCGGAACGCGGCGATGTTGGCCGCCGCGATATCGGGCTTCTTGGCGAACTTCGATTGCAAAAACCTCTCCGTGCCCTGCGTGGGCCGGTGATACATCCACGACAGCAGCCCCAGCGCGAACATGTTCTTGCTGCGCTCGGCCTCCTTGCGGGTGAGGTCGAAATCCTTCAGCGCCTCCACCGTCAGCGTGGTCAGCGGCACCGGATGCACGTGATAGCCGTCCAGCGACCCGTCCTCCAGCGGGGACCTCTCGTAGCCCACCTTCTGCATCGCCCGCCGGGTGAACTCGTCCGTGTTGACGATCACCTCCGCACCACGCGGCAGATCGCCGATGTTCGCCTTCAGCGCCGCCGGATTCATCGCCACCAGCACATTCGGCGCATCCCCCGGCGTCAGGATGTCGTGGTCGGCGAAATGCAACTGGAACGACGACACACCCGGCAGCGTCCCGGCCGGCGCCCGGATCTCCGCCGGGAAGTTCGGCAGCGTCGACAGATCGTTGCCGAACGACGCCGTCTCCGAGGTGAAACGGTCACCGGTGAGCTGCATACCGTCACCCGAGTCCCCCGCGAACCTGATGATCACCCGGTCCAGGCGCCGGACGTCCTTCGCGCCCGCCGCTTCGCGCTGCTCTCCTACGACTGCTCCGTCGGCCTGCTCCGCTGGGCTACTGACCTGGCTGGTCACTGAACTGGACCTCCCTAGAGGCGGCTGTCCGGGACAGACCTTCCCGCAGGCCCTCCCAGCTCAACCCTACGACCGCGAGGATCGCCTTCCGTGGGTCATTCGCATGTTGGACACGACTTTGAGACGTATCGGTGCCTTGACCGGCATGTCGGCGGTTTCACGAATTGAGGTACGTCAGCACGGCCAGCACGCGGCGGTGGTCGCCGTCGCTCGGGGACAGGCCCAGCTTGAGGAAGATGTTGCTGACGTGCTTCTCGACCGCCCCGTCGCTGACCACCAGCTGCCGGGCGATCGCCGAGTTCGTCCGCCCCTCGGCCATCAGCCCCAGCACCTCCCGCTCACGCGGGGTGAGCCCCGCCAGCACGTCCTGCTTACGGCTGCGGCCCAGCAACTGCTGGACCACCTCCGGGTCCAGGGCCGTCCCGCCCCCGGCCACCCGCACCACCGCGTCGACGAACTCCCGGACCTCCGCCACCCGGTCCTTCAGCAGATAGCCGACGCCCCGGCTGGAGCCCGCGAGCAGCTCCGTCGCGTAGCGCTCCTCCACGTACTGCGACAGCACCAGCACGCCCAGCCCGGGGTGCGCCTTGCGCAGCTGCACCGCCGCACGGACCCCCTCGTCGGTGTGCGTCGGAGGCATCCGCACGTCGGCCACGACCACGTCCGGCAGCTCGCCCTGCGCGTCCAGCTCCGTGATGGTCTTGATCAGCGCCTCGCCGTCGCCGACCCCGGCGACGACCTCGTGCCCCCGGTCGGTCAGCAGCCGGGTCAGGCCCTCCCTGAGCAGCACGGAATCCTCGGCGATGACCACCCGCACCCTGTCCTCCACGATTGTTCGGCCCCCCACAGCCCGGTGCCGCCCGTCCGCGGCCCACAACGGCTCGCGCCCACCCGTGCGACGGGTCCAGCATTTCAGGCCCGGGCCGTCCATGGGAGCAACACCGGCTTCCCGGCCGGCCGATCCGGGTGGTGAGGGGCACCCGAAGGGCCGGAGGGCGCTGCCCTCCGGCCGGTTACCGCATGCCCGGGAGCCTGGCCCCCGCACGGCTCACCGCACGTGCTCCCCGCGCCACGGCAGCTCCGCCGTCACCCGGGTCGGCCCGCCCGCCGGCGAGTCGACCACCAGGATCCCGTCCACCGCGTCGAGCCGCTCCGCCAGACCCGCGAGCCCGGACCCCCCGGACACCTCCGCCCCGCCCACGCCGTTGTCCACGACCTGCAGCATCAGCCGGTTCTCCGTCCGCCACACCTCGACGTCCGCCCAGGTCGCCCGGGAGTGCTTGCTGATGTTCTGCAGCAGCTCCGACACCGTGAAGTACGCGATCCCCTCGATCGCGGGCGCCGGCCGCTCGGCCAGGTCGACCTCGACCCGCACCGGCACCGTGCACCGTGAGGCCACCGCCGACAGGGCCGCGTCCAGGCCGCGGTCGGTCAGCACCGCCGGGTGGATGCCCCGGGCCAGGTCCCGCAGCTCCTGCAGCGCCGTCTTCACCTCGCCGTGCGCCTCGTCGACCATCCGCTGGGCGGCCTCCGGATCCTCCTGGAGCTTCTCCTTCGCCAGGCCCAGATCCATGGCCAGCGCCACCAGCCGGGCCTGCGCCCCGTCGTGCAGGTCCCGCTCGATGCGCCGCAGGTCGGCCGCCGCCGTGTCGACCACGACCCCCCGGTCCGACTCCAGCTCCACCACCCGCGACGCCAGCCGCGAGGGCCCCAGCAGCCCGTGCACCAGCAGCCGGTCCACCATCGTCAGCGCCCGCACGATCCACGGCATGGCGATCGTGAACAGCAGACCCACCAGGGCCGTCACCGTGATCTCGAACGGGTTGTCCAGGTAGACCCGGTGCGTCTCGTCCCCGTACAGCTGCATCCCGTCCTGCCCGGCGTAGGCCGGGAACACCCAGAACCACAGCGGGTACGTCAGCAGCCCCCAGCCCAGCGCCCACACGTTCACGGTGACGACGAACGAGAACACCGCCCAGGGCAGGTGCAGCACCGAGTAGAGCAACGCCCGCCAGGAGGTGCCGCTCTTGAGGACGGCGCCCATCCACGCCATGGCGCCCTGCCGCTTCATCCGCAACGGCTCCGGGTCGGCCACGTCCAGGCCCAGCAGCGCCCTGGCCCGCGTCCGCTCCAGCGCCCCGATGCCGCGGCAGCCGGCCAGCGCCCCCGCGAGGACCGGTATGCCGAGGAACGTCACCAGCAGGCCCGCCCCCAGCGACACCATCGTGACCGCGTAGGTGAACAGCAGGACGCTGATCGGCAGGCTCAGCAGCACGTATCCGAGCTCGCGCCAGGTGCGGCCCTCGACCGGCGCGCGCAGCGCGGCGGGCAGCCGGTGCCGCCGTTCGGTGCTTCCGGGGAAGGCGGGCCCGCTGTCGAGCCCGTATCCCTGTCCGTACTCCGTGGCCATCGGCGTCGTCCTTCTCCTCGTCCTGCGGCTGTTCCCTCGTACCTCCACCCTGCTCCGCCGCAGGTCGGCGGACCATGGAGTCCGTCGGCGTCTTGGACGGGGGGTTTTCCCCACCCCCGTCGCCGGGCGCGGAGGAACGAGCGCCGCCCGGCACCGGAAAGGGGCCGGGCCGGGCGGTTGACGGTCGGTGTGAGCGCTCTGCCGCGGGGTGGGTGGGCGGCCGGGGCCAGACAGGCGGGCGGTGCGCCGCCGGCCGGCTCGGGCGGGGCTAGCGGTGGGTGTCCGGGCCAGGCACGCGGGCGGTGCGCCGCCGGCCGGCTCGGGCGGGGCTAGCGGTGGGCGTCCGGTTCCCGCGCGCCCGTGCGGTCGCGCCACGGCAGTTCCGCCGTGACCGTCGTCGGGCCGCCCTCGGGGGACTCCAGGACGAACAGGCCGTCGACGGCGTCCAGCCGGTCGGCCAGCCCCTTCATCCCCGTACCGCCGTCGAGACGGGCACCCCCGCGGCCGTCGTCCCACACCTGGATGAGCAGCCGGTCCTCCGCGCGCCACACCTCCACCGACGCCGACTTCGCCCGGCTGTGCTTGCTGACGTTCTGCAGCAGCTCCGAGACGGTGAAGTAGGCGATCCCCTCGATCGCCGCGGCCGGCCGCTCGGACAGGTCGACCGTCACCTTGACCGGGACCGTGCACCGCGAGGCGACCGAGGACAGGGCCGCGTCCAGGCCGCGGTCGGTCAGCACCGCGGGGTGGATGCCCCGGGCCAGGTCCCGCAGCTCCTGGAGCGCCAGCTTCACCTCGCCGTGCGCCTCCTCGACCATCGCCGCCGCCGCGTCCGGATCCTCCAGCACCTTCTCCTTCGCCAGGCCCAGCCCCATCGCCAGATTGACCAGCCGGGCCTGCGCCCCGTCGTGCAGGTCCCGCTCGATGCGCCGCAGGTCCGCCGCCGCCGTGTCGACGACCACGCCCCGGTCCGACTCCAGCTCCGCGATGCGCTTCTCCAGCTCGTCCGAGGGCGACAACAGGCCCCGCACCATCGCCCGGTCCACGTTCGTCAGGCCCCGCGCGACGTACGGCAGCACCGGCCACAGCACGAACAGCGAGGTCAGCGTGAAGGCGAACGTGAACACCCCCCACGGCAGCCGGATGAACTCGTACAGCACCGTGCGCCAGCCCACCGGATCCTTCAGCTGCATCCACAGCCGCTGGACGAAACCGCCCTCGCCGCGCAACCGCAGCCGGCTCGGCTCGTCCACCCGCACCCCGAGCAGCGCCCGGGCCCGCGCCCGCTCCATCCTGCCCAGCTGCCGCGCCCCGATGAGCCCGGCCGCCAGCAGCGGGAACCCGACCACCGTGAGGGTCAGCCCGAGTCCGGTGAACAGCACCGTCACGACATAGGTGAAGCCGAGCAGCGCGACCGGAAGGTTCGCCAGGAGATGCGCGATCTCCTTCCAGGTGTGCCGGTCGTAGGCGAGACGGGGCGGCGGCGGGCGGTCGTCCCGCCCGGCCGCCGGCGTGCCCTCGGGGAGGCCGGGGGACGGGAAGCGTTCGGTCATACGCGTAAGCGTGCCGGGCGGCGCGGCAGTGCGCCATGAGGTGGACCGCCAGGATGGACTGAGGAAAACCCCACCCTCGCGTGCCGGGGTGTGACGGGCTGCTTACCCTGCCCTTATCAGGGCCTAGACTCCCGTGCGTACAGATCGTCGAACAGCGGCGTCCGCGTCTCCGGCCGGACCGGGTCGGGCCGGGTCGCCGCGTCGCGCAATCCAGTCCGAGTTCAGGGAGCGAGGGACGGACGTGCCGGAACCGACCGTCGTCACCACGACCGTCGTCGCGGCGGACTACTTCCAGTCCTACTCGGTCGTCGGGCTGCTCGCCGTCGTCGGCGTGCTGTTCGTCGCCGTCGCCTTCGGCGCCGGCCGCCTGCTGCGGCCCGTGGTGCCCACGCCGGAGAAACTGCTGACGTACGAGTGCGGCGTCGACCCGGTCGGCGAGGGCTGGGCGCACACCCAGGTCCGCTACTACGTCTACGCGTTCCTCTACGTGATCTTCGCGGTCGACTCGATCTTCCTGTTCCCCTGGGCCACCGTCTTCGCCGCCCCCGGCTACGGCGCGACGACCCTGGTGGAGATGTTCATCTTCCTCGGCTTCCTGGCCGTGGGCCTGCTCTACGCCTACAAGAAGGGCGTCCTGGCATGGACGTGACCCCCGAGCCCGTGTCCCTGCCCGAGCCGAAGCGGCTCGGCGCCCTCGCGCGCCTCGCGCCCGAGCCGATGAAGGTGATCCTCAACTGGGGCCGCCGCTACTCGCTCTGGGTCTTCAACTTCGGACTCGCCTGCTGCGCGATCGAGTTCATCGCCGCGTCGATGGCCCGCCACGACTTCATCCGCCTCGGCGTCATCCCCTTCGCGCCCGGGCCCCGCCAGGCCGACCTGATGGTCGTCTCCGGCACGGTCACGGACAAGATGGCCCCGGCCGTGAAGCGGCTCTACGAGCAGATGCCCGAGCCGAAGTACGTCATCTCCTTCGGCGCGTGCAGCAACTGCGGCGGCCCCTACTGGGACTCCTACTCCGTCACCAAGGGCGTCGACCAGATCATCCCCGTCGACGTCTACGTCCCCGGCTGCCCGCCCCGCCCCGAGGCGCTGCTCCAGGGCATCCTCAAGCTCCAGGAGAAGATCGCCCGGGAGTCGCTGGGGGAGCGGTACGGGACCCCTGCGGGGCGCCCTTCGACGGCGGCACTGCAGAGCGGCCTGGTACAGCCGCCGGGCTCGGAGGGCTCCGGGGGCTCCGGGGGCTCCGGCTCGGGCTCCGGCTCGGATTCCGCGCGGGGCTCAGGCTCGGGTTCGGCGCCGGGCTCGGACTCGGGTTTGGCGCCGGGCTCAGGCTCAGGCTCGGGTTCGGCGCCGGGCTCAGGCTCAGGCTCGGGTGCGGGTTCGGGTTCGGGTTCGGCGCCGGGTTCCGGTCCTGACTCCGGTTCCGCATCTGGTTCGACGTCCGGTACGACATCCGGTTCGACGTCCGGGGAGGGACGATGACCGTGGTCGGCTGGCTCCCCGCCGACGTCGAGGAACTCTTCGGCCCGGACGCCACCGCCGAGGAGTCCTACGAGGTCCTGACGGTCGACGTGCCGCCGGCCTCCTGGATCACCGCCCTGGAGACCGCCCGCGACCGCCTCGGCTGCACCTACTTCGACTGGCTGAGCGCGGTCGACGAACCCGGCACGGGCTTCCACGTCTCGGCCCATGTCGCCGCGCTGTCCCCGGTCCGCCGCCTGCTGCTGCGCACGACGGTCCCGCACGACGCCCCGGCCCTGCCGTCGGCCGTCGGCGTCTACGCGGGTGCCGCCTGGCACGAACGCGAGACGCACGAGATGTTCGGCGTCACCTTCGAGGGCCACCCGGCGCTGGACCACCTGCTCCTCCCCGAGAACTTCGAGGGCCACCCCCTGCGCAAGGACTTCGTCCTCGCCGCCCGGGTCGCCAAGGCCTGGCCCGGCGCGAAGGAACCCGGCGAGCCGGAACACGGCGGCCCCAAGCGCCGCCAGATGCTCCCGCCCGGTGTCCCCGACCCGAACGAATGGGGCCCCCTGAAGGGCCAACTCCCCCCGGCCCCCACCCGCCCGGCCCGCGGCCCAGCCCGGGCAGCGGGGGACCGCCCGGTGCGCGCGGCGGGGGACCGCCCGGTGCGCCGCACACGCTCGGCATCGGAGGGCTCGGCGAGCCAGGCGCCAGCCTCGGGCGAGACAGCCACGCCGTCTCCGTCCGTACCCCGTCGTACCCGCTCGGCGTCGGAGGGCTCGGCGAGCCAGTCCGCTCCCGGTGAGTCGACGTCTGCGGCTCCCTCCGGGCCGCGCCGGACCCGCACCGCCGCGGAAGGCTCCGCCGGCCAGACGTCCCGCGCCGCCGAACCGCCGTCACCGGAAGGCGGATCCCCGGCGCCCGGCTCCGAACCGGCGGCACCGGGCCCGGCCTCGCCGCGCCGGGCGCGCAGCGCGTCGGAGGGCAGTACGAGCCAGCGGGCCGCCTCCGACCGGGCCGGCACCGAGCCGGGCCGGCCCTCGCGCGCTCCGCGCAGCACGGACGCCCCGTGGCACCACGCCCGCCCCGCGTACGACGAACAGTCCCCGCCGACGGACGCGGAACCGGCCGACTCCGACGTCCCTGCGGACCCCACGGCCGACTCCGACGTCCCCACGGACACCACCAACCCCACGGGCCCCAACAAGCCCACCGACCCGACGGACCCGGCGAACCCGACGGGCCCGACGGACCCGGCGAACCCGACGGGCCCGACGGACCCGGCGACCCCCAAGCCCCCCACTGACTCCCCAGAATCCACAGGAGGCCCGCAGTGAACGACGTGCTCGACGTCGCCCTGCGACTCCTGATCGTCTTCGTCGTCTTCCTCACCTTCCCCCTGATCATCGGCCAGACCGAGCACAAGGTCATGGCCCACATGCAGGGCCGCCTGGGCCCCATGTACGCCGGCGGCTTCCACGGCTGGGCCCAGCTGATCGCCGACGGCGTGAAGTTCGCGCAGAAGGAGGACGTCGTCCCCGCGGGCGCCGACCGCCGCATCTTCCAACTGGCCCCCGCCGTCGCCCTCCTGCCCTACCTCCTCGTCCTGCTCGCCATCCCGATCGGCCCCGGCGAGGGAGCCGTCGGGCAGGTCGTCGACGCCGGCGTCTTCTTCGTCCTGGCCGTCATGGGCGTCGGCGTCCTCGGCTCGCTGATGGCCGGCTGGGCCTCCGCGAACAAGTTCTCCCTGCTCGGCGGCCTGCGCACCGCCGCCCAGCTCCTCGCCTACGAACTGCCGATGCTGCTGACCGCCGCCTCGGTGGCCATGGCGGCCGGCACCGTCTCGCTGCCCGGCATCCTCGACGCCTTCGAGTGGTGGTGGCTGCCCTGGCAGATCGTCGGCGCGATCGTCTTCTTCGTCGCCGGCCTTGCCGAACTCCAGCGTCCGCCCTTCGACATGCCCGTCGCCGACTCGGAGATCATCTTCGGCGCCTACACCGAGTACACCGGCCTCCGCTTCGCCCTGTTCCTCCTCGCCGAGTACGCCGGGATCGTCGTCCTGTGCGGCCTGACCACCGTCCTCTTCCTGGGCGGCTGGCACGGCCCCTGGGGCGCCGACGGCCTCGGCTGGGTCTGGACCCTGCTGAAGACCGCCGTCCTCGCCTTCCTCGTCATCTGGCTGCGCGTCACCTACCCGCGGCTGCGCGAGGACCAGCTCCAGAAACTGTCCTGGACCCTCCTCGTCCCCCTCTCCCTCGCCCAGATCGCCCTCACCGGCATCGTCAAGGTGGTGATCCAGTAACCATGGCCCCGATCCCAGGAAGTGGCCTGGCCAAGGGCCTGGCCGTCACCCTCCGCACGATGACGAAGAAGTCCGTCACCGCGCAGTACCCGGACACCCAGCCCGACCTCCCGCCGCGCAGCCGCGGTGTCATCGGCCTGTTCGAGGAGAACTGCACGGTCTGCATGCTGTGCGCCCGCGAGTGCCCGGACTGGTGCATCTACATCGACTCCCACAAGGAGACCGTCCCGCCCGCGACCCCCGGTGGCCGCGAACGCAGCCGCAACGTCCTCGACCGCTTCGCCATCGACTTCTCCCTCTGCATGTACTGCGGTATCTGCATCGAGGTGTGTCCTTTCGACGCCCTGTTCTGGTCCCCGGAGTTCGAGTACGCCGAGACCGACATCCGCGACCTCACCCACGAGCGCGACAAGCTCCGGGAGTGGATGTGGACCGTCCCGGCCCCGCCGGCCCTCGACCCCGGCGCGGAGGAACCGAAGGAACTCACCGCCGCCCGCAAGGCCGCCGAGAAGCTGGCCGCCCAGCAGACCCCGCCGGCCACGGAAGCCCACGCCGACGAGCAAGCCCGTGCGGCCGAACGCCCCACCCGCCCGCACGGCGACTCCCAACAGCAGACGGACCAGCCGAAACCGGCGCAGCAGGAGCAGGAGCAGGAGCCGGGGCAGGGGGGCACGCCATGACCCTCGCGACAGCAGCCGCCCACCTCACGGCTCACACCCCGACCGCCGCCGCCGAAACCCACGGCTTCCTCTCCCCGACCGGTGTCGAGATCGCCTTCCTCCTCGTCGGCCTGGTCACCTTCGGCGCCGCGATCGTCACCGTCACCACCCGGCAACTGGTGCACGCCGCCCTCTGGCTCGTGGTCGCCCTCGGCGGCCTGGCCGTGGAGTACCTCCTGCTCACGGCCGAGTTCATCGCCTGGGTGCAGGTCCTCATCTACGTCGGTTCCGTCGTCGTCCTCCTCCTGTTCGGTCTGATGCTCACCAGGGCCCCGATCGGCCGCTCCCCGGACGCCGACTCCGGCAACCGGTGGGCGGCCCTCACCGTGGCCGTCGCCTCGGCCGCCGCGCTGGTGTGGGTCGTCGTCGACGCGTTCCGCACCACCTGGATCGATCTGGACGGCCCGGCCGCCGGCTCCACCGAGGTCACCGGCGCGAGCCTCTTCCAGAACTGGGTCCTCCCCTTCGAGGCCCTCTCCGTCCTCCTCCTCGCCGCCCTGGTCGGCGCGATCGTCCTCTCCCGCAAGGCCAAGGCCGAGGCGACCACCCCGGGCGGCGCCGACACCCGGCGCGACACGGAAGGGACCCGCTGATGCACCTCGCCTATCCCGCGGTGCTCTCCGCCCTCCTCTTCTGCACCGGCCTGTACGGCGTCCTCGCCCGCCGCAACGCGATCCTGGTCCTGATGTCGGTCGAGCTGATGCTCAACGCCGTCAACCTCAACCTGGTCGCCTTCGACGTCTGGCTCAGCAGGACCGCCGAGGAGACCCTGCACTCCGGCCAGGCCCTGACCCTGTTCACCATCGCCATCGCCGCCGCCGAGATCGGCATCGGCCTGGCGATCGTCCTCGCTGTCCACCGCAACCGCGGCACCTCGGACATCGACAAGCTCCGCGACACCGCCGAACGGCACGACCCCGACGGCCCGGACGGACCCGGCCGCGACGCCCGCACGTCCGGCCCGGCCGGCGAGGCCCAGAAGGCTGAGGCCACCGCGTGACCACGACCACCCTCGCCGTCCTCGTCCCCCTCCTTCCGTTCCTCGGCGCCGTCGCCGGGCTGCTCCTGGGCCGCACGGCCCCCGGCTTCGTCCGCCCCCTCGCCGTCCTGCCGACGCTCACCTCCCTGGTGCTCGCCGCGCTGGTCGCCGTGCGCCAGGGCGGTGACGCGGCCGTCGACGCCGCCACGGAGCTCACCCCGACCGGCTCGGTCCCGATCGAACTCGCCCTGCACATCGACGGCTTCGCCGCCCTCGTCGCCGTCCTGGTCGGCCTGGTCGCCTCCTGCGTGCAGATCTACTCGACGGGCTACCTGCGCGACGACCCGCGCTACCCCTCCTACGCCGCCCTGGTCTCCCTGTTCACCTCCGCGATGCTCCTGGTCGTCTACTCCGGCGACCTGATGGTGCTGCTGGTCGGCTGGGAAGTCATGGGCATCTGCTCCTACTTCCTGGTCGGCCACTACTGGGAGACCCCTCAGGCCCGCGCCGCCTCCCTCAAGGCCTTCCTGGTCACCAAGCTCGGCGACGTCCCCTTCCTCATCGGCCTGTTCGCCCTGGCCACCGACGCCGGCTCCTTCCACGTCACCCGCATCCTCGGCACCGTCGCGAGCGGCGGGCTCGACCACCCCACCCTGATCGCCCTGCTGCTCCTCGCGGGCGTGGCGGGCAAGTCGGCGCAGTTCCCGCTGCACACCTGGCTCCCCGACGCGATGGCGGGCCCCACCCCCGTCTCCGCGCTGATCCACGCCGCGACGATGGTCGCCGCTGGTGTCTACTTCATCGCCCGTCTCCTCCCGGTCTTCGAGGCCTCCCAGGCCGCGATGGTGGTCATGGCCGTCATGGCCGCCGTCACCATGGCCGGCTCGGCCCTCGCCGCGCTCGCCCAGGACGACATCAAGCGCGTCCTGGCCTACTCGACGATCGGCCAGCTCGGTTACATGACGGGCGCCCTCGCCGTCGCCGACCGCGGTGCCGCCGTCTTCCACCTCCTGTCCCACGGCGCCTTCAAGGCGCTGCTGTTCCTCGCGGCCGGCGTGATCATCCACGCCGCCGGCACCAACTCCCTCGCCGCCATGTCCCGCATGCGGAACCTGCGCGACCGGATCCCCGACGCCTACTGGACGATGACCGTGGCGCTCCTCGCCCTCGCCGCGATCCCGCCGTTCAGCGGCTTCTTCTCCAAGGAGGCCGTCCTCGGCGTCGCCGAGCACGTCGTCACCGGTCACACGGAGCACGCTCCCGCCGCCGCGGGCTGGATCGTCCTCGTCGCCGGTCTGGTCACGGCCGTCCTCACCGCCGCCTACGCCATGCGCCTGTGGCTGCTCGCCTTCCGCGGCCGGGGCACCGAGGCCCCCGACCACGGCCGGCAGCCGCTGACGATGACCGTGGTGCTGTGGGTGCTGGCCGTCCCCTCCCTGGCTCTCGGCGGATTCGCGTTCCGCGTGCTGCCCGACTGGTTCGACGGCCGTGACCTCGGCCCGACCCTGACCACCTCCGTGCTCGGCACGGGCCTGGCCGTGGCCGGGGGCATCGTCACCTACGCCGCCTGGCGGCACACCACCGCTCACGCGGCACGCGTCCCGCTGGGCGCGGTCGCGGCCCACCCCGGCGGCGACGCCGCCCGGGTCGAGGCGGAAGCCATCGCCACGCACGAACCGGCCTACGGGGACATCGCCCACGCACCCGACCCCGCGGACCCGGGACGGCTGCTGCTCGGGCCCCTGCACCGGCACGCGGCCGTCGGCTTCCACCTGGACGCCGTGTACACGGCCCTCTTCGTCCGCCCGGTCCGGGCCGGAGCGAGCCTCGTCCGGTTCCTCGACCGCGAGGTCGTCGAGACCTATGTGCGCGGTGCGGGTGCGCTGCCCCGCTGGCTCGGCACCGCCGTACGGCGGTCCCAGACCGGCAACGTCCAGACCTACGTGAGCGCGCTGCTCGCCGGCACCGTCGTCCTCGCGGTCGCCGTCGTCCTCGTCGCCACGGGAGCGTGAGCAGGCGTGATCGATATCAACGAGTCCGTGATGCAGTTCCTTCTGGCATTCGTCGTCGTCGGCCCGCTCCTGGGCGCCGTCGCTGCTCTCCTGCCGGCCCCGTCCGGGCTGAAGGGGAAGTCACCCGAGCAGGCCGTGCTCCGGCACGGCGTCACCGTGACCGGCGCCGTCCTCGTCGCGGCGATCGTCCTCGCGCTCGGCTTCGACCACGGCCAGCCGTCGAAGATGCAGGCCAGCACCGACATCAGCTGGATCCCCGCACTCGACGTACGCATCCACCTCGGCATCGACGGCATCTCCCTTCCCCTCTTGGTCCTGACCGCGCTGCTGACCTTCCTCTGCGCGCTCTACTCGTACTTCAAGCTGCCCGAAGGCCCGACTCCGAAGGCCTTCGTCGCCCTGCTGCTCGTCCTCGAGTCCGGCACGCTGGCGACCTTCGCCGTCCTCGACCTGCTGCTGTTCTTCCTCGCCTTCGAGATGGTCCTCATCCCGATGTACTTCCTCATCGCCCGCTGGGGCGGCGAGGACCGGACGCGGGCGGCGTGGCGGTTCATCCTCTACACGCTGCTCGGATCCGTGGTCATGCTGCTCGGCCTGCTCCTGATCGGGCTGGAGGCGGGCACGTTCGACATGATGGCACTCGCCACTGACAACGGCCGGTCTCTGACCACATCCGTGCAGGTCATCGCCGCTTTGGCGATCGGGATCGGGCTCGCCGTGAAGACGCCGATGTGGCCGCTGCACAGCTGGTTGCCCGACGCCCACACCGCCGCGCCCACCGTCGGCTCGGTCCTCCTGGCCGGTGTCCTGCTGAAGTTGGGTACGTACGGATTCGTCCGTATTCTTCTCCCGATCACACCCGACGGCTTCCGCACCTTCGCGCCCTACCTCGCCGCCCTGGCCGTCGTCGGCATCATCTACGGATCCCTGGCCTGCCTCGCCCTCGCCCGGCAGGGTGCGAAGGGCGACCTGAAGCGCCTCATCGCCTACTCCTCCGTCGGCCACATGGGCTTCGTGCTGCTCGGCATCGCGACGATGACCCCGACCGGCGTGAACGGCGCCCTGTTCGCCAACATCGCCCACGGCCTCATCACCGGCCTGCTCTTCTTCCTGGTCGGCGCCCTGAAGGACCGCACCGGCACCACCGACCTCGACACCCTCGCCCAGGAGACCGGCGCCGCCCTGTACGGCAAGGCCCCGCGCCTCGGCGGTCTCCTCGCCTTCGCCGCCGTCGCCTCGCTCGGCCTGCCGGGGCTGGCCGGCTTCTGGGGGGAGATGCTCGCCCTGTTCGGCGCGTTCCAGCCGGGCGAGGGCCTCAGCCGCCCCGCCTTCCTCACCTTCATGGCGATCGGCGCGTTCGGGACGCTGCTGACGGCCGCGTACCTGCTGGTCGTGGTCCGCCGCGTCTGCATGGGCGCCCTGCCGCAGGACGCCCCGAAGCTCACCGACGTCCGCAGTTACGAGTTCGCGGCCTGGACCCCGCTCGTCGTCCTCACCGTCGTCGCGGGCCTGTGGCCCAAGGCCCTCCTCGGCCTGAGCGACCCGGCCGTCCAGCAGCTCCTCGCAGGAGGCACCCGATGAGCTCCCCGGCCCAGCCCCTGGCCGCCTCGCTCGTCCAGTCCGTCGACTGGCTCGCCATCGCGCCGCCCACCATCGCCGCGGTCGTCGCACTCGCCGTCCTGGTCGCCGACCTGTTCGTCACCGAACACCGCAAGGCGCTCCTCGGCTGGACGTCGGTGGCGGGTCTGGCCGCCGCCACGCTGATGCTGCTGCCCCTCCTGGACGGCGACCGCAGCACCTTCTGCCTGACCCGCGACGCCGCCGTGTGCAGCTACACGGCCGACCGGTTCACCCTGGTCATCCAGTTCCTGGTCCTGGGCGGCGCCCTCCTCGCCGCCCTCCTGTCGGTCACCGCCCTCAAGGACGGCCGCAAGGCGCTGCCCGAGGGGGAGTACTGGTTCCTGCTGCTGTCCTCCGCGGCCGGCGCCGCCCTCCTGCCCGCCTCCCGCGACCTCGCCACCCTGATCGTCGCCCTGGAGGTCGCGTCCCTGCCCGCCTTCGCGCTGGTCGGCCTGAAGTACGGCGACCGGAAGTCCTCCGAAGCGGCCCTGAAGTTCTTCCTGTCCTCGGTCACCGCCACCGCGGTCAGCCTCATGGGCATCAGCTTCCTGTACGCCTCCACCGGCACCCTCTACCTGACCCAGGTCGCCGACCGCATCCAGGACGTCGACGGCGGGCTCACCACGCTCGCGGACACCGGCGTCGTCCTCACCCTCGTCGGCTTCGCCTTCAAGACCGCCGCCGTGCCCTTCCACTTCTGGGTCCCCGACACCTATGTCGGCGCGCCCCTGCCGATCGCCGCCTACCTGTCGGTCATCGGCAAGGCGGTCGGCTTCAGCGGCCTGATCCTCGTCACGGTCGTGGCGCTCCCCTCCTACGCCGACGTCTGGGGCCCGGCGCTGGCCGCCCTGGCCGCGCTCACCATGACCGTCGGCAACGTCGGAGCCCTCCGCCAGCAGGCCACGCGCGCGTACAGCGCGGTGCGCCTGCTCGCCTGGTCGTCCGTCGGCCAGGCCGGCTACCTGCTGGTGCCGATCGCGGCCGCCGCGTACTCCGGGGACGCCGAGAGGTCGATCGGCTCCACCGTCGCCTACGCCCTGATGTACGGCGCGGTGAACCTCGGAGCCTTCGCCGTGGCCGCGCTCGTCGGCCGCACGAAGGTGCTCAACCGCGTCGCCGACTACCGCGGCCTCTACGCCTCGAATCCCCTGTCCGCGCTGCTCCTGGCGTTCTTCCTGCTCTGCCTCGCCGGACTGCCGCCGGGGATCATCGGGCTCTTCGCCAAGGTCACCGTCTTCTCGGCGGCCGTCGACGCCGGCCTCGGCTGGCTGGCCGTGATCATGGCCGTCAACGTCGTGATCGCGCTGTTCTACTACCTCCAATGGACGGCCCTGCTCTTCCGCGCCGCCCCCGAGGGCGAGACCGGGAAGCACCCCGTGCCCGTCCCCCTCACCGCCGCGCTCGCCCTGACCGGCGTCCTCGGCATCGCCCTGTCCGGGGCGCCCCAGCTGGTCCTGCGGTTCACCGACGCCGGACTGTTCTGAGCCGTGCTCGACCGTTCTGAGCCGTGCTCGGGGCGCCCGAGCACAAGGCACCCTGAGCACAAGGCGCCCCGCGTGCGGGAATCCGCCGTGGGTGCGCTCGACCGCCGGACGCGGCACCGGCACGCTTCCGCCACGCGCGCGTGGGCACTCGGCCCCGCACGCGCGCGGCGCGCACAGGGCCGTCACCCGTACGGCCCACGGCCCTGCCGCGTGCGCACAAGGGAACTAGTGCTCCCCGCCTGGCGTTGACCAGTACGGGAGGGTCCACTGGACGTGGCATCACGGCACCAGTGACACCGCAGCACAGCAAGCAAGGGTCCCCCTGCCGCACCACTTGGAGGGCGTACCGTGCACCGCCGGCACAACGGGCTCAGAACAGCAGTCCTCCTCGGAGGACTGTCCGCGCTCATCATCGTCATCGGCAGCTTCTTCGGCCGCATGGGGCTCGTGATCGCCGTCCTGGTAGCGCTGGCCACCAACGCGTACGCGTACTGGAACAGCGACAAGCTGGCCCTCCGCGCGATGCGCGCCCGCCCGGTGAGCGAGTTCGAGGCCCCGGGCCTCTACCGCATGGTCCGTGAACTGTCCACGCAGGCCCGCCAGCCCATGCCCCGCCTGTACATCTCCCCGACGGAGGCGCCCAACGCCTTCGCCACGGGCCGCAACCCACGCAACGCCGCCGTGTGCTGCACCGACGGCATCCTGCGCCTCCTGGACGAGCGCGAGCTGCGCGGCGTCATCGGCCACGAGCTCAGCCACGTCTACAACCGCGACATCCTCATCTCGTCGGTCGCCGGCGCCCTGGCCTCCGTGATCATGTTCCTGGTCAACTTCGCCTGGCTGATCCCGATCGGACGCTCCGACGACGATGACGGCCCCGGCCTGCTCGGCATGCTGCTGATCATGATCCTGGGCCCCCTCGCCGCCTCCCTCATCCAACTGGCCATCAGCCGCTCCCGGGAGTACCAGGCGGACGCCTCCGGCGCCCAGCTCACCGGCGACCCACTGGCCCTGGCCAGCGCCCTGCGCAAGCTCGACCACGGCACGAAGCAGCTCCCGCTGCCGCCCGAGCCGCGCATCGAGACCGCCAGCCACATGATGATCGCCAACCCGTTCCGCCCCGGCCAGGGTCTGTCGAAGATGTTCTCCACACACCCGCCGATGGCGGAACGCATCGCCCGGCTCGAGAAGATGGCAGGTGGGAATCAGTGAAGACCATCCTGAACGTCATATGGCTCGTCTTCAGCGGCTTCTGGCTGTTCCTCGCCTACATGCTGGCGGGCCTGCTCCTGTGCATCACCGTCATCGGCATCCCCTTCGGCGTGGCCGCCTTCCGCATCGGCGTCTACGCGCTGTGGCCCTTCGGGTACACCACGGTCGAACGCCGTGACGCGGGCGCGCCGTCCTGCGTCGGCAACGTCCTGTGGCTGGTCCTCGCGGGCTGGTGGCTGGCCCTCGGCCACATCGCCACCGGTATCGCCCTGTGCGTCACGATCATCGGCATCCCGCTGGGCATCGCCAACTTCAAGCTCATCCCGGTCTCGCTGCTCCCGCTGGGCCGCGACATCGTGCGGACGAACGAGCCGTTCGCGATGCGCTGACGACGCGAACGGCATCCGCATCCCCGGCCGGACGCGCCTCGATCCGCCCCGTTCTCCACAGCCCACGGGTTATCCACAGGCCCGCCCGGAGATCTGCGGCGGTCTGCATGATGAACCCATGACCGCGAACGAGCACACACAGACCCGAGCCCTGGCAGGCACTCACACCGGCCGGCCGCGGGGCCGTACGTCCCCCCACGCACCGGCAGACACGCTGCGATCCCCCTGCATACCGGCGGCCGGCGACCCACCCGACGGCAAAACACCCGCGCACCCCTACACCCGACCGGCCCGACCGGCCCCCGCCCGGGTCCGCACCCACCTCCGCACGCCGTAGACGCCGACCCCCACCAGCAGCACCCCCGTGCCCACCACCACGGAAACCGTGGGCAGCGAGAAGGCCAGCACGGCGCATCCGACCAGCCCCACCACCGGCACCACCCGCGCCGCCGGTGCCCGATCCAGCGTCCAGGCCGACGCGTTGGCCACCGCGTAGTACGCCAGCACACCGAAGGAGGAGAACCCGATCGCGCCCCGGACGTCCACCGCGGCGGCCAGGACCGCGACCACCGCACCCACGGCCAGCTCCGCCCGGTGCGGCACCTGGAAACGGGGATGCACCGCCGCCAGCGTCCCCGGCAGATGCCGGTCCCGGGCCATGGCCAGCGTCGTGCGCGAGACCCCCAGGATGAGCGCGAGCAGTGAGCCCAGTGCGGCCACGGCCGCCCCCGCCCGCACCACGGGCACCAGCCCGGGCATCCCGGCCGCCCGCACCGCGTCGGCCAGCGGTGCCGTCGCATTCCCCAGACCACCCGACCCCAGGACCGAAAGGACGGCCACCGTCACGCACACGTACACCACCAGCGTGATGCCCAGGGCCAGCGGGATCGCGCGGGGGATGGTGCGCTCCGGGTCCCGCACCTCCTCGCCGAGCGTCGCGATCCGGGCGTACCCGGCGAACGCGAAGAACAGCAGCCCCGCCGCCTGCAGCACACCGCCCGCCCCACCGGACGTCCCGATGCCCAGCCGGCCGGCCTCGGCCCCGTCGGACACCAGGCATCCGACCACCACGAGAGAGAGGACCGCCAGGACCACCGCCACGATCACCCGCGTCAGCCAGGCGGACTTCTGGATGCCGCCGTAGTTCACCGCGGTCAGCGCCACCACGGCCGTGACCGCCACCGCGTGCGCCTGCCCCGGCCAGACGTAGGTGCCCACGGTGAGCGCCATCGCAGCACAGGAGGCCGTTTTCCCGACCACGAACGACCAGCCCGCGAGATAGCCCCAGAAGTCCCCGAGCCGCTCCCGCCCGTACACGTACGTGCCGCCCGAGGCGGGACTGCGGGCGGCGAGGCGGGCCGAGGACATGGCGTTGCAGTACGCGACCACCGCGGCGACGGCGAGCCCGATGAGCAGGCCGGAGCCGGCCGCGTGCGCCGCCGGCGCGAGCGCGGCGAAGATGCCGGCCCCCACCATCGAGCCGAGTCCGACGACGACGGCGTCCCCGACACCGAGCGTGCGGCGCAGCGCGGGATCCGCGGAACCGGAGGAACCCGGGGCGCCGGAGGAACCGGAGGCGGTCATACGTCGCACCTTACTGATCAGCGCAACCGGGAGATGCGGCCAGGACGTCCTCCCCACCAAGAGGGCGTGAACGGGCACGGCAAGGACGACGCACCCGCCGGGCCCGACGTACGACGCACGGGCCCGGCCTGCGGGGAGCGGGATCACAGGGCCGGGACAGTGCGGGCACAGCCGGAAAGGGCAGGTTCACGGCATGACCGTCATCAGCTGGATCATCCTGGGGCTGCTGGCCGGGGCGATCGCGAAGTTCCTGCTGCCGGGGCGCGACCCGGGCGGCCTCATCGGCACCACCCTGATCGGCATAGCGGGTGCGTTCATCGGCGGCTGGATATCCGCCCGCTGGATGGACCACCCGATCACCAAGGACTTCTACGACGGCGCCACCTGGGCGGCGGCGATCGGCGGATCGCTCGTCCTCCTGATCGCCTACCGCCTGCTGTTCGGCAACTCGCGCGACTGACCGCACCCGCCGACGCGCGGCCGGCACGCCTCCGGCGCGCCCGCGGACCGACGCGTCCGCAGACCGCGGGCGACGGGCCGGAGAAGGGCGGGCGCCGCAACACAGGCCCCGCCCTGTCTCACCCCCCGAGGGCGGGACCCGGCGGTCCTACCGGTAGTTCACGAACTGCATCGCGAAGTCGAAGTCCTTGCCCTTCAGCAGGGTGATGACGGCCTGCAGATCGTCACGGCTCTTGGAACTGACCCGCAGCTCCTCGCCCTGCACCTGCGCCTTCACGCCCTTGGGGCCCTCGTCGCGGATGGTCTTGGCCACCTTCTTCGCGTTCTCCTGGGAGATGCCCTCCTTGATCGACGCGAAGATCTTGTACTCCTTGCCGGAGAGCTGGGGCTCGTCCGCGTCCAGAGCCTTCAGCGAGATGCCGCGCTTGATCAGCTTGGACTGGAAGACGTCGAGGACGGCCTTGACCCGGTCCTCGGAGTTCGCCTCCATGAGGATCTTCTCGCCGGACCACGCGATCGAGGCGCCCACGCCCTTGAAGTCGTAGCGCTGCGAGATCTCCTTGGCGGCCTGGTTCAGTGCGTTGTCGACCTCCTGCCGCTCGACCTTCGAGACGATGTCGAAACTGGAGTCGGCCATGTCCTGTGGCTCCTTGTATCGGGGTGCGTCACTGCGTACCGGCGTACGGGGCGGCCGCCGGGCCCGTTCAGGCCCCGGCCGCATCCGGACAAGCCTAGCCACCCCCTGCCCTCCGGGCGCCGATCAATCGGGTGGCGAAGCACCCCTCCACATCGGGTATCGTTTACGTCGTTGCCACGGAGCACCGCCGAAAAAAGCGGTTCGACGAGCAGCAACCCCGGCGGTGTGCCCGAGCGGCCAAAGGGAGCAGACTGTAAATCTGCCGGCTCAGCCTTCCCAGGTTCGAATCCTGGCGCCGCCACTCTGGGGAAGACCCCCTCCTCTCTGCCGAGACGCAGAGGAGAGGGGGTCTCTTCGTTGTGCCGCTGTGGTCCCGAGGAGTGCAGTGATGTGTCTCACGTACCCCTCGCAGCGTCCGTCGCAGGAGCCGGCTCCCCTCCCTATGGCGCTGGCTCCCCTCCCTACGGCGCCGGCGTATACGTGACCGTCGTGTCCGGGCAGGCTTCGGCGAGGCGGGTCAGGGATTCGCGTTCCTCCGTGTCCGCGGTGAGGCTCCAGCGCAGTTTCACCGCTGTCCACTCGACCAGGTAACGGCACGTGGCCTTGGTGTTGGGCGGCAGCCACTGAGCCGGGTCCTGGTCCGCCTTGCTGCGGTGCGCGGCGGCGGAGACGGCCACCAGGCTGCGCGGGTCGCCCAGGTCGTTGGCGTAGGCCTCGCGGCGGGCGGCCGTCCACTGGGACGCGCCCGAGTCCCACGCCTCGGGCAGCGGCACCATGTGGTCGACGTCCATGGCCGCGGCGGAGGTCACCTGACGGGCGTCGTAGTAGGACGACCAGGTGCCGCCCCTCAGCTTGCAGCCCGGGCCGGTGGACGGTGGTTCGATCGCCTCGGCGATCAGCACCTCGGCGCGGGTGTCGCAGTCGTCGTCGGGGTTCGCGCCGGCGTTCCAGTACCTGAACTCGGCGCGCTCGTAACCGTCGCGGGACTCGGCGGCCTGGGGCAGCGCGGCGACGGCTTGGTCCAGCGGCAGGGATCTCGCGGCGGCGTGGGCGGGGCAGGACAGGGCGAAGGTGCAGGCGGTGCCCATCAGGGCGGCAGCACAGGCGCGTGCCAGGGAAGCGATCACGCCTGCAGGATGGGCGACCCGGCGTCCACGGGGCCGGTCGGACGCGCGCGGAGATCACTCTGCGGCCGTATGCAGAAACGATGCCGCGCCGGGACGGGCGTCAGCCTGGCGTTGACGGCGACCCCGGCGCGGCGCGCTGCGGACGCGCTGTGACCACGAGGTCTGCGGTTCGTTGCCCAACTCGGCGATGGCATGGGCCGATTGTCGGCTTGATGCACGGTAGTAGGGCTGGTCCGGCCAAGTGATCTTTCGGCGGCTGGTGCGGTGCGGCTTCGCGGGGGCGAGCGGCCACCGATTGACTGAGACGGGTCACCTGACGCGGCAGCCTTGCCGGCGCGGTCCCCTTCGCAGTTCTGAGGAGCAGTACATGGCGCAGATCACCGGTCCCGCCCCGATCCCCGCCCCGGTCGGCTCGTTCCCTCGTCTGGGCTGGGTCGACGACCTGCTGAACCCCGCCCTGCGGTCGGCCGTGGCCGCGCTGCCGGACGCCGAGAACCGGGTGGCGCGCTACCACCGCGGCTGGTGCGAGGCCGACGGCACACCGGTGGAGACCGCCGCCCGCACCGGCAAGGCGGTTCGCCCGGCCCTGTCCCTGCTGGCCGCCGCGGCGGTCGGCGGCAGCCCGGAACTCGCCGTACCGGGCGCGGTCGCCGTCGAGTTGGTGCACGACTTCACGCTGCTGCACGACGACGTCATCGACGGCGACGCGCTGCGCCGCCACCGGCCCGCCGCCTGGTCGGTGTTCGGCACCCCGGCGGCGGTGCTGACCGGCGACGCGCTGCTGGTGTCGGCGCTGCGGGCACTCGCCGACGTGCCGGCGCAGCGGGCCGCCGAGGCGGTGCAGGAACTGGTGACGACCCTGCTGGAACTGGTCGAGGGGCAGAGCCGTGACGTGGCGTTCGAGAAGGCGCCGGAGGTGTCGGTGGCCCAGTACCTCGCCATGGCGGAGGGCAAGACCGGCTCGCTGATCGGGTGTTCGTGCGCCCTGGGCGGCATCCTGGCCGGAGCCGACGCCGAACGGGTGCGAGGGCTGCGGGAGTTCGGACGCCGCCTGGGCGTGGCTTTCCAGTGCGCCGACGACGTCCTGGGCATCTGGGGCCGCACCTCGCGCAGCGGCAAGCCGGTCGGCTCCGACCTCGCGGCGCGCAAGAAGTCCCTGCCTGTCGTCTTGGCCCTGAGCGGCGAGGGCGCGGCGGCCGAGCGGCTGCGCGCGCTGTACGCCACGGCCCGCCCCCTCGACGAACGGGACGTCACCCTCGCGCGCGCCCTCGTGGAGCAGGCCGGTGGCCGCGAGGCCGCCGAACAGGAGGCCCGCCGCCAGGTGTCGGCCGCGCTGCGGGCGCTGTCCTGGGCCCGGCCGACCCCGGACACCTACCGGCAACTCCAGGACATCGCCTGGGCGATGACCCACCGCGAGGCCTGACCTGCGCGTGCTGCGGTGGGCCGTCCGAACGGATGGGGACAAAAGCCGTGACTTCGGTCCAAGTGGGCCGTTGTCTGTGCGGCGGCCCATCGCCGCCGCGCCCACCTCCTGGCCGGCCACCCTGCCCCACCCCTCGGCCGGCCGTCCTGACCAGCCCCTGGCCGACCGCCCTCGACCCACCGCCGCAGCCGAGCCGGGCGGCGCCACCCGGCGCCCCGGCCGCTGCGAGCGGAACAGAACGTGACGAAACACAGTGGAGTCGTGCAGCAGACCGAGACCAGCCCAGCGCTGCCGGGGAACCTCCCCGCCGTGGCCGCCTACGGACTGAGGGTGGTCCGCGGCCGCCACACGGTCCTGCAGGACGTCAGCTTCAGTGTCCCCCGCGGCTGCATCGTCGGCCTGCTCGGACCGAGCGGCTGCGGCAAGACGACGCTGCTGCGGTCCGTGGTCGGCGTCCAGCAGACCACGGCGGGCCACGTCCAGGTCCTCGGCTACGCGGCCGGCGCCCCCCAGTTGCGCACCCGCGTCGGCTACGTCACCCAGGCCCCCTCGGTCTACGCGGACCTGACCGTGCTGGAGAACCTGCGCTACTTCGCCGCCGCCCTCGGCATGCGGGGCTGGCGCCGGGAGGACGCCGTGGTGCGCGTGGTGAAGGAGGTCGACCTGGCCTCCTACGCGGACAAGCTGGTCGCCCGGCTGTCGGGCGGCCAGTACTCGCGGGTCTCCCTGGCCGTGGCGCTGCTGAACAAGCCGGACCTGCTCGTGATGGACGAACCGACCGTCGGGCTGGACCCCATGGTGCGCCGGGAGTTGTGGCTGGTGTTCCAGCGGCTGGCCGAGGAGGGCACCACCCTGCTGGTCTCCAGTCACGTCATGGACGAGGCCGACCGCTGTGACCGGCTGCTGCTGATGCGCTCCGGGCGGCTGCTGGCCGGGGCCGACCGGGAGACGCTCCTGGAGCACACCGGCTGCGACGACGTGGAAGAGGCGTTCATGCACCTGGTGCAGGCCGCGACCGAGGCCGAGGAGCGCGCCAGGCGGCGGGCGGCGGCGCAGAGCCTGCTGCCCACGCTGCCCGGCCTGCTCGACCAGGGCGGCGCCCCCGAGGCGGAACGGGCCCACTTCGCCGCGGACACGGTGCGGTGAGCGGCCTCGGACTGGCCGAGCGGCTGCCGTTCTCGCCCACGATCACCGGCGCGACCGCGGTCCGGGTGCTCCAGCAGATCTCCCGGGACAAGGGCAGCACCGCGCTGCTGCTGGGCATCCCGTGCATGCTCATGGTGCTGCTGAAGCTGATGTTCCACGACTCCGAGGCCACCTTCGAACGGGTCGGGCCGCAGGTCTTCGGGATCTTCCCGGTCATCGTGATGTACCTGGTGGCGTCCGTGTCGACACTGCGGGAGCGCACCACCGGCACCGCCGAGCGACTGCTGACGATGCCCGTGCGACGGCTGGACATCGTGCTCGGCTACAGCCTCGCCTTCGCCTTCCTGGCCCTGCTCCAGGCGGTCCTGTCCACGCTGCTGTCCATCGGCCCGCTCGGCCTGGACATCAAGGGCCCCGCGTATCTGCTGATGGTCATCGCCATGCTCGGCGCCCTGCTCGGACTGGCCCTGGGGCTGCTGGTCAGCGCGTTCGCCCGCAACGAGTTCCAGGCGGTGCAGTTCCTGCCCGCCGGGGTGCTGCCGCAGTTCCTGGTGTGCGGACTGTTCGTGCCGCGCGACGAGATGCACGGCGCCCTGTCGGCCGTGGCCAAGGCCATGCCGATGACGTACGCCGTCCAGGCCGCGGGCGAGGCCGCCACGCACACCGGGGTCACCGGGCTGTTCGTCCGCGACGCGCTGCTCATCCTGGGGTGCGTGGTCCTGGTCCTGGTGGCCAGCGCCACCACCCTGAAGCGCTGACCGGCCGCCCCTGCCCCGGACACGGCGCGAACGACCAGGCCCGCGAAGGACCGAGGCACGCGGACGACCGAGGGCCGCCCCGTGGGGCGGCCCTGGGCACGGGGTCAGGTCCCGCTAGTCGCGCACGCCCCAGGAGAAGCCGCCCGAGACGGTGCCGTAGCGGGGGAACTCGAACGGACCGAAGTGCAGCGGCCGGTCGTGGCCGTGGCCGCCGCCCCCGAAACCGTCGGGGCCGGGGTTGCCGATGGCGGCGGCCGCCGGCTGCGCCGGAGCGGCGGCGGCCAGCGCCGTCCCACCCGCGGTGAGAGCCAGTGCGGCGAGCGACACGACAGCGATGCGGCGAACCCGCAGCGACATGAGAAACCTCCACGAGGAAAAGAAGGGGAAGAGCGGGAAGGGAAGGACAGGAAGGGCAGAAAGGGAAGAGTGAACGAGCGCGTCCCAGCCTAGTCGCGAAAGCCACTTGTACCGGCGCTGGAAATGCCGTTTTCCCCCGAAGGAACGGCTGGACACAACAGCGGAATTGAATATCGGTACGGTGGCACCGCACCGAGCCGCACGCAGAGAAGCGAAGAGAGAAAAGAAGAGAGACAAGATGACCGGGATGCGCAGGGCCGCGCTCGCCTTGGGAGGCACTCTCCTCGCGTGGACCGGACCGCCCGTGCCGCCACCACCACCGCACTACCAGGCACCCCCGTGGCCCCTGCCCGCGCCCGGCCCCGGCAGCGCACCGCGGGACGGCACGGCGTACGCCCTGCCGGAGCGGTCCCCCGACAGCGCGGCCGCCGAGGTCGTCGCCGCCGTCAACCGGCACCGCGTCCAGGCCGGCTGCCGCCCCGTGCGGCTGCGGGCCTCGCTCAACCGCGCCGCCCGGAGCCACAGCGCCGACATGGCGCGCAGGCAGCGCCTGACGCACACCGGAGGCGACGGCAGCGGCCCGGCCGACCGGATGCGGGCCGCCGGCTACGACCCCGGACACACCGCCGAGAACATCGCAGCGGGCCCCCGCACGCCCGAGGCCGCCGTCCGCACCTGGATCGACAGCCCCGAGCACCGGGTCATCCTGCTGACCTGCCGGTACACCCACGCGGGGGCCGGTGTCGCGCCCGGTGCCGGCGGCCCCTGGTGGACGCTGGACCTCGCCACGGGCCGCTAGGCGGTCGTCAGGCCAGGTCGTCGTCCCACCACCAGGCGACGTCGGGGGCGCCCTCCAGTGGGCCCGGTCGGGTGTCGGACGGCTCCTCCGCCCAGGTCAGGGCGGTGTCCTCCATGGCGTCGGGCCACCGTCCGAGGCTGAGGTAGCGGGGCACGCGCAGCCCCCACTCGTTGTTGCCGCGGATGCCGTGGCGCAGCCCTTGGAGGTAGGCGGCGAGCTCCGGGCCCGCCGTCGGGCGGACGCGGTCGTGCAGCCGCAGGAACCGCAGCAGGACGCGGTCCCGCAGTCCGTTCGCCGCGTCCACCGCCTCCTGCAGCGTCAGGTCCCGCTCGTGCATCAGGACGGTGTAGATGTTCTGGTCGGCCTGGTCCCGGGCCAGTTCCTTGCGCAGCGAGTGCCGGTCGTTGTCGAGTCCGGCGACCAGGATGGCCATCTCCTTCAGCGCCTGGACCGCCGGCCGGTACAGGTCCCGGTCGGGTACCTCGGCGCCGTTCGCGATCTCCAGCATCGCGAAGGTCGGCTCGCCGCCGGACGACAGCAGCCGCATCGTCAGGAAGTCGTTCAGGCCGGGCATCCGGCCCAGCGCCTGGTTGCCGACCTGCCAGGCCACGCCCGACAGCCAGGCCCGGTGCGCGTGCGCGAACCGGCCCACCTGCGCGGGCGTCCCGAGCGACCGGAACAGCCGCACGATGTCCCGCAGCGCGCCGATGTACGGGTCCGCACCGGTCGCCGTGTCGTTCTCGCACACCCGCTGCACCTGGCAGGCCAGCGCGTTGAACTGCGCCGGGCGGCTGCTCAGCGGCCCCCCGTCGCAGCGCGCGTCGTCGAAGCCGAAGCCCCAGTAGACCCACAGGGCCGTCGCGAGCAGCCGGTCGTCGTCGGCGCCGGGGACGAACCGGGCGTAGAAGTCGGTGCTGTGCGTCGCGACGACCCAGGCCAGCTCCTCCTGTGACGCGCACATGCCGCTGCGCTCGATCCACTCCTCGGCGCGTTTCCCGACCTGCCGGGCACGTGGGTGGACGGCGGATTCCAGCGGGCAGAAAAGAGGCGGCAGTTCCACCTCGGAAACACGAGATCCCATGCGGAAGATCATCTGGGACCGCGCGGACACGGGGCCGCGGGAACACCCGGTCAACGGAAAAGACAGACAGGCGGCCCAGCCGATAAACGGGAAGAAAAGAACGGAAAAGCAGAAAGGCAAGGAGCCGGTGCTCCCTGCCACTCTCAAGATATAGCGCACGGGGGGCCTTGCGGCAAGGCCCCCGTCATGACGCAGAATCCTCCGCCGAAGCCCGGAACGGGCGAAAAAACAGGGGGGTTGTCGTGTTCGATGTGATCATCGTCGGTGGTGGGCCGACCGGCATGATGCTGGCCGGCGAGCTACGGCTGCACGGACTGGACGTGGTCGTCCTGGAGCGGCTCACGGAGCCGACCGGGCAGACCCGCGCGCTCGGCCTGCACGTGCGCAGCATCGAGGTGCTGGACCAGCGGGGTCTGCTGGAGCGGTTCCTGCGGCTCGGCACGAAGTACGAGACCGGCGGGTTCTTCGCCGGCATCACCAAGCCCTGGCCCGACGGGCTGGACACCGCGCATGCGTACGTCCTCGGCATCCCGCAGACCGTCACGGAGCGCCTGCTGGCCGAGCACGCCGCCGAGGCCGGTGCCGAGATCCGGCGCGGGCACGAGCTGGCCGGGCTGAGCCAGGACGACGACGGCGTGACGGCCGAACTGTCCGACGGCACACGCCTGCGCTCGCGCTACCTCGTCGGCTGCGACGGCGGCCGCAGCACGGTCCGCAAGCTGCTCGGCGTCGGCTTCCCCGGCGAGCCCAGCAGGGTCGAGACGCTTCTGGGCGAGATGGAGCTGACCGCCGCACCGGAGGAACTGGCGGCGGTGACGGCGCGGGTCCGCAGGACGCACTTCCGGTTCGGCGCCATGCCCACCGGGAACGGTCTGTACCGGGTCATCGTGCCGGCCGCGGGAGTGGCTGAGGACCGCACGGCCCCGCCGTCCCTCGAAGAGTTCAGGCAGCAGCTGCGGACGTTCGCGGGCACCGACTTCGGCGTCCACTCACCGCGCTGGCTCTCCCGCTTCGGCGACGCCACCCGGCTGGCCGAGCGCTACCGCACCGGCCGGGTCCTGCTCGCCGGCGACGCCGCGCACATCCACCCGCCGACCGGCGGACAGGGGCTCAACCTCGGCCTCCAGGACGCCTTCAACCTCGGCTGGAAACTGGCCGCCCAGGTGCGCGGCTGGGCGCCGGACGGCCTGCTGGACAGCTACCACGCCGAACGCCACCCGGTGGCCGCCGCCGTGCTGGACAACACCCGCGCGCAGATGCACCTGCTGACGCCCGAGCCGGGGCCGCGGGCCGTGCGGGGGCTGCTGGCGGAGCTGATGGAGTTCGAGGAGGTGAACCGGTACCTCATCGAAAAGGTCACCGCCGTCTCCGTCCGCTACGACTTCGGTCAGGACCACGAACTGCTCGGCCGGCGACTGCGGGACGTACGCCTGGAGCGCGGGCGCCTCTACGAGCTGCTGCACGCGGGCCGCGGGCTGCTGCTGGACCGGACCGGCGGGCGCCTGTCAGTGACGGGCTGGGAGGACCGGGTCGACCACGTCGTGGACGCCGGGGGCGAGTGGGACGTCCCCGCGGTCCTGCTCCGCCCGGACGGCCATGTGGCGTGGGTGGGCGAGGACCAGGCGGACCTGCGCACCCGGTTGTCCCGGTGGTTCGGAACGGCGGCGGGCGGGACCGCGGTGGACCGGACGGAGGCGGGCGGAACGGCGGTGCGGTGACGGCGGTGGAGTGACGGACGGGTCCGGGCGAGCGCACTCGGGGAGGCGAACGGTCACGGCGGTGGCCGCCGCCCTGGCCCTGGCCCTGGCCCGGGCCCTGGCCACGGCCACGGCCACGGCCACGGCGACGGTCACGGCGGTGGGCCGCCGCGGCCATGGGGCGAGTGGCCGGTGCTCGGCGGAGCCGACCGCCGGCGTCACCGGGCCGGGGGTCAGGCCGTGACCGTGAACTCGCCCGGGGCGCCGGACCGTTCCGTCGCCGGTACGTCGCCGCGCACGTCCGGCACGGTGACCTCGGCCCCGGCCTAGCCCTCGGCCCGGGCCCCGGCGGCACGCTCGGCAGCCGGCGCCCGCACAGCCGGCTCGGCGCCCTCCGCACCCGCGGCCGAACCTCCGGACGGTCCCGCGGCCGATGCACCCGCCGACTCCGACTCCGACTCCGGCTCCGACTGCACCTCGTCCCGCTGCCGCGGAATGAACGAAGCGACCGCGAAGGCGAGCAGCGCCGCCCCCGCCCCGATCGCCAGGACGACCTCGAAGCCGTCCCGGGAGGGCAGTTCGGCCGGCCCGAAGGCTGTCGTCATCTGCGCGAGGATCACCCCGGCCACGGCACTGGCCGTCGACGTGCCGATGGACCGCATCAGCGTGTTGAGGCTGTTCGCCGCACCCGTCTCCGAGGCCGGCACCGCGCTCATGATGAGCGCGGGCATCGCCCCGTACGTGAAGCCGATGCCGGCGCCGATCACACACGTGACCAGCACGAAGTGCCAGAGCTCGGACATCAGCGCGATGTTCAGCCCGTACCCGGCGGCCACCACCAGCGCGCCCACCATCAGCGTGATCTTCGGGCCCCGGGACTTGGACAGGGCGGCGGAGAGGGGGGCCGTGGCCATCATGACCAGGCCGGACGGGGCCATCGTCAGCCCGGCGACGAGCAGCGATCTGCCCAGGCCGTAGCCGGTCGCCTCAGGCAACTGCAGGAGCTGCGGAATGACCAGGGACATCGCGAACATCGCGAACCCGACCGCGATCGAGGCGAGGTTGGTGACCAGCACCTGACGGCGGGCGGTGGTCCGCAGGTCGACCAGCGGCTCCGCGACCCGCAGCTCCCACCGGCCCCACACCAGCAGCACGACGACGGCCGCCGCGAAGAGGCCCACGGTGGTGCCGCTGCCCCAACCCCAGTCGGCGCCCTTGGAGATGGCCAGCAGCAGGGACACCAGCCCGGCCGCCATGCCGATGCCGCCGACCAGGTCGAAGCGCCCGCCGGTGCGCACCCGCGACTCCGGCACGACCAGCGGCACCAGCACCAGGGCGACGGCGCCCAGGGCCGCCGAGGCCCAGAACAGGGCGTGCCAGTCGAAGTGGTCGGCGATGAGCGCGGCGGCGGGCAGTCCGAGGGCGCCGCCCACACCGAGCGAGGCGCTCATCAACGCCGTCGCGGAACCGAGCCGTTCGGCGGGCAGTTCGTCACGCATGATGCTGATGCCGAGCGGGATCACGCCGGAGGCGAGACCCTGCAGCGCCCGGCCGGCGATCATCGGGACCAGGGAGTCGCTGAGCGCGGCGGTCACCGATCCGGCCACCAGCATCACGAGGCTGATCAGCAGCATCCGGCGCTTGCCGTACATGTCGCCGAGCCGTCCGGTCATGGGGGTGGCGACGGCGGCGGCGAGCAGTGTGGCGGTGACGGCCCAGGCGGTGTCGGACGCGGGGGCGTCCAGCAGCCGGGGGAGTTCCGGGACGATCGGGATCACCAGGGTCTGCATCAGCGAGACCACGATCCCGCCGAAGGCCAGCACCGCGACGACGGCGTCGGCCCGCGGCGGCGCGGATCTCCCGTCGCCGCCGGGTCGGGAGTGGGCGTGGGACATGGCCGGGCCTCCATGAGGGGCGTGAGGGGCAGCGCGACCCGACCAAGCTAAGCCAATTGATTGACTTAAGCAACTGGATGACGGAGGGGCGGCGCACTGGACGGACTCGGCAGGGGAGCGGCGTACCGGCGCCGCCCGCGCGGCACACTGGCCCCATGTCCTCCCGTCGCAGAACGTGCCCCGAGTGCCGCCGCGAGATCGCCGTCGTCGCCGGGCGGTACGCGCGCCACGACCCGCCCGGCGCCCGCGAGCACGGCGAACTCACCTCGTGCCCGGGCTCCCGCCGCCAGGCCCGCCCCGGCCCCGAGCAGCCGTCGCTGGACGGCTACACGGTTCCGGACTTCCCGGGCCAACTCCCGCTGTTCTAGGGGGACCGGCCGGGGCCGGCCCGCGGGTTGCTCAGTTGCCCGCGACCGACTTCACGGCGACCGACACCGGGGCCGAGCCGCTGATCAGCTCCAGCGTGAGCCCGGCCGTCGCCGGGGTGTCCACCAGCTCCGCGAGGACGGCGGCCACGTCGTCGCGCGGGACCGGCCCGCGGCCCGTGTGCGCCTCCAGACGCACGAGGCCGGTGCCGGCGTCGTCGGTGAGCTGACCGGGGCGCAGAATCGTCCAGTCCAGGGCGTCCAGCCCGCGCACGTACGCGTCGGCCTCGCCCTTGGCCCGCAGGTACACGTCGAAGATCCCGTCGCCCCGGTGCTCCGGGTCGGCGCCCATCGACGACACGATCACGAAGCGCCGCACGCCCGCCTTGACCGCCGCGTCCGCGAAGAGGACCGCCGCGGCCTTGTCCACCGTGTCCTTGCGGTCCGCCCCGCTGCCCGGGCCCGCGCCGGCCGCGAAGACCGCCGCGTCGGCGCCCCGGAGCCGCTCCGCGACCTCGTCGACGGACGCCGACTCCAGGTCGAGCACGATCGGCTCGGCACCGGCCTGCCGCAGATCGTCGGCCTGTCCGGCCTTGCGGATGATCCCCGCCACCTCGTCCCCGCGCCCGGCGAGCAACCGCTCCAGCCGCAACGCGATCTGACCATGACCACCAGCGATGACAATGCGCATGTCTCCGACCGTACGCCCGCACGGCCCCGCCCGCCGCACGACCCGGGCCGCACCCCGACCGTCCCGCCCGCCCCGCGCACCCGCGCCCACGAAGTCCGACCGTCCCGCGCACCCGCGCCCGTAAAACCCGGCCGGTCCGCCCCTGCCCTACGACACCTCGCCCCGCCCCTGCCGCGGCAGTCCCAGTTCCACCGAGGCGGCCGAACTGCAGTACTCCCGCACCGCGCTGGTCCGCGCCACCACGCGCCCCCGGTGCACGACCACCCGGCTGTACGCCAGGGAGAGCGCCCCCGCCAGCCCGTCCCCGCGCACCGCGAGCAACTCGGCCGGGAACCCCGCCTCCACCCGCACCTCGGGCAGCCCCAGCACGACCCGCGCCGACGAACTCACCGCGTCGTACGCCTCCTCGGGCGACAGGCCGTGGCGCGAGGCCAGCAGGAAGGCGGCCTCCAGCGGATCTCCGCGCCCCACCGGGTTGGACACGTCCCGCAGCGCGCCGCTCCCGGCGGCCACCCGCACCCCGGCCGCGCGCAGCAGCCGTACCGGAGGCGTGCCCCGCCGGTCGGCGCCGCAGCAGCCGCCCTGGGGCAGGCACACCACCGCCACCCCGGCCGCGGCCAGCTGGTCCGCCGTCCGGGAGGCCACCTCGGAGGGCAGCCGGCCGAGATCCCCGCACGGGCTGAGCGTCACCCCGGGGCGCAGCCCGCCCGCCATCGCCGCGAGCCGGGCCAGCCGCGCCGGATCCCCGGCGTCCGTGTGCAGGTCCACGGCAATGCCGTGCTCGGAGGCCACCTCCAGCACCGCCTCCACGTACCCCGCCGGATCCGGGTCCAGGTCGGGCCGGCCGCCCACCACCGAGGCGCCCATCTTCACCGCGTCCCGCAGCACCGCCAGCCCGTCCGCCCCGGCCACCCCGGTCAGCACCCGGGGCATCGCCACCGTCGTCAGCTCCACGAGCCCCCGCAGCGCCCGCCGCGCCTGCATTACTGCCGCCAGCGCGGACAGCCCCTGGACGTCCCCCACGCGCACGTGGGCCCGCAGCGCCGTCGCCCCGTGCCCGAGCTGGAGCAGCGCCGCCTCGGTCGCGCGGCGCTGGACGTCCTGGGGCGCGGGGGAGGCGGGGCCCTCGGTGTCGGCCGACAGGGCGGTGTCGGCGTGCGCGTGCGGCTCGGCCGGGGCCGGCAGCAGCAGGTAGCCCCGCAGATCGACCCGGGCCCCGCACGCGCGCGTGCCGCCCAGACTGCCGGCCGTGCCGACCGCCTCGATGCGCCCGTCGCCCAGCCGTACGTCCACGGTCCTGCCGTCGGTGAGCCGCGCCCCGCACAGCAGCAACGACGACGGCTCCACCGGACCCGGCGAGGACGACGGGGGGCGTGGCGGCTGCGGCTGGCTGTCGGGCATCGCGCTCCAGGGGCTCGGGCTGTGCACGCGAGGACGCATGATCACTCAGAGTGAGACGAGCCTAGGGCGGCCTCCCGTCCGGGGCGGGGAGGAGCGCAATAGTCGTACCGGCGTGGTCCGCCGTGCCGGACGGCGGGAAACACGGGGTGCGGGAGGCACGGGCGGGGCGGCCGGGAGGGTGGTGCGGGCGGACCGGGCAGGTGCCCCGAAACGGATTTGGGCGAACGGCGGGCGACCGTGTAATGTCTTCATCGCTCGCCCCAATAGCTCAGTCGGCAGAGCGTCTCCATGGTAAGGAGAAGGTCAACGGTTCGATTCCGTTTTGGGGCTCTGGTGTGACTGGTTCCGTCGCGAGGCGGGGCCGGACCACATCAAAGCGGTGTAGCTCAGTCGGTAGAGCAAGCGGCTCATAATCGCTGTGTCACCGGTTCAAGTCCGGTCACCGCTACTCACAGTAGCCGATTGCGGGGTCGGTCCTTCGATCGGCTACTCTTCTTGCGTTAAACAGTCCATCCGTTCGTCTTAGGAGCACTCACGTGGCTGCCACCGACGTCCGCCCGAAGATCACGCTGGCCTGCGTGGAGTGCAAGGAGCGGAACTACATCACCAAGAAGAACCGGCGTAACAACCCGGATCGCCTGGAGATGAAGAAGCACTGCCCGCGTTGCAACGCGCACACCGCGCACCGCGAAACGCGATAAAACAGGCTCGTACACGAGGCCGCTCCCGAGTAATCGGGGGCGGCCTCGCGTCGTTGAGTGACCCAGTACCGGTCAGTAGAGCTACCAGGAGGTGCCGAGCCATGGCGCTCGACCAGTCCTTCGTGGGGCGGACGTACCCGCCCACCGCGCCCTACGAGGTGGACCGCGAGAAGATCCGTGAGTTCGCCGAGGCGGTCGGGGACGCCAACCCGGCGTACACGGACGCGGAGGCCGCCAAGGCGCTCGGCCATCCCGATGTGATCGCCCCGCCGACCTTCGTGTTCTCCATCACCTTCAAGGCCGCGGGCGAGGTCGTCCAGGACCCCCGGCTCGGGCTGGACTACAGCCGCGTGGTGCACGGCGACCAGAAGTTCGCCTACCGCCGCCCGGTCCGGGCCGGTGACCGGCTCACCGTCACCTCGACCATCGAGTCGATCAAGTCCCTGGCGGGCAACGACATCCTGGACATCCGCGGCGAGGTCCACGACGAGGCCGGCGAGCACGTCGTGACCGCCTGGACCAAGCTCGTGGCCCGCGCGGCCGAGGAGGCGTGAGCGATCCCATGACGGCGAAGATCTCCTGGTCCGACGTCGAGGTCGGCACCGAACTGCCGGCCCAGACCTTCCCCGTGACCCGCGCCACCCTGGTCCGGTACGCGGGTGCCTCCGGCGACTTCAACCCGATCCACTGGAACGAGAAGTTCGCCAAGGAGGTCGGCCTGCCGGACGTCATCGCGCACGGCATGTTCACGATGGCCGAGGCGATCCGCGTGGTGACCGACTGGGCCGGCGACCCGGGTGCCGTCGTCGAGTACGGCGTCCGCTTCACCAAGCCCGTCGTCGTCCCGAACGACGACCAGGGCGCCGTGATCGAGGTCGGCGGCAAGGTCGCGGCCAAGCTCGACGACAACACCGTGCGCGTGGACCTGACGGCGACCTGCGCCGGGCAGAAGGTCCTGGGCATGTCGCGGGCGGTCGTACGGCTGGCCTGAACCGGAGGAAACATCAGGTGAGGGGCGTCTCCCAAAAAGGGGGGCGCTCCTCTCCGGTTCCTCCGGGCGCCGACCGCTTGACGTAGTTAGTGATTGAGCACTAACTTCTGGGCATGGCCAGGATGAGTGCGGAAGAACGGCGCGAGAGCGTCATCCAGGCGGCGACGACCGAATTCGCCCGGGGTGGCTACCACGGCACCTCGACCGAGGCGATCGCCCGCCGCGTCGGCGTCTCGCAGCCGTATCTCTTCCGGCTCTTCCCCGGCAAGAAGGCGATCTTCCTCGCGGCGGTCGAACGCTGCATCGAGGACACCGTCCGCACCTTCGAAGAGGCGTCCGAGGGCCTGCACGGCGAAGAGGCCCTGCACGCCATGGGCAACGCGTACACCACGGTCATCGAGAAGCACCCCGAGCGGCTCATGATGCAGATGCAGATGTACGTCGCGGTGAAGGCCGCCGAGGAGGAGGGCGACCACGAGTTCGGCGAGTCGGTGCGCGACGGCTGGATGCGGCTGTGGGACACCGTCCATCTGCCGCTCGGGGCGGACGCCGCCGAGACGACGCAGTTCATGGCGTACGGGATGCTCATCAACTGCCTGGTGGCCATGGGATTCCCGGCCGACCACCGCGTGTGGGAGGGCATGTACCCCTCGGCGCGGGCCAAGGGCCGGCTGGAGCACTGAACCGGGGGGAGCGGAAACCGGCGCTCTTCTGCGACCGCGAAAGTTAGTAATCAATAACTAATCGATCATCGCAGCGACACGCACACACTCCTGGGGGAGCGATGTCACAGCAGACCGCACGCCGCGGGGGAGCCGTCTGGGCCCTCGTCATCACCAGCGTCGCCGGATTCATGGCGGCCCTCGACAACCTCGTCGTCACCACCGCCCTGCCCTCCATCCGCGAGGACCTCGGCGGCGGCCTGCACGACCTGGAATGGACCGTGAGCGCCTACACGCTCACCTTCGCCGTCCTGCTGATGTTCGGCGCGGCCCTCGGCGACCGCTTCGGCCGCCGCCGGCTCTTCCTCGCCGGTCTCGCCGTCTTCACCGGCGCCTCCGCCGCCGCCGCGATGGCACCCGGCATCGACTCCCTCATCGCCGCCCGCGCGGTCCAGGGCGCCGGCGCGGCCGTGATGATGCCGCTGACCCTCACCCTGCTGACCGCCGCCGTGCCCGCCGCCAAGCGCGGCATGGCCTACGGCATCTGGGGAGCCGTCAACGGACTCGCCGTCGCCTCCGGGCCGCTGGTCGGCGGCACCCTCACCGAACACATCTCCTGGCAGTGGATCTTCTGGCTGAACGTCCCGCTCGGCCTGGCCCTGCTGCCCCTGGCCCGGCTGCGCCTCGCCGAGTCCCACGGCACCGGAGCCCCCCTCGACCTCCCCGGCACCCTGCTCGCCAGCGGCGGCCTCTTCGGCATCGTCTACGGACTGGTCCGCGGCCCCGTCGACGGCTGGACCGGCGGCATGGTCCTCACCGGCCTCTTCACCGGCACGGCCCTGCTGACCGGCTTCGTCCTCTACAGCACCCGCGCCAAGAACCCCATGCTCCCCATGCGGCTGTTCCGCTCCCGGGCCTTCTCCGGCATCAACGCGGCGAGCCTGCTGATGTTCCTCGGCATGTTCGGCTCGATCTTCCTGCTCAGCCAGTACATGCAGGGCGTCCTCGGCTACTCGCCCACCGAGGCGGGCCTCAGGATGCTGCCCTGGACGGGCATGCCGATGCTCGTCGCCCCGGTCGCCGGCATCCTGGCCGACCGCGTCGGCGGCCGCCCGGTCGTCGCCGCGGGCCTGTTCCTCCAGGCCCTGGGCCTCGGCTACATGGCCGTCGTGGCCACGGCGGACGCCTCCTACGCCGCCCAGCTGCCCGCCCTGATCATCAGCGGCATCGGCATGGCCCTGTTCTTCGCCCCCGCCTCCCACCTGGTCATGTCCAGCGTCCGGCCGCAGGAGCAGGGCATCGCCTCCGGCGCGAACAACGCCCTGCGCGAGGTCGGGGGAGCGCTCGGCATCGCCGTCATGGCGTCGATCTTCTCCGCCCAGGGCGGCTACGAGACCGGCCAGACCTTCGTCGACGGCATGCGGCCCGCCCTGGTCACGGGCTCCGCGGTGGTCGCCCTGGCGGGCGTCGCGGCCCTGCTGATCCCGGGCCGCCGCCGCACCGGCCCTCAGGCCGCCCCGGCCGAACCGGCACCGGTCCTGGAGACGGCCTCCCGCTGACCCCTCGGACTCAGGATCCCGACAAGGAGAAACGGCCATGCCCACCCTCCCCTGGACCGTCCCGAACACCCCGCCCCAGGGCACCGAGGTGCACGTCTTCGCCTCCCGGTTCGAGACCCGCACCCTGTGGGGAGCGCTGAAGTTCCTCGCCGGCACGCCCGCCGTGTGGCGCCAGGTCCGCCGCAGCCCCGGCGCCTACGGGGCCACGCTGAGGGCGAAGCCCTTCCGGCGGACCTTCTGGACCCTGTCCGCCTGGGAGTCCAAGGACGCGCTGCAGGCCTTCGCCCGCGCGGGCGCACACCGGCCCGCCGCCCGGGGCCTCTCCCCGCAGATGAGGGACGCGGCCTTCACCTCCTGGCAGGCGAGCAGCGAGGACCTTCCGATCTCCTGGTCCGAGGCGCTGCGCCGCCTGCCCTGACCGCCACCCCGCGCGCGTGCGGTCCCCGTCCGTCCGGCGGGGGCCGCACACACGCGTGCGGGGAGCCGCCGACGCCGTCTCGTACTCTTGAGCCCGTGCAGGAACTCCACGACGCCCCCCTCGCCCCGCTGACCACCTTCCGGCTGGGCGGCCCCGCGACCAGGCTGGTCACCGCCACGACGGACGACGAGGTGATCGCCGTCGTCCGCGATGCCGACGAGACGGGGACGCCCCTGCTGGTCATCGGCGGCGGCTCGAACCTGGTCATCGGCGACAAGGGCTTCGACGGCACCGCCCTGGTCATCGCCACCCGCGGCTTCTCCCTCGACGGCACCCGCCTGGAACTGGCGGCCGGCGAGGTGTGGACCCACGCCGTCGCCCGCACGGTCGAGGCGGGCCTGGCCGGCATCGAGTGCCTGGCCGGCATCCCCGGCTCGGCCGGCGCGACGCCCATCCAGAACGTCGGGGCGTACGGCCAGGAGGTCTCCGCCACGATCACCGAGGTCGTCGCCTACGACCGCCGCTCCGGCGAGACGGTCACCCTCTCCAACGACGACTGCGCCTTCTCCTACCGCCACAGCCGCTTCAAGTCCGACCCCGAGCGCTACGTCGTCCTGCGCGTCCGCTTCGCCCTGGAGGACGCCGACGGCCTGTCCGCGCCCCTGCGGTACGCCGAGACCGCCCGGGCCCTCGGCGTGGAGCCCGGCGACCGCGTCCCGCTCGCCTCGGCCCGCGACACGGTGCTCAAGCTGCGCGCCGGCAAGGGCATGGTCCTGGACCCCGAGGACCACGACACCTGGTCGGCCGGGTCGTTCTTCACCAACCCGATCCTCACGGACGCGGACTTCGAGACGTTCCGTGCGCGGGTGCGCGAGCGGCTCGGCGACGGGGTGGAGCCGCCGGCGTACCCGGCCGGCGAGGGCCGTACCAAGACGTCCGCGGCCTGGCTGATCGACAGGGCCGGCTTCGAGAAGGGCTACGGCGACGGTCCGGCCCGGATCTCCACGAAGCACACGCTGGCGCTGACGAACCGGGGTGACGCGACGACGGAGGACCTCCTCGCCCTGGCCCGCGAGGTCGTGGCCGGTGTCCAGGAGGCGTTCGGCATCACGCTGGTGAACGAGCCGGTGACGGTCGGCGTCAGCCTGTAGCCACCGCGGCGCTGCCGCTGGGGCGGCACGCATGCCCGCAGCCCAAGCGGACCCGCACCCGCCGGACGACGGAAGGGGCCGTGCCGGGGGGTGTCCGCCCGCAGCGGTTGGCGCGTCGACGGGGAGTGAGTCGGTACGCAAGTCGATCGCGCCGTTCCGAGGACGGACACCCCCCGGCGCGGCCCCCGCCCCCCCCCCCCCCGCCCCCCCCGCCCCCCCCCCCCACCCCCCCCACCCCCCCCCCGGCCACCCCCCCCCGGCCCCCCCCCCCCCCCACGCCACCACCACCCCCC
>NZ_JBITSK010000016.1:0-200641 GCF_044540565.1 Streptomyces sp. NPDC085931
GCGTACTGGATGTACTTGGGGCTTCGCTCGGTGCGGCGAGAGTGCGTGCCAGGCGTCGCGGGGCAGGCGGGACTTTACGGACACGGCCTAGGGCCGCGGGGCGCTCCCTCTCCCGCACCCCATGCGGCCCCGGAGCCCGGACGGCATACTGATCTTGCGCGGCGCGGGGCCGGGCGCGAGGGCCGGAGAGGGGATGACGGGACGTGACCACCGGAGGAACAGGCGGTCGGGGAACGCCCGGCGAGCCGGACGGCGTCCCCTCGGTGCCGGACGAGGTGTGGCTGCGGTTCCTCACGGACAGCGAGTCCGCCATACGCGCCTCGGCCCCCAAGGAGCCCTCCGCCACGGAGCGGGCGGGCGGACAGCAGCCCCAACTCCCCTACGCCGTCGGTGACCTGTGGCAGCCGGAGGATGCGTGGATCCGGGTGGCCTGGCGGGATCTGGACCGGCGGGCCAAGACCCGGCGGGCGGGGCGGATGGTCGCCACCGCCGCCGCCGTGGCCCTCGCCCTCGGCGCCTGGTCCCAACTGGCCGCGCGCCCGGGCACGGGCGAGCGGCCCGGGGACGGCGGCGTACGGCAGGTCGAGGGCGCGACCGTGGGACTGCCCACGGCCACGGCCCTCCCGTCCGGTTCCCCCTCCGCGGAGCACCCCCGATAGCACCCGCGGACGAGGTCCCACCCGCACGGCCGGGCATCGTCGTCTGCCACGCCCTGACGACCCCGGGCCCGTGACCCCTGCGTGCGGCCGGCGGCGAAGGGGCCGTCCGCCCGCGTCGACGCGCCGTTCCGGCGTCCGTTGATCAGCCCGCCCACCGGTCCTCGCCGGGTCTGCGCAGCACGGACAGCAGGTCGTCCTGAGCGGCCACCGCCTCCAGGGCCAGCGTGCGGTAGCCGGCCCGCCCGAAGAACACGGTGATGCGGTCCTGGTCCTCGCTGAGCACGGTGCCGTCGCCCCACTGCCCGTGCCGGACCTCGGTGCCGACCGGGTAGTGAGCGGCGGCCGGATGGACGGGCCGCTCCCCGGGTCCGTCCTCGTCGCGCTGTGCGTCGCACAGGTCGCAGTTGCCGCAGCGGCCGGGGTGGTCCTCGCCGAAGTAGCCGAGCAGGAAACGCCGCCGGCAGCCGGTGGTCTCGGCGTACGCCCGGGCCATCTCGACCCGGGTCCGCTCGGCGCGGCGATGGGCCCGGGCCGTGTCCGCGGCCTCCTCGGCGGCCCGCTCCGGGGACATGCCGGAGGCGGGGCGCACCTCGCCCTCCTCGCCGGTGGCGACGGCGTCGGCCTCCTCCAGCAGGTTCACCGCCGCGGTGACCCGGTTCCTGGACAGCCCCGTGTCCTCGCGCAGTTCGTCGAGGCCGGCCGGGTCCCGCCGGTGCTCGTGCACGGCGTGCGCCACGTCCGCCAGCGCCTCGGGCCCGGGGGCGCGCCCCGCGAAGTACGACCGCATGCCGGTGTCCTCGGAGCGGTAGTGCAGCACGGCGAGGGCGGGCCGGCCGTCCCTCCCGCAGCGGCCGATCTCCTGGTAGTAGGCGTCGAGGGAACCGGGCAGCGACGCGTGCAGGACGAACCGTACGTCCTCCTTGTCGATGCCCATGCCGAACGCCGAGGTCGCCACCACCACGTCGGCCGTGCCGGAGAGGAAGGCGTCGTGGATCCGCTCGCGTTCGGCGGCACGCAGCCCGGCGTGGTAGGCCTCGGCGGACAGTCCCAGGGCGGCCAGCTCCCGGGCGTAGTACTCGCTGTCCTTGCGGGTCCCGGCGTAGACGATGCCGGGTTTGGGTTCGGCGGCGGCCCGCTCAATGACCGCCAGGCGCCGCTCGTCCTCGCTCAGGAAACGGCGCACCCGCAGGGTGATGTTCGGCCGGTCGAAGCCGGTCACCAGCAGGCGTGGCCGGCGCATCCCGAGGCGTTCGGCGATCTCCCGGCGCACGGGCGCGGCGGCGGTGGCGGTCAGGGCCAGGACGGGCGGGCCGCCCACGCGCCGGACGGCCTGCTCCAGGCGCAGGTAGTCGGGCCGGAAGTCGTGGCCCCAGGAGGAGACGCACTGGGCCTCGTCGACGACGAAGAGGGCGGGGCGCAGCGCGGCCAGCCGCTCCACCACCTCGTCCTTGGCCAGTTGCTCGGGCGACAGGTACAGCAGCCGGGCGTCGCCGCGGCGCACCGCCTCCCACGCCTCCTCGGTCCCGGCCGCGCCGAGGTCGGAGTTGACGGCGACGGCACCGGGTGCGCGGTCGCCGTCCGGCAGGCCCGCGATCTGGTCGCGCTGGAGGGCCAGCAGCGGCGAGACGACCACCACCGGCCCGGACAGCAGCACGGCGGGCACCTGGTAGACGGCGGACTTGCCGGAGCCGGTGGGCATGACGACGAGGGTGTCCTCGCCGGCGAGCACCCATTCCATGGCGGTGAGCTGCTCCGGCAGGAGGGTGTCCCAGCCGAACACCTCGGCGGCGGTCTGCCGCAGCCGTCCGGCGCGGTCCGTGCGCGGCTCCTCGCGTCCCATGCCGGGCTCCTCGCTGTTCCGTGCGGTCGCGTCCGGATGTCGCGCCCGCGGCGCCCTCTGGGTACCCGCCGGCCCGCGGGCGTACCATCCGGCGCCGGCGTCACCCGGGGAAGACGCCGACGCGCACCCGGTCACCGCCCTCGCCGCCCTCGCCGCCCTCGCCGCCGTCACCGCCGTCACCGCCGTCGCCACCCGCGCCGCCGTCGCCGCGGAGGAAGGACGCCAGCGCGTGCCCCTCCTCCGTGACGGCGGCCCGTTCGGCCCGGGTGAGGCGGCGCAGCGGGCTGACCCGGACGGTGTCCGCCTCGACGGTCCAGGTCGCGGCGACCCGCCCGTCGACCAGCACGAAGCGGGCCCCGGTGACGGACAGGCCGCGGTGCGCGTCGTCGATGATCCGGCGGCGGTCGTGGTAGCCGAGGACGGCGTTGTCGAAGGCGGGCAGGAACCGCACCGGGGCCGGGGTGTCGGGGTCGGGGCGCGGCGCGTCCGGAAGGTCGAGCAGTTCCCGGCCGCGTTCGTCGCGGAAGCGGACCAGTTCCCCGCGCAGGGCCGAGACGGCGGCCGGGAGGCCGGTCAGCCCGCACCAGGCGCGCAGGTCGGCCGAGGCGGCGGGGCCGTACGCGGCGAGGTAGCGCCGCAGCAGCTGCCGGCCCACGGGGTCGGAGGGGTCGGGATCCGGCGGGTCGATGTCGCGTCCCAGCCAGGTGGCGGCCAGCGCGTACCGGGCGCCCGCCCTGGTGCGCCACACCCCGCGCGGCGGCAGCTGCACGGTCGGGAGCAGGCCCGCGACCAGCATCTCGCCGAGCGGCCGCGGCCCCACCGCCGGCCATCGGCCGGCGACGGCTCGGGCCAGGCCGGACATCGAGCGGGGCTCGCCGTCGGCCATGACCGCCCGGCCGGCCGCCGCGAGCGCGCCGAGGTCGACCCCGTCGAGCTCCCGGCGGTACACGCCGAGGACCTTGCCGCGCAGCATGTCGTCGTGCCGCGCGCGCCAGGCCAGGAGATCGTCGGCGGTGACGAGGTGGACGGTGCGGCGCATGAGGTGGGCCCGCACCACGTGCCGCCCGGTCAGCAGCCGCGACAGCACCGCCGGGTCGAACGCCCGCAGCCGCGACCAGAGCCCGGTGAACGGCTCCTGCGGCTCCTGCGCCTGGAGGCCGCCGAGGTGGGCGACGGCGTCGAGGACCGGCAGCCCGGCGCGGTCGAGGAGCAACTGCCGGGCGAGGGTGGCGCGGTTGAGCGCCCGGGAGTCGAGAACGGTCATCGGAACACCTGTGCCTTCGGGACGGCTGCTTTCCCGCTCACCGTGCCAGGCCTTGCGGTCAGGTGCTGACCTCGACGGGACGCCGGCGGACCGGCACCGCCTTTCCCTACGTTCCCTATCGAATTACTAGGAAAGTATTGACGGCGCCTGACGGCACTGCGCAGGATGATGCGCATGGCCTACGCATCTTTCCGGTGTCCGCGCTGTCGTTGAGCCCCGGCCCCCCACCGTGTCACCGAAGTTGAGGAGACCCCTGCCATGGGCGTTGCCCCCGCGCTGCCCGGATCCGACGCGGAGTCCGATCCGGCCGGGCCCGGTCAGGACCACTGGCTCCGGGTGGCCCGCGAGACGGCGGAGGACCTGGCGACGGACGCGGTGGCCAGGGACCAGGCGGGCAAGCCCCCGTTCGACGAGGTGGCCCGGCTGCGTGAGTCGGGGCTGCTGGCCCTTCTCGTACCGGCCGGACTCGACGGCGGCGGCGCCGGCTGGCCGACCGCGTACGCGGCGGTCCGGGAGATAGCGGCGGCCGACGGCGCGATCGGCCAACTGCTCGGCTGTCACTACTTCATGTCGTGGAGCGCCCGCTTCCTCGCCGAACCCGCGCACGCGACCGCGCTGGAGCAGCGGACCGCTGCCGAGCAGTGGTGCTGGGGCGGTGGCCTGGCGCGCCAGGAACCGGCGCCCGCCCTGGCCAGGACCCCGCAGGGCCTGGTGCTGAACGGCCGGCAGAGCTATGCGGCGGGGGTGCTGGTCGCCGACCGGCTGGCCGTGCGGGCCGTGCGGGCGGACACCGGTGAGCCGTTCGCCGTGGTGGTCGATCCGGCGGGGCCGGGCGTGGTGATCGACGGTGACGCCGATCCGTTCGGCCAGCGGCTCGCGGCCGGCGGCAGCGTGGAGTTCGACGCCGTGCCGGTCGCCACCGCCGACCTCCTGGGCTCCCTGGCGGCGGACGACGACGTGCTGTCGCCGCGGACCGGACTGCTGTCGCCGGTGGGACGGCTGCTGTCGGTGCAGATCCGGCTCGGCATGGCGGAGGGGGTGCTCGCCGAGGCACGCGAGTACAGCCGGGCCGGCCGCGCCCCCTGGCACCCGGACTGGCCGGCCGGATCGCCCCGGGACCCGCACGTGCTGACCGCCTACGGGGAGCTCACGGTGCTGACCCGCTCGGCTTCCGCTCTGGCCGGTCAGGCGGGCGACGCCGTGCAGTGCGGACTGGACCGCGGGGAGGACCTCTCCTACGAGGAGTACGCGGAGATCTCCGTCCTCGTCGCCATGGCCGAGGCCGCCGCGTCCAGGGCCGTCCAGGAGTCCACCGCCCGCGCCCTGGACATCATCGGCGCCCGCTCGGCGTCGGCGCGGCTGGGCTTCGACCGCTTCTGGCGCAACGCCCGCACCCACACGCTGTACGAGCCCGTGACGCACCGGCTGCGCGACGTCGGGGACTACTTCCTCAACGGGTCGCATCCGCCGTTCGTCCTTCCGGTCTGAAACGGCTCCGGTGAACCTCCGGGCCACCGCGCGAACGTTCTCCCGGCGTCCGGCGTCACAGCGGTAGCCGTCGTCGAAGGGACAGCCGCCATGACCGCCGGGTCTCGTACCGTCCGTGCCGCCCGTACCGTCGTCCGTACCGCCCTGGCCGCGGGCCTGCTCTGCGCGGTCGCCGCCTGCACGAGCGGCGCCCCGCACGCCCGGAGCGCGCGGGGACCGCAGGACCCCGGCCGGACGGCCTGGCAGGAGCCCGCCGCGTACTCCTACACGTTCCGGTCGAGCGGAGGTGAGCGCACCCTGCTCGGCGCCTACCGGGTGTCGGTCCGCGACGGCGCCGTGGTCGAGGCGGTCGGCCTCGACGACACCGCCCGGCGCGTGGTCGCCGGCACACCCGGGGCGGTGCCGACCCTCGGGCAGCTCCTGGCCGAGCTGGACCGGGCCCGCCGGGCCGGTGCGGCCACCGCCGAGGCCGAGCACGCGGACGACGGGCATCCGGTGCGGATCGTCCTGGACGAGGACGCCAACGCCGTCGACGACGAGGCCCGCTACGACATCAGCGGCTACGCCCCGGCCGGCCGGGGCTGATCCTCGTCACCCGGCCCGTCGGACGACAGGCCGGTCAGCTCCGCCGCCGTGCGGGCCGGCTCCAGGCGCGGGCCGATCCACTCGCACATCAGGACGGTGGCGTCGTCCTGAAGTTCACCGTCGTGGTAGTCGAGGACGGCCTGCATCAGCCGGCGCAGGGTCTCCGGGACGGGCAGGCCGTCGGCGTGGTGGCGGATGAGGAAGTCGGTGAAACGGTCCAGGCCGAACTCCCGGCCCCCGGCGCGGCGCGCCTCGGTGATGCCGTCGGTGTACAGCACGATGCGGTCGCCGGGCTGGAGGTGCTCCTGGCAGACGGTGCCCGGCAGCCCGAGTTCGGTGCCCATGGGGTGGGCCGGGCGGCACGTGAGGTGGGTGGTCCAGCGGTTGCCACGGATGACGATCGGCGGATGGTGACCGCGGTTGACCCACCGGAGGATCCCGGTGCGCGTGTCGAGGGTCGCCAGCACACCGGTGACGTAGCGCCGGTGGTCGTACTGCTCGACCAGGGCGGCTTCCACGGCGTCGGCCTTGGCGAGGAGATCGGCGCCCTGGCGGCGGGCGCTGCGGCACGCTCCCAGGGCGAGCGCCCCGGACAGCCCGGCGGCGGTGTCGTGGCCCATGGCGTCGAAGATCGTCAGGTGCACGATGTCCCCGTCGAGGGCGTACTCGAAGACGTCGCCGCTGATGTCGTAGGCCGGTTCCAGGGCCGCGGAGACGGCCACCCGCCCGTCGGCGTAGGTGCGGGGCGGCAGGAGGTTCCACTGCATCTCGGCGGCCACGCTCATCGGCCGTGCCCGCGTCAGCTTGGCCAGCGTGTCGCTGGTGCCCTGCTTGCTGACGACGATCAGGGAGACGAGCGCCGCGAGCGCCTCCATGTCGGCGCGGGCCTCGGCGTCGTCGTGCTCGGCGCTCACCCGCAGCAGGCCGATGCGTTCCGTCCCGTCCAGCAGCGGCACCCACCAGTCGAAGACGTCACCGTCCGGGGGCGCGGCGGGCAGCACGTCGCAGTACTGGAAGGCCCGCCCGGCCACGGTCCCCTCGATGGGCAGTTCCTTGTCGTGCCCGCCGTCGGCCGCCTCGTCCCCCGCGAGGAGGCACAGGGTCCGGCGCCGCAGATCGGCGAGGTAGATCAGCACCCGGCGGAACGAAGCGGCGCGGGCGCAGGCGTTCGCCTTGGCCGGGAGCAGTTCGACGGGCATGAGGTGGCTGGCCTCCAGCAGACCGGCGAGCATGCGCCGCCCGCCCTCGCCGCTCCGCGCGCCCTCGCCCCTCCCTGCCGCGGTATCACTCGGACCGCTCCGCCCGCCCTCGACGCTTCGCCGCATCACCGCTCACCTCCGTTCCGCCGCACAGGACGGCTACCCGCGAAACGGCGTGTGGCACGGACCCGGGCGCCGGGAACGAGGCTGGAAGCGCTTGGTCAGGACGGGCTTCAAGGGGCCGCCTCCGGGTACTTCCATGGTGGAACGACCCGCCGAAGGAAGAAACGGAGGCGCGAGGGCCGTGTTGCTGTCGCATTCCCTCGATCACGGAGTACTGGTCATCACGGTCCACGACGATCCCGGCATCGGCGGGCGCGCCTCGCTCCTGACGCAGATCAGCGCACTGGTGGAGGCCTACCGGCCGGCCCCCGTGGTCGTCGTCCTGGACGAGCCGGCCGCGCAGGGCGCCGCCGTCAGCGTCGTCCTGCGCGTCCACCGCCTGTGCAGCCGGCTGGGCGTGCTGATGTCGGTCGCCAGCGGCAGCGCGCCCACCCGCCGCGTGCTGGAGGCGAACGCCGACACCGACGGCACCCGGCTGGTCGTGCACGCCCGTACCGACACGGCCGTGGCCGCCGCGTACGCCGCCGCGGCATGAGCCCGCCCCTGTGGCGCTCCGTCACGGCATGGTGCTCTGGGCACTGATCAGTTCCGTGACCGCGCGGAGACCGCCCTGGGCGAGGGCGGCACGCTGCCGGTCCGCGCCGGTCCCGTCCTGCAGCAGCCGGTGCAGCAGGGACGTCACCTGGCGGGCGTCCCCGGAGGCCTCGAGAGCGGGAGCCACGTACCGCAGGAGCTCGTACAGCATGTCGCCGGCCCGCTGCGGTGTGCCGTCGGGCGCGATCAGGGTGTCCTCCAGCCCGTGCCGGGCGGCGTGCCACATGGCGGCCTGGAGCAGCTCCGGGGCGGGTTCGGGCGCGGGCACCCCGTCGGCCGCCTCGGCCAGGGCGGTCTCCACCAGGGACCGGATGACGGCGGCGAGCAGGACCGCCTCGTCCGCCCGGAGCTGGACGTCCAGGCACCGCACCTCCACCGTCGGGTAGGTGGCCGACAGGCGGGCCTGCCAGTACAGCTGACCGGCGTCGGAGATCAGACCGGCCTGCTGCAGGCGGGCCACGCGCCGGTCGTAGTCCTCGGCGTCACGGAAGTACGGCGGGATGCCGCTGACCGGCCAGCGGCTGAAGATCACGGTGCGCCAGCTGGCGAACCCGGTGTCGTGCCCGTCCCACAGCGGGGAGTTCGCCGCCATGGCCGTCAGCGCCGGCAGCCAGGGCCGGATCCGGTTCAGGACCTGCACCCCCGCCTCCCGGTCGGGCACGGCGACGTGCACGTGCGTGCCGTTGACGAGCTGTTCCGCCACCAGTTGCGGCGCCTGCGTCACCATGGCGCGGTAGCGGGCCTGGTCCGTCACGGCGACGGGCCGGCCGTGGCGCACCGGCGGGGTGCCGCAGACCGCGATCCGGCAGCCGTGCTCCTCGGCGGCCACGCCGACGGCGTGCCGCAGGCGCAGCAGATGTCCTCCGGCCTCCTCCAGCGTCGCGCACACCGGTGTGGCCACCTCGACCTGGGCCTGGAGCAGCTCGTACTGCACCTCCTGGTCCGTCACGAGACGCCCCAGTCCCGCCGCGGCGCGCACCTTGTCCGCGTGCGGCACCGGCAGGCCCGTGACCGGGTCGACCAGCAGGTACTCCTCTTCCACGCCGATCGTCGTCATCGATCACCCTCTGTTCCGCCCGGCCGGCCGGGCCGGGCCACCCCGCCGGCGTACCGAGTGCCGCGGCCCATACCGAGCAAACCACGACAGGGCCGACATCGCCCCCAGGGGTGGTGAAAGGAGGCCGTTCGGCCCAACGGGCCGCGACACCGGGTGATCGTCCGGACCGGCAGGGCTAGGTTCCTGCGGGCTGGGCACTCCCCCCTGCGCCCGTCACCGAAACCGCTGCTGCCGATCGAGGATCTGATGGCGACACACACCGAACCCGTTGCGCCGGTACCCGCGGCGGAACGCCGCGGCAGGGGCCAGGTGATCGTCTCCTGGATGACGACCACCGACCACAAGAAGATCGGGCACCTGTACCTGATCACGTCGTTCCTGTTCTTCCTGATCGCAGGGGCGCTGGCCATGGCGATCAGGGCGGAGCTGGCGCGGCCGGGGCTGCAGATCCTCTCCAACGAGCAGTACAACCAGGCGTTCACGATGCACGGCACGATCATGCTGCTGCTGTTCGCGACGCCCACCTTCGCCGGCTTCGCCAACGCGGTCATGCCGCTGCAGATCGGCTCCCCCGACGTGGCGTTCCCCCGGCTGAACATGCTCTCGTACTGGCTGTTCCTGTTCGGCGGCCTGATCGTGCTCGGCAGTTTCCTCACCCCCCAGGGCGCCGCCGACTTCGGCTGGACCGCGTACACGCCGCTCAGCGGCGGGGAGCGCACCGCCTACGTCGGCGGGGACCTGTGGATCATGGGGCTGGCGCTGTCCGGCTTCGGCACCATCCTCGGCTCGGTCAACTTCATCACCACCATCATCTGCATGCGCGCCCCGGGCATGACGATGTTCCGGATGCCGATCTTCACCTGGAACGTGCTGCTCACCTCGGTGCTGGTGCTGCTGGCCTTCCCGGTCCTGGCCGCCGCGCTGCTGGTGCTGGAGGCGGACCGGCGGTTCGGCGCCCAGGTGTTCAACCCCGAGAACGGCGGCGCGGTCCTGTGGCAGCACCTGTTCTGGTTCTTCGGCCATCCCGAGGTCTACATCCTGGCGCTGCCGTTCTTCGGCGTGATCAGCGAGATCATCCCCGTCTTCGCGCGCAAGCCGATCTTCGGCTACACCGGTCTGATCGGCGCCACCATCGCCATCGCCGGGCTGTCGGTGACGGTGTGGGCGCACCACATGTTCGCCACGGGCGCGGTGCTGCTGCCGTTCTTCTCCTTCATGACGTATCTGATCGCGGTCCCGACGGGTGTGAAGTTCTTCAACTGGATCGGCACCATGTGGAAGGGCTCGCTGTCGTTCGAGCCACCCATGCTGTGGGCGGCCGGCTTCCTGGTCACCTTCCTCTTCGGCGGCCTGACCGGGGTCATCCTGGGTTCTCCGCCGCTCGACTGGCACGTCACCGACAGCTATTTCGTGGTCGCCCACTTCCACTACGTGCTCTTCGGCACCATCGTCTTCGCGATGTTCGGCGGATTCAGCTTCTGGTGGCCGAAGATGACCGGCACCATGCTGAACGAGCGCCTGGAGAAGGTGCACTTCTGGACGCTGTTCGTCGGCTTCCACACCACGTTCCTGGTGCAGCACTGGCTGGGCGCCGAGGGCATGCCCCGCCGTTACGCGGACTATCTCGCCGCCGACGGCTTCACCGCCCTCAACACCGTCTCCTCGATCGGCGCGTTCCTCCTCGGCCTGTCGACGCTGCCCTTCCTGTACAACGTGTGGCGCACCGCGCAGAAGGGCGAGCGGGTGGAGGTCGACGACCCCTGGGGCTACGGGCGTTCCCTGGAGTGGGCCACCTCCTGCCCGCCGCCGCGCCACAACTTCCTGACCATGCCCAAGGTCCGCTCCGAGTCCCCCGCGTTCGACCTGCGCCATCCGGACGTGGCCAGCCTGGACCAGGCGGAGAACACCGGGCGCCGGGACGTGTTCGAGGCCGAGGGCCACAAGGGCGACCGGCCGTGACCCGCGGCGGCCACGACGCGCTGGACGGGGAGCGGCCCGGCGTGCTGGCCGCGGAGGCCGAGGGCTATCTGCTCGCGCACGCCCATCACGAGCAGATCCGCCGCGAGGCCGAGGAGCTGTGCGGCCGGCTGCCGTGGCTGACCGGCGCTCAGGCGGAGGAACTCACCGGCCACTACGTCCGGCTGCGGCTCGACGTCAGCCGTCAGCTGCTGCTGGGCACGGTCCGCCGGGCCGAGGAGCTGCGCACGGAGTACGAGGACCGTTACGCCGCTCTCCGGCGCGTCCTGCTGCGCCGTCACGCGGCGGCCGCCTGCGCGGTCCTCGCGTGCGGTGCCTGGGTGAGTTCCCTGGCCGGGGTGCTCGCCCGCTGACCGGCCCTGCCGGACGGTGGTGCACAGTGGAGTGGGGTTCGGGCGGCGAAGGGGCGGTGTGATCGTGAGTCGGATCCTGGTGACCGGTTCCGCGGACGGGCTGGGGCGGGCGGCGGCACAGACGCTGCTGACGGCCGGACACGACGTGGTGGTGCACGCCCGGAACGAGGAGCGCGCGAGGGCACTCGCCCCGCTCGTCGAGCGGGGGGCGCAGCTCGTCGTCGGCGACTTCACCGACCGGGACGCCGTGCGGCGGATCGCGGGCGAGCTCGTCGAGGCGCCGCCGCTGGACGCGGTCGTGCACAACGCCGGGGTGTGGCGGGGGCCGGCCGTCATGCCGGTGAACGTCGTCGCCCCGTACCTGCTGACGGCGCTGCTGCGCGGGGTGGGCCGGCTGGTGTACCTGAGCAGCGGCTCGCACTTCGGCGGGCGTCCCGTCCTGGACGGGGTGGACTGGCGGGGCGGCAGCGCCGGTTCGTACGCCGACAGCAAGCTGTTCGTCACGACGCTCGCGGCCGCCGTGGCCCGGTTGCGTCCCGGCGTGCCGAGCAACGCGGTGGATCCCGGGTGGGTGCCGACGAAGATGGGCGGGCCGGGCGCACCGGACGACCTCGAACTCGGCCACCGCACCCAGGAGTGGCTGGCCACGAGCGACGAGCCCGAGGCCCTGACGACCGGCGGCTACTGGTACCACGGCGAGCGGCGGGAGCCGCACGCCGCGGTCCACGACCAGGCCTTCCAGGACCGGCTGGTGCGGACGCTGGCGGAGGAGACGGGCACCGCGCTCTGACGCCGGCGCCAGGCCCCGGCGGGTCCCGGGAACGCCGGAGCCGGCTGCCGGGCCGTCAGGGCGGCGCCCGGTGTCCCGGTCGCGCCCGGGATCCCGTCGGAGTGAACTCACCCTGGGAACGCCCGCGTCGGCCCCGCAACCGGATTTGGCCGTGCGGCGCGGAACGGAGGACGCGGCGACGAGGCCGCTCCGTCAGGTGCCGTGCCCGTCCGTGAGGAGCAGACGGGCCGTCTCCCCCGCTTGTACGCCGATCGCCCGGTCGGGCAGTTCGATGTCGATCGGTGGCAGATCGGAAGGGGGTACGGAGATCTCCAGCTGCCCGCTGGTGAGGCGCAGCCGGATGCCCCAGTGGCCCTGGTAGGCGAGGGAGAACCCGTACGAGGACAGCTCCGGCAGGGGTACCGGGTCCAGCCACAGGGCGCCGGCGCGGGTCTCCAGGCCCGTCAGTCCCCGCTGGACCAGGTCGAGGGTGCCGGCCACGGCGCCCAGGTGGATGCCCTCGCCGGTGGTGCCGCCCTGGAGCTCGGCGATGTCACCGCGCAGCGCCTCCTGGCAGAACGTCCACGCCTCGGCCCGCCGGCACCGGGCCAGGACCCAGCCGTGGACCAGGCCGGAGAGGGTGGAGCCGTGGCTGGTGCGGGCCAGGTAGTGGTCGACGGTTCGCCGCCAGGTCTCCTCCTCCAGCCGGTATCCCAAGTGCCGGAACAGCCCCTGCAGTTCGGCCGGTGAGAACAGGTGGCCGAGCATCAGCACGTCGGCCTGTTTGGACGCCTTGTAGCGGTTGGCGGAGTCGCCCTCGGCCTCCAGGATCCGGTCCAGGCGGCGGATGTCGCCGTAGCGCTCGCGGTAGTCGTCCCAGTCGAGTTCCGCGAGGTCGCCGTAGCCCTCGAACTGGCTGATGACCCCGTCGTGGAAGGGCACGTGCAGGGTGCGGGAGACGTCCTCCCAGCGCTCGGGTTCGCCGGCGTCCAGGGCGATGCGCTCGACGAGTTCACGGCGGCGGGGTTCGGGCAGGGTGCGCAGCACGTCCAGGGCGCGGGTGAGCACCCAGGCCGCCGTGACGTTGGTGTAGGCGTTGTCGTCCAGGCCGGGCCGTTCGGCGCCCGGGTAGGCCTCGTGGTACTTGTCCGGACCGACGACCCCGCGGATGCGGTGCCGTCCCAGGGCCGCGTCCCAGGTCGCCGAGTCGGCCCAGAAGCGCGCGATCTGCAGCAGCATCTCCGCGCCCTTGGTGTGCAGGAACTCGGCGTCGCCGCCGGCCTCGCAGTACTGCCAGACGTTGTACGCGATCGCCGAGCCGACGTGGTGCTGCAGGTGGGTGTGGTCGGGCAGCCAGCGGCCCGAGCGGGGGTTGAGATGCAGCTGCTGGGTCTCCTCGCGTCCGTCGCTGCCGCTCTGCCAGGGATACAGCGCGCCGCGCCGGCCGACGGCCCGCGCCGCCGCGCAGGCCCGTTCCAGACGCCGGTGGCGGTAGTGGAGCAGGGCGCGGGACACCTCCGGGAAGTGCAGGTTGAGGTAGGGCAGGACGAACAGCTCGTCCCAGAAGACGTGCCCCCGGTAGGCCTCGCCGTGCAGTCCGCGGGCCGGTACCCCCACGTCCAGCTCCGCGGTGTGCGGGGAGAGCGTCTGCAGCACGTGGAAGAGGTGCAGGCGCAGGATGCGGCCGGGCTCCCCCGGCACGTCGAGCTCGGCGCGCCGCCACAACTGGGCCCAGGCGGTGCGGTGGGAGGCGAGCAGCCGGCCGAACTCCTCCGCCGCGCCCACCCGTTCGACGGCGGCCTGCAGCGGGTCGCTGATCGCCGGGTCGTGCGAGGTGTGCAGGGCGACGGTCTTGTCGACGGTGACGGTGCGGCCCGGGGCCAGGGGCAGGGTGAGGCGCTGGACGGCCCGTGCGGGTTCGGGCGGGGCCGTGACGGGCTCGGTGGCGGTCAGCCGGGCGGCCATGCCGACCCGGATGCCGGAGGTGCGGGTCCGGCAGCGCAGCCACACGGTGTCCGGCCCGGCGGTCCCGGTCTGCGCGTGGGTCAGGTGACGGCCGTCCAGGTCGCGGTAGCGCGGCACTCCGGCGTTGGTGACCGTCCCGTCGAGCGCGGCTTCCACCTCCAGCGCGCCGGTGAGGCCCTCTGCGGTGAACTCGGTGCGCAGCGCCGCGAGATGCGGGTCGGCCATGTGCACCAGCCGCCGCTGCCGCACGGCGAGGACGCGTCCGGCGCCGAGGGCGTAGCGGGTGCGGCGCTCCAGCAGTCCCTCGTCGAGGTGGAGGGTCATCCGGTGGTCCAGCACGGTCGCCGTGTCCGGGGAGAGCCACCGGCCGCCCGGGAGCCGGAAGCGCAGGGGCAGCCAGTTGGGCAGGTTGACCAGGTCCTCGTTCTCGACGCGGCGTCCCGCGACCTCGGAGACCAGCCGGTTGTAGCAGCCGGCCGCGTAGGTGCCCGGGTAGTGCACGTCGTCGGCCGCGCACTCGGGCAGGGCGCCGCGGGTGGCGAAGCGGCCGTTGCCCAGGGTGCACAGCGACTCCCGCAGCCGCTCCTCGGCGGGGAGGTATCCCTCGTACTGCCAGATGCGGTCCGTCACGGGCCGGGTCCTCCTAGACGCGCTGGGGAACGACGGCGACCGGGCACCCGGCGTGGTGCAGCAGGGTGTGGGCCGCCCGGCCGAGCTGGAGCCCGCAGTGGCCCTGCCGGCGCCGGGCTCCGACGATCACCAGGCGGGCCACGGCCGAACGGTGCACGAGCACCGTGCCGGCCGGGCCCTCCACCGTCGTGCGGTGCGTCCGGGCGCCCGGGTGCTCGGCCGTGAGGTCCCTCAGCAGCGCGTCGAGTTCGGCGCGGGCCCGCAGCTCGTGGTCGCGCCCGGGCGCCTCGGCGAGCGTGTCCGCGCCGGCGGCCTCGCGTGCGGGGCAGCGCCAGGCCCGGACGGCGTCCAGGAGGCAGCCGTGGTCCTCGGCCTCGCGGAAGGCGAAGCGCGCCGCTTCCGCGCCGGTGGCGGGGTCCCCGGCGCCGAGCAGGACCCGGTCGTGGGGGCCGGCCGGCGCGGCGCCGCCGCGCACCACGATCACCGGGCAGTGCGCGCGCGCCGCGACGGCCAGCGCCACGGAACCGAGCAGGAGCGGCCCGAGACCGCCGCGGCCGCGGGATCCGGTGATCAGGGCGGTGGCGTTGTTGCCCTCGTGCAGGAGGGCGTCCGCCGCGTCGGCGAGGAGCACGCCGGTGGTCACCGGCACACCCGGGTGGCGCCGTGCGGCGCGCTCCGCCGCGCAGGCGACGATGTGGTCGGCCATGGCCCGGCCCGGGGGGCGGGGCGGGCCGGCGGACGGGGCGAGGGTCTCGTAGCGCTCCCAGAGGGAGCCGTGCACGAGCCGCAGCGGCAGACCGTGCAGGGCGGCCTCGTCCGCCGCCCAGTCGACCGCCGGCATGCTGCCGTCCGAGCCGTCGACGCCCACGACCAGGGGCAGTTCCGTCGTCACCGTTCCCACCGCCTCGTGCTCGGGCCGTACCGGGTCCGTGTCCCCCCTCCGCGCTCCGGCAGCTGCTTCCACGGTCGCACCCCGGGCTGGAGCGCGCAGTGCACCGTAGGGGCCTCGGCCACAGCAGCCACGGCGGTTCCGGTCAGCCGGTCATACGTCTCCTCCACTGCGGCCCGACCCGGGCCCACTCCGCGTCCCACCGCTCCAGCCGCAGCCGGTCGAGGCGCCGGCGCGCGAGCCGTCCGCAGGCCCAGACGGCCGCGGCGGCACCGGCTCCGGCGAGGACGCCGGTGCCCACCGCCTGGAACTGCGCCTCCGTCGCGGAGAGGGGCGCCTCGACCAGCGCGCCGGCGCGGTCGGTCCACACCGTCACCCGCGTTCCCGCCACGGCGGCCGGCTCGGCCTCGGCCCGTCCCGTGCGTCCAGTGCCGTCCGGTGCCGTCCAGCGCACCGTGGCCCACACGGTGTCGCCGCCCGAGCCGTCCGACGTCGCGGGCGGGGTTCTCGGTGCCCGCTCGGTCAGCACGGCGGACACGGGACGCGCCTGCGCGCGCTCGGCGGCGAGCGCGTCGCGGACGGCCCCGGCCGCCACGGGGGCGGCGAGCGCCCCGCACAGCACGGCGAGGCACCAACTGAGGAGCACGATCCAGGCCTCGACGCGGTCGCTGCGCCGGCGGAGCGGATTGCTCCGCCATCGCCACCACCGCACCCGGGCCGCGTTCCTGCGTGGCGTCTGCGTCATCACGCCTCCCCCCTCACGGGAGTGCTTCCAGTCTGCGCCGCCCGGGCCGGATGGACCTCCTGTGCGGGGCGGAGGGCGCGGAGGGGGCGCGGGGCGATAGGGAGGTCGCGGGGCGACTCGCGCCAGAGACGGGTCGATGCGGGACGGACGCGGGGCAGCCCGGCCAGGGGGCGGACGCGGGGCAACCCGGCCACGGGACGGACGCGGGGCAACCCGGCCAAGAGGCGGACGCGGAGCAACCCGGCCAACAGGCGGACGCGGAGCAACCCGGCCAGGGGGCGGACGCGGGGCACGCCCGTCGTTCAGGGCGGTCGTCGCGAGCGGTGTCGGCGGTCCGGTCAGACCGTGATCCGGCGCCCGGTGACGGCGACGGGCTCGATGCGCAGCCAGAGGTCGCGCGGGCCGCCCGCCCAGGGCGTGGTGTAGGCCTGCTCGTCGAGCCGGGACGCCTCGTCCGGGTCGGTCACGGCCCGCGCGGGGCCGCGCACCAGCACGCTCCAGCCCTCGCTGAACGCCTCGTCGATGCGGTCGACCTCGAAGGCGACCTGGTGACCGTCCGCCTCGGCGGGCGTGGCGCCGGGCTGGGTGCGGAAGACGATCGCGCCGTCCGCGACCTGGTAGTTGACCGGCACGACGAGCGGCCCGGCGTCCGCCGGTACGGCGAGCCGCCCCACTCCGTGCGTGGCGAGCAGGGCGCGGCACTCCGCCTCGGTCAGTTCCGTGAACCGGGGGGTCCGGGCGGCGCGGCCGAGTCCGGGCGGCAGCTCGGTGTCGCCCCCGGTCAGATGCCAAACGGTGGTCCGCAGCGCGCCGGCCAGCCGGAGCAGGGTGCCGGCGCCCGGGTCGGCGGTCGGCCGCTCCTCCAGGTACTGGAGATAGGCCGGTGCCATGCCGGCGCGCGTGGCCGTCTCCTGGCGGGACAGGCCGAGTTCCGTGCGCCGCTGGGTGATCCGCCGCCCGAGATCGCCTCGGGTGCGGCCTCCCGCAGCATGGGACGAGGCCCCTTCGGTCATGGCAGTCACCTCTTTTTCGTCGGGCCGCCTGAGCGCACCGGTGTGGGCGTTCCGCCCGGTGTCGCCGCGGTTCGGTTCCAGCTTCGCGCGGATCGGCGCTCCGCGCTTGCCCCGGAGGACTCCGTTCCGGCCGGACGCCGACAGGCCCTAGCGTGGGGCGGGAGCCGTGCCCGTGCGCAGGAGGTCGTCGACGCCGCGCAGGAAGGTCTCGGAGATCAGCGCGGGGTCGAAGAGGCAGCCGGCCGCCATGGCGCCGTCCCGGAGCATGACGAAGTGGCGGCCCGCCGCGTCGGGGGGCGCGCAGCCGGCCTGCGCCAGCAGGTCCGTGGCCGTTTCCAGGAACCACTGCCGGTGGGCCAGCACGGCCTGGTGGACCGGGTGCGCGGGGTCGGGGTACTCGGCCGCCGCGTTCAGGAAGGCGCACCCGCGGAAACCCGGGGAGCGGATGCCGTCGGTGATGAACCGGCCGACGGCGCGGACCGTGTCGGCCGCCGGCAGGCCTTGCCCCCGGATGGCCGCCACCTGCCCCTGGATGCCCTCGTCGGCCTGGCGGAGGTAGGCCAGGATCAGCTCCTCCTTGCCCTTGAAGTGCCGGTACAGCGTGGCGCGGGTGACCTGGGCCTCGGCGATGATCCGGTCCACGCCGACGGAGTGGATCCCCTCGGCGTAGAAGATCCGGGTCGCCGTGCCGAGCAGCCGCGACCGCGCCTCGGAGGTGCTCCCGCCTTCTGTGCGCGCGCTCATGGACGTCACCGTACCAGCCGGTGAGGGAGAACGTTCGGTCTTGACAGCACGCCGCCCGGCCGCCTTTGATGCAGGAAGACCGAACGTTCTCCCTCATCCCCGCCTTCTTCCGAGAAAGGGGCCCTCCATGTGCGGCTCCGTCGTCACTCCCGTCACCGTTCCCGGGACGGACTCCCTCGCGGCACTGCGCCGCCTGTATCTGCTGCGGTTCGCCTTCGCCGCCGTCTGGGCCGTCCTGCTGTTCGGCTCCGCGCGCTCCCTGGGCCCCCTCAGCGCGACACTGCTGGTGATCTACCCCTTGTTCGACGTGGCCTGCGCGGTCGCCGACCTGAGGTCGGCCAGGCCGGGCGGGGGGCCGGTGCGCGGACTCCAGGCGAACATCGTGCTGAGCTCCCTCACCACCGCGGCGCTGCTGACCGCCTGCTTCTCCGGCATCCCCGCCGTGCTGCGCGTCTGGGGCGCCTGGGCGATCACCGCGGGGCTCGTCCAGCTGATCGTCGGTGTGCTGCGGCGCGGCATGGGCGGGCAGTGGCCGATGATCGCCAGCGGCGCCATCTCCACGCTCGCCGGCGGGTCCTTCGTCGCACAGGCCGCGCAGGAGGACGCCTCCCTCACCGCCCTGGCCGGCTACGCCTTCCTCGGCGGGGTCTTCTTCCTCGCCTCCGCGCTCCGCCTGCTGCGCCTGGGCCGGGCCGACGGGGCCGCGGGCGGCACGGTCTGAGCACGTGACTGCCTGGCCACCCTCCGGCCCTCTGGTCCTGTCCCTGGGCCGGCCGGGGGCGGGCCGGGCGTCACGCAGGTCCGGGCCGCAGCGCCCGCACACCGGTGTCCTGAAGCGCCCCGGCACCCGGCCACCGGCCGCCCCGGGGCGGCCGGTAAAATGGGCGCGCTGCCGCCGCGCCGGAACCCCAGCGGGGCCCGGGCCGGGTGGCAGCACGGCGGTGGGGCCCGCCGTACCCGACCGCGGTCGTGCCGGCCGCCAACGGTCCCTACCTGACCCCTCCGCGTGCCCGCACGCGGTCCGAGCCGATCAGGTAGGAGCCTGAACGCCGTGCAGCCCGACCGCCCCGAAGCCGCCGGACGTCCCGGCCGCCCCGAAACCGCCCGACGTCCCGGCCGCCGAGCTGTCGCCGCCGGCCGGCAGGCCGGGGTGCTCGCCGCCGTCATGGCCGGCGGCGTGATCGGCGCCTGCGCCCGCTACGGCGCCACCCTGCTGTGGCCGGCCGTCCCGGGGACCTTCCCCTGGACGACCTTCTGGATCAACGTCACCGGCAGCGCCGCCATGGGTGTGCTGATGGTGCTGATCACCGAGCGCACCACCGCCCACCCCCTCGTGCGGCCCTTCCTCGGCACGGGCGTCCTCGGCGGCTACACGACGTTCTCCACCTACGCCGTCGACGCCCGCGGTCTCTTCGCCGGCCACCGGCCCGGAACCGCCCTGCTCTACCTCGCCGCCACCCTCGCGGCCGCCCTGTTCGCCGTGTGGGCCGGGGCCGCGCTCACCCGGTTGCTCGCCCTGCCGCGGCCGGCGCGGACGGGGGGCCGGGCGTGAACTGGCTGATGGTCGTCCTCGGTGCCCTGGTCGGCGCGCCCCTGCGCTATCTGACCGACCGGGCCGTCCGGGCCCGGCACGACGGGCTGTTCCCCTGGGGGACGTTGGTGGTCAACCTGTCCGCCTGTGCCGTGCTCGGCTTTCTCACCGGTGCCGCGACCGCCACCACCGTGCCGCCCGCCCTGTACCACCTGGTCGGGCCCGGGCTGTGCGCGACGCTGAGCACCTACTCCACGTTCTCCTTCGAGACCGTCGCCCTGGCCGAGAGGGGCGCGGGGCGGATCGCCGCGGCCAACGTGCTCGTCAGCGTCGTCGCCGGACTGGCCGCCGCGTTCCTCGGCGGAGCCGCGGCCCGAGCCCTGCTCGGGTAGGCGGCCCCCGGCTCGTGGCGGCGTACGGTTCCGCCATACGGAGTCGTGACGTACGGGCCTGACCCCGGGCTCGGGGGCGGTGCGTGCCTAGCGTGACCGTATGCGTGTACTGGTCACCGGCGGTGCCGGGTTCATCGGGTCCCATGTGGTCGGCGCCCTGCGGCAGCGGGGGCACGAGGCGGTCGTGTTCGACGTGCGGCAGGATCCCGCCTGCGACGTGCGGGATCCGCGGGCGGTGCGCGGCGCCCTGGCCGAGGTGGACGCCGTGTGCCATCAGGCCGCGATGGTCGGGCTCGGGGACGGGGTCGCCGACGCGGCCGCGTACGTCTCGCGCAACGACCTGGGAACGGCCGTGCTGCTCGCCGCCATGGCGGAGGCCGGCGTCGGGCGTCTGCTGCCGGCCGGGTCGATGGTCGTCTACGGGGAGGGCCGGTACGTGTGCCCGCGCCACGGGGCGGTACGGCCGGGGCCGCGGGGCGTCGCCGACCTGGAGGCGGGGCGGTTCGAGCCCTCCTGCCCGGAGTGCGGGCGGGACCTACCCCCCGGTCCGGTCGGCGAGGACGCCCCGGCCGACCCGCGCAACGTGTACGCGGCGACCAAGCTCGCCCAGGAGCACCTGGCCGCGGCCTGGGCCCGCTGCACAGGAGGCTCGGCGTGTCGCTGCGCTACCACAACGTGTACGGGCCGGGGATGCCCCGCGACACCCCGTACGCGGGTGTCGCCTCCTTCTTCCGCTCGGCGCTCGCCCGGGACGAGGCACCGCGCGTCTTCGAGGACGGGCGCCAGCGGCGGGACTTCGCGCACGTCCGGGACGTGGCGGCGGCCAGCGCGGTGGCGCTGGAGGCCCCGTCCGCGCCGGGGCTGCTCACCGCGTACAACACCGGCAGCGGCGAACCGCACACCGTCGGCGAGCTGGCCCGGGCCCTGGCCGCCGCGTGCGGTGGCCCCGAGCCGTCCGTCACTGGCGAGTTCCGGCTCGGCGACGTACGGCACATCACCGCCGACTCCTCCCGGCTGCGGCGCGAGCTGGGATGGCGGCCGGAGGTCGACTTCGCCACGGGCATGGCGGAGTTCGCGCGGGCCGGGATGCGCGGGGCGTAGCGGCCGGGCGGGGCGGGGGCGGGCGGGGGCCGCGACTCGAAGGCGCACCGGCACTTCGCACCGCACGGCGTGCACCCGGGCAACGGCACGGCGTGCACCCGGGCAACGGCGCGGCGGGCACCCGGGCGGCGGCGCGGCGTGCCGTGGCGCGGCGGGGTGCCGGCGCCGGGAGTCGTCGGGCGGCCTTCTCCGCCACGGCCCGGGTCAGGAGGTGGCGGTGGGCAGCAGTACCTCGAAGCGGCAGCCGCCGGGGATGTTGCGTACGGTGGCCCGGCCCTGGTGGGCCTCCACGATCCCGCGCACGATGGCGAGGCCGAGGCCCGCGCCCGCCGGGGGCGTACGGGCGTGGGTGCCGCGCCAGCCGGTGTCGAAGACGCGCGGCAGATCCTCCTCGGGGATGCCGCCGCAGCCGTCCGACACCGACACCACGACGCCGTCGGCGGACCGCTCGGCGGCGATCGCGACCGTGCCGTCGGCCGGGGTCCGGCGGATGGCGTTGACCAGCAGGTTGCCCAGGACGCGGCTCATCTCCCTGCCGTCCACCTCCACCGGCACCGGCTCGATCCGGCCCCCCACCAGGCGCACCCCGTGCTCCCGGGCGAGCGGGTCGGCTCCCGCCAGCGCGTCGCCGACCAGGTCGTACAGCGACATCCGGGTGGACGCCAGCGGCAGCGTGCCGGCGTGGATGCGGGAGAGCTCGAAGAGGTCGCCGACCATGCCGTCGAGCCGTTCGACCTCGGTGCGCATCTGCCGCAGATAGCGGTCGGGGTCGGCGGCGACGCCGTCCTCCAGGGCCTCGGCCATGGCCCGCAGCCCGGCCAGCGGGGTGCGCAGGTCGTGCGAGATCCAGGCGACGAGTTCGCGCCGGGAGGTCTCCAGGGCCCGCTCCCGCTGCCGGGACTCGGCCAGGCGGGCGCTGGTGGCGGCCAGTTCGCGGCTCAGGGACTCCAGTTCGGCGGTCGTCGGCCCGTCGGGTGCGGTGAAGTCCCCGCCGTCGCCGAAGGAGCGCGCGGCCACGGCCAGCGCGCGGCTGCGGGCGACGACCCAGCGGCCCAGCAGCAGCGCGGTGGCCAGGGAGACGGCGGCCGCCATGGCGACCACGGTCGTCACGACGCTCAGGTCGTGCGGGGACAGGAACATCGCCCAGGCGACGGCGAGCGTGCCGGCGAGCATCGCGACGACCCCGACCGCCGCGACCACGGTGAGCGAGGCGGTCAGCGACCGGTGCCGGATCAGGCGCAGCAGCCCCGCGCCGGCCAGCCCGGTGACGGCGGCCCCGGCGAAGGCGTACAGGGCGATCAGCAGGGTGTCGTTCACGACCCGTCCTCCGCGCCGGACGGGTCGAAGCGGTAGCCCACGCCCCACACGGTCCGGATCAGACGGGGCCGGGCGGGGTCGTCCTCGACCTTGCCGCGCAGACGGCGCACGTGGACCGTGACGGTCGACAGGTCGCCGAAGTCCCAGCCCCACACCTCGCGCATCAGGTCCTCACGCCCGAACGCCCGCCCCGGATGACGCAGGAAGAAGGACAGCAGATCGAACTCCCGGAGCGTCAGCGCCAGTTCGCCACCGTTCTTGGTGGCGCGGCGGGCCGTCGGGTCGACGGTCAGACCATCCGCCGTGAGCGGCTGCGCCGGGGCGGCGGGCCTGCTGCGGCGCAGCACGGACTCCACGCGCAGGACGAGTTCGCGCGGGCTGAAGGGCTTGGTGACGTAGTCGTCGGCGCCGACCTCCAGGCCCAGGATGCGGTGGTCCTCGTCGCCGCGCGCGGTGAGCATGATGACCGGCACGGGACCCTGCCCGCGGATGCGCCGGCACACCTCCAGGCCGTCCATGCCCGGCAGCATGAGGTCGAGCACGACCAGGTCGGGCCGGTGCGCGGCGGCACGGGCGAGGGCGGTCGGACCGTCTTCGGCGCGGTCGACCACGTAGCCGGCGCGGTCCAGGTATCCGGCGACGACCTCGGCGACGGTCGGATCGTCGTCCACGACGAGGATCCGCGAGGACCCCTCGCCCGCCCCTGCGGGCTCGTACGGCTGCTGCATGCCCCCAGCCTGGCACCGCGCCGCCGCCGGCGGGGCACCGGGCGGCGCCCGGGCCTTCGACGTCCGGGTTTCGTAAGGAGCGGTCGTCCGTTGTGCCCGTTTCGCGTTCGTAGGGTGAAACCGTGACGACGACACCTTCGGACGTCGACGTGGTGCTGCCCTGCCTGAACGAGGCCGAGGCCCTGCCCTGGGTGCTCGGCCGGATCCCGGAGGGCTGGCGCGCACTCGTCGTCGACAACGGTTCCACCGACGGCTCGGCCCAGGTCGCCCGCGCGCTCGGGGCGACGGTCGTGGCCGAGCCCCGGCGCGGCTTCGGCGCCGCCTGCTCGCGGCTGTGGCGGCGTGGGCGGTGGCGCTGCTGGCGCTGGCGGTCACCGGGCGCTCCCCGGGGTGGGCGGGGGCGTCCGGGGTGCTGTTCGGGCTGACCTGCTACCTGTCGTACGGCCTCACGCTCGTCGCGTTGATCGCGGCCGCGGTGCTGCTGCTCGGGCGGCCGGGGATCCGGGAGCGTCCGGTGCTGCTGCCGCTGATCGCCGGAGTGGCGGTGGTGCCCGCGGCGTTCACCGTCGCCGGGTTCGACTGGTGGGAGGCCTACCGGCTGCTGGTCACGCGCTACCACCAGGGCGCGGGCGGCGTCCGCCCGTACGGCTACTGGGTGTGGGCGAACCTGGCCTGCACGGTGCTCGTCACCGGCCCGGCCACCGTGGCGGGCCTGCGGCGCACGGCCGCCGTGCTGTTCCGGCGGCGGCCCCGGGGTGCGCTGCCCGGCCGGGCCGGCGGTGCGGCGGCACGCCTCGCCGTCCTGGTGTCGGCCGCCTTCGCCGCCCTGCTGGTGGCGGACCTGTCCGACATGAGCACGGCGGAGACGGAACGCATCTGGCTGCCCTTCGTGCTGTGGCTGGTCCCGGCCTGCGCGCTCCTGCCCCGTCCCCGCGCCTGGCTCGTGGCGCAGGCCCTGCTCGCGCTGCTCCTGGAGCATCTGCTGCGCACCGGGTGGTGAGGGCGCGACGGTGGTTCTGGGAGCGGCCCGTTCACCGCTCCGGCCGCTCGGTATGCCGCTTCTCGAACCAGTGGTGGGCGTAGGGCTCGTCGTTGAAGGCGGGGACCTCGGTGTAGCCGCTGTCGCGGTAGAGGCGCGTGGCCGCTTCCAGGGCCTTGTTGGTGTCGAGCCGTACCAGCTCGCTGCCGTGCCGGGCGGCGCGTTCCTCCAGTTCGGCCAGCAGGCGGCGGGCGAGGCCGAGGCCCCGTGTGTCGGGGCGGACCCACACCCGTTTGATCTCGGCCGGGGCGCCGGCCGGCAGCTTCAGGCCGGCGCACCCCACCGGCTCGCCGTGCAGCCGGGCGACGAGGAACAGGCCGTGGGGCGGCCGCAGTTCGCCCGGGTCGGGCAGCAGGCTCCGGGCAGGGTCGAAACCTCCGTCGAAGAGCCGCGCCAGCTCGGCGGCGTAGGCGCGCAGGCAGTGCGCGGCGTCCGGGTGGCCGGGGTCGAGGACCTCCAGGGAGACGACCGCTGCGGTCAGCAGCCGCTCGACCGTGGCCATGGCGGAGGCCAGCCGGTCCCGCTGCCGGGCGTCGAGCGGGGCGAGCAGCGAGGCGGCGAGTGCGTCGCTGCGCGCGTCGAGGAGGGCGCGCTCCGCGCGTCCGGCGCCGGTGAGCCGCACGGTGCGCACCCGCCGGTCGCGCGGGTGCGGCTCGACGACGACGAGACCGTCGCGTTCGAGGGCCCGCAGCAGGCGGCTCACGTAACCGGAGTCGAGGCCGAGCCGGTCGCGGAGGCCGCGGACGTCGTGGGTGCGCCCGTCGCCGATCTGCCAGAGCAGCCGGGCCTGCCCGTAGGGGCGCGCGGCGCCCAGGTAGTGCTCGTGCAGCACGCCCACCCGCTCGGCGACCGTGCGGTTGAACCGCCGTACCTGTGCCACGTGCTCCGCCGTCATCGTCTGACCTCAGTCAGACGATGACGGCCGCGGCAACGCGGTGCCGGGGGACGCCTCCGGGCATGCGTGCAAGGATGAGTCGAGGCACACCTGCTCTCACCAGGAGGTACCCGTGAAGATGCTGATCAACGTCCCGGAGACCGTGGTCGCGGACGCGCTGCGCGGCCTGGCGGCGGCGCACCCGGACCTGACCGTGGACGTGGAGAACCGGGTGATCGTGCGACGGGACGCTCCTGTCCCCGGGAAAGTGGGGCTGGTCTCGGGCGGAGGGTCGGGGCACGAGCCGCTGCACGGCGGATTCGTCGGTCCCGGCATGCTGTCCGCGGCCTGCCCGGGTGAGGTGTTCACGTCTCCCGTGCCCGACCAGATGCTGCGCGCGGCGGCCGCCGTGGACAGCGGGGCCGGGGTGCTGTTCATCGTGAAGAACTACACCGGTGACGTCCTCAACTTCGACATGGCCGCCGAGCTGGCCGAGGACGAGGGCATCCAGGTCGCCAAGGTCCTGGTCAACGATGACGTGGCGGTGACCGACAGTCTCTACACGGCGGGCCGGCGCGGCACCGGCGCGACGCTCTTCGTGGAGAAGATCGCGGGCGCCGCCGCCGAGGAGGGCATGCCGCTGGAGCGGGTGGAGGCCATCGCCCGGCAGGTCAACGAGAACTCCCGCAGCTTCGGTGTCGCGCTGAGCGCCTGCAGCACCCCGGCCAAGGGCAGCCCGACCTTCGATCTGCCGCCGGGTGAGCTGGAGTTGGGCATCGGCATCCACGGCGAGCCCGGCCGGGAGCGGCGGGCGATGATGACCGCGGGCGAGATCGCCGAGGCCGCCGTCGAGGCCGTGGTGGAGGACTTGCGGCCGCGCAACCCCGTGCTGGTGCTCGTCAACGGCATGGGCGCGACGCCCCTGCTGGAGCTGTACGGGTTCAACGCCGAGGTGCACCGGGTGCTCGCGGAGCGCGGCATCGCCGTGGCCCGCGTCCTGGTCGGCAACTACGTCACCTCCCTCGACATGGCGGGCGCCTCGCTCACCCTGTGCCAGGTCGACGAGGAGCTGCTGCGGCTGTGGGACGCGCCGGTGAAGACGCCGGGCCTGCGCTGGGGCGTGTGACGGACCGGGGATGGCGGACCACGTACCTACCAGGCAAGGAGATCCAGTGCTCGACGCCGATTTCTTCCGCCGTTGGATGACGGCGACCGCCGCGTTGGTCGACCGCGAGGCGGAACGGCTCACCGCCCTCGACTCCCCCATCGGGGACGCCGACCACGGCAGCAACCTCCAGCGCGGGTTCCAGGCGGTGAAGGACGCCCTGGACAAGGAGGCCCCCGGCACGCCCGGCGGGGTCCTGACGCTGGCCGGACGCCGGCTCATCTCCACGGTCGGCGGCGCCTCCGGGCCGCTCTACGGCACGCTGCTGCGCCGGGCGGGCAAGGCGCTCGGGGACGAGGCCGAGGTCAGCGCGGAGCAGCTGGCCGAGGCGCTGCGGACCGGGGTGGACGCGGTCCGCACGCTCGGCGGGGCCGCGCCGGGTGACAAGACCATGATCGACGCGCTGGTGCCCGCGGTGGACGCGCTCGGTGAGTCGTTCGCGGCCGCCCGCGCGGCCGCGGAGGAGGGCGCCGTCGCGACGACGCCCCTGCAGGCGCGCAAGGGCCGGGCGAGTTACCTGGGTGAGCGCAGCATCGGCCACCAGGACCCCGGCGCCACGTCGTCGGCGCTGCTGATCGCCGCTCTCGCGGAGGCCGCCGGTGAGTGACGAGCGGCTGGTGGGCATCGTGCTGGTGTCGCACAGCGCGGAGGTGGCCGCCTCGGTCGCCGCGCTGGCGCAGGGGCTCGCGGGCGGCGGCACGGCGGTGCCGGTCGCCCCGGCGGGCGGCACGGAGGGCGGCGGGCTCGGCACGAGCGCGGAGCTGATCGCCGCGGCGGCCGCCTCGGTGGACCGGGGGGCCGGCGTCGCCGTCCTGACGGATCTGGGCAGCGCGGTGCTGACCGTGAAGGCGCTGCTCGCGGAGGGCGACGAACTCCCCGAGGGCACACGGCTGGTGGACGCCCCGTTCGTGGAGGGAGCCGTGGCCGCGGTCGTGACGGCCTCCACCGGGGCCGATCTGGCGGCGGTGGAGGCGGCCGCCGCGGAGGCGTACACGTACCGCAAGGTGTGAGGACGGGGCCCGGCCGGGTCCGCCGGACGCCGCGGGGCCCGGCCGGGCGTCTCCCCGACGCCCGGTCACCTCTCAGCGGGCGCCCACGAACCGCCTGGCCGCACGCTCCCCCACCGCCACGGCGGCCGCGTGGTCCTCGATGGGGGACACGCGGGTGTTCTTGAAGACGATGTAGGTGACGCCCGAGGGCACGCCGCCGCCGTGCGGGTCCGGGCGGATGCCGAGGGCCTCGGCGGTGGCGTAGGACGCCTCGCCGATGATGTGCTGCGGGCCGGTGTCGCCGACCACCGCGTACTGCACCCGGTCCCGGTGGACCACGGCCACGACGGATCCTCCGCGGACGCCGTGGTCCCGGTAGTCCCAGACACGGCTCGGCGCGGGCACGACGATGAACGGCAGGCGCTCGGCGCTCAGGGGCCGGCCGTCGGACTGCGCGAAGGCGGTGCTGGGGGCGAAGTAGGGGTCGGTGCGGCGGTTGCAGCGGGGGCCGGGACGGCCGTCGCAGTCGATGTCCATGTCGGCCTTCCAGTACACGGCGTCGCCGGTGCCGCAGACCGGGATGGTGGCGGGGGCTCCGTGGTCGCTGCGGTAGCGGCCGCGCGAGACGACAGCGCAGTCGCGCACCTCGGCCAGCAGGTCGGCGGCGGTCACCGTGCCCTCGCGCGTCACCGCGGGCCGGTCGCCGTGCGGGGCCGGCGGCGGGGTGGGGGCTGTCGTGGGGGCGAGCAGGGCGGCGCTGGCCGCGGCCAGCGAGAGCGACTGGACACGCACGGTACGGGAGCCTCTCCTCGGGGACCTGACGGGCACTCGGCCCAATCTGGCCCCGGTGCGGCCGGCGGGCCACTGCTGGGGGGCCGGACGGTGCACGCGCTCAACCGGCCGGAGGGGCCGGGGGCCTGAGTCCGTGTGAGACCCGGGCCGCCCGGCCACCGGCGCCAACGCGGCATCTGCGACGACAGCGGTCCGCGCGACAGGCCCGAACTCCCTGGTGTCCGCCAGGTGTTCGGCCGTGAGGACCTTCAGCATACGAAACCGCGCCGGGTGGTCGCGCACGCCCCGGCCCGGCGGCGCCGCTCCCACCCGCCCTCTTGATGTGATCGCGTCACTCACGCCATATTGGTCCGGACCATTACGGACCGTTCCCGAGTGCCGCCCCGGGAGGCTGTCTCGTGCGACCCCTTGTCCTTCTCCGACGCTGCGCAGCCCTCGGCGCGACGGCCGCGCTCCTCGTCTCCTGCGGCTGGGCCGGTACCGGCGAGGGCGACGCCGGCGCCCCGCCCGGCGCCCCGTCCGGCGTCACCGCGGCCGCGGGCAGCGCCTCCAGCGTGCACGTCATGTGGAACGCGACCGAGCGGGCGGACCGTTACGAGGTGTATCGCGGCACCACGAAGGTCAAGGAGGTGCCGGGCTCGCAGCACATGGTGGATGTCACCAGGCTGCGGCCGTCCACGCTGTACGTCTTCACGGTGCGGGCGCGGGACGCCGACGGGCGGCTCGGGCCGCCCAGCCGGGAGGTGCGGGCGAGGACACCGGCGGCAGCCGCGGACGACCGCTCGGCGCCGACCCGTCCCACGGCGCCCCGCGGGCGCCCGGCCGGGAGCCGGGCCGCCCAGCTGTCGTGGTCCGCCTCGACGGACGACCGGGACGTGGTGTCGTACGACATCCACCAGGGGGGCACGAAGATCCACAGTGTGGGCGGGGACCAGACGGCCACCGTCGTCACGGGGCTGCGGCCCGGCACGGCCTATGTGTTCACCGTCCGGGCCCGGGACGCGGCCGGCAACGCCTCCCCCGCCAGTGCCGCCGTCCGCCTCACCACCCCGGGCCGCGACGACGGCCGCGCCACGGCGCCCACCGGTTTCCGGGCGACCAGCCGCCACGCGGACGGGGCCTACCACATCGACCTGAGCTGGGTGCCGCCCCGGGTGGACGGCGTGGTCACCCAGTACCAGGTCGAGCTGGACGGCCGGGCGGCCACGTCCCTCGTGTTCGGCGGGAACCCGCCCCGCGGCCGGGCGACGTACAGCTTCTACGTGGGGCGGGACAGCGGGGTCACCCATCGCGTCCGCATCCGGGCGATGCTGCCGGACGGCACCTGGGGCGGCTTCTCGGCGAAGCGGACGGTGACGACGGGCGCGGGGCGCTGACCCGGGGCGGGGACACGGGCCCGGGGCGGGGGCACGGGCCCCGGGCGGGACGGCGTCACCTGCACGGCGGCGTCCGGCGTGCGGCGGGGACCCGTGGCGCTTTGGCTGACCCTGAGGCAGCACGGGCGTTCCCGACCCTCGGCGGCGCTAGGGATGTACCGCCGACCGTGCCGCCGGAGGGCAGTCCACATGCGCAACTCATCGATAGTCTCCCGCTCCGGCCTGACCGTGGCCGCCGCCGCGCTGCCCCTCGCTCTGGCGGCGGTGCCGGCGTCGGCGGGCCCGGGCATCTCCGTGAGCACCACGGGTTCCACGGTGTCGGTCACGACCAGTTCGTGCACCCAGATCAACGGCAGCTGGGGCACCGCCTCGCTCCTCACCAGCAGTCAGGGCAGTTTCGCGCAGGGGCGGCAGGTGACCCTGTCGGGCACGTCGACCAGCCAGTCCGCCGCCTGGTCCGGCGTCACGGCGGGCACGTACACCGTCATCGTCATCTGCTCGGACGGCACCACCGCGGGCACGCAGTCCGTCGTCGTCTCCCCCGCCGCCACCCCCACGCGGACCGCGTCCCCCTCGGTGTCGCCGTCCCGCGGCGTCATGGGCGGGGTCGGCGGGTCGTCGACGGACTACGGGACCGTCACGCTGGTGGCGGGCGGCACGCTGGTCGGTTCCGGTCTCCTCGCGACGGCCTGGTACCTGCGCCGGCGCAACAGGCCGCACCGGCTCTGATCCGGTGCGGACGGTGGCCCGCCCGGTCGAAGCGCTCCGGCCGGGCGGGCCGCCGTCATGTCCCGCTCGCCGCGTCACCGGTCGCCGGTTGTCGGTCACCGGTGGCGGACGCCGGTCGCGCGGTTGTCGGTCACCGATCCCCGGCCGCCGGTCCCCGGTTGTCGGTCACCGGTGGCGGACGCCGGTCGCCCGGTTGTCGGTCGCCGATCCCCGGCCGCCGGTCCCCGGTTGTCGGTCGCCGGTCGCCGGTCGCCGTCAGGGCAGTTGTCGCCGTCCGTCAGACCGGGCGGGTCGGCTCGGGGTCCGGCAGTTCGGCGAAGTCCGCGAGGGCGCGCCTGAGCCACTGGGTCCAGAAGGTCTCCAGGTCGATGCCCGCCCGCAGCACCAGGTGCCGCAGCCGGTCCTCGGTGCCGTCCCGGCCGGGCGGGAAGTCGCGCTTCTCGATCTCCCGGTACTCCGCCAACTGCCGCTCGTGCAGCTCCAGATGGCGGTGCAGATCGGCCTCGAGACCGGCGGTGCCGACGACGGCCGCCGCCCTGAGCCGCAGCAGCAGCGTGTCGCGGTGCGGCTTGGGGTCCTGGGAGGCGGCGGTCCAGCGGGCCAGCTCGGCCCGGCCCTTGGGCAGCACCTCGTAGCTCTTCTTCTGCCCGCGGGCCGGCTGCTCGGAGGGCAGGGCCCGGATGAGGCCGTCGGCCTCCAGTTTCCCGAGCTCGCGATAGATCTGCTGGTGCGTAGCCGACCAGAAGTAGCCGATCGACCGGTCGAACCGGCGGGTCAGCTCCAGCCCGGACGACGGCTTTTCCAGCAGGGCGGTGAGGATCGCGTGCGGGAGTGACATGGCCTCATCCTAGGGACGTGTTCCCGTACTACAGGGCGGCCGCCACCTCGGTGCCCTGCTTGATGGCGCGCTTGGCGTCCAGTTCCGCGGCCACGTCGGCCCCGCCGATGAGGTGCGCGCCGCGCCCGGCCGCGATCAGCTCCTCGTAGAGCCCGCGGCGCGGCTCCTGGCCGGTGCACAGCACGATCGTGTCGACCTGGAGCACCGTGCTCTCCTCGCCGACGGTGACGTGCAGTCCGGCGTCGTCGATGCGGTCGTAGCGCACGCCCGGGACCATGGTGACGCCGCGGTGCTTGAGCTCGGTGCGGTGGATCCAGCCGGTGGTCTTGCCGAGGCCGGCGCCGACCTTGGAGGTCTTGCGCTGGAGCAGGTGGACGGTGCGCGGCGGGGCGGGCCGCTCGGGCGCGGCGAGTCCGCCGGGGCCGCGGTAGTCCATGTCGACGCCCCACTGACGGAAGTACGTCGCCGGGTCCTCGTGGGCCTTGTCGCCGCCGTCGGTGAGGAACTCGGCGACGTCGAAGCCGATGCCGCCCGCGCCGAGGATCGCGACCCGGTCACCGACGGGGGCGCCGTCGCGCAGGACGTCGAGGTAGCCGAGGACGCTCGGGTGGTCGATGCCCGGGATGTCGGGGGTGCGGGGGGTGACGCCGGTGGCGACGACGACCTCGTCGAAGCCGTCGACGTCCGCGGCCGTGACGAGGGTGTTCAGCCGGACGTCGACGCCGTGCCGGTCGAGCTGGGTGCGGAAGTAGCGCAGTGTCTCGTCGAACTCCTGCTTGCCGGGCACCTTGCGGGCGACGTTGAGCTGCCCGCCGATCTCGCCCGCCGCGTCGAACAGCGTCACCTCGTGCCCGCGCTCGGCGGCCGAGACCGCGCAGGCGAGTCCGGCCGGACCGGCTCCGACGACCGCGACGCGCTTGCGCAGCCGGGTCGGGGAGAGCACCAGCTCGGTCTCGTGGCAGGCGCGCGGGTTGACCAGGCAGGAGGTGATCAGGCCGCTGAAGGTGTGGTCGAGGCAGGCCTGGTTGCAGCCGATGCAGGTGTTGATCGCCTCGGGGCGGCCGGCCTCGGCCTTGGTGACGAAGTCGGGGTCGGCGAGCATCGGCCGGGCCATCGACACCATGTCGGCGGCGCCCTCGGCGAGCAACTCCTCGGCGAGCTCGGGGGTGTTGATGCGGTTGGTGGTGACGAGCGGGACGGACACCTCGCCCATCAGCCGCCGGGTGACCCAGGTGTAGGCGCCGCGCGGCACGGAGGTCGCGATGGTGGGGATGCGGGCCTCGTGCCAGCCGATGCCGGTGTTGATGATCGTCGCACCGGCGTCCTCGACGGCCTTGGCGAGGGTGATCACCTCGTCGAGCGTGGAGCCGCCGGGGACGAGGTCGAGCATGGAGAGGCGGTAGATGACGATGAAGTCGTCGCCGACCGCCTCGCGCACCCGGCGGACGATCTCCAGCGGGAAGCGGGTGCGGTTCTCGTACGAGCCGCCCCAGCGGTCGGTGCGCCGGTTGGTCTGGAGCGCGATGAACTCGTTGATGAGGTAGCCCTCGGAGCCCATGATCTCGACGCCGTCGTAGCCGGCCTGCCGGGCGAGGCGGGCGGCACGGACGTAGTCGTCGATGGTCCGCTCGACGTCGGCGTCGGTGAGCTCGCGGGGCGGGTAGGGGCTGATGGGCGCCTGCAGCGGGCTGGGCGCGACCAGGTCGCGGTGGTAGGCGTAGCGGCCGAAGTGCAGGATCTGCATCGCGATCCGCCCGCCCTCGCGGTGCACGGCGTCGGTGATGACGCGGTGCTGCTCGGCCTCCGCCTCGGTGGTCAGCTTGGCGCCGCCCTCGTAGGGCCGTCCCTCGTCGTTGGGGGCGATGCCGCCGGTGACGATCAGGCCCACGCCGCCGCGGGCGCGGGCGGCATAGAAGGCGGCCATGCGCGCGAAGCCGCCCTCGGCCTCCTCCAGGCCCACGTGCATCGAGCCCATGAGGACCCGGTTGGGCAGGGTGGTGAAGCCCAGGTCGAGGGGGCTCAGCAGGTGCGGGTAACGGCTCATCGGGCCCTCCGTGCGCGGTGTCGTCCCCGTAGTTGTAGAGGACTACCGCCGGTTTATGCAACTAGTTGCACAAGGTGATGGAGGGCACAGCAGGACTGTGAGCAGGGGTCTTGAGGGCCAGCTTGCCGAAGGGGTGGAGCGGGACGGCGGCGGGCACGCCACCGCCGTGTGTCACCGGCTGCGCAGGCGGACGTGCAGTTCCTTCTCCTGGTCGCCGGAGACCGTGCTCAGGTCGTGCACGTCGAACACCGAGTCCAGAGTCGTGCGCAGCCGCTCGATCGCCCAGTACCCGCCGTGCAGGTCCGCCTCGACCGGGGACGACAGCCGGGCCTGCGGATGCGCCCCCTCGTGCGTGTCGGCGACGTCGAAGGTGCCGAGCCAGACGGTCGGGCGGGTCTCGTGCAGTTCCTCCGGGACGTCGTCGGCGCACCGGTCGGACTCGAAGCAGGCGCACAGCGTGTCGAACACGATCCGGGCGTCGTGCTTGCTGCACCCGCTGATCTCCACCGACACCGAGTGGGGATGCGGTCGCTCGTGGTTCATCGCCATCGTGATCGCTCCTTACGTGGCCGCGTGAGCCGTTTCCGCCCCTGTCCCAGCAAAGCACCACCGTCCGCCGAGCACTACCGGCGGCGGGGCGGCCTCAGCAGGGCGGCCTCGGCAGGGCGGCACGCGCCCCGGTGGGAGATGGTGGAAGGTGACGGAAGGGGCCTCGCACGGACGGCTCCGCGCGGTAGAACTGGGGTGTCGGCATCGTGACGGCGTGCCGCGAGGAACGGCGAAGGCGGGGCGTGGGATGAGTGCAGCCGGGTCTCCCGAAGCCGGGGCCGAGGAGCCGCTGCGCGGTTCGGTGCGGCCGAGCGGCCTGCTCGACGTCCTGCGCGTGGCCTCGGTGGTCCTGGACGCCGAGGGCCGCATCGTGCTGTGGAGCCCGCAGGCCGAGGAGCTGTTCGGCTACGAGGCGCGCGAGGCGCTCGGGCAGTACGCCGCGCGGATCATGGTCCACGAGCAGCACGTCGACCTCGTGGTCAAGCTGTTCTCGGACGTCATGGGCACCGGGCAGAGCTGGGCCGGGGCGTTCCCCATCCGCCGCAAGGACGGCACCACCCGGCTGGTGGAGTTCCGCAACATGCGGCTGCTCGACGACCAGGGGGACGTCTACGCGCTGGGGCTGTGCGCCGACCAGTCGACCGTGCACCGGCTGGAGCGCGAGGTGGCGCTGTCGACGCGGATGATCGCGCAGTCCCCGATCGGGCTGGCGGTGCTGGACACCGAGCTGCGCTACGTCTCCGTCAACAAGGCGCTGGAGGAGATCAACGGCCTCCCGGCCGAGGAGCACCTGGGGCGCACCCCGCGCGAGGTGGTGCCCGGGATGGACGTCGACGCGCTGGAGGCCGCGACGCGGCGCGTGCTGGAGACGGGCGCGCCGGTCGTCGACCGGTCCACGATCGGGCGCACCCCGGCCGATCCGCACCAGGACCACGCCTGGTCGGTCTCGCTGTACCGGCTGGAGAACGCCTTCGGGACCGTGCTGGGCGTGGCCGTCTCGATCGTCGACGTCACCGAGCAGTACCGGGCGGCCATCGAGGCCGAGGCGGCCCGGCGGCGGCTGGCGCTGATCGCGGACGCCTCGGGGCGGATCGGCACCACGCTGGATCTGGACCACACGGCGCACGAGCTGGCCGAGGTGGCCGTGCCGGAACTCGCCGACGTCGCGGCCGTGGACCTTCTGGACGCCGTGGTGCAGGGCCGGCAGTCCACCCTCGGGCCCACCGAGTCGGCGGTGATCCGGGCGCTCGCCGTCCAGGGCTACGACTCCGCCGAGGCGCTGGAGGCGGCCGACCCGCCCGGTCAGGTGGCCCGCTACGCCCCCGACCGGCTGGTCACCCGATGTGTGCGCACGGCGAGCCCGGTGATGCTGCCGGAGGTCAAGGACGAGGACCTGGTGCACATCGCCCGCTCCCCCGAGGCGGCCGAACTGCTGGGCCGGGCCGGGGTGCACTCCTACCTGGCGGTGCCGCTGATCGCGCGCGGCGAGGTGCTGGGCGCCCTGGACCTCAAACGCACCCGCAACCCGCTGCCGTTCACCGAGGACGACCTGCTGCTGGCGCGCGAACTGGCCGCCCGGGCCGCCGTGCAGATCGACAACGCGCGCTGGTACCAGAGCGCCCGCGACACCGCGCTCACCCTTCAGCGCAGCCTGCTGCCCAGCCATCCCCGGGTCACGGGCGGGCTGGAGGTGGCCTCCCGGTACCAGCCCGCCGGGGCCACGAGCGAGGTCGGCGGCGACTGGTTCGACGTGATCCCCCTGGAGGACGACAAGACCGCGCTGGTCGTCGGTGACGTGATGGGCAGCGGCATCCCGGCCGCGGCGGCCATGGGACGGCTGCGGACGGCGACCAACACGCTGGCCTCCCTGGACCTCGACCCGAACGTGCTCCTGGAGCACCTCGACAAAATCACCGCCGGACTCGACCAGGCCATCGCCACCTGCGTCTACGCCGTCCACGACCCGCGCCGGCGGGAGTGCCGGATCGCCAACGCCGGGCATCTTCCGCCGGTCCGCGTCCGGGCCGGCCGGCCGGCGCAGCTGCTCGACCTGCCCACCGGGGTGCCGCTCGGTGTCGGCGGTGTCGCCTTCTCCACCACCACCGTCGACCTGGACCCCGGTGACCTGCTGGTGTTCTACACCGACGGACTGGTCGAGACCCGGCGCGACCCGCTCGACGACCGGCTCGGCACGCTCCTGTCGCTGCTGGACGGGCCGGACCGGCCGCTGGAGGAGGTCTGCGAACTGCTGCTGCGGACCCTGCACGAGCCGGACACCTTCGACGACGTGGCGCTGCTGATCGCGCGGGCGACGGCCCCGGGCTGAGGCCTCGGGGCCGCACGCCGGTCACGCGGCCCTAGAGCCGCACGCCGATCACGTGACCCTAGAGCCGCACACCGATCACCACATGGGCGCACAGCTCCTGCGAGACGGCCGGCCGGACCGCCAGCCCGGCGCGCTCGAACGCGGCGACCGCCGCCGGCGCCTGGTGCCGGCTCGTCTCCACCAGGACGCAGCCGCCCGGGGCCAGCCAGCGGGGCGCCCCGGCCGCGACCCTGCGCAGCACGTCGAGGCCGTCCGTGCCGCCGTCGAGGGCGACCAGCGGCTCGTGGTCCCGGGCCTCCTGCGGCAGCAGGCCGATCTCGTCGCTCGGGACGTACGGCACGTTGGCCGCGAGGATGTCGACGCGGCCGCGCAGCCGAGCGGGCAGCGCCTCGAACAGGTCGCCCTGGTGGACGTGTCCCCCGGCGGCGGCGACGTTGGCGCGGGCGCAGCGCACGGCGGCCGGGTCGATGTCCGCGGCGTGCAGCTCGACGGGTCCGAGCCCGGCTGCCAGGGCGGCGCCCACGGCGCCCGAGCCGCAGCACAGGTCCACGACGACACGTGCGCCGGGTGCCTGCGCCAGGGCCCGCTCCACCAGGAACTCGGTGCGGCGGCGCGGCACGAAGACGCCCGGGGCGACGGTGATGCGCAGCCCGCGGAACTCGGCCCAGCCGACAACATGTTCGAGGGGCAGCCCGGCGGCGCGGCGTTCGGCCATGGCGGCGGCCTCGGCCGGGGTACGGGCGGTGGCGAGGATCAGGTCGGCCTCGTCCTCGGCGAAGACGCAGCCCGCCGCGCGCAGGGCGGCGATCAGGGCGTCACGGGACGACGACGGGGAGGGCGGGACGGTGGGAGAAGACGGCATGGAAGCCCAGAGCCTTTCGGGAACCGAAGGGCGCTCCGGCGGTCGCCCAGGGCCGGCGATCCGCGCCACGTCGAGGGGGGAGCACCCGAGCTGACACAGCGGTAATGGGTCTCACCTCCCCGGTCCTCGACGGCTGGGTCCGTCCGCAGCCGGACGGAACCCTACCCGACGGGCCGGCCGCCCGGTACGCCGCCAGGTGGTTGGGGGGTGCAACCGTCGTGCGACCATGGGAGGCGGAGACGGCAGCACCGTGAGGGAGGTCCCCGTGCAGCCAGCCGAGGCCGTGGAGACCATCCAGCGGGAGCTGACGGTCTTCGCCCGCCGGGCGCGTGCCGCGGCCGGGCGGCTGCACCCCGAGCTGTCGCTGGTGTCGTACACGCTGCTGGGACACCTGGCGGAGAGCGGCGGGTGCCGGGCCACCGACCTGGCCGCCCACTACGCCCTGGACAAGTCCACGGTCAGCCGTCAGGTGGCCGCGCTGGAACGCGCCGGGCTCGTCGGGCGCCGCCCCGACCCCCGGGACCACCGCGTCCAGGTGCTGGAGCCGACACCGGCCGGGCGGCGCGTCCTGGCCCGGGTCACCGAGAGCCGCCGGGCGGCCTTCCGGGAGCGGCTGGCGCACTGGCCGGAGGAGGATCTGGCCCGGTTCGCCGCGTACCTGGTGCGCTACAACACGGGATCCGGCCCCGGGCCGCGGGACTAGGACGCACCGCACGTACGGTTGACCACGCAAGCACAGACGACACCGGACCCGACGGACCCGACGGGGGCACCGCCGGCCGGCCCGGAGGCACCACCCGATGCACATCACCCGAGGCTTCACCGGGCGCCCGCGCGGCTCCGGCCCCGCCCTGCCGCCCGGGCAGTACGACGCCCGCGACGACTGGCCCGTGCTGTCCGCCGAGGTCACCCCGGACCTCGCGCCCGCCGACTGGACCTTCCGCGTCGACGGGCTGGTCGACGCGCCGCGCACCTGGGACTGGGAGGAGGCCCACCGGCTGCCGCCGTCGGCCTACGAGGGCGCCATCCACTGTGTGACCGGCTGGTCGAAGTTCGGGGTGCGGTTCTCGGGCGTGTCCCTGGACGCCTTCCTGGACGCGGTCCGCCCGCGGGAGTCGGCGACCCATGCCGTGGCCTACGCGCACACCGGCTACACCACCAGCCTCCCCCTCGCCGACCTGACCGGCGGGCGCGCCTGGATCGCCTGGGAGTACGACGGGCGGCCGCTCGCCCCGGAGCACGGCGGCCCGGCGCGGCTGCTGGTGCCGCACCTGTACTTCTGGAAGAGCGCCAAGTGGATCGCGGGCCTGCGGATCCTCGACCACGACGAGCCCGGCTTCTGGGAGCAGAACGGCTACCACGAGCGGGGCAACCCGTGGGAGGAGCAGAGGTACACCGGTGACTGAGACCGTCGAGCCGGCCTCCCGGCCGGCCCCCGCGCCCGCCTCGGCGCCGGCCTTCGTGCCGCCCACGCCATTCGCGGTTCCCGGGCGCATCGCCGTCAGCGAGCAGGCCGCCTCCACGTGGCGGACCGCCACGCTCACCGAGATCCGCCGGGAGACGCCGCGCGCCGCCACCTTCCGGTTCGCCGTGCCCGGCTGGCCCGGTCATCTGCCCGGACAGCACCTGATGGTGCGGCTGACCGCCGAGGACGGCTATGTGGCGCAGCGCCACTACTCCATCGCGTCCGCGCCGGACGACTCCGGGCACGTCGAACTCACCTTGGACCACGTCGAGGGCGGTGAGGTGTCGGGCTGGTTCCACACCGTCGCCCGGGTCGGTGACCGGGTCGAGGTGCGGGGTCCGGTGAGCGGCTTCTTCGCCTGGCCGGGCGACCGGCCCGCGCTGCTGCTCGGCGCCGGGTCCGGTGTGGTGCCGCTGATGTCGATGGTCCGCCACCACCGGGCGCGGAACCTGAGCGTGCCGCTGCGCCTGCTGGTCTCCGCGCGCAGCCCCGAGGAGCTCATCTTTGCCCGGGAGTTGGGCGCCGAGACGACACCCGTGTTCACCCGGAGCGCGCCGGCGGGTGTGCCGGTGGGACGTATGGCGGCCGCACATGTGGCGCCGCTCCTGGCCTCGCCGCCCCCCGGTGGGTGGGAGGCCTATGTGTGCGGCTCCAACTCCTTCGCCGAGCACGCCTCTCGGCTGCTGGTGACGGCGGGTCAACCGGTGGACCGCATCAGAATCGAACGCTTCGGCTGACACCCCGAGCGGCGCCGGCGTCTCGTCGTGGGGCGGCCGGGCGTCCAGCCGGTGGGGCGCGATACGCGTGACGCCGTCGCTCCCGCACTCCCGCGCTCCCGCGCGCCGGCACCGACGGCCCGGCGGCCCGGTTGGCCCTGCGGCCTCCCGCGACCTGGATCAGCGGCGCAGCCGGCGCACCGCACGGACGCGCGGTGGGCAAACGCCGGGCAGCGGGGTGCGTACCGGGTCCCGCGGGCGGGTGCGGGGACGGCCCGGCCCGGCGACGGCGAGGAGGCCGGGTCGGCATGCGAACCCCCGGGTGCGCGGCCGGCGCCGACGGCGCTGTCCGCTGCGGCGCCGGTCGGACGTCGTCGAGGCGTGGACCGCGCTGATGGTCGCCGTCCTGATCCCCGTGGGCGCTCCCTTGGCGGGAACGGCGGCCGCCCGGTGGACCCACGGCGGGGCACGGGCCGTGTCCCTGCGGCAGCGCGCCGAGCGGCATGTCGGGCGGGCCGAGGCGATCGGCGAGCGGAACCGCTCCCTGCCGTCGGTGCGGTCCGGCGGGGAGCGCGCCCACCGCACGACCGTGCGCTGGGCGGGGCCGGGCAAGGGCGCCCGTACCGCGACCGCCCGGGTTCCCGCGGGCACCCGGCAGGGCGACGTCGTGGAGTCCGGCTCGACGCGCACGGCCGGAACGTGCCGCCGCCGGTCGACGGCAACGCCGTCCGGCTGCACGCCCTGGCCACGGGCCTGTGTGCCGCGGGCGGTGCGGTGCTGCTCGTGCTGCTCGCGCACGGTGTGGTCAGCCGGGTCGCCCCGCGGCGTCGCACCGGGTCGCCCCGCGGCGTCGGCCGACCGAAGGGGAACGCGCGTTGGCCCGCACGGAACCGGAGTTGACGCAGCGCCGTCCCTGACGCGACGCGGGGCGTTCCCGAGGCGGCACCAGGCAGCCGGGCGGCGGCGCCAACCGTTCGGTGACCCGACCACCCGCGTCCGGGGCTCCGCCCGGCATGGCCGCACGGGCCCGGCACGGAACGCCCTGACCAGTGGGAGCCGCGTCCGGGCGGCCATGTCCGCACCGGGCGCGTCCGGCGGACACCTGGTCAGTCCTCCGACCACCGCCGTAGGGTGATCCGCGCTGTCTCCGCATCGGTTCCTCAGCAAAGGCGGTCCCGCATGGCCCTGTTCGACCTTCCTCTCGACGAACTCCGCGCGTACCGCAGCGCGTCGGGCGAGCCGGAGGACTTCGACGCGTTCTGGTCCAAGACGCTTCAGGAGGCGCGCGAGCACGACCTGGACGCCCGCTTCGAACCGGTCGACACGGGCCTGTCCACCGTGCGGGTCCTCGACGTGACGTTCGCCGGCTTCGGCGGGCATCCGGTCAAGGGCTGGCTGACCCTCCCGGCGGCTGCGGACGGCCCGCTGCCGCTGGTCGTGGAGTTCATCGGCTACGGCGGCGGGCGCGGACTGCCGCACGAGCATCTGCTGTGGGCGTCCACCGGCCGTGCGCACTTCGTGATGGACACCCGCGGCCAGGGCAGCGCCTGGGGCGCGGGCGGCGGCACGGCGGACCCGGTGGGCGGCGCACCCGCCTACCCCGGTTTCATGACCCGCGGCATCGACGCCCCGGAGAACTACTACTACCGCCGCGTCTACACGGACGCCGTCCGTGCGATCGAGGCCGCCCGCGCGCACCCGCTGACGGACGCCGCGCGCACGGTGGCGGTGGGCGCCAGCCAGGGCGGCGGCATCACGATAGCGGTCGGCGGCCTGGTGCCGGACCTGGCGGGCATCGCACCGGACGTGCCGTTCTTGTGCGACTTCCCGCGCGCGGCCACCCTCACGGACCGGCACCCGTACCGGGAGATCGGCCTCTACCTCAAGACGCACCGCGGCCGGACCCAGGAGGCCCTGCGCACGCTCTCCTACTTCGACGGCGTCCACTTCGCCGCCCGCGGCCGGGCCCCCGCCCTCTTCTCGGCCGCCCTGGAGGACCAGACCTGCCCGCCGTCGACCGTCTTCGCGGCGTTCAACGCCTATGGCCACGAGGACAAGGCGATCGAGGTGTACGACTTCAACGACCACGAGGGCGGCGGCCCCTTCCAGGAGGCGGCCAAGCTGCGCTGGATGCGCGCGCACATCTGATCCGGCCGTTCCCCGCCGGCGGCCTTCCCCTTCGGTCCGACCGGTCGGTACGTTCTTCCCGCCCGGGCCGCGTGTCGCCGCGGTCCGGGCCAGGACACGACCGGCGAAGGGGTGGGGCCCATGTCCGAGCACGAGGCGTCCGCGAACGAGGTGTCCACGCACGGGGTGTCCGCGCACGGGGCGTCCGAGCCCGCGCCGGGCGGTGACGGTGACGCGGCACCCGGCGACCGTGCACGCGCCCGCGGGGCACGGGTGCACGGTCATTGCGATCCGCGTTTCACGGCGGTGCGTGAGGCCTTCGAGGAGAACTTCCGGGAGCGGGACGAACTGGGTGCCGCGGTGGCCGTCACCGTCGGCGGCAGGATCGTGGTCGACCTGTGGGGCGGCTGGGCCGACGGGGCGCGCACCCGCCCCTGGGAGCGGGACACGCTGGTCAACGTCTGGTCCACGACCAAGGGGCCGGTGGCGCTGTGCGCGCACCTCCTCGCCGACCGGGGGCTGCTCGACCTGGACGCGCCGGTGGCCGTGTACTGGCCCGAGTTCGCCGCCGCGGGCAAGGAGAAGGTCCTCGTACGGCACCTGCTGTCCCACCGGGCCGGACTGGCCGGGCTCAGGGAGCCGCACTCGCTGGAGCAGCTCTGCGACTGGGAGCTGACGACACAGCGGCTCGCGGCGACGGAGCCGTGGTGGGAGCCGGGCACCCGGTCCGGCTATCACGCGCTGACCTACGGTCACTTGGTCGGCGAGGTGGTGCGCCGGGTCTCGGGGCTGCGCCCGGGGGCCTTCCTGGAACGGGAGGTGACCCGGCCGCTCGGCATCGACTTCCGTATCGGCCTGCCGGAGCAGGACGCGGACCGGGTGGCCGAGCTCGTCCAGCCGGCGGCCGGACAGAGCAGCGCGCAGGCCGCCGTCTTCGCCCAGTTGGCGCCGGCGGCCATCGCCGCCCTGACGAATCCGCCGGTGGCCGCGGCCGCGGCCAACTCGCCCGGCTGGCGGGCCGCCGAGATCCCCGCGGCGAACGGGCACGGCACCGCGCGGGCGGTCGCCGAGCTGTACGGCGTCTTCGCCGGGCGCGGCTCGTACGGGGGCCGCCGCGTGCTCTCCCCGGAGGCTGCCGAGCGGGTGCGCGAGGGGCAGGGCAGCTGCCGGGACCTGGTCCTCGGCGCCGGGTTCCCGGCCGAGACGGAGGTGGGACTCGGGCTCTGGCTGAGCGGCCCCAACGGCTCCTACGGACCGAACCCGCGCGCTTTCGGACACGACGGCTTCGGCGGCTCCTGCGGGCTCGCCGATCCGGAGGCGGAGGTGTCGCTGGGGTACGTCATGAACCGGATGGGGCCGCACATCGCCGACGACCCACGGAAGATGGCGCTGGTCCGGGCGCTGTACAGCGCGCTGTAGCGCCCGCGCCGGAGAGCCGGGCGCGCCGCGCCGCCGGGGGTGCCGAAGCGGCGGACCGAGCGGAACCGCCCCCTTCGCCGCCCTCGGCACAACGCGGCGCCGCACACCCGGCCGATCCGCCTGCCGGCCCGGTCCTCGGCACAACGCGGCGCCGCACACCCGGCCGATCCGCCTGCCGGCCCGGTCCTCGGCACAACGCGGCGCCGCACACCCGGCCAGCCCGCCTGCCGGCCCGGGGACCGGCCCCGCGGCAGCCGGTTTCGGCCGAACCGCCCGGCCACCCTTCCCTACTGGTTTAGACCAATGCTAGATCTGGTGGCGCACCGAGCCCGCACGGCTACCGCACGTCACCAACAGGAGGCGCGGCATGGCCCGCACCACCCCGCCCGGACACCCGGCGACCGAAGGAGAGACCGAAGATCCCGGAGAGCCCCTGTACCGGCGGATCGCGACGGAACTGCTCGGCGAGCTGCGCGACGGCACGATCCCGCCCGGTGAACGACTGCCCGGCGAGCGGCGGCTGGCCGGGCACTTCGGGGTCAGCAGGGAGACCGTACGGCAGGCGCTGGAGTTGTTGCGCCGCGAGGGCCTCGTCGCCACCGACCGGCGCGGCAGCCACGCCACCCTGCCCGGCACGCCGACCGGGGCCCCGGCGGCCCTCACGTTCCCGGTCGGCGCCGGGACCGCGACGCCGGGCACCGTCGCCCGTGCCACCGTCACCTGGGAGCCTCCCCCGCCGGAGCACGCCGAGGCCCTCGGCCTGGCTCCCGGCCGCCCCACGCTCATCCACCGCTACCGGTACGCGACCGCCGACGGGCGCGGCCTGCGGACCGCCGTCACGTCGTTCTCCGCCGTGGCCCTCGCGGAGGTGGAGGAGCTGGCCCGCTACCGGGACCGGGCCGACGGCACCGCCGCCGCGCAACTGCGCCGGGCCTACGACTGGATGCGCCGGGCCGGTCTGACCCTGCACCACCGCGACGCCATCACGCCGCTGCCGAGCACGCCGTCGGTGCGGGTCACCCGGCAGGTGCACGACCAGTACGCACGCCCGCTGGAGATCACCGACCTCGTCGTGGACGCCCAGCAGGACGCGCTGGTCTACGAGTTCACCCTGCCGGGCCGGACGGCGCGGCCCGCAGCCGCCGGGGCGTCACGCCGTACGCGGCCCTGAAGCGGCGGGTGAAGTGGCTGGGGTCGGTGAAGCCCCAGGCGCGGGCCACCGACGCCACGGTCCGGGTGCGCCCCGCCGGGGACAGCAGGGTGGAGCGGGCGCCCTCCAGCCGCTGCTCGATGATCCACTGCTCCAGGCTCAGCCCCGCCCGCGCGCACAGGCGGTACAGCGCGCGCACGGAGATGTTGTGGGCGTGGGCGATGCGGGCGGGCGTCAGGTCCGGTTCGGTCAGATGGGCCCGGGCGTAGGCGAGGACCAGCGGGAGCAGGGCCTCGGCCGCCGCCGGCCGGGCGTGGGCGTCCACTCCGGAGGCCGAGGTGATCAGCGCGCGCACCAGTTCCACGGTGGCCGTGCCGAGGGCGGCGGCGCCCGGGTCGCCGGCGAGGGCGTCGGCGTCGGCGTGGACCCGGGCGAGATGGTCGCGGACGAGGTCGTACAGCGGACTGGCCCGCAGCCGTCCGGCGCCGCGGCGGACGATGCCGGGCGGCACGGCGAGCAGGTCGTAGGGCACCTGGAGGGACCGGGCGGCGCCGCTGCCGGACCAGGCGAAGTCGTAGGGGATGGTCAGGTCGTTGAGCATCAGCTCGCCCGGGGCGACCAGGTCCCGCCGGCCCGACTGGCCGAAGCGGCCGGTGCCGTGGGCCTGGAGGGACAGGGAGACCATCGGCGGGCCCTCGAGCCGCAGGAAGCGGGGACTGCGGCTCACCGACCAGCCCGACGACCGGCTGGCGAACAGCACGAGGTCGCCGAACCGCCAGCACTCCATGCGGGCGAACACCCGCTCCCCGTCCTCCTCCATGCCGACCAGTGAGGGCACGGACGCGCTCAGCAGGGCGGCGCGGAAGGCCTCCACCCGCTCGTCCGCGGGCACCTCCTCGGTGTCCAGCAGCAGCATCTGCGCCCTCTCCCCCTGGCACGGTCGGACCAGGACCGGGCACCGAGAGCCGATCCGGCGGCCGCGTCCGCTGCCAGTATCGGCCCGAGGTGGACGCTCCGTACGCGCTTGCGGGACGTCCGTGACGGATCTCGGCCATTCCAGGGGGGACGACCGCATGACCACGCAGGACGAGCAGTTGATCGAGCGGGCCAACGCCGCCGACCGCACGCCCGTCGTCCTCGTCCACGGGCTGTGGCTGCTGGCGAGCAGCTGGGACCGCTGGGCCGACCACTTCGACCGGGCCGGTTACATCCCCGTCCCGCTGTCCTGGCCCGGCGACCCCGGCACCGTCGAGGAGGCCAACCGGCGTCCCGAGGTCTTCGCCGGCCAGACGGTCGGGCAGGTCGCCGACCATCTGGCCGGGCTGATCGGCGGGCTGAAACGCAAGCCGGCGATCATCGGTCACTCGTTCGGCGGACTGCTCACCCAGATGCTCGCCGGGCGGGGCCTGTCCGCGGCGTCGGTGGCCATCGACCCCGCGCCGTTCCGGGGCGTGCTGCCGCTGCCGGTGTCGTCGCTGCGCGCGGCGGCCCCGGTGCTCACCGACCCGGCCAACCGCAAGCGGGCCGTGCCCCTCACCTACGCCCAGTTCCGCTACTCCTTCGCCAACGCGGTGAGCGAGGAGGAGGCACGGGAGCTCTACGACAGGTTCGCCGTGCCGGCGCCGGGCGCGCCGCTGTTCCAGGCGGCCACGGCGAACATCAACCCGTGGACGGAGGCGAAGGTCGACACCGGCAACCCCGGGCGGGGCCCGCTGCTGATCGTCTCCGGCGAGAAGGACCACACCGTGCCGTGGGCGCTGACCCGCGCCGCCTACCGGCGCCAGCGGCGCAATCCCGGGATCACGGAGATCATCGAGATGAAGGACCGGGGCCACGCCCTGACCATCGACCACGGCTGGCGGGAGGTCGCGGACACCGCCCTGGCGTTCGTACGGCGTTTCGTCTGATCTCGCGCCGCCATCCCGGAGAGGACTCCCCCATGAGCAGGTTCACCACGTCCGACGGAACCGAGATCTACTACAAGGACTGGGGCGAGGGCCGCCCCGTGGTGTTCAGCCACGGCTGGCCGCTCAACGCCGACGCGTGGGACCGGCAGGCGCGCCTGGTCGCCGAGCACGGGTTCCGCGCGATCGCCCACGACCGCCGCGGCCACGGCCGCTCCGGCCAGCCGTGGCAGGGCAACCACATGGACCGGTACGCCGACGACCTGGCCGAGCTGATCGAGTCGCTGGACCTCCGTGACGCGGTGCTGGTGGGCCATTCGACCGGCGGCGGCGAGGTGGCCCGGTACATCGGGCGGCACGGCACCGGCCGGGTCTCCAAGGCCGTGCTGCTGGGCGCGGTGCCGCCGCTGATGCTGCGCACCGACGACAACCCGGACGGCACGCCGAAGGACGCCTTCGACGGCATCCGCGCGGCCGTGGAGACGGACCGCTCGCAGTTCTACTGGGAGCTGAGCGAGAGCTTCTACGGCTTCAACCGGCCCGGCGCGGCGGTGTCGGAGGGCGTGCGGCGGGCGTTCTGGACGTGGAGCATGCAGGCGGGCCTGAAGGGCGCCTACGACTGCGTCGCCCAGTTCTCGGAGACCGACTTCACCGAGGATCTGTCGCGGATCGACGTGCCGACGCTCGTCGCGCACGGTGACGACGACCAGATCGTGCCGATCGCCGCTTCGGCGAAGCGGACCGCGCAGCTGGTGAAGGACGCGACGCTGAAGGTCTACGAGGGCGCCCCGCACGGCCTGGTGGGCGACTTCGAGAAGGCGTTCAACGAGGATCTGCTCGCGTTCGTCCGCGGCTGACCGTCCCGGCCGGCCCGTCCGGGGTCCGGGCCACGACGAGACGCACCCGCGGGCTGCCGTCGCGTCGCCGCCCGAACTCCGGCAGGGCGTACAGCTCCACCCGGAAGCCGGCCCGGGCGAGTTCCCGCCGTACGTCGCCGAGCCGGAACGCGCGGTAGTACATGACGAACGGCGGCCGCCACAGCGCGTTGCGCACCCGCATCGCCGTGTCGAAGCCGAGCAGCGCCCAGTAGCCGCGGCTGCCCGGGCGGGGCGGGGCGACCAGCGGGAACGCGAAGCGGCCGCCCGGCCGCAGCACGGCACGGACCTGCGTGAACAGGCCGGGCAGTTCGCGGGGCAGGAAGTGGCCGAAGGCCCCGAAGCTCACCACCAGGTCGAAGGCGGGTCCGAACGGCAGCGCCCGGGCGTCGGCCCGCACCCAGGAGACCCGCGGCCGGCCGGGCCGGACGCGCTCCCGCGCGACGTCGAGCATGCCGCCGCTGAAGTCGGCCCCGACGACGTGCTCCCGGCACAGCCGCGTCAGCACGCCGGCCCCGGCGCCGGTGCCGCAGCACAGGTCGAGCCCGGTGCCGAAGGGCCCCATCGGGCGCAGCGCCGCCTCGACGGCGTCGAGCACCGCGTCGGGCGTCCGGAAGGGCGTGTGGTCGAACTTCGGCGCGAGGAGGTCGTAGCCGCGTTCGACGGACGACAGGGCCTGGACGGCCAGCTCGCGCACACGGGGGCCTTCGGGGCTGAACATCGGCTCAGCCTACGGGCCCGGGTCACGCACCGGGCCTATCGCGTGCTCTCCTGAGCCGGAGGGCGCTGCCGTTCCTCCCTGGGGGCGCGCTGGTCCAGGACCGCCCGCACGCGCGCGCACCAGCGGATGTTCTCCTCCTCCAGGGCGATGCCCGCCAGCAGGGTGAGGTACGGGCCCACCCGGTCGGCCTCCCTCAGGTACTCCTCCTCGTCGCGGCCGGCCAGGAGGCGTTCGCGGACGCGGCGGTAGCGGGCCAGCTTGCCGCGCGCCCACGCCTCGCGCTCCTCGATCAGGGCGCGGGTGGCCGCGGGGTCGGCCCCGTCCATCGCCTGGATCTTGATGAGCAGTTCGTCGCGGATCGCGGTGGGCCGCCGCGGCGGGGTGGCGGCGAACGTGTCCAGGTCCCGGCGGCCCTCCTCGGTCAGCGTGAACATGCGCTTGTCGGGCCGCCGCTCCTGCCGGACGACGCGGGCCCGGATCAGGCCCTCGCCGGCCAGGCGCTCCAGCTCCCGGTAGAGCTGCTGGGGCGTCGCCGCCCAGAAGTTGGCCAGCGACACGTCGAACACCTTCGACAGCTCGTAGCCCGACGCCTCGCCCTCCAGGAGAGCGGCCAGGACGGCGTACTTGAGAGACATGTGGACACCGTATCAACGGTTGATTATTCTGCTCCGCACCTATTCAACTAGTTGACTAAGGCGGTTGCGATGCAGGCTTTCCGTGAGGCGGTCGAGGCGCTCGACCTGGACGCCGCCGAGGCGCTGCTCGCGCCGGACGTCGTCTTCACCAGCCCGGTGGTGTTCAAGCCGTACACCGGCAAGGCGATCACGGGGGCGATCCTGCGTGCCGTCTCCGGCGTCTTCGAGGACTTCCGCTACGTGCGCGAGATCAACGACGTGGGCGGCCGTGACCACGCCCTGGTGTTCACCGCGCGGGTGGGCGACCGGGCGATCGAGGGCTGCGACTTCATCCACGTCGACGACGACGGGCTCATCGACGAGTTCACGGTCATGGTGCGCCCCCTGTCGGCGGCCCAGGCGCTCGCGGCGGCCATGGGAGAGCAGTTCGAGCGGATCGCGGAGGAGGCCAGGTCCCGCGCCGTGTGAGGCACGGCAGCGGCACGTGGGGGGCGGCGCGCCGGACCCGGGCGGGCCGTGCCGCGCGCGCGGCTGCCTCCCGGCCCGTTTCGCGCGTTCCGCCGCCGTCCCGGGCCCGTTCGCGGTTGGATGTCCTCATGACGTCCGCCGAGCACGACCGGCTGATGCGGGCCAACCAGGCCAACTGGGACGCCCGCACGCCCGTCCACCTCGCCAGCCGGTTCTACGGCCTCGACTCGGACCTCGACCCCGAGCGCTGGTTCGCCCCCTTCGAGTGGGAGGACCTCGGCGAGCTGGCCGGCCGTGACGTGCTCCATCTGCAATGCCATCTGGGCACGGAGACGATCGCCTTCGCCCGGCGCGGGGCCCGGGCCGTCGGACTCGACTTCTCCGCCGAGTCCGTGGCCGCCGCGACCGGCATCGCGGCCCGGGCCGGGGCCGACGTGACCTACGTCCGGGCCAATGTGTACGACGCCGTCGCGGCCCTGGACGGACGGCGGTTCGACGTCGTGTACACCGGCAAGGGCGCCCTGTGCTACCTGCCCGACCTGGACCGCTGGGCGGCCGTCGTCGGCCGCCTCCTGCGGCCGGGCGGCCGGCTCTACGTCGTCGAGTTCCACCCCCTGCTCAACTCCCTCGGCCCGAAACCCGCACCCGGTGAGGGCCCCGAGCTGCTGCTGCGCCACGACTACCTGGGCGGCGGCGGTCCCGTGCACCGCGACGCGACCCACACGTACACGGACGGCCCCGCCGTCGAGGGCGCCACGGACAGCTACGAGTGGACGCACGGAATGGGCGAGGTCGTCACCGCGTTGACGGATGCGGGACTCACCGTGCGCCGCCTGCGCGAAGGCGACGAACTTCCCTGGCCGCGCTGGCCGCACATGGTCCGCGCGGACTCCGGCTGGTGGCGGCTGCCCGAGCCGCGGATCCCGCTGCTGTACGGGCTGCTGGCCATGCGCTGAGGCGTATTCCGTTCTCCTCGCGCCGGTCGGCGTGGTAACGTCCGAAACAGCACGTGTGCTTGCCCCCTTTTGCGGGCGCCGGTGCCAGTTCCCTTCGCGACACCTCTTCGATTCTCCGGCACCACGACGTGTTCCGTCGTACTCGAGGTGCTGTTCCCCGCCGCACGGAGTCGTGCCCCACGGCCCTCCCCTCGCGGCCACCTCCCTCCCCTTCGCATGCCTCATGCCGTTTCCGTCCCCGGAAGGACACCCCACCATGACCATCACACTCGACAATCCGCCCACCGCGCAGCGGCCGGCGCCCCGGACCGCCGCCGGCGTCCTCGACATCGACCCGAACGGGAAGGGGCACCTGCGCGGCGACGGCCTCCTGCCCACACCCGCCGATCCCGCGGTCTCCCCCGCCCTCATCCGCCGGCACGGCCTGCGCAAGGGCGACTTCGTGGAGGGCGTACGCGGCGAGCGGGGCGGCCTGACGGAGGTCGAACGGGTCGACGGCGCCGGCCCCGCCGCACTGCGCGGGCGCCGCCACTTCCGGGACCTGACGCCGCTGCACCCGCACCGGCGGCTGCGTCTCGAACACCCCGCGGCCGGCATGGCCGGACGGGTCGTCGACCTGATCGCACCGGTCGGCAAGGGCCAGCGCGGGCTCCTCGTGGCCCCGCCCAAGACCGGCAAGACCGTCCTCCTCCAGCAGCTCGCGGCGGCCGTCGCCGGCAACCACCCCGAGTGCCGGCTGATGGTGCTGCTGCTCGACGAGCGGCCCGAGGAGGTCACCGACATGCGGCGCTCCGTGCGCGGCGAGGTGTACGCCTCCACCTTCGACCGCGGCGCCCGGGAGCACATCGCGCTGGCCGAACTCGTCATCGAGCGGGCCAAGCGGCGCGTCGAGGCCGGCGAGGACGTCGTCCTCCTCCTCGACTCGCTGACCCGGCTGTGCCGGGCGCACAACAACGCGGCCGCATCCGGTGGCCGCGTCCTCACCGGCGGCGTCGACGCGGCGGCGACGGCCGGGCCCAAGCGGTTCTTCGGCGCCGCCCGCAGCGCCGAGGAGGGCGGCTCCCTGACGATCCTCGCGACCGCCCTGGTGGAGACCGGCTCCCGGGCCGACGACTACTACTTCGAGGAGCTGAAGGGCACCGGCAACATGGAGCTCCGACTGAGCCGCGAACCGGCCTCCCGCCGGGTCTTCCCGGCCGTCGACATCACCCCCTCCGGCACCCGTCGCGAAGAACTCCTGCTGCCCGCGCACGAGTTGGCGGCCCTGCACGGCCTGCGCCGGGTACTGCGGAACCGCGGCGGCCAGGGCGCCCTGGACACCCTCCTGGACCGCCTGCGCGAAACGCCGGACAACGCGACGTTCCTGCGCCGCGTCCAGCCGACCCTGCCGTCGGACTGACCCGGCCCGTGCGGCATCCGGGTGCTCGCGGGCGGGTCTCGGCCCCGTCGTCACCGCGCGCGGCCCGACCGTTTCTACGTTGATCGTATGATCATCGGATTCTCTTCCCGGGTGGCCGTGTCGGCCGGCGCGCTCTGTGTGGCGGGGCTCCTCGTCGTGATGCCCGCCGCCGCGGCCGACCCCGGCGGCGCGGAGCCCACCGCGCCGGCCGGGCCGCGGGCGGCGGCCCCGCACCCCTCGCTGCTGCACCGGCCCGGTCTGCACGTCCGCCCGCGCGCCGCGACGCCCCGCCTGCCCAAGGTCTCCGCCCTGTCCTGGCTGGTGGCCGACGCCCGCACCGGTGAGGTGCTCGCCGCCCGCAACGCGCACCGCAGGCTCCCGCCGGCCAGCACGCTGAAGACCCTGTTCGCCCTCACGGTGCTGCCGTCCCTGCCGGCCGGCATCCGGCACACGGTCCGCGCGCAGGAACTGCGCGGCATCGGGTCGGGCAGCAGCCTGGTCGGGGTCGCGGAGGGGCGGACGTACCGGGTCGCCGACCTGTGGCGCGGTGTCTTCCTCAACTCCGGCAACGACGCCGTGCACGTCCTGGCCGAGCTCAACGGCGGCTGGCGGGTCACCGCGGAGCGGATGCAGTCCAAGGCGCGCTCCCTCGGCGCGTTCGACACACGCGTGGTGTCGCCGGACGGCTACGACGCCCCGGGCCAGGTGTCGTCGGCGTTCGACCTGGCCGTGTTCGGCGCGGTGGGGCTGCGCAACCCGGACTTCGCGCGGTACTGCGCCACGGTCGAGGCGAGGTTCCCCGGCGGCGGCCGCTGGTCCTACCCGATCCGCAACACCAACCGGCTGCTGAGCGGCGCCCAGGGAGTCAAACCGTACCCCGGTCTGATCGGCATCAAGAACGGCTACACCAGCAAGGCCGGCAGCACCCTCGTCGCGGCGGCACGCCGGGACGGCCGCACCCTCGTCGTGACGGTGATGAACCCTCAGGAGGGCGGCGCCTCCGCCGTCTACGAGGAGGCCCGGTCGCTGCTCGACTGGGGCTTCGGCTCGGCCGCGAGGGTCGAGCCGGTGGGTTCGCTGGTGGTGCCGCGTCCGCCCGCGCGCACGGAGGTGACGGCCGTGCCCGCGGCCGCGGCGACCGTGCCGAGGGAACCGGGGTCCGTCTGGACGGAGGCCGGGCTGGTCGCCGGAGCGGCCGGGCTGGGCGCCTCGGTCGTGGTGCTGGTGCTGCGGCTCCCCGTGCGCAGGCCCGGACGGAGCTGACCGGCCGGCAGCCACAGCAGCAGGCCGAGCGTGATCCAGGCGTAGAGGTTGCCGCCCAGGAACCCGTCGACGCCGGACGCGTCGTCGACCCACAGCCAGACGACGCTGGTGCACAGCACCGCGTACAGGGCGCCCGCGACACGGACGTGCCCGGCCCGCAGCAGCACGGCGAAGGACGGCAGCAGCCAGACCAGGTGGTGCACCCAGGTGATGGGGCTGACGAGGCAGGCGGCGAGGCCCGTCAAGGCGAACGCGGTTGTCCAGTCACCTGCCGCCACGGCACGGCGGGCCCGCACGGCCCACACGCCGAGGACCAGCAGGACGGCCACCGCCCACACCGCACGGTCCGGTGCGCCCAGCCGGGCCAGGACGCCCTGCAGGGACTGGTTCGAGACGTAGGCGGACCGGCCCACCCGGCCGGTGTCCCACAGCGCCTCGGTCCAGTAGAAGCGCGAGGCGTCCGGATCCACCAGGGCGGCCACGGCCGTGGCGGTGAGGGCGACGGCCGTGGCGACCGCGGCGGCCCGCCACCGCCGGGCCACCAGCAGCAGCCCGATGAACAGCGCCGGCGTGAGCTTGACCGCCGCGGCGAGCCCGATGCCGGCGCCCGCGAACCGGCCGCGTCCGCTCGCCAGCAGCGCCGCGTCGACGAGGACGAGGGCCAGCAGCAGGACGTTCACCTGGCCGAAGCTGACGGTGTCCCGCAGCGGTTCGAACAGCGCGAGCAGGCACACGAGCAGCGCCCAGCCGAACCAGCCGAGCCGCCGCCGTGCCGGGCCCGCCAGCAGGCGCAGGACCAGGGCGAGGGCCGCCAGGTCGAGCAGCAGGGCGGCGGCGATCGCGGTGCGCAGGTCCAGCAGCGCCATCGGCAGCATGGCGACCGCGGCGAACGGCGGATAGGTGAAGCCGTACGTCGTGCCCGGCACGCGGTAGTCGTAGATCCGGCCGCCGTGGTGGATCCAGGCGTCGACGCTGCCGTGGTAGACGCGCAGGTCGAACCAGTCGCGCAGCAGGGGCACGGTCGCGGTGAAGACCGTGACCGCCGTGGCGAGGGCGCACACCAGCAGCAGCCGGCCGCGGTCGGTGCGCGGCGGGAACGCGGTCACGCGGCGCGTCCCGGCACCGGGGCGAGCCGGGCCTGGTGGGCCTGCCACAGCACGACGAGCGCGAGCGCACCGCCGGAGACGGCCAGCAGCAGCTGACCGGTGTCCGCCGGGCCGCCGCTGGGCAGGACGCACAGCGCGAGCACGCCGGTCACGGCGGCCGTGCGGTGACGGACGGCGCCGCCGGGCGCGGCGGCGGCGATGAGGAACAGGCCCCACAGGGCGTACCAGGGGCGGATCGCCGGGCCGAGCACGGCCACCGCCACCAGGCTCAGGCCGAGCGCGTACACCGGCCGTGGCCGCAGCCGGAGCCAGATCACCGCGATCGCGGCCACGGCGGCCAGGATGCCGAGGGTGTGCCAGACGGGGATCGCCAGGGGGGCGAGGTCACTGCCGAGGTGCTCCAGGCCGGCGCGGCTGGCCCGGCCGAGCAGGGTGGTCGGGGCCCAGTTCTGCGGTGACGCCGGGGTGTCGAGGGCACCGATCCAGCCGTAGCCGGTGCCGGCCGCCGCCGTGGCGGCGACGGTCGTCCCCGCCGCGGCCGCGGCGGTGACCGTGAGGGCCTTCGCGGCGCCGCGTCCCGCGCGGATCTGCAGGACGACGACGGCGGCCAGGCCGAGCACGGCGGGCGCCTTGACCAGCGCGGCGAGCGTCACGAGGACGGCGCCCAGAACCGGCCACCGGCCGAGCGCGGCGACCAGCCCGACGCCCAGCAGGCCCAGCATGACGGCGTCATTGTGCGCGCCGGCGACCAGGTGCAGCAGGACCAGTGGGTTAAGGGCGCCCAGCCACAGCGCGGCGGACGGGTCGGCGCCGCTGTGCCGGGCGAGGCGGGGCAGAGCGGCCGCCATCAGGGCCACCCCGGCGAGCGCGACCAGCCGCATCCCGACGAGCCCGGCGGGCAGTTCCCCGCGGGTCAGACCGGACAGGGCCGCGGCCACGGCGAGGAACACCGGGCCGTACGGGGCGCCGGTGTGCCGCCAGAGCGGGGCGACCTCGCCGGCGAGCGGCCCGCCGAGCCGGGACGGTCCGTGCGCGTACACGTCCAGGTGCGCCTCGACCATGGCCCCCTGGGCGAGGTAGCTGTACACGTCCCGGCTGAACAGCGGCGGGGCCGCCAGCAGCGGGGCCGCCCAGGTGGCGAGGACGAGCAGCAGGGCGCGCGGGGCGGGCGGCCGGGGACCGCGGACCAGGGGGCCCAGCAGCGCCCAGGCCGCGATGAGCAGCACGACACCGAAGTACGCGCCGACCAGCCCGAGGGCGGCCTGGGCGGAGGCCGGGTGGAGGACGTCCCGTACGGGCAGGGCCCCGGCGGTCGCACCGCCCAGGGCGAGGCAGGCGGTTCCGGCCAGACCGAGTATCTGGCAGCGGCGGAGATCGACGGGGAAAGCCATGGCCAACACGCGGGCAGCGTGGCAACGCGGGGTGGCGGTCCGGCGACGCGGGTCCCTCCGGGGCGCGGCCGGGGTGTGACCGGACGGTGATCAGGACCGGGGGGTGACCGGGGACGAGGGGTGTCCGGGCGCGAGGTGAGTCCGGGGCAAGCGGTGTGACCGGGTCAGAACACCGACAGGCCCGTCAGCGTCGTGAATCTGTCCAGTGCCGCCACGCCCGCCACCGAGTTGCCGCGCTCGTCCAGGCCCGGGCTCCACACGCAGAGGGTGCAGCGGCCCGGGACGACCGCGATGATGCCGCCGCCCACACCGCTCTTGCCGGGCAGGCCGACGCGGTAGGCGAAGTCGCCCGCCGCGTCGTACGTGCCGCAGGTCAGCATGATCGCGTTGACCTGCTTGGCCTGGCTGCGGGTGAGCAGCCGGGTGCCGTCGGCCCGGATGCCGTGCCGGGCCAGGAACGTCGTGGCGAGGGCGAGGTCGGCGCAGGACGCCGAGACCGAGCACTGGCGGAAGTACTGTTCGAGCAGGACCGGCACCGGGTTGTCGATGTTGCCGTACGACGCCATGAAGTGGCCGAGCGCGGCGTTGCGGTCGCCGTGGGCGGACTCGGAGGCGGCGACCTCCTTGTCGAAGGTCAGCTCCGGGTTGCCGCTCTCCGCGCGCAGGAAGCCCAGCAGTTCCCCCGACGCGTCGCCGGTACGGGTGTGCAGCCGGTCGGTGACGACGAGCGCGCCGGCGTTGATGAACGGGTTGCGCGGGATGCCGTTCTCGTACTCCAGCTGGACCAGGGAGTTGAACGGGTTGCCGGACGGCTCGCGGCCCACGTGCTCCCACAGGGCGTCGCCCTCCCGGGCGAGGTCCAGGGCGAGGGTGAAGACCTTGGTGATGGACTGGGCCGAGAACGGCTGCCGCCAGTCCCCCACCCCGTACACGGTGCCGTCGAGTTCGGCGACGGCCATGCCGAAGCTGCGCGGGTCGCAGGCCGCGAGCGCCGGGATGTAGTCGGCGGCCCGGCCGCGGCCGGGGGTCCGCTCGATCTCCTCGGCGATGCGCTCCAGGACCGGCTGGAAGGTGGTCGACGGCGTCATGATCACCATTCTCCCTCCGTCGCGGTACCTGCGCGCACGGGTCCTTGTCGCGTTGCCGCCCCCGGGCGCCGGGGGCTACCGTGCGGGCAGCGAGTGATCCCGGAGGAGCTGAGCATGGTCGGTCGTCCGAGCGCGCGTTGACGCCGTGGCCGTCACCGGCCTGTCATCGCGTGCCGCCCCTGACGCGTGGCACAGCGAGCCGTCTTCCGCCCGGCTGCGCCGGTACGCCCTGTGCGGCCGCCGCGGCGGGCTCCGTCCTCGGCGATCCCTGAGGTGCCCGTGCCGTCCGATGCCCGCGGTGGCCATTCCGCCGCCCTGCCCGACCCGTCCGATGCCCGCGGTGGCGGATCCGCCGCTCCGCCCGGCCTGGGGCGGGACGCCGACTTCCGCAGGCTCTGGACGGGCCAGACCGTCTCCCAACTGGGCGAGCACGCCTGCCTGGTGGCGCTGCCCCTGATCGCGGTGCTGGCGCTGCACGCCGACGCCGGCCGGCTGGGCCTCCTGCGCGCGGTGGGGCAGGCACCCCTCCTGCTGCTCTCGCTCTTCGTCGGCGCGTGGGTGGACCGGTGGCGGACCCGCACGGTGATGGCGCTGGCGGACGCCGGCCGGGCCGTGGTGCTGGGCGCGGCCGCCCTGGCCGGCCTCCTCGGCGCGCTCGGGCTGCCCGTCCTGCTCGTGGTCGCGTTCACCGTCGGGGCCCTGTCCGTGTTCTTCGACGTGGCGTACCAGACGTCGCTGGTACGGCTGGTGAGGCGCGATCAGCTGCTGCGGGGCAACAGCGCCCTGGAGGGCAGCCGGTCCGCCGCCCAGATGGGCGGCCCCGCGCTGGGCGGGGCACTGGTGTCCCTGCTGTCGGCACCGGTCGCCGTGGCGTGCGGCGCGCTGTTCTTCGCGCTGTCGTTCCTGTCGGTCCGGCGGATCCGCCGCCGCGAAGCGGTACCCGGGCGGCGCGGGCGTCCGCCCCGGATGCGGCGGCGGATCAGGGAGGGCGTCCGCTTCGTCGTCCGCGACCCCGCGCTGCGGGCGGTGGGTCTCGCCTCGGCCGCCTTCCAGTTCTCCTTCGCGGCCCTGATGACCGTCTATCTGCTCTTCCTGCCGCGGGAGTTGCAGCTGCCGGGCACCGCCGTGGGGCTGGCACTCGCCGCGACGGGGCCGGGCGCGCTTCTGGGCTCGCTGCTCGCCGCCCGGCTGCCGGGCCGGTTCGGTCACGGCCCGGTGCTCGTGTCCGCGGCGGCACTCGGCGACGTCGTGATGCTGTGGGTGCCCGCGCTGCACGGCCCCGCCGCGGTGACGGTCCCCGCGCTCGTGGCGGTCAACCTCCTGTTCGGCGCCTGCGGTCAGGTGGTGAACGTCACCACCATGTCCGTGCGGCAGGCCCTCACCCCCGACGCGATGCAGGCGCGGGTGGCGGCGACGATCACGTTCGTGGGCATGGGCACGGCTCCGCTGGGCTCGCTGCTCGGGGGGTTGCTCGTCGAGCGGTGGGGACTGCGCACCGGCCTCCTTCTGACGGCCGTGGGCCTGCTGCTGTCCCCGGCGCTGATGGCGCTGTCCCCGCTCGCCCGCCTGGGACGGACACTGCCGGCCCGGCCGCGGCCGGACGCGACCGGGGGCTGACCGCCCGGTCCGGGACGGTGAGTGACGCCGGGGGCCGGGGCGGTTCCGCTCAGACCGCGGCCGGACGTTCCTCGGGCCCGCTGCCCGCCAGGACCTCCGGACGCAGCAGGTCCGCCAGCGTCTCGGCGGGCAACAGGCCCTTCTCCAGCACCAGTTCGGCCACGCCCCGGCCCGTCGCGAGGGCTTCCTTGGCGATGTCGGTCGCGGCCGTGTAGCCGATGTGCGGGTTGAGGGCGGTGACGAGGCCGATGGAGTTCTCGACCGTGGCACGCAGCGCCTCGGTGTTGGCGGTGATGCCCCACACGCAGCGCTCCGCGAGCGTCAGGCACGCCGCCCTGAGGTGGGTGATCGACTCCGACAGGGAGTGCAGGATGATCGGCTCGAACGCGTTCAGCTGGAGCTGCCCGGCCTCCGCGGCCATGGTGATGGTGACGTCGTTGCCGATCACCTCGAAGGCGACCTGGTTGACCACCTCGGGGATCACCGGGTTCACCTTGCCCGGCATGATCGACGAACCGGCCTGCACGGGCGGCAGGTTGATCTCGCCCAGGCCGGCCCGCGGCCCCGAGGACAGCAGCCGCAGGTCGTTGCAGCTCTTGGACAGCTTGACCGCGATGCGCTTGAGCACGCCCGACATCTGCACGAACGCGCCGCAGTCCTGGGTCGCCTCGACCAGGTTGGCCGCGGTCACCAACGGCAGGCCGGTGATCTCGGACAGGTGCCGCCGGGCCGACTCGGCGTATCCGGCGGGGGCGTTGAGGCCCGTGCCGATGGCCGTGGCGCCGAGGTTGATCTCATGCACCAGCTCGACGGCCTCGGCGAGCCGGGACCGGTCCTCGTCCAGCATGACGGCGTACGCGGAGAACTCCTGGCCGAGCGTCATCGGCACCGCGTCCTGCAACTGCGTACGGCCCATCTTGAGCACGTCGCGGAACTCGACGGCCTTGTGGGCGAACGCGTCCTGCAGCACCGACATCGCGTCCAGCAGCCCGCGCACCGCGAACACGGTCGCGATCTTGACCGCGGTCGGGTAGACGTCGTTGGTGGACTGGCCGAGGTTGACGTCCTCGTTGGGGTGCAGGTACCGGTACTCGCCCTTGGCGTGACCCAGCAGTTCCAGCGCCCGGTTGGCCACGACCTCGTTGGCGTTCATGTTGGTGGAGGTGCCGGCGCCGCCCTGGACGACGTCGACCACGAACTGGTCGTGCAGCCCGCCCGCGCGGATCTCCCGGCAGGCCGCGACGATCGCGGCGGCCTTCTCCGGCGCCAGCAGCCCGAGTTCCTCGTTGGCGAGGGCCGCGGCCTCCTTCACGGCGGCCAGGGCGTCGATGAGGTGCGGGTAGGCGGAGATCGGCGTCCCCGTGATGGGGAAGTTCTCCGTGGCCCGCAGGGTGTGCACACCCCAGTAGGCGTCGGCGGGAACGTCACGGTCACCGAGCAGGTCGTGCTCGGAGCGGGTGGCGGCGGTCATGATGGTGAGGGTCCTCTTTCTGCGTGTGACGGAGGGTGGGTGCGCGCCCGTCAGGGGCGCGGGGAACTGCGCGACCGGCCCCATGCGGCCCGCAGCCGCCGGACGGGAGAACGCGGCACGTCGTCAGGCACGGGCCGCACCGGCGACCGGCTCCAGCGAGCGAACGGGCCGCACCCGCCCGACCTCCCGCCCGCCCCCGAGCAGCGGCTCGCCCGCGAACGCGGTGAGCAGCTCCGGGTCCACGCCCGCCCGGGCCAACGCGGCGGCGGTCACCGGCACCCGCGCCCGGTTCGCGCCGTCCGCGATCTTCACCGCGACGGCCCGCCCGTCGGGCAGCGCGGCGACCTGCACCCCCTCGAAGCCGTCCTTGGACAGCAGCCCCGGCACGGCCCGCATCAGCGCGGCGACGTCCCGGCCGGAGCCGGAGGCCATCTCCGCGTGCTCGCGCATCGCGTCGGCGACCCGCGCCTCGGGCGTCCCCGGCGCGGCCGTGACGATCCGGGCGGTGACGCGGGCCAGGCCGTGCAGGGAGAGGGCGAACAGGGGCGCGCCGCAGCCGTCGACGGTGACCCGGGCGATCCGCTGCCCGGTGAGGTCCTCGACGATCTCGGCGATGGCCTGCTGGAGGGGGTGGGCCGGGTCGAGGTAGTTCTCCAGCGGCCAGCCGTTGAGGGCGCAGGTGTAGAGCATGGCCGCGTGCTTGCCGGAGCAGTTCTGGGCGAGCCGGGAGGGCGGCCGGCCCTCGCGCACCCAGGCGTCCCGGACGGCCGGGTCGAACGGCATGTCCGGGACGTTGCGCAGGTGGTCCTCGGTGAGCCCGGCGAGTTCCAGGATGCGCCGGGCGCCGGCGAGGTGGCGTTCCTCGCCGGAGTGGCTGGCCGCGGTCAGCGACAGCAGCTCACCGTGGAGCGGGAGTCCGGCCCGGGCCATGGCCACGGCCTGGACGGGCTTGATCGCGGAGCGGGGGTAGAAGGCGGCCTCGATGTCTCCGATCTGGAGCTGGACCTCTCCGTCGGCGCCGAGGACGACGACGGAGCCGTAGTGCGTGCCTTCGACGATTCCGCCGCGTATGAGGTGGGCGACGGGGGCGTGGACGGGTTCACGGACCAGGGGTGCGGCCGCGAGGGAACTGCTGTGCATCACTGCCTGCTTCTCTGGGAGCGGCGCGTGGGTCACGCGCCGGCTCCGGTGGTGGACTTGCGTGCGATACGGCCGCGGATGCCGAACCATCCGGCGACCAGGGCCCCGACGATCAGCGGCAGGCACAGCACGGTGGTGCGTCCCGCGCCGCCGTCGGCGTACATGAGGACCAGGACGGAGGCGAGGAACGCCAGCGTCACGATCTCGGTCCAGGGGGAGCCCGGCAGCCGGTAGCCGGGGCGGGTGAGCTCGCCCGTGCGGGTCTTCTGCCAGAAGAGGAGGTGGCAGACCATGATCATGCCCCAGGTGGCGAGGATGCCGATCGCGGCGAAGTTCAGCACGATCTCGAACGCCTCGGCGGGCACGACGAAGTTGAGGCCGACGCCCAGGACGCAGATGCCGCTGGTGAGCAGGATGCCGCCGTAGGGGACCTGGCTGCGGCTCATCACGGAGGTGAACCTGGGCGCGGAGCCGGCCATGGCCATGGAGCGCAGGATGCGGCCGGTGGAGTACAGGCCGGAGTTCAGGGAGGACATCGCGGCGGTGAGGACGACGAGGTTCATCACGCCGCCGGCCGCGGGGACGCCGATGTTGGACAGCACCGTGACGAAGGGGCTCTCCCCGGCCGTGTACCTGTTCCAGGGCAGCAGCATCGACAGCAGGACGACCGAGCCGACGTAGAACAGGCCGACGCGCCACATGATCGAGTTGATCGCCTTGGGCATGATCTTCTCGGGGTTCTCGGTCTCCCCGGCCGCGACGCCGACCAGTTCGACGGAGGCGTAGGCGAAGACGACGCCCTGGATGATCAGCAGCATGGGCAGCAGGCCGTGCGGGAAGACGCCGCCGTTGTCGCCGATCAGGGACGGGCCCGGGGTGTGGCCGTCGACGGGGTGCTGGGTGACGAGCAGGAAGATGCCGATGCACAGGAAGACGACGAGTGCGCCGACCTTGACGATCGCGAACCAGAACTCCAGCTCGCCGAAGATCTTCACCGAGATCAGGTTCACGGTGAGCACGACCGCCAGCGCGATCAGGGCGATCACCCACTGGGGGATGTCGGAGAACATGCCCCAGTAGTGCGTGTAGGTGGCGACGGCGGTGATGTCGGCGATGCCGGTGGTCGCCCAGTTGAGGAAGTACATCCAGCCGGCGGTGTAGGCGCCTTTCTCCCCCATGAACTCGCGGGCGTACGAGACGAAGGCGCCGGAGGAGGGGCGGTAGAGCACGAGTTCGCCGAGGGCCCGGACGACGAGGAAGGCGAACAGGCCGCAGACCGCGTAGGCGATGAAGAGGGAGGGTCCGGCGTCGGCGAGGCGGCCGCCGGCGCCCAGGAAGAGGCCGGTGCCGATGGCGCCGCCGATGGCGATCATGTTGACGTGCCGGGACTTCAGGGACTTGCTGTAGCCCGCGTCTCCGGCGTCGACATGGCCGGAACGTTTCTGCACGCCGTCGTGCAGGGACTGCTCGCTCACGCCTCGGGTCCGCCTTCCGTAGGGGTTTGGGTGCTGATGTGCGCAGGGGTGTCCGGGCCGCTCTCCGTGCGCGGGGGACGCACGATGTCGGTGAGGGTCGTCTCGACGCGGTCGAGATGGTGGGCCATGGCCTCCACCGCGTCGTTCTCGGAGCCGTCGATCAGCGCCTCGACGATCGCCCGGTGCTCGCGGTTGGACTGCTCGCGGCGGCCGCCGAGCTCGTTGAGGAAGGCGGACTGGCGGGCCAGCGCGTCCCGGATCTCCTCGATGACCCGGCGGAACACCGGGTTCTGGGCGGCCTCCGCCACGGCGAGGTGGAACAGCGTGTCCATGGCGACCCAGGCCGTGGTGTCGGTCTCCCGCTCCATCCGGTCCAGCAGGTGCGCCAGGTGGTCGAGGTTCTCCGGGGTGCGGCGCCGGGCCGCGTACCCGGCGACCGGGATCTCGACGTGGCGGCGCACCTCCAGCAGGTCGCTGGCCGCGTAGTCGCCGAAGGTGGGGTCCTCCACGGTGCTGGCCACGACGAAGGTCCCCTTGCCGGTCCGGGACACGGTCAGGCCCATCGTCTGCAGCGCCCGCAGCGCCTCGCGCAGCACCGGCCGGGAGACCTCGAGGGTGCGGCAGAGCTCCGCCTCGGAGGGGAGCTTGTCGCCGATGGCGTACTCGCCCCGTTCGATGGCGCCGCGCAGGTGCGCCAGCACCGCTTCCATGGCACTGACGCGGCGCACGGGCTGTCCGGCTGTCCGGCTGTCTGACAGGTTCACGGGAGAGATACTCGGGGCGGCGGGAGGCGGCTGTCAAGGGGCCGCCGCACAGGGACCCGGTGAGCCGCGCGACGAGCCACGATGACGCCGCGGACAGCCGGCCGGCGGCGCCTCCCGGCGGACCGCTCAGCCGTGCAGCACACCCGCTCCGAGCAGCCCGGACAGCAGCACTCCCACCACGATCCGGTAGATCACGAAGGCGTTGAAGGAGTGCTTGGCGACGAACCGCAGCAGCCAGGCGATGGAGGCGTACGCCACGACGAACGAGACGGTCGTGCCCACGGCCAGTGGCATCGCGCCCACCCCGCTGCCCAGGGCGTCCTTGAGTTCGTAGAGGCCGGCACCGGTGAGCGCGGGGATGCCGAGGAAGAAGGAGAGCCGGGTGGCGGCGACGCGGTCCAGGTCGAGGATCAGCGCCGTGGACATGGTGGCGCCGGAGCGGGAGAAGCCCGGGAAGAGCAGGGCGAGGACCTGGGAGCCGCCGACCAGCATGGCGTCCTTGAAGGAGGTGTCGTCCTCGCCGCGCTTGTGCCGGCCCGTCTGGTCCGCCGCCCACATCACGCCGCTGCCGACGATCAGGGAGCCGGCCACCACCCACAGCGAGGCGAGCGGGCCCTCGACGAGCGGCTTGGCGGCGAGGCCCACGGCGACGATCGGGATCGTGGCGCAGACGACCCACCAGGCGAACTTGTAGTCGCGGTGGTGGCGCTCCTCGCGGTGGCGCAGTCCCCGCCCCCAGGCCGAGACGATCCGCACGATGTCCCGGAAGAAGTACACGAGCACCGCGGCGATCGCGCCGACCTGGATGACGGCCGAGAACCCGACCACCGCGTCGTCGCCCACGGGGATGCCCATGAGCCCTTCGACGATCTTCAGGTGCCCGGTGGAGGAGACCGGCAGGAACTCGGTCACCCCTTCGACGGCTCCGAGGACGACGGCCTGACCGACGGTGATGGCGCTCATGGGATCCAGTTCTGCTCGGGGGGCGGGAGCGAGGGCCCAGTCGTACTACACCCGGGCGAGAGGAGATCTCACCCGCGAGGGAGCACCGGCCCGGCGAACGCCCTCTCCCCCGCCGCTTCCTCCCGTACGGCAGCGTCGAGCGCGCCGTGACCGCCCCGGCGGTTCACACCCACTCCTTACCCGTGGGCCCCTACCAGCCCTTCTCGAACATGCGGGCGACCTCGGCGATCCGCATGTCGTCGCGGTGGTAGCACACGCGGCCTGCGGACCGGCCGGCGCGCAGCATGCCGGTCGCCTCCAGCAGCCGCAGATGAGTGGCGGCCACCGGGAGCGGCAGCGCGAAGCGCTCGGCGACGGCGTCCGCGGTGATCCCGTCGGCGGCGGGACCGGGTTCCCTCAGCCAGGCCAGAATGCGCAGCCGCGTCTCGTCCGTGGGAGTCCTCAGCATGACGTGCCCCTGCCTCGCGGCGTCGTCCTCTGCACCGCGTCTTCCCACTGTCCCGCACTCGACGCGGCCGTGTCCGGGACTCGGCGGGGCGTGACCGATACCGCACCGCCCGGGCCGAACTGCCGTGTGTCCAGCAGCAGTTCGGTCGGGGCGTAGGGGCGGGGAGAGGGAGGGGCACGGCGCGCGGTCCGGGCCCCTCCCCCGCCGGTTCAGCGGTGGCGGAACCAGGACATCGACGTGAGCGCCCGGTCGTCGTAGCCGAACAGGGCCTGGTTCTCCCAGGCGTTGCCGGAGGACGCGTCGGTCGGGTCCCAGCCGTTGCCCGCCACGGCGGTCCAGGTCGCCTCCCAGTAGAAGACGCCGAGGCCGCGGTCGTTGGGTACGGCCTCCACGATGCTCGCCACGTCGTTCATCCACCGGGTCTGGCCGGTCACGCTCGCCGGATAGCCCGGGACCAGTTCGCCGGCGGTGTCGATGATGTTCTCGTGGGCGTCGTCGCTGTCCAGGCGGAACGGGTAGGCCGTCTCGGCGACGAACACCGGTTTGCCGTAGCGGGTGGCCGCGTCGTCCAGGGTCGTCTGGAAGTCGGCCAGGGTGCCGTGCCAGTAGCCGTAGTAGGACAGGCCGATCGCGTCGAACCGCACGCCGTGGGAGCGTGCGCTGTCGAACCACCAGCGGGTGCCTTCCAGGTCACCGCCCTCGGCGAGGTGCAGGGCCACCGTGGTGCCGGAGCTGACCGCCTTGACGGCGTCGTAGCCGGAGTTGAGCAGACCGGCGAGCTGCGTCCAGTCGGCGGTGGAGCCCTCGTTCCACAGCATGCCGCCGTTGATCTCGTTGCCGACCTGGACCATGTCGGCGGTGGTGCCCTGCGCCTTCAGGGCGTTCAGCACGTCGTACGTGTGCCGGTACACGTCCGTCTTCAGCTGGCTGTAGGAGTGCCCGGCCCACGCGGCGGGCTTGTCCTGCCGGCCCGGGTCGGCCCAGAAGTCGGAGTAGTGGAAGTCCACCAGCAGCTTCATGCCCTGTGCCTTGACGCGCTTGGCCGCGGCCAGGACACGGGCCTTGTCGTTGTAGCCGTCGGCCGGGTCGACCCACACCTTGAGGCGGGCGTAGTTCATGCCGTTCGACTTCAGCAGGGACAGGGCGTCGCCGGCGGTTCCGGAGGCGCTGCGGTAGACGCCGCCCCTGGCCTCGCTCTTCACCAGGGACGAGATGTCGGCACCCTTGATCGACGTGCCCGACGTGCCCGGCGCGAACGTCAGGTCGTCCACGTTGATCCAGTTGCCCGCGTTCGCGTCACTGTTGACGCTGATCGTGCACTGGTTGCTCGTCACCGTGACCGGCACGACGATGCGGATCCACCCGACCGCCGAGACCGGCAGGTCCGTGCGCTGCTCGGCGCCGCCGCAGTTCTTGAGCGCTATGTACGCCGACTTCTGTCCCCCGCCCGAACGCACCCAGGCGGTGAGCTTGTAGGAGCCGTTGGTCAGACCGGACAGGTACTGGTACGTCTCGACCTTGTAGGCGCCGGCGGCCCAGTGGCTCAGGCGGTGGCTGCCGCCGTGACCGCCGGACTCGGTGAACGAGGCGCCGGTGTCGCCGTACTCGGACCAGCCGGCCGGTACGGAGGCGCCCGCGCCGTCGGCTTCGAAGCCGCCGTTGGTCAGCGTGCTCGCGGCGTGGGCGGAGGTGGCGGGCAGGGCGGTGAGGGCGAGCCCGGCCGCGAGCGGCGGCAGCAGGGCTCTCAGGGTGCGTCTGGGATGGAACATCGTCGTCCGTCGTCCCTTCGACGTGGGGTTGGGGAGTGCCTCCCGCCCGCGGCGGGCGGGAGAGCCCCTCCGCCCGCGGCTCGTGGCACGCGCGGGCGGAGGGAGCCGGTTCAGCCGTCGAGCCGGACGACCCGGACGGCTCCTGCGGGGACCGCCAGGCGGCCGGCGGCGCGTTCGCCGGTGAGCAGCTCGGTGCCCGTGGTCTCCAGGGGCACCTTGGCGTCCGCGGCGGTGTGGTTGACGGCGAACAGATAGGTGCCGGACGCCCCGGTGCGGCGGACCACTTCGACGTCCCGGGGCAGATCGGCGCGCGGGGCGAGCCCGGCGTCCTCGCCCGCCATGCCGAGCAGCGTGTCGAGGCCGTCGGCGCCGAGCCGGGTGGAGACGTACCAGGCGGTGCCCCGGCCCAGGCGGTGCCGGGTGACGGCGGGCAGTCCGGCGGCCGGGCCGTCGGCGTAGGTCAGGACCGTGCCGGCGCCGCGGGGCACCACGAACTCGGTCCACACGTCGGCACCCAGTTCGGTCCCGTCGGGGCCGGTGATCCGTACGCGTTCGCCCGGCAGCAGCGGGGCAAACTCCTCGATCGTGAGGCCGAGGACGTCCCGCAGCGGGCCCGGGTAGGGCCCCGCGTGGACGGCGTCGTGCTCGTCGACGATGCCGGAGAAGTACGACACGGCCAGTGTGCCGCCGCCCTCCACGTACGCCGTCAGGTTGCGCCCGGCCGCCTCCGTCATCAAGTACAGGGCGGGGACGACGACCAGGGGATATCTCGACAAGTCGGCTTCCGGGTGGGCGAAGTCGACGGTGAGGTGACGGTCGTAGAGGGCCTCGTAGAAGGCGTCGGCGCGCTCGCGGGCGTCGTGGTCGACGCTGGGGCGCCAGTCGAGGGTCTGCGCCCACCAGGAGTGCCAGTCCCACAGGACGGCCACGTCGGCCTCGGTGCGGGTGCCGCGGATCTCGCTCAACGCGCCCACGGAAGCGCCGAGTTCGACGACCTCGCGCCACACGCGGGTGTCGGTGCCACCGTGCGGGACCATCGCCGAGTGGAACTTCTCGGCGCCGCGCCGGGACTGGCGCCACTGGAAGAACATGGCGCCCTCGGAGCCGCGCGCTACGTGCGCCAGGGAGTTGCGGGCCATCTGGCCGGGGGCCTTGGCGGGGTTGCGGGGCTGCCAGTTGACGCCCGAGGTGGAGTGCTCCAGCAGCAGCCAGGGGGCGCCGCCCGCGACGGAGCGGGTGAGGTCGGCGGCCATGGCGAGGTTGACGTGGGTGCGGCGGCCGTCGGTGATGAGGTAGTGGTCGTTGGTGACGAGGTCGACCTCGCGGCCCCAGGCCCAGTAGTCGACGGAGTCGCACTGGCTCAGGGCCGTCATGAAGTTGGTGGTGACCGGGACGCCCGGGGCGAGACGGTGCAGGATGTCCCGCTCCGCCACGAAGTTCTCGCGCATGGTGGCGTCGGCGAACCGCTTGTAGTCCAGCGCCTGGGCGGGGTTGACGACCGCCGGGGTGAGCCGGGGCGGGTTGATCTGCTCGAAGCCGGTGTAGCGCTGACCCCAGAAGGCCGTTCCCCAGGCCTCGTTGACCGCCTCGACCGTGCCGTACGTGGTCGCCAGCCAGCGGCGGAAGTGGGCGGCGCAGGAGTCGCAGTAGCAGGCCGAGACGGGGACGCCGTACTCGTTGTGGACGTGCCACAGAGCCAGGGCCGGGTGGTCGGCGTAGCGCTCGGCGAGCCGGGTGGTGATGGCCGCGGCGGCGGCGCGGTAGTCGGCGTTGCTGTGGCAGATGGCCGCGCGGGAGCCGAACTCGTAGCGCACCCCCTCGGCGGTGACGGGCAGCGCCTCGGGGTGGGCCCGGTAGAACCAGACGGGCGGGACGGCCGTGGGGGTGCCGAGGTCGACGCGGACGCCGTGCTCGTGGAGCAGGTCCAGCACCCGGTCCAGCCAGCCGAAGTCGTAGGTGCCGGGCTCGGGTTCCAGCAGGGCCCAGGAGAAGATCCCGACGCTCACCAGGGTGACGCCGGCCTCGCGCATCAGCCGGACGTCCTCCTGCCAGACGCTTTCCGGCCACTGCTCGGGGTTGTAGTCCCCACCGAAGGCGAGCCTGGTGAGGCCCCTGGGGGTGGTGTCCGGCATGGATGGTCTCCCGGTCGGTCGATCGATTGGGAACGTGCACACACAAGGGAGCGGTGCGGAGGCCAACATAACCGCACAGCAACAACCATTGACAAGTGTCCGGGATGTTTCTCTACTGTGAACGCTCACAGAAGCATGGCAGGTCTTCGCAGCAGGCGAGGACCCCAGGTCAGGGGAGAGATCCATGCCGTACACGACGCGCCGTCGCCTCGTGACATCCGCCGTCGCCCTCGCGCTCGGCGCCACCGCCCTCACCGCCTGCGGCACGGGGTCGGGGGACAGCGGGACCGAGTCGGGTCCGGTCTCGCTGACGTACTGGACCTGGACGCCCGGCATGGACAAGGTCGTCGACCTGTGGAACAAGGGGCCGGGCAGGAAGGACCGGATCACCGTCACGGTGAAGAAGCAGGCCTCCGGCGACACCCTGGTCACCAAGATCCTCACCGCGCACAAGGCGGGCAAGGCGCCCGACCTGGTGCAGGCCGAGTACCAGGCGCTGCCCACGCTGGTGAGCAACGACGCCCTCGCGGACATCTCCGAGGACGTGGCCGGGGCGAAGGACAGCTTCGCCGACGGCGTCTGGCAGCAGACGACCCTGGGCACGGACGCGGTCTACGCGGTTCCGCAGGACATCGGGCCGATGATGTTCTACTACCGCGAGGACCTGTTCGAGAAGTACGGCCTGAGCGTGCCGACGACCTGGGACGAGTTCGCGCAGACGGCCCGCGCGCTCAAGAAGGCGGCCCCCGACAAGGACCTCACCACCTTCTCCGCCAACGACTCCGGCCTCTTCGCGGGCCTCGCCCAGCAGGCGGGCGCCCGGTGGTGGACCACCTCGGGCGACCGGTGGAAGGTCGCGATCGACGACGCGGCGACGCGGAAGGTCGCGAAGTTCTGGGGCGGCCTGGTGGCGGAGGGCGCCATCGACAACCAGCCGATGTACACCCCCTCCTGGAACAAGGCGCTCAACACCGGCCAGCAGATCGCCTGGGTCAGCGCGGTGTGGGCCCCGGGCACCCTCACCACCGCCGCCCCCGACACCAAGGGCAAGTGGGCCATGGCCCCGCTCCCCCAGTGGCCGGGGAGCGAGAACCGCACCGGCAGCTGGGGCGGCTCCTCCACCGCCGTCACCACCGACTCCGGCCACCGCGAGGCCGCCGCGAAGTTCGCCGCCTGGCTGAACACCGACCGGGCCGCCCTGAACGCGCTGGCCAAGGAGAGCGGCATCTACCCGGCCGCCACCAACGCCCAGACCAGCGGCGCCTTCCTCAAGCCCCCGGCCTACTTCTCCCAGCAGGCCGACTTCTACACCAAGGCCGCCGACATCGCGGAGACCACCGCGCCCTCCGCCTGGGGCCCGAACGTCAACGTCGCCTACACCACCTTCAAGGACGCCTTCGGCGCCGCCGCCAAGAACAAGTCGGACTTCGGCGCCGCGCTGAGGAAGATGCAGGCCGACACCGTCGCCGACATGAAGAAGCAGGGCTTCGAGGTCGCGGAGTGAACAGCACGGCACGCCGGCGGCCGTACGGCGTCAGAAGGGCTCCGTACGGCTTCCTCCTCCCCGCGGCGATCCTCTTCGCACTGTTCTTCGCCCTGCCCATCGGCTACGCGCTCCACCTCAGCTTCCGCAAGGTGCGCGTCTCCGGCCTCGGCCTGGGCTCCGGCGCCCGCACGGAGGTGTGGGCCGGCCTGGAGAACTACACCGACGCCCTCTCCGACGGCGAACTGCTCGACGGCACCCTGCGCGTGCTGGGCTACGGCTGCGTCGTCGTCCCGGTGATGCTGGGCCTGGCCCTGCTCTTCGCGCTGATGCTCGACTCGGAGAAGGTGCGGCTCGCGCCCTTCACCCGGCTCGCGATCTTCCTGCCGTACGCCGTCCCCGGGGTCGTCGCCGCGCTGCTGTGGGGCTTCTTGTACCTGCCGGACGTCAGCCCCTTCTACTTCGTGCTCGACCGGCTGGGCCTGCCGCAGCCGGACCTGCTGGACGGCGGGCCGCTGTACCTGGCGCTGTCGAACATCGCGGTGTGGGGCGGCACCGGCTTCAACATGATCGTCATCTACACCTCGCTCCGGGCCATCCCGGCGGAGGTGTACGAGGCGGCGAAGCTGGACGGCGCCACCCCGCTGCAGACCGCCCTGCGGATCAAGATCCCGATGGTGGCGCCGTCGCTGGTGCTGACGTTCTTCTTCTCGATCATCGCGACGCTCCAGGTGTTCAACGAGCCCACCACCCTCAAGCCGCTCACCAACTCCGTGTCCACGACGTGGAGTCCGTTGATGAAGGTGTACCGGGACGCCTTCGGCGAGGGCGACATCCACGGCGCCGCGGCGCAGGCCGTGATCATCGCCGTCGCCACGCTCCTGCTGTCCTTCGGCTTCCTGCGAGCCGCGAACCGCCGTCAGAAGCAGGAGGCAGCCCGATGAGCTCCCTTGCCGCACCCCGGACCGAGCCGGTGGCGGGCAGCACGCCCGGCACGGACCGGCACCGCCCGCCGCCGCGCCGCCGCATCGCCCTGCTCCCCACGTTGACCCTGCTGCTGGGCGCCCTCTACTGCCTGCTGCCGGTGGCCTGGGTGGTCATCGCGGCGACCAAGTCGGGGCGGGAGCTGTTCTCCACGTTCACCTTCCTGCCGGGCACGGGCTTCGCGGACAACGTCCGGGACCTGAACGCCTACCGCGACGGCGTCTACTGGCAGTGGATGGGCAACTCCGCCCTGTACGCCGGCCTCGGCGCCCTGCTGTCGACGTGCGTGTCGGCGATCAGCGGCCACGCGCTGGCGGTCTACCGCTTCCGGGGCCGCGAGACGCTGTTCAACGTGCTGCTCGCGGGCGTGCTGATGCCGCCGGTGATCCTCGCCGTCCCGCAGTATCTGCTGCTGGCCGAGGCCGACCTCACGGACTCGTACCTGTCGGTCCTGCTGCCGCAGATCCTCTCGCCGTACGGCGTCTACCTGGCGCGGATCTACGCCGCGGCGGCGGTGCCGGCCGATGTGGTGGAGGCCGGGCGGATGGACGGGGCGGGCGAGTGGCGGATCTTCACGCGGATCGCGTTGCCGATGATGATCCCCGGCCTGGTGACCGTGTTCCTCTTCCAGTTCGTGGCGATCTGGAACAACTTCCTGCTGCCGTACATCATGCTCAGCGACGACGAGAAGTTCCCGATCACGCTGGGGCTGTTCACGTTGCTGGAGCAGGGCGCCAACACCCCCGCGCTGTACACACTGGTGATCACGGGCGCGTTCCTGGCGGTGCTGCCGCTGGTCGCCCTCTTCCTGGTCGTCCAGCGGTTCTGGAGTCTGGATCTGCTCTCCGGAGCCGTAAAGTCATGACCATGAACGCTGCGGGGGGCAGGCGCAGGCCGCCCACGATCCACGACGTGGCGCGCGAGGCGGGGGTCTCGCGCGGCACCGTCTCACGTGTGCTCAACGGCGGCCACTACGTCAGCCCGGCCGCGCAGGAGGCGGTCAACGCGGCCATCCGCAGGACCGGTTACGTCGTCAACCGGCACGCCCGCTCACTGATCACCGGCCGGTCGGACTCGGTCGGCTTCCTGCTCACCGAACCGCAGGAGCGGTTCTTCGAGGACCCGAACTTCAACGTCCTGCTGCGCGGCTGCACCCAGGCGCTCGCCGCGCACGACATCCCGCTGCTGCTGATGCTGGCGGGCACCGAGGACGAACGGCGGCGCATCACCCGGTACATCACCGCCGGGCACGTGGACGGGGTGCTGCTGGTCTCCAGCCACTCCGGGGATCCGGTCGCCGACGAGCTGCGCGCGGCGGGGGTGCCACTGGTCGCGTGCGGCAAGCCGATCGGGCTGGGCTCGAAGGTGAGTTACGTGGCCGCCGACGACCGGGACGGCGCCCGGGACATGGTGCGCCATCTGCTCTCGCTGGGGCGGCGCCGGGTGGGCATGGTGACCGGCCCGCTGGACACGCCCGGCGGGGTGGAGCGCCTCGCCGGGTACCAGGAGGTGCTGGCCGAGGCGGGGCTGCGGTTCGACGAGGGGCTGGTCGTCTCCGGTGACTACAGCCGGGCCAGCGGCGAGGCGGGCGGCGAACGGCTGCTGGCGCAGGCCCCGGACATGGACGCGGTGTTCGTCGCCTCGGACCTCATGGCGCAGGGCGTGCTGACGGCACTGCAGCGGGCGGGCCGACGGGTGCCGCAGGACGTCGCGGTCGGCGGTTTCGACGACTCCCCCGCGGCGCTCGCCTCCAGCCCGGAGCTGACGACCATCCGCCAGCCGTGGGACCGGATCAGCGCCGAGATGGTGCGGGTGCTGCTGGCGCAGATCGGCGGCGAGGACCCGGCGGCGGTGATCCTGCCGACGGAACTGGTGACGCGGGAGTCGACCCGGTCCGCCGCCTCGGTGTGACAGACCCCGCTCCATGCGCGCTCATGGAACGCCGCGCCGGTGTTACCGTTCCCGTATGGCGGTGAAAACGGCTGGTGTGCGGCTCGAGGAACGGTGGCGGGACATCCTGTCGGCGCACGCGCGCACGATGTGCGAGATCGACCGGGCGCTGCATCCGCACGGTCTGGGCGCCTCCGACTTCGAAGTCCTGGACATGCTCGCCACGGCCGGGCCCGAGGAGGGCGACCAGTGCCGGGTGCAGAACCTGGTCGGCCGGGTGCATCTCAGCCAGAGCGCGCTGTCGCGGCTGATCGCCCGGCTGGAGAAGGACGGGCTGGTGACGCGGTCGGTGTGCGAGGAGGACCGGCGCGGCGTCTGGGTCGCCCTCACGCCCAAGGGCCGTGACCTGCACGCCGAGGTGCTGCCCCTGCAGCGGGCGGCTCTGGCCCGGACCCTGGGCGAGTAACACGCCCCGGGCCCGGACGGAGGACCGGCCGGCCTACGGGCGTGCCAGCAGGGTGCGCACTCCTTCCGAGGTGAGGGTCAGCCGGTGGTCCGAGCTGCCGTCGATGGTGAGCGACAAGTCGTCGGCCGGCCACTGCGCGGCGAGGGCGCCGAGGGGCACCAGACGGTAGCGGGAGACGAACGGCAGCAGTCCGGCCATCTCCACCTCCGAGGTGAACACGGGCACCACCGGCTCGCCGCCCGGCTGCTCCAGCACGGGCAGTGCCACCGCCGAGGGGTTGGCGGCGTCGGAGTCGTCCGCGTCATCGGGCACGGGGATGAGCACGTCGCTGTTGGCGAGCGCGTCCAGAGCCGCCGTGTCCTCCGTGTTCTCGGCGAGGACGTCCAGAGCCCGCTGGGCGGGCGTGGGCGTGGGGTCGTTTGCGGGTGTCTCCATGGCAGATTCCCTGATAGCGGCGGTCGTGCGGCCCACCCGGGACATGATCCGCCCCGGGTGCGGTCCTGCTCGCGTACCCGAACCGGCCCGGGGCAACCCTTGTCCCGCGGGTCGGTTCGCGGGCGGCAGCGGGGCTCAGTCGTGCAGCGAGGCGAGCAGCCCGCGCACCCGGGCGCCGTCCGGGAGCGTCCAGGAGCCGGCGAGGTGGCCCGTCGCTCCCCCGGCGGTGGCGGGCCGGCCGTCCGGGGCGGGCTCCAGGAGCCGGTGCAGGCGCAGCACCGGTCCGTCGGGCGAGACAAGACGGGTGCCGTCGCGGTCGTCGACGGTGGTGAAGTTCCTGGGCAAGGGGCCGTCGCCGGTGCGGGAGACGGTGACGTCGTCGTCGGGGAGGTCGCTGACGTTCTGGTCCTGCGCCCGTGCCCGTCCTTCGATCAGGGCCGGCAGCTGCGCGAGGAGGACGGGGTCGTGGCAGCCGTCGTAGGCCCAGCGCCGCCCGAGCACGCCGTGCTCCATGGTGCCCACGAGGGCGTCTTCGGCCCCCTGGAGCGGGGCGCCGCGGTAGGTGAGCGGCACGAGGTAGGCCGGGGGCCGGGGGCCGTCGGCGTCGGTGACGATGATGAACTCGATGCCGACCTCGCCCTGCGGGTCGTCCAGGCGGAAACCGCCGGCCTTGGCCGGCCGCGGTCCGGCCGCGCCGGCGCGGTACCAGGGGCGGGAGGGCAGCCAGGCGGCGAGCAGTTCCAGCTTGGTCGGAGCGAGTGTGGTCCGGTGGATGACGGCCATGCCGCGGGTTCCCTTCCGTCGGTCCGATGAGGCCTCGAGGTTACGCCGTGCCGGGTCGGCGGCCCGGGGCCCGGGGCCGGGGGCCGGGGACCGCGTCGCGGCAGCCCGGCACACCAGCCCGGCAGCCCGGGAGACGGCGCTGTTCGCCTCCGGCGACCGGATGGCCCCCGAGCCTGCCCCACGCCCTGCACGCGTGCGGGCGGTCCGCCGCCGATGCGCTGAGCGTGCGCAGCCGGTGCGCCGGCGGTGGTCGCCGGTCAGGCCCGGCCCTCGGTGACCGCCCGTCGCCAGGCGCCCTCGCGCAGCAGCCGCAGGCCGTTCAGTCCCACGAGGACCGTGGACCCCTCGTGGCCGGCGACGCCGAGCGGCAGTGGCAGGTCGCCGGCGAGGTCCCAGACGACGAGGCCGGCGATGAACACCCCGGCGATGACGAGATTCTGCACGACCAGTCTGCGGGCACGGCGGGAGAGGGCGATGGTGGCGGGCACCGCGGCGAGCTCGTCGCGGACGATCACGGCGTCGGCGGTCTCCAGGGCCAGGTCGGAGCCGGCCCGGCCCATGGCGATGCCGGTGTGGGCGGCGGCCAGGGCGGGGGCGTCGTTGACACCGTCCCCGACGACCAGCACCTTGCGGCCCGCGCCCGTCAGCTCCTGGACGGCGGCCAGCTTGTCCTGGGGCAGCAGCCCGGCGCGCACGTCGTCGACGCCGGCCTCGGCGGCCAGGTGCGCGGCGGCCCGCGGATTGTCGCCGGTGAGCAGCACCGGGGCGGTGCCGGTGAGCCGGGTCAGGGAGGCGACCGTTCCGGCCGCGTCGGGGCGCAGCCGGTCGGCGATGCCGAGGAGCCCGGCGGGCGCGCCGTCGACGACGACCAGGACGGCGGTGCGGCCGGACTCCTCCAGTGCGGCGGCCGGACCCGGGATGTCGTCCAGCAGCCGGGCCGGGGCGCCGACCGCGACGGCCCGGCCGGCGACGACGGCGGTCACGCCGACACCGGGCGCGGACGTGAAGTCCGTGGCGTCGGGCAGGGTGAGGCCGCGCTCGCGGGCCGCGTCCACGACGGCCCGGGCCAGCGGATGTTCGCTCGGCCGCTCGGCGGCCGCCGCGAGGGTCAGCACCTCGTCCTCGGACAGGCCGGAACCGGGCAGCGGCCGGACGTCGGTGACACGGGGACTGCCCTCGGTCAGCGTGCCGGTCTTGTCCAGCGCGACCGCGTCCACCTGGCCGATCCGCTCCATCACCACGGCCGACTTGACCAGCACGCCGTGCCGTCCGGCGTTGGCGATGGCGGAGAGCAGGGGCGGCATGGTGGCCAGTACGACCGCGCAGGGCGAGGCCACGATCATGAAGGTCATGGCGCGCAGCAGCGCGTCGGTGAGCTGCGCGCCGAAGGCGAGCGGCACCAGGAAGACGGCGAGTGTCGCGGCCACCATGCCCAGGGAGTAGCGCTGTTCGACCTTCTCGATGAACAGCTGGGTGGGGGCCTTGGTCTCGGACGCCTCCTGCACCATGCGGACGATCCGGGCGATCACCGAGTCGGACGCGTCGCGTCCGACGCGGACGCGCAGGGCGCCGGTGCCGTTGAGGGTTCCCGCGAAGACCTCGTCGCCGCGGCCCTTGGGCACCGGGAGCGGTTCGCCGGTGATGGTGGCCTGGTCGGCCTCGCTCACCCCGTCCAGGACCAGGCCGTCGGCGCCGATCCGCTCCCCCGGGCGTACGAGCACGGTGTCGCCGACCGCCAGTTCCTCGACGGGCACGGTCTGTTCACTGCCGTCGGGGGCCAGCCGGGTGGCGGTGGCGGGGGCCAGGTCGAGCAGGCCGCGGACGGAGTCGGCGGTGCGGGCGGTGGCCAGGGCCTCCAGCGCGCCGGAGGTGGCGAAGATGACGATGAGCAGCGCACCGTCCATCACCTGCCCGATCGACGCCGCGCCCAGGGCGGCGACGACCATCAGCAGGTCGACGTCGAGGGTGCGTTCCCGCAGGGCCTTCAGCCCTTCCCAGCCCGGCTCCCAGCCGCCCGTGGCGTACGCCAGCGCGTACAGCGGGCCCCATGCCCAGGCGGGAGCGCCGGACAGCTGGAGAGGGAGCGCGAGCAGGAAGAAGCCCAGGGCGGCGGCGGCCCAGCGCGCTTCGGGGAGGGCGAGGACACGGGTGCGCCGCCGGGGTACGGGCCCGGGACGGGCGGTGCTCGCCCGGTCGACCGGTCGCGGCGTGAGGGTGGAGGTCATCGGGATCCTTCTGGCGGGGGCGCGGCAGCGCCCCTCACCATACAGGAACACATGAAGACTCATTCATGCCTTCATATGGAGCCCCCGGGTTCCGGCTCCCCGGACGGACCGGAACGGACCGGGACGGGCCGGGCTCAGGTGTCGAAGTCCACCGTCAGCGTCTCGGACACCGGGTACGTCTGGCAGGTGAGCACGTAGCCCGCGTCGACCTCGGACGGTTCGAGGGCGAAGTTGCGGCGCATGTCGGCCTTGCCGTCGGTGACCAGGGCCCGGCAGGTGCCGCACACCCCGCCCTTGCAGGCGAAGGGCAGGTCCGGGCGGGTCTGCTGGGCGCCTTCGAGGAGGGTCCGTTCGCGGGGCAGGGCGGAGGTGGTGGAGCGGCCGTCCAGGGTGATGGTGACCTGGCTGACCGGGCCGGAGGGGCCTGTCTCCGTGTGCACGACCTCGCGCACCGGCTCGTCGTCGGCGTAGAAGAGCTCCTGGTGGACGCGGTCGGCGGGAACGCCGAGGCCGGACAGGACCTGCTGGGCGGAGCGGACCATGCCGTGGGGGCCGCACAGCCACCAGTGGTCGGCAAACTCCACGTCGACCAGCGCGCCGATCAGCGCCGCGAGCCGCTCGGCGTCGAGACGGCCGGAGAGCACCTCCGCCTCGCGAGGCTCGCGGGACAGGACGTGGGCGAGCTGGAAGCGGGTCGGGTACAGGTCCTTCAGGTCGGCCAGTTCGTCGGCGAACATCACCGTGCCCGTGCGGCGGTTGCCGTAGAGGAGGGTGACGCGGGAGCGGGAGTCGGCGGCCAGGACGGACTCGGCGATGGAGACCATGGGGGTGATGCCGGAACCGGCCGCGACGAGCACGTGGTGGCCGGGCGTGGTGAGGTCGGGGGTGAAGGCGCCGGTGGGGGCCATCACCTCGACGGTGTCGCCGGGGCGCACCTCGTGCACCAGCCAGGAGGAGAACAGGCCGCCCGGGACGACCCGGACGCCGATACGCGGGGCCGTGCCGGCGGGTGAGCAGATGGAGTAGGAGCGGCGCTCGTCGCGGCCGTCGATCTCGCGCCGCAGGGTGAGCGACTGGCCGGGTGCGAAGGCGAACTCCTCGGCCAGTTCGGCGGGGATGTCGAAGCTGACGGCGGCCGCGTCCTCGCACAGCGGCTGCACGGCGGCGACCCGCAGGGGGTGGAAGACCGGGCGTCGGCGGGCACGCGTGCGGGCCGCCGGGGCGGGGGCCGGCTCCATCAGGTCCTCCATCAGATCTCCTTGACGTACTCGAACGGCTCGCGGCAGGCGAGGCAGCGCCACAGGGCCTTGCAGGACGTGGCGGCGAAGCGGGAGGTCTCCTCGGTGTCGGCGCTGCCGCAGCGGGGGCAGGGCACCGTGCGGCGGGTCGGCGACAGCACGAGCGGCACCGGTCCGGCGGCACGCGCGGGCGCGGCACCGGGCGGGGCGATGCCGTGCTCGGTGAGCTTGCGCCGGCCCTCGTCCGTGATCCAGTCGCTGGTCCACGGCGGGTCCAGGACGGTGCGGATCTCCACGCGCGCGTAGCCGGCGTCCCGCAGCCGGGCGGCCACCCCGGCGCGCATCTCCGCCATGGCGGGGCAGCCCGAGTAGGTGGGGGTCAGGCTCGCGACGACCGTGCCGTCCTCGGTGAGGGACACCTCCCGCAGCACCCCGAGGTCGGCCAGGGTGAGCATGGGCAGTTCGGGGTCGGGCACCTGCTCGGCGATCCGCCGGGCCCGCCGCGCGTCCAGGAGCGTGGTCACCATGTCGCCTCCGGATGGGCCCGGGCCACGCTCTGCAACTCGGCCAGCAGCGGCGCCAGATGCTCGGTGTGCTCGCCCGAGCGGCCGGAGCCGGGCAGCGGGCGGTAGACCGGCATGGGCAGTCCGGCCGCCTCGGTGACCTGCCGCAGGACCGCGACGACCTCGTCCCGCACGTCGTACGCCGTGAACAACTCGCCCAGGTAGGGGGCGATCTGCTCCTGCGCCTTGCGCATCCGCCGGTGCGACTCCTCGGTGCCGTCGCCGAGCCGCACGGCCCACTCGGCGGCGTACTGGCGGTGGTAGGCCAGCTCCTTGACGCCCTTGGCGGCGATCGCCGCGAGGACCGGGTCGCGGTGCGCGGTGAGCCGCTCGAAGTGGGCGAGGCGCCAGCTGGAGAACACCAGCAGGCGGACGACGGAGAACGCGAAGTCGCCGTTGGGCAGTTCGGTCAGCCGCACGTTGCGGAAGTCGGCGGCGTCACGGAAGTAGGCGTAGGCGTCCTCGTCGCGGCCGGAGCCGTCGACCTGGCCTGCGCGGGAGTACAGCAGGCGGGCCTGGCCGAGCAGGTCGAGCCCGATGTTGGCCAGCGCCACCTCCTCCTCCAGCTCGGGGGCGCGGGTGGTCCACTCGGCGAGCCGCTGGGCCGCCACCAGGGCGTCGTCGGCCAGCGTGACGCAGAGCTCGGCCAGTTCACGGGGGTCGACACCGTCCGGGACGGTGGTGTCGACGCCGTGCAGGGGGTCCTCGAAGCCGGTGCCGTAGGCCCAGCGGGTGTCGTCCTCGTGTCCCTCGGCGAGGGTCAGGTAGACGTGGTCGTCGCTCATGCCCTCTCCTTCAGATGTGCGGGACGTCGTCGGGGATGTCGTAGAAGGTCGGGTGGCGGTAGACCTTGTCGGCGCTGGGCTCGAAGAAGGGGTCCTTCTCGTCGCGCGTGGAGGCGGCGATGTGCTCGGAGCGCACGACCCAGATGGACACGCCCTCGTTGCGGCGGGTGTAGAGGTCGCGGGCGTGGGTGAGCGCCATGCGGTCGTCGGCCGCGTGCAGCGAGCCCACGTGGACGTGGTTCAGGCCGCGCTTGCCGCGCACGAACACCTCGTACAGCGGCCAGTCCTGCTTGCCGGCGGTCATGCCACCGCTCCCTTCCGCTCGCGACGCGCCTGCTTGGCGGCGTGGGCGGTGGCCGCCTCGCGCACCCAGGCGCCCTCCTCGTGGGCCGTGCGGCGCCGGGTCACGCGCTGCTCGTTGCACGGTCCGTCGCCCTTGATGACCCGCATCAGCTCGTCCCAGTCGGGCGTGCCGAAGTCGTGGTGGCCCCGCTCCTCGTTCCAGCGCAGCTCCGGGTCCGGGAGCGTCACGCCGAGCTTCTCGGCCTGCGGGACGGTCATGTCGACGAAGCGCTGGCGCAGTTCGTCGTTGCTGTGCCGCTTGATCTTCCAGGCCATGGACTGCGCGGAGTTGGGCGAGGCGTCGTCGGGCGGGCCGAACATCATCAGCGACGGCCACCACCAGCGGTTCACCGCGTCCTGCACCATCTCGCGCTGCTCCGGTGTGCCGCGCATCATCGTCATCAGCAGCTCGTAGCCCTGCCGTTGGTGGAAGGACTCCTCCTTGCAGATCCGCACCATGGCGCGCGCGTAGGGCCCGTAGGAGGAGCGGCACAGCGGCACCTGGTTGCAGATCGCGGCGCCGTCCACGAACCAGCCGATCACGCCGACGTCCGCGAAGCTCAGCGTCGGGTAGTTGAAGATCGACGAGTACTTCTGGCGGCCCTCGATGAGCCGCTCGGTCAGATCGGCGCGGTCGGCACCGAGGGTCTCCGCCGCCGAGTACAGGTACAGCCCGTGCCCGGCCTCGTCCTGGACCTTGGCGAAGAGGATGGCCTTGCGGCGCAGCGACGGGGCGCGTGTGATCCACTCGCCCTCCGGCTGCATGCCGATGATCTCCGAGTGCGCGTGCTGCGCGATCTGGCGGATCAGGGTCTTCCGGTAGCCCTCCGGCATCCAGTCGCGCGGCTCGATCCGCTGGTCCCGCGCGATCGTCGCGTCGAAGTGCCGCTGGAGAACCGGCTCGGTGCCGTCCGCCCCCGGGGAGCTGGAGTGTGTCGTGTCCATCCGTCCCACTTCCCAACCGACCATTCGTTCGGTCCATGGTATGACAAGGCGCCGCGCCTTGGTAAGACCCCGGCCGCCGACGCCCCGGCTCTTGACAGGCGCCGAGGCGAATTGATTACTTGGCGGCACCGAAGCTAACCGAATGTTCGGTCGGGCTACAAGGTGGTGCGAGAAGTGAGCCATACCGCTGACGCGACACCGGCCGCGGAGGCGATGTTCGCCGCGGACGAGGCCTCCCGCGGGCTGGGCATCGAGCTGCTGGAGCAGGGCGAGGGGACGGCCGTGCTGCGCATGACCGTGACCCGGTCCATGGTGAACGGGCACGGCATCGCCCACGGCGGGTACGTCTTCCTGCTCGCCGACAGCGCCTTCGCCTGCGCCTGCAACAGCCACGGCCCGATGACGGTCGCGGCCGGGGCCGACATCACCTTCGTGGCGCCGGCCCACGAGGGCGACGTCCTCGTGGCGCGGGCGGAGGAGCGCACCCGCTACGGCCGCAGCGGTCTGTACGACGTGAGCGTCCGGCGCGGCGACGAGGTGATAGCGGAGTTCCGGGGCCGCAGCCGCAGCATCAGGAGCACGAGGTCGAAGGAGCCGGCATGACCAGCCAGACGGGGACCACGACGGACAGCGCGACCGGGCGGCGGCTGGGCGAGCCCCTCCCCCACGACCTGCTGGACGACGCCGAGCGCCTGACCCGCGAGCAGCTGCGCGAGCTCCAGCTCGACCGGCTGCGCCGGAGCCTGCGGCACGCCTACGAGAACGTGGAGGCGTACCGCGAGAAGTTCGACGCGGCCGGGGTCACGCCCGAGGACTGCCGCTCCCTGGAGGACCTGGCCCGCTTCCCCTTCACCACCAAGGCCGACCTGAGGGACACCTACCCGTTCGGCATGTTCGCGGTCCCGATGGACCGGGTGCGGCGCGTGCACGCCTCCAGCGGCACCACCGGCCGCCCCACGGTGGTCGGCTACACGGAGAACGACCTGTCGATGTGGTCGGACCTGATGGCCCGCTCGATCCGGGCGGCCGGCGGCCGCCCCGGCCACAAGGTGCACATCTCCTACGGCTACGGGCTGTTCACCGGCGGACTCGGCGCGCACTACGGCGCCGAGCGGGCCGGCTGCACGGTGATCCCCGCCTCCGGCGGCATGACGGCCCGTCAGGTGCAGATCATCCAGGACTTCCGGCCCGAGATCATCATGGTCACCCCGTCCTACATGCTCACGCTGCTCGACGAGTTCGAGCGGCAGGGCGTCGACCCGCGCACCAGCAGCCTGCGCGTGGGCATCTTCGGGGCCGAGCCGTGGACGGAGGAGATGCGCCGCGAGATCGAGGAGCGGATGGACCTCCACGCCGTCGACATATACGGCCTGTCGGAGGTGATCGGCCCGGGCGTCGCGCAGGAGTGCGTGGAGACCAAGGACGGCCTGCACGTGTGGGAGGACCACTTCTACCCCGAGGTCGTCGACCCGATCACGGGCGAGGTGCTGCCCGAGGGCGAGGAGGGCGAGCTGGTCTTCACCTCCCTGACCAAGGAGGCACTGCCGGTCGTCCGCTACCGCACCCGCGATCTGACCCGGCTGCTGCCCGGCACGGCCCGGCCGGCGTTCCGCCGCATCCAGAAGATCACCGGCCGCTGCGACGACATGATCATCCTGCGCGGGGTGAACGTCTTCCCGAGTCAGATCGAGGAGATCGTGCTGCGCACCCCCGGCGTCGCCCCGCACTTCCAGATCCAGCTCACCCGGCGGGGCCGGCTGGACCACATGACCGTGCGGGTCGAGAGCCGCCCCGGCACCGGCCCCGCCCAGCGGGAGGCGGCGGTCCGGGCGATCGCGCAGGCCGTCAAGGACGGGGTCGGCGTCTCGGCCGAGGTGGCGATCGTCGAACCGGAGACCCTGGAACGCTCCCTGGGCAAGCTCCGCCGGGTGAAGGACCTGCGCGAGGACTGACCGGGGGCGCGGCGGACGGGACGGGTGCCCCGGATACGGCCACCTGACAGGCGGACAAAGCAGGGCCCTACCGGCCGTAAGCGGACAAGCGGGGCGAAACGCCGACGTGGTCCTTCGTGGCCCTGCCCGGACCGGCGACCATGCCGTGTCATGGACATCTTGCTCGTCGCCAGCACGTTCCACAGCCTGTCCCGGCGTCTGTACGCCGAGCTTTCGGACCAGGGACACCGGGTGGACGTCGCCCTCGCCGCGCACGGGGCCGACGCGGTCCGCGCCGCCGTGCGCGAGAGGCGTCCGGAACTGATCGTCGCGCCGATGCCGGCGCCGGCCCTCCCCGAGGACGTGTGGCGGGAACACACCTGTCTCCTGGTGCGCCCGGGACCGCCCGGTGACCGGGGCCCGTCGCCGCTGGACTGGGCGATCGACGAGGGCGCGTCCGAGTGGGGCGTGACGGTGCTCCAGGCCGAGGCCGCCCCGGACGCGGGTGACATCTGGGCGGACGCGGCCTTCCCGGTGCCGCAGGCCGCCAAGAGCGACGTGTTCCGCAACGAGCTGTCCGACGCCGCCGCGGCCGCGGTGCTGCTCGCGGTGCGGCGCTTCGCGGAGGGGTCGTTCAAGCCCCGGCCGCAGAGCGACCCCGGCATCCGCGTGGTGTGGCGCGACTCCTTCCGCCCGGAGCAGCGGCGGATCGACTGGGACAACGACGACACCCGGACGGTGCTGCGCAAGCTGCGCGGGGGCGACTCGCAGCCGGGCGTCCTGGACGAGCTGTGCGGCCGGGAGGTGTACCTGCACGGCGGGCACCCGGAGGACCGGTTGCGCGGCGAGCCCGGGGAGTTGCTGGCGACCCGGTCCGGCGCGCTCTGCCGGGCCACCCGGGACGGCGCGGTGTGGATCCCGGAACTGCGCTCCCGCAGGAGCTCGGGCGATCCGGCCCCGTTCCGCCGCCCGGCGGCCTCGGTGCTCTCCGGCTTCCCGGCGCCGCCCGACAGCGGTCCGGGCATGCCGGGCTCGCAGGACCGCCCGTACTGGCTGCCGGAGATCGCCGTTCCCCTCGAACTGCCCCCCGGCCGCACCACGTGGGCCGACATCCGCTACCGGCAGCGCGGCGCCGTCGGCTTCCTGTCCTTCTCCTTCCCGGGCGGTGCGATGAGCACCACGCACTGCCGCCGACTGCTCGCCGCCTACCGGTACGCGCTCACCCGCCCCACCTCGGTGCTGGTGCTCGGCGGAGCCCGCGACCTCTTCGCCAACGGCAGCCACCTGCACGTCATCGAGGCCTCCGGCGACCCGGCGGGCGAGTCCTGGTCCAACCTCCTCGCCATGAACGACCTGGTCGAGGCCGTGCTGCGCACCACCGACCGGGTGGTGGTGGCGGCCGTCGGCGGCAACGCGGCGGCCGGCGGCGTGATGCTCGCGCTGGCCGCCGACGAGGTCTGGTGCCGCACGGGCGCTGTCCTCGACCCGCACTACGGGAACCTGGGCGTGTACGGCTCGGAGTTCTGGACGTACTCGCTGCCGCGCCGGGTGGGCGCCGAGACGGCCGAGCGGCTGACGAGCGAGGCACTGCCGGTGAGCGCGGCGACGGCGGAGCGGATGGGCCTGGTGGACCGTCTGGTGCCGGTGCTTCCCGGGGAGTTCACCGCGGAGGTCGAGCGGCTGGCCGCCGAGGTGGCCGCCGACCCGGACCTCGCGCGCCGGATCACGGCCAAGACCACGGCACGGCACGCGGACGAGCTGCAGCGGCCCCTCGCCGAGTACCGGCGGACCGAACTCGCCCGCATGCGCGCCGCGTTCTTCGACCCGGAGTCCCCGTACCACGCGCTGCGCTCGGCTTTCGTACGCGGGCTCCCCGGCGAAGGCGCACCTTCGCCGGCGGCGGCCGTCGTCACGGCTTGAGCGCGCGTCCGCTGCCGACGGGCGCGGGCGTCCTCGTCCGGCCGGTCCCCCACGCCCGGGCGGGCGCGCGCGCCGCGTGTCGCCGGCCATGACGACGGCCCGTCGCGGAGTGCGACGGGCCGGTGCGGGGCCGGTGCGGGGCCGGTGCGGGGCCGGTGCGGGGCCGGTGCGGGGTGTTCGGCGGGCTGATGTCGGCTGCTGCGGAGTGTGACGGGCCGGAGCAGGGTTCGACGGGCCGGTGTCGGGCGGATGCGGGGCCGGTGCGGGCGGTTCGTCGGGCCGATGTCGGGCCGATGCGGAGTACGACGGCCGAAGCGGGGTTCGACGGGCCGGTGTCGGGCGGGTACGGAGGACGACGGGGCGGTGTCGGGCCCGTGCGGATCGAGGGGCCGCGGGTGTCACCGCCGGACGCCGGAGAGCCGGCGGGCCAGCAGCGGGATGATCACCGCGGCGGCCACCACGTGGGACACGGCCAGCACGACCTGCGTGGACACGGCCGTGTGCGGGGCCACGGCGGGGCCGGCGAGGGAGAGCACGGTGAGGGCGACGGTGGTCACCGTGAAGGTGCGGGCGGGCCTGCGGGCCCAGCGGGCGAGCGCCACCGCCAGGACGATCCCGGCGACCGACCAGAACACGACGCCGCCGAAGAACCCGCCGACCGGGATTTCGGCGGCCTCGGTGGCCCCGGGGCTCGCCGCCTCCATCGGGACGCCCGCCGCCCGGGCCAGGAGCGCGAAGGCCTCCGTCACGACGGCGCCGGCCAGGGTCGCCAGCACGCCGGCCAGCCAGACGGGACGTGCGGAGAGGAAGCCGGTGACGGTCCGGGACGGGGCCGGGACGGTCCGGGTCTGCGGGGTCGTGGCACTCATGTCACTGTCTCCTGGGGGGCGTTGAGGGCGCCGGGTGCGCCTTTCGCAGAGATGGACCGCGGTGCGCGGCGGAACTCATCGGTGTCGCGGGGACTTTCTTCGACGAGGCGTTGGTCCGGATGGCACACCTCACCCGCGCGAACCCGCCCGGCGCGGGAAGGCGTCACTGCATGGAACAGCCGACGAACCACCCCCGCCCCACCACGACTCCCGCCGTCACGGCCCTGGCCGACCCGCTGGTCAACAAGGGCACCGCCTTCACCCGCGACGAACGCGCGGCGCTCGGTCTCGACGGGCTGCTGCCGCCCGCCGTGGAGACCCTGGACGAACAGGTCGCCCGCGCCTACGAGGCGTTCCGCGGCTACGACAAGCCCTTGAACCGGCACATCTACCTGCGGCAGTTGCAGGACACCAACGAGGTCCTCTTCTACCGCCTGGTGACCGAGCGTCTGGAGGAGCTGCTGCCGGTCGTCTACACGCCGACGGTGGGCGAGGCCTGCCGGCGGTTCAGCGAGATCTACCGCCGGCCGCGCGGGCTGTTCCTCACCTGGGAGGACCGGCACCGCTTCCGTGACATCCTGCGCAACCGCCCGCACGGCAACCAGGACGTGGACGTCGTCGTCGTCACCGACGGGCAGCGCATCCTCGGACTCGGCGACCAGGGCGTCGGCGGCATGGGCATCCCCATCGGCAAGCTCAGCCTCTACACGGCGATCGGCGGCATCCACCCGGCCCGCACGCTGCCGATCCTGCTGGACGTCGGGACGGACAACGAGGACCTGCTCGCGAACCCCCGCTACCTGGGCCGCCGGGACCGCCGGCTGACGGGCGCCGAGTACGACGAGATGATCGAGGCGTTCGTGTCGGCGGTCGAGGCGGAGCTGCCCGGGACGCTGCTGCAGTGGGAGGACTTCGCCACGGCCCACGCGTATCCGATCCTGGAGCGCTACCGGGACCGGCTGCTGACGTTCAACGACGACATCCAGGGCACGGCGGCCGTCACGCTCGGGGCGCTGTCCACCGCGGCGGACGTGGCCGGCACGCCACTGACCGAGCAGCGGCTGGTGATCCTCGGGGCGGGGTCGGCGGCGATCGGCGTCGCCGAGATGATCCGCACCGCGATGATCGACGACGGGCTGACGGAGGACGAGGCCACGGCCCGGTTCTGGATCCTCGACGTGGACGGGCTGCTGGTGTCGTCCCGCTCCGAACTGTCCCCGCAGCAACGGGTGTTCGCCCGGGACGACCGCGAGGTCGCCGACTGGGACGGCACCGGCCTCGCCGAAGCGGTGCGCCGGGTCGAGCCGACCGCGCTGATCGGCCTGTCGACGGCGCACGGCGCCTTCACCGAGGAGATCGTGCGGCAGCTGGCCGCCACCTGCGAACGGCCCGTCGTCTTCCCGCTGTCCAACCCCACGTCCCACTCCGAGGCGGAGCCCGCCGACCTCACCCGCTGGACGGACGGCCGGGCGCTGATCGCCACCGGCTCGCCCTTCCCGCCGCTCACCGTCGACGGGCACGAGGTGCCGGTGGCGCAGTCGAACAACGTGTACGTCTTCCCGGCCATGGGTCTGGCGGTGACGGCGAGCCGGGCCACGCGCGTCACCGACCGCATGCTCGTGGCCGCCGCCCGGGCGGTGGCGCGGTGCGCCGTGCGGGCGGCCGACGGCGTCGAGGGCCCGGTGCCGCTGCTGCCTCCGCTAGCCGGGATGCGCGACTCCGCCCGCGAGATCGCCCTGGCCGCGGCCCTGGCCGCCGTGGAGGACGGGGTGGCCCCGCGGGCGACGGAGGAGGAACTGCGCGAGGCGATCACCCGCACCCAGTGGACACCCCGCTACGCGGACTGAGCGCCGCGGGTCGGCTCTGCTTCAGTCGGCCGAGGCGATGGGCCGCTGCCGCGCGGGGCGGTACCGGGACCTTCCACCTCCGGCCGTCGCGTGGCATGCTCACGCCAGCTCCATAGTCCTGAACGTCATTCACGTACGTGACTAGTCGAGGTGGCTGGCCCATGAAGGCACGATTGCGTCCGGTCGTTCTGCTGCTGACCCTCACCGCGCTCCTCGCGGGAGCCCTCCCCGCCGCCTCGGCGCACGGCGCGGCACGGCACGGCTCCGGCGTCCCCGACACCACCGTCCTGGACGGCGCCCGGCTGCACCGGACGAAGCTGCGCCTGGAGCACGGCGATCCCGCGCTCCGGCGCGCCGTCCAGGCGTTGCGGGCACGCGCCGACCGGTGGCTCGGCCAGGGCCCCTGGACCGTCGTGGACAAGCCGCGGCCCGCCCCCAGCGGCGACGTCCACGACTACCTCAGCCAGGCTCCGTACTGGTGGCCCACCACGGCTCCGTCCGCGGAGAACCCGTGGGGCTGCCCGTACGTGCAGCGCGACGGCGAACGCAACCCCGAGGTCGACACCGGCACCGACCGCCAGGACGTCGAGAAGACCTTCGACTCGGCCTACGACCTCTCCCTGGCCTGGTACTACACGGGCGAGAAGCGGTACGCGCTGAAGGCGGGCCAGGTGCTGCGCACCTGGTTCCTCGATCCGGCGACCCGGATGAACCCGCACCTGCGGCACGCGCAGTTCATCCCGTGCAAGTACGACGGCCGGGCCATCGGCATCATCGACTTCTCGCAGTCGTACACCAGCGTCCTCGACGCGCTCACCCTGCTGGCGACCGGCGCGCCGGGCTGGACCGCGCGGGACCGCGCCGGCATGACCGCCTGGAACACCGCCTTCCTGGACTGGCTGCGCACCAGCGACTTCGGCAGGCAGGAAGCCGCCGCCACCAACAATCACGGGACCTTCCACGATCTGCAGGTCGCCGCCCTGGCCCACGCCACCGGTGACGAGGAACTGGCCCGCCGGACGGTGCTGGAGGCGCGGAGCAAGCGCATCGCGCCCCAGATCGCGCCCGACGGCAGCCAGCCCCAGGAGCTGGCCCGCACCAGGAGCTGGCACTACTCGGCCTTCACGCTGGTCGCCCACACACGACTGGCCGCCGTCGGCCGCAACGTCGGGGTGAACCTCTGGGCCTACGAGGGCCCGCAGGGGCAGAGCCTGTTCAAGGCGGTGGACTACCTGCTGCCGGCCGCGACGGGGGCGAGCGCCTGGCCGCATCCGGAGCTCGACTTCCGGCGGTTCGCGGCGACCGACGTCGTCCACGCGGCCGCCGACGCCGGTGACCCGCGGGCCCGGCGCGCCGTGCCGCTCCTGCAGGAGCCGCCGGGCGGCGATCTGTGGGCGCTGCGCCCGGCGGCGGAACAGCTGGACTCCATCGCGGGCTGACCGCACCCGCCCCGGTCAGACGGTGGAGAGGTCGATCGCCCGGTCGACATCCCGCGGCCGCAGCACCCGCAGGATGCCCTCCAGCAGGTAGTAGTCGGCGTACGGGAGGGAGATCTCGACGCCGTCCTCGGCCGGGCGGTTGCGGGTGCAGCGGGCCACGACCGCCTCGGCGCGGGCCGAGTTCCTCGTCAGGCACGTCTCGGACAGCGCGGTGAGCAGCCGCAGCGCCACCTCGCGGTAGGCGGGCCTGCCGGTGGCCGCCGCCAGGTCGATCAGGCCGCAGGCCGTGATCGCGCCGGCCGACGCGTCCTTGATGTCGTGCGGCTGCTGCGGGGCCCGGTAGTCCCACACCGGGACGTGGTCCGGGGTCAGCGCCCCGACGACGTAGTCGGCGAGACTGCGGGCGGTGTCCAGGAACGCGCGGTCGCCGGTCCTGCGGTACATGGTGGTGAAGCCGTACAGTCCCCAGGCCTGCCCGCGCGACCAGCACGAGGCGGGGCTGTACCCCTGCACGGTGTTCGGGCCGATCGGTGCGCCGGTGGCCGGGTCGAAGTCGTAGACGTGCGGGGTCGACCCGTCCGCGCGCGGGAAGACCCGCCGGGTCGTCCTCGCGTGTTCGACGGCGATGTCCAGGTACCTGCCGTCTCCGGTCTGGCTGCTCGCGAACGCCAGCAGGTCGAGGTTCATCATCGTGTCGACGATGACGCGGCCGGCGTTCCGGGGCTCGCCCAGCGCGCCCCACGCCCTGATGAACCGGCCGCGCGGGTTGTACCGCTGGATGAGGGAGTCGGCCGCCCGCAGGGCTCCCGCGCGCCACGTCTCGTCGCCCGTCAGCCGCCAGGCCGTGACCCAGGACGGGTAGAAGAGGAAGCCGAGATCGTGCGTCGTGGTGTCGTACTGGCGCGGGGCCAGCTTCCGCGCGGAGGTGAGGGCCTGGGCGCGGAAGGTGTCGTCGCCGCTGTGCAGCCACGCCATCCACAGCGTGCCCGGCCAGAAGCCCCCGACCCAGTCACCGTTCTGGGAGTGGACCCACTTCTCGAACTTCGTGCCGACCGGGAAGGCCGTCACGGCCGGGGCGACGGCGCGCAGTTTCTCGACCGCGTAGTCGGCGGCCGCGCGCAGTGTCCGCTGGGCGGGCACCGGTGCGGCGGCTGCGGGTGCGGCCGCCGCCCCCGTCGCCGCGGCACCGGCCGCCGTCGCCAGCACGGTACGCCGGGAAACACTCATGCAGATCCCTCCAACGGGTGGGCGGGGAAACGGAGTTGACCGAGCGTCGCATGGTGAGGACGCCGCTGTACACCCACGTGAGCAATGTTCATGATGATGAACAGCCACCTGGTCGCCGCCCGGTCGGCCGCACCTTTTATCGCGTTTGCCACGACCTGGAACGGTCAACGATGTCGAGGACCTGACGAGAGCGAGCGCATCCGGAGGCGGACGCGGAATGAGCCCCACCAGACGCGGGGTGCACAACGGGTGGCACCGGCTCGGGGCCCACACCCTCGTCCGGCGGGGCCGCGACGTGGAGTTGATGCACCGGGCCATGGGGTTCGCCACCCTCGCGCTCGTCACGCTGGCACCGCTGCTGATCGTGGTGGCCGCCGCCGACCCGCTCGGGCGCGGCGGCTTCGCCTCGTGGCTGGCCGACGGCATGGGGCTGTCCGGGCGGTCCGCACGGGTGCTGACGGACATCGTCAGCCCTCCCCGCGAGGTCATCGGCACCACCAGCGTGCTCGGCGGCGTCGCGCTCGCCGTCTTCGGCGTGGCGTTCGCGGGGAGCGTGCAGAACGGTTACGAGCGCATCTGGGGCCTGGCGGCCGGACCGTGGCACCGCGTCTGGCGCCAGGCGGTGTGGATGATCGCCATGACGGTGTACCTGTACCAGGAGGTGCAGACGCGCAGCCTGGTGTCCGGGCCGCAGCGGATCGCGCTGAGCGCGGCGTCCGGTGTGCTGTTCTTCTGGTGGGGGCAGCGCTTCCTGCTGGGCGGGCAGGTCCGCTGGAGCGCACTGCTTCCCGGGGCGGTGGCCACGATGGCGGGCCTGGTGGGCCTGCGCACGTTCTCCCACTTCGTGTTCACGCCGCTCATCGTCACCAACGCGATCAGCTACGGGGCGGTCGGCGTCGTCCTCGTCGTGGAGTCCTGGCTCATCGGCGTGGGCTACGTGTTCTTCGGCGGGGCCCTGCTGGGACGCTGGATCCTGGACCATCACGGGCGGGCGCGGACGTCCGAGCCCTGACGGCCGAACTCTGGCGGGCCGAGCCCCGACGACCGAACCCTGACGGCCGAACTCCTACGACCGAGCTCCGACGACCGAACCCTGACGGCCGACCTCCGACCGGCCGAGCCCTGAGGGCCGGGCCTGACGTGACGGCTGCTCGGGCGTGGTCGGCCTGCCTGTGCAGACCAGGACCGATCGGGTGGGGCCCGGGCCGATCGCCTATCTTGGCGCCCATGCAGTCCTACACGATCGGCCAGGCCGCACGGCTCCTCGGCGTGAGCCCCGACACCGCGCGGCGCTGGGCGGACGCCGGGCGGGTCGCGACCCATCGGGACGAGGGCGGGCGGCGCCTGATCGACGGCCGGGACCTGGCCGCCTTCTCCGTGGAACTCGCCCGCAGCGGCGGCGCCGACGAGGACGCCGCCCCGTACACCTCCGCGCGCAACGCCTTCCCCGGCATCGTCACCGCCGTCAAGCTCGGCGACGTCGCCGCGCAGGTGGAGATCCAGGCCGGACCGCACCGCCTGGTGTCGCTGCTGACCCGGGAGGCCGTGGAGGAACTGGGGCTGGAGGTCGGCATGGAAGCCACGGCCCGGGTGAAGTCGACGAACGTGCACATCGACCGGGCGTGAGACACCCGTACGAACGCACATACCAGCCGAGCGGAGCACTTCCCCCGCTCATGCGAACCCACAGGAGACATCTCCCTGGCAGCTGCGGCACTATCATCGACGTACGCATGCACGCCCACCGCACCGGGGGTGCGGCCGCGTCACCCGAGAGTACGCAGAGGGAGTGCACCCGAGATGATCCGTACCGCGCGCCGCCGTCCGCTCCGCACCGCGGCGGCCGGAACCGTCGCCCTGCTCGCCCTGAGCGCGTGCTCGCCGTCCGGGTCGGACACCTCGGGCTCCCCCGCCTCCGGTGAGTCGCCGGGCAGGGTGTCCGGCGAGGTGACCGTCTTCGCCGCGGCCTCGCTGCAGGACAGCTTCACCGACCTCGGCAAGCGGTTCGAGCGGGAACACCCCGGCGCGAAGGTCACCTTCAGCTTCGGCGGCAGCGACTCCCTCGCCGCGAGCATCACCGGCGGCGCCCCGGCGGACGTGTTCGCCGCGGCCAGCCCCAAGACCATGAAGATCGTCACGGACGCCGGGGACGTCTCCGGCACACCCGCCACCTTCGTGCGCAACGAGCTGGAGATCGCCACCCTCCCGGGCAACCCGGAGGGGATCTCCTCCCTGAAGGACCTCACCGCCAAGGGCCTGAAGGTCGTGCTGTGCGCCCAGGAGGTGCCGTGCGGCGCCGCCGCGCGCAAGGCCCTCGACACCGCCGGGCTGAAGCTCACCCCCGTCTCCTACGAGCAGGACGTGAAGGCCGCCCTGACGAAGGTCGAGCTGAAAGAGGCCGACGCGGCCGTCGTCTACAAGACGGATGTGCGCGCGGCGGGTGACAAGGTGGAGGGCGTGGAGTTCCCCGAGTCCGCCGACGCCGTCAACGACTACCCGATCGCCCTGCTCAAGGACGCGCCCAACGCCGGAGCCGCCGAGGCGTTCATCGCGCTGGTGCGCTCCGCCGAGGGCCGCCGCGTCCTGAGCGAGGCCGGGTTCCGCACGCCGTGACCGGCCCGACCGACAGCCCCGGCGCCTCGACCGGCGGGCCCGGCACGCCGACCGGCAAGCGCGGCGCCACGGCCGACAAGCCCGGCACGCCGACCGGCAAGCCCGGCGCCACGGCCGACGCCCTCCGGGGTGGGCCGCGGCGCCCGCGGGCGCGGACCGGCGTCCCGCTGCCGCTGCTCCTCCCCGCGCTGATCGGCGTGGCGTTCCTGACCGTCCCGCTGCTCGCCCTGCTCGTCCGCACACCGTGGCAGGGCCTGCCCGAGCAGCTGACCAGTGCCGCGGTGTGGCAGGCCCTGCGGCTGTCCCTGGTCTGCGCGACGGCGGCGACCGCGGTGAGCCTGCTGATCGGCGTGCCGCTGGCCTGGCTGCTGGCCCGGGTCGACTTCCCCGGCCGCGGGATCGTCCGGGCCCTCGTCACGCTGCCCCTCGTCCTGCCGCCCGTCGTCGGGGGCGTGGCCCTGCTGATGGCCCTCGGGCGCAACGGCATCGTCGGGCGGTGGCTGGACGCGTGGTTCGGCATCACCCTGCCCTTCACCACGGCGGGAGTCGTCGTCGCCGAGGCGTTCGTGGCGATGCCGTTCCTCGTCATCAGCGTGGAGGGCACCCTGCGGGCGGCCGATCCGCGCTACGAGGAGGCCGCCACGACCCTGGGCGCCTCCCGTTTCACCGCGTTCCGCCGGGTCACGCTGCCGCTGATCGCCCCGGGCATCGCGGCCGGGGCGGTGCTGGCCTGGGCGCGGGCGCTGGGCGAGTTCGGGGCGACCATCACCTTCGCCGGCAACTTCCCCGGCCGCACACAGACCATGCCGCTGGCCGTCTACCTGGCCCTGCAGAACGACCCGGAGGCCGCGATCGCCCTGAGCCTGGTGCTGCTGGCGGTGTCGATCGCGGTGCTGGCCGGGCTGCGGGACCGCTGGATGAGCGCGGGGTGACCGACATGAGCGAGAGCCGCATGAACAGCCGCGACAGCCGCTACGACCGGAGCAGCGGCGACCGCCGCGACAGCCGGCCGGACGAGGGCCGTACGGTCGAGAACCGCACCGACGAAGACCGCACAGACGAGGGCCACACGGTCCAGAGCCACACGGTCCGGGGCCACGCGGACGAGGACCACACGGCCAAGAGCCGCACGGTCGAGGCGCAGGATCCCGGCGTCCGTGCCGGGTCCGGCGCGGACGGGCTGGACGCGCATCTCGTCGTGGACCGCGGCCCTTTCCGCCTCGACGTGGCCCTGACCGTCGCACCCGGTGAGGTGGTCGCCCTGCTCGGCCCGAACGGCGCCGGCAAGACCACCGCCCTGCGCGCCCTCGCCGGCCTGACCCCGCTCACCGGAGGCCGTCTGCGGCTGGACGGCAGGGATCTGGACCGGGTGCCGCCGGAGTCCCGCCCGGTCGGCGTCGTCTTCCAGGACTATCTGCTCTTCCCCCACCTCAGCGCCCTCGACAACGTCGCCTTCGGCCCCCGCTGCCGGGGCGCGACGAAGGCGGAGGCCCGCGCACAGGCCGCCGCGTGGCTCGACCGGCTGGGGCTCGCCGACCACGCGGGTGCCAGACCGCGCAGGCTCTCCGGGGGCCAGGCCCAGCGCGTCGCCCTGGCCCGCGCCCTGGCGACGCGTCCCCGCCTGCTGCTCCTCGACGAGCCCCTGGCCGCCCTGGACGCCCGTACGCGCCTGGAGGTGCGTGCCCAGCTGCGGCGGCACCTGGCCGACTTCGAGGCCGTCGCCGTCCTGGTCACGCACGACCCGCTGGACGCCATGGTGCTGGCCGACCGCCTGGTCGTCGTCGAGCACGGCCGGGTCGTCCAGGAAGGCACCCCGTCCGACATCGCCCGCCACCCGCGCACGGACTACATCGCGCAACTGGTCGGCCTCAACCTGTACCGGGGCGAGGCCGACGGCCACACCGTCCGGCTCGCCGACGGCCCGTCCCTCACCACCACGGAGCTGCTGTCCGGCCCGGTCTTCGTGGCGTTCCCGCCCGGCGCGGTGACCCTCCACCGCAGCCGCCCCACCGGCTCCAGCGCCCGCAACCTCTGGCGCTGCGAGGTCGCCGGCCTGGAGACCCACGGCGACCAGATCCGCGCCGACCTCACCGGCGAACTCCCCCTCACCGCCGACCTCACCACGGTCGCCGCGGCCGAACTCGACCTGCACCCCGGCGCCGAGGTCTGGGCAACGGTGAAGGCGGCACAGACCCACGCCTATCCCGTCTGACCGGGCGAACGACGGGCAGACATGGTGGTCTGACGCATAGCCATGACCTGAACTATGGTGTCTCACCACATGTGCGCCTGACCTGCGGGTTTCTACGGTGTGCCGACAGGTACCCGTCCCCACCGCACACGAGGAAGTGGCGCACATGGCCTCCGCAGCATCCGCTCCCCCGACGCCGAGCAACCTCAAGCGCATCGTCGCCGCGTCCCTCATCGGCACCACCATCGAGTGGTACGACTTCTTCCTCTACGGCTCCGCCGCCGCGCTGGTGTTCAACAAGCTGTTCTTCCCCGACTCCGACCCGCTCGTCGGCACGCTGCTGTCCTTCCTGACGTACGCCGTCGGCTTCGCCGCCCGGCCCCTGGGCGCCCTGGTGTTCGGGCACTACGGCGACCGGCTCGGGCGCAAGAAGCTGCTGGTGCTCAGCCTGCTGCTGATGGGTGGGGCGACCTTCGCGATCGGCCTGCTGCCGACCCACGCCACCATCGGCACCGCCGCGCCGGTCCTGCTCACCGTGCTCCGGCTGGTGCAGGGGTTCGCGCTGGGCGGTGAGTGGGGCGGCGCGGTGCTGCTGGTGTCGGAGCACGGGGACGCGCGGCGGCGCGGCTTCTGGGCCTCCTGGCCGCAGACCGGCGCACCGGCGGGCCAGCTCCTCGCCACCGGTGTGCTGTCCCTGCTGACCGCCGTGCTGTCGGACGCGGCGTTCACCGGCTGGGGCTGGCGGATCCCGTTCCTGCTCTCCGGTGTGCTGGTCGTCGTCGGTCTGTGGATTCGTCTGTCCGTCGACGAATCGCCCGTGTTCAAGCAGGCGCTGGCGCAGGCCGAGGCCCGCAGCGCGGCCCGGGACGCGGAGGCGGAGAAGCTGCCGCTCGTCGCCGTGCTGCGCCACCACTGGCGTGACGTCCTGGTCGCGATGGGCGCGCGCATGGCGGAGAACATCAGCTACTACGTGATCACCGCGTTCATCCTCGTCTACGCCACCACCTCGGCCGGCGTCTCCAAGCAGACCGCCCTCAACGCGGTGCTGATCGCCTCGGCCGTGCACTTCGCGGTGATCCCGGCGTGGGGCGCGCTCTCCGACCGGATCGGCCGCCGGCCCGTGTACCTGGTGGGCGCGGTCGGGGTCGGGCTGTGGATGTTCCCCTTCTTCGCGCTGATCGACACCGGCGGCTTCGGCAACCTGCTACTCGCCGTGACCGTCGGACTGGTGCTGCACGGGGCGATGTACGCGCCGCAGGCCGCGTTCTTCTCCGAGATGTTCGCGACGCGGATGCGCTACTCCGGGGCGTCCATCGGCGCCCAGTTCGCCTCCGTGGCGGCCGGCGCGCCGGCGCCGCTGATCGCCACCGCGCTGCTGTCGGACTACGGCAGCTCCACACCGATCGCCCTGTACGTCATCGCCGCGGCCGCGCTCACGGTCGTCGCGATCGTGGCGGCCAAGGAGACCCGCCACCGGGACCTGGCCGACGTCGCCCCGCCGGCCGAGGCGGAGCCGGCGGCGGCCGTCCCGAGGGACGACGCCCGGGCTCTGTGAGAGCCAGGTGGCTCCCGCCGGCCCCCGTACGCCCAGGCGTACGGGGGCCGGTGCTGTGCCGGGGGTGCCGTCAGTCCCACCGGGTGTGGGCGTGGGAGAGGACCGACCGGGAGCGCGGCGGGGTCAGTGCGGTGCGGGTGCCGACAGTCGGTGCAGGCGCAGCGCCAGCTGGATCTCCAGGGCACGGGCCGGGCTCTGCCAGTCGTCGCCGAGGAGCCGGCCGACGCGCTCCAGGCGCTGGGCCACCGTGTTCACGTGGACGTGCAGGGCGTCCTTGGTGCGCGCCGGGCTCATGCCGCAGGCGAAGTACGCGTCCAGCGTGCGCAACAGCTCCGTACCGCGGCGCCGGTCGTACGCCACGACCTGGCCGATGGTGCGGTCGACGAAGCCCGGGATGTCCCGGTCGCCGGCCAGCAGCAGCCCCAGGAAGCCGAAGTCCTCGGCGGCGGCCCCGTCCCCGGTGCGGCCGAGCAGGCGCAGCGCGTCGAGGCAGCGGCGGGCCTCCCCGTAGGCCGTGGCCACCGCGTCCGGACGGGTGGCGAGGCCCTCGGCGGGCGCGGAGGCACCCACGGTGACCGGGGCGCGGACCGCCGCGCCCAGCCGGCGGGCGGCGTCGCGGGCCAGGTCGGTGGCGGTGGCGCCGGGGTGGAGCGGCAGCAGCAGGACCGTGCCGCCGTCCCGGGCGGCGGCGAGGCCGTGCCGGGTGGCCGCGAGGTGGGACGCCGCGGCCGCCAGGCGTCTGCGGACGTCGGCCTCCTCGCCGGCGTCGGCGCCGCCGCCCTCCAGCCGTGCGGCCAGCACCACGTGGACGGCGTCGAGGTCGGCGTCGAGGCGGGCCGCGCGTTCCCGCAGCACGCGCGGGTCGCGGTCGCGCGCGTCGAGCAGGTCGTCCAGCAGTTCCCCGCGCACGCGCTGTTCGGCCTCGGCGGCGGAGCGGCGGGCCAGGAGCAGCAGGGACGTGACCATGGCGGCCCGCTCCAGCGTGCGCTGGTCGACGGGGTCGAGGCCCGGGTGGCCGCGCAGTACCAGCGCGCCCAGCAGTTCGCCGCCGGCGGCCACGGCCGCGATCCAGTCGTCCTCGTGGCGTACCGCGTGCCCCTCCGCGCGGGACGCCTCCAGGGCCCCGGCCGGTGCCGCGGCGGCCTCGGTGAACTCGACCGTGCCGTCGAGGACCTGGGAGACCGCGGCCGCCACGTCGTGCACCCCGCCGCCGCGCAGGACCAGCTCCGCGAGCCGGTCGTGCACGTCGGAGGCGCGCTCGATGACGCCGCTGCGGTCCCGGATGATCTCGTTGGCCCGCTCCAGGCCGGCGAGGGCGGACCGGGTCTCGGCGAGCAGGTTGGCGGTGTCGATGGCGGCCGCGGCCAGGGCGGCGAAGGAGCCGAGCAGGGCGATCTGCTCCCGCTCGAAGACCCGGGCCCGGCGGTCCGCCGCGAACAGCACGCCGATGACGTGGTGCCCCAGCGTGAGGGGCACGCCCAGGATCGCGACGAGCCCCTCGTCGCGCACGCCCGCGTCGATGGTGAGGGTGTGCTGGAAGCGGTCGTCCTTGAAGTAGTCGTCGGTGACGTAGGGGCGTGCCGTCTGGGCGACGAGACCGCCGAGGCCCTCCCCCATGCCGAGCCGCAGCTGCTGGAAGCGGGCGGCGACCGAGCCCTCGGTGACACGCATGTAGGTGTCGCCCCGGACCGGGTCGTTCAGACTGAGGTACGCGACGTCCGTGCCCAGCAGGGAGCGGGCGCGCTGGACGATCGCCTGCAGCACGGCGTCCAGGTCGCGCAGCCCGGCGAGGTCGTGGGCGGTCTCGAACAGCGCGGACAGCTCGGCCTCGCGACGGCGCCGGCCCTCCAGCTCGGCGCGGACGCGCAGGGCGAGCGGCTTGGCCCGCTGGAGCGCCGCGATCCACTCGGCGGGCCGCCCTTCGGCGCGCGCGAGCAGCACCGGCTGCTCGTAGGCGTCGGCGGACGCGCCCCGGGCCAGGAGCTCCAGATACGGCGTCTCGGCACTCGCCGGCCGCTGTCCGGGGCCGGCGGAGCGCTCGGCTTGCTGCACGTGATCGCTGGACATGCTCACAGGATTCACCATGACCCGGCCGTCCCGTCAGGCCTGTGGACAACTGCCGGGCGGCCCGGCGTTCAGTGGGCGGTCCAGCCGCCGTCGAGGACGAGTGAGGCGCCGGTCATGTAGGAGGCCTGGGGGGAGCACAGGTAGGCCACGGCCTCGGCGACCTCCTCCGGTTCGATGAGCCGCTTCACGGCGCTGTCCTGGAGCAGCACCTCGGACAGGACGCGCTCCTCGGGGATGCCGTGGGCGCGTGCCTGGTCGGCGATCTGGCGTTCGACCAGGGGGGTGCGCACATAGGCGGGGTTCACACAGTTGGAGGTGACACCGTGGGGGGCGCCTTCGAGGGCGGTGGTCTTGGACAGTCCTTCCAGGCCGTGTTTGGCGGCCACATAGGCCGCTTTGTAGGCGGAGGCGCGCAGCCCGTGGACGGACGACACGTTCACGATGCGGCCCCACTGCTGCCCGTACATGTGGGGCAGGGCGCCGCGGATGAGCCGGAACGGCGCCTCCAGCATGACGGTGAGCACCGTGTGGAAGACGTCGGGCGGGAAGTCCTGGAGGGGGCGCACGAGCTGCAGTCCGGCGTTGTTGACCAGGACGTCGGTGCCGGCGGCGGCCTGCTCGGCGGCGTCCAGGTCGGTCAGGTCGAGCACGTGCGGTTCCACGGTGCCCGCGAGGCCGTGGCCCTGCGCGGCGAGCGCCTCCAGGCCGGCGGCGTCCCGGTCGACGGCTCTCACCTTGGCGCCGGCGGCGGCGAGCCGCAGCGCGCAGGCGCGGCCGATGCCGCCTGCGGCACCGGTGACGAGCGCGGTGCGGCCGCCGAGGTCGAGCGGACTGGCGTGGGGAGCCGGGAGGACACGGGGCGCGGTCATGTCTCGACCCTAGGCAGGGCCACACGCACGACCCATGTGGTCACGCCCCACAGTTCAGCTGGAACCAGTGGGGTCGAACCATGTGGGGGCGTCTGCCAGCGCCTGCTTGATCCGCAGCAGGCCGAACTCGTTCAGCTCGGGCAGGGCGTCGATGTCGAACCAGGCCACGTCCAGCGACTCGTCGTCGTTGACCCGGGCCTCACCGCCGACGGCACGGCAGCGGAAGGTGATGTCCATGTACTGGCAGACGTCGCCGTTGCCGTAGGTGACCGGTTCCATGGCCTGGACGAGGACGATCCGTTCGGCGACGCAGCGCACGGCCGTCTCCTCGTAGACCTCGCGCACGGCGCAGGCCGCCGGTTGCTCCCCCGGGTCCGGGATGCCGCCGATCACGGACCACCGGCGCGTGTCGGCCCGGCGGTTCAGCAGCACTCTGCCCTCGTCGTCGAAGACGAGGGCGGTGACCCCGGGGAGCCAGAGCAGCTGGTGACCCGCGGAGGCGCGGAGCGTGCGGATGAAGTCAGGAGTGGCCATGGTCACGACCCTAAGGGGCCGGTCGGGGCGCCCCGGCCGGATTCCCGCGGTGTGCGGGCGGTGTATAGCTACACGTCACCGGCGCGTCGCCGGCGCAGGCCCGCGCCCACCGCCCAGCCCAGTCCGCCGGCCGCGACGAGCACGAGCGCGATCTCCGGCAGGACGCCGAGCCGGGTGGCCGGGGTCTGCGAGGAGCGCAGCGGCACCTTCTGCACCAGCGAGTCGGCCATGAACATGCCGGTCCGCTGCGTGATCCGCCCGTCCGGCAGGATGAAGGCGCTGACCCCGCTGGTCACCGGCACGGCCACGGTCCGGCTGTGCTCGACCGCGCGGACGCGGGACATGGCGAGCTGCTGGTACGTCATCTCGCTGCGGTCGAAGGTGGCGTTGTTGCTCGGCACGGAGATCATCTGGGCGCCGTCGGTGACCTCGGAGCGCACCGCCCAGTCGAAGGCGGCCTCGTAGCAGGTGACGAGGCCGACCTCGGCGCCGGCCATGGTGAACACGCCCGGCTCGGTGCCCCGGCTGAAGTCCTGGCGGACCATGGCCGTCCAGTCCGGGTTGATCGCGCCGATGAGCGAGCGCAGCGGGAGGTACTCGCCGAACGGCTGGATCTGGCGCTTGTCGTAGGTGTCGACGGGGCCCTTGGCGGGATCCCACAGGATCTGCTCGTTGTACAGCTTGCCGTCGCGTTCCACGACGCCGCCGACGGAGATCGGCACGCCGACGGCCCGGGCCGCCGCGTCGATCACCGTGCGGGCGTCGGGGTTGGTGAAGGGGTCGATGTCGGAGGAGTTCTCCGGCCACAGCACGAAGTCGGGCCGGGGCACCTTGCCGGCCTTCACCTCGGCGGCCAGGCGCTCGGTCTCGCGCGCGTGGTAGTCGAGCACGGCCCGCCGCTGGGCGTTGAAGCCGAGTCCCGCGCGCGGGACGTTGCCCTGGATCACCGCGACGGTGACGCTGCCGTCCTCGGCCTTGTCGCTGACCAGCGGGCGGGCGGCGAACGCCCCGAGGACGGGCACGCCCACGCTCAGCGCGGCGACGGCGGCCGCCGCGGGCCGCAGGACGCCGGTGGTCCGCCTCGCGAGGCCCAGACGCACGGCTTCGTGGAGCCCGAATCCGCACAGGACGACGGCGAACCCGAGCACCGGAGTGCCGCCCACCGCGGCGAGCGGGAGGAACACCCCGTCCGCCTGGCCGAACGCGATCTTGCCCCAGGGGAAGCCGTTGAAGGGCGCACGCGCGCGGGCCGCCTCACCGGCGATCCACACGGCGGCCGCCCACACGGGCGCGCCGGGCAGCTTCGACACGGCCGCGATCCCCGCGCCGACCAGGGCGACGAAGACCGCCTCGATGGCCACCAGGGCGAGCCAGGGGCCCGGCCCCACCTCCACTCCGGTCCACACCAGCAGCGGCAGCAGGAAGCCGAGGCCGAAGAGGTAGCCGAGGCCGAGCCCCGCCTTCCAGCCACGGCCGCGCAGCACCCAGCCGAGGACCGCGAAGGCCGGCGGAGCCAGCCACCACAGGGTGCGGGGCGGGAAGCTGACGTAGAGGAGCAGGCCGGCGAGCGCGGCTGCGGCGGCCGGAACGAGTCGCCGGGCCCGGTCCCGCGCCCGGGGCGCGGTCCGCGGTTCCAGCTGGTCCGACTCGTCGACGGAGGTTGCGGTGACGGTCACTCCCGGAGTCTAAGTCGGGTCGCCCGCGCGTCGACAGCGCGGTCGGCAGCACGGCCCCGCCGCTCATTTCGTCACGACACATCCCCAAAACCTCCACCAGCCGTTACGGTGTGCCGAAGCCTCGGCCGTGCGGCCGGCGGCCGGCCCCGGTGAGCGGGGTCTTCACAGGTCGGGGGCGACTGGTGCGGGGGCGGGGCGGGGTGGGTCGAGGCGGGATGGCGTCCGCGTCCGGGCCGGACGGGGACGGCGGCAGAAGAATCGTTTCCGACGCGACGGGCGTCGTGGTGCTGGGGGCCTGCGCCGGATGGTCCCTGATCACGGCGGCGGCGCACGACGGCCGGCCGGAGGGCGTTCTCCTCGCGGTGCTGGCCGTGGCGGCCGGCTACGCCGCGGGCCGGATCGGCGGGGCCCTGCTGCCGGTGGCGGCGCCGTGCGCCGGCGCGCTGGCCGGTGCCGGGCTGACGCTGGCCGTTCCGCACCTGGCTCCGGGACCGCAGATCGCCACGCCCCTGGGCCACGCGGGGGCCACCGCCGCCGTGCTGACCCTGTCGGCCGGTGCCGCGTGCTGCGCGGCCTGGGCCGCTTCCGGGCCGGCCGCGCGGTTCGCGCTGCGTCTGCTGGCCGCCGGGACCGCGGTGCTGGCGGCGGCGCTCGGTTCGGCCACCGGCTGTGTGGCGTGTACCGCGGTGCTGCTGTGCTCGCTGGCGGCCGGCCGCACCCGGCACCGCGGGGCCGGTCTCGCCCTGCTGGCCGCGGTGGCCGCGGTGGTGACGAGCCTGACCTGGGCGATCGCCGCGGGGGCCGTGCCGGGCGGGCTGACCGCCGCCCTGGAGGAACGGCTGACGCCGCACCGGGTCCGGCTGTGGCAGGACGCCTGGCACCTGCTGCGCGAGAACGGCGCCCTGGGCGCGGGGCCGGGCCGCTTCGGGGAACTGAGCCCGGCCTCCGCCCCCTCCCTGCTGGCCGACGGCAAGCCGCACTCGGCGCCCCTGCAGCAGGCGGCCGAGCAGGGCCTGATCGGGCTGGTCCTGCTGGTGGCGGCGTTCGGCTGGATGATGTACGCGCTGTGGCGCGGTCCGCGTCCGACCCCGGTGGCGCTGACCGCGGGCGCGGCCCTGACCGGGGTCGCGGCCATCGCCGCGATCGGCAACGCGCTGAGCTTCACGGCGGTGTCGGTGGGGGCCGGTCTGCTGGCCGGCCTGGCCACGGCCCGCCCGCTCGCCGACGAGCAACCGGCCCGCTCGGCGGATCCGCACCCGCGGGACACCGGGCGGGCTCCCGCGTGGTGACCCGGGAAGTGACGTCCAGGGCCTGTCCGACCATTCCCGCCTGCCTCCGGGCGACGGCCGGAATGGTCAGACAGGTCCTAGTGGGCGGGAGCCCCGGGCTTCCCGGGCCGCAGCCGCGCCTTGATCACCTGTACGGCCGCCTCCGCGTCGTCCACGGTGATCGTGAAGGTGTGTCCGTCCCACAGCTCCAGCACGACGCCCTCGCCCCGTCGCACCACCACCGCGGTGCCCTTCTCGGGCCGCCACCGGTAGCCCCAGCCGCCCCAGTGGCGGGGCGTGACGTGCGAGGTGTAGGTGGCGCCCGCCACATGGGAGAGGGGGATACGGCGGCGGGGCACGCCGATGTGGCCGCAGCGCACTTCCAGGTGGTCCTCGTCCACCCGCAGGGCGACGTGGACGAAGGCGAGGGTCCCGAAGAGGACCAGCAGCCCGGCGGCGATGCAGCCGACGACGGCCATGACGAGCGGGGCCGCGCCGGAGGTCCACGCCGAGTCGACGGCCAGCGCGATGCCGAGCGCCATGCAGGCGGCGCCCACGAGCGCCAGCAGCCACTGGACCCGGTTGGTGGCCCGGCCGGTCCAGACCTCAGGAGGCACGTGGGGGGCGTTCTCGCCGTGGCGGTGGTCCCTCATGTCTTTGAGGGTACTCAGCTTTCGCTGCGCTGGTACCTGGTGGCGGAGCGTGACTGGGCCGGGTGGGCGGCCCCCCGGTCCTGGTGTCCCGCGTGGGGCGTCAGCCCGCCGGGGTGACCGCCTGCAGCAGCCGCCCCTCGGCGTAGGCCAGGGCGGGCGCGGGCAGCGCGCCCTCGCGTCCGCTGAGCAGCACGGTCAGCGCGCCGTGCGGCGTGGCCCCCGGCGCGGGCTGCGCGCCGAGCCGACGCAGCGCCTGGGCGGCCACGGCACCCGCGGAGCCGTGCAGCACGAGCGGCGGGCGGCCGGGGCGCTGCACGGCGGCACGGATGCGCTCGGCGACCAGTTCGTAGTGGGTGCAGCCGAGGACGACGGTGGTCACGTCTTCGGGGGTCAGCGCGGCGGCCGCGGCCACGGCGGCGTCGATCGCCGTCTGGTCGGCGTGCTCCACGGCCTCGGCCAGCCCCCAGCAGGGCACTTCGGTGACGGGCACGCCCTCGGCGAAGTCGCGGATCAGGGCCCGCTGGTAGGGGCTGCCGGTGGTGGCGGGGGTGGCCCAGATGGCGAGGTGTCCGCCGCCGGCCGCGGCGGGCTTGATCGCCGGGACGGTGCCGATGACCGGGAGCTCCGGTTCGAGGCGGGCGCGCAGGGCGGTGAGGGCGTGCACGGTCGCGGTGTTGCAGCCGACGATCAGGGCGTCGGGGCGGCGCGCGGCGGCCGCCTCGGCGACGGCGAGGGCGCGCTCGGTCAGGTCCTGCGGGGTGCGCGGTCCCCACGGCATGCCGTCGGGGTCCAGGGAGAGCACGAGATCGGCGTCGGGTCGCAGCCGCCGAACCGCGGCGGTGGCCGCCAGCAGACCGATACCGGAGTCCATGAGCGCGATCTTCACCCGATCACGATAGACGATGAGCGGTCCGCGGCCGCTGCCGTGGGGCAGACTGCGCGCGTGAGCGCCCTTGTCTGGATTGCCGCTGTGTCGCTTCTCGCCTGGCTGTGGCTGCTGCTCGGCCAGGGCTTCTTCTGGCGCACGGACGTGCGGCTGCCGCCGCGCCGGGAGCCGGACTCCTGGCCGTCGGTGTGTGTCGTCGTCCCGGCCCGCGACGAGGCGGCGGTGCTGCCCGCCGCGCTGCCGTCCCTGCTGCTGCAGGACTATCCCGGTCGCGCCGAGGTCTTCCTCGTCGACGACGGCAGCACGGACGGCACCGGCGATCTCGCGCGGGACCTGGCGAACCGGCTCGGAGGGCTGGCGCTGACCGTGTCCTCGCCGGGCGAACCGCCGCCCGGCTGGACCGGCAAGCTGTGGGCGGTGCGCCACGGCATCGGCCTGGCACGCGCGCGTGACCCGGAGTACCTGCTGCTGACGGACGCCGACATCGCGCACGCGCCGGACAGTCTGCGGGAGCTGGTGGCGGCGGCCCGCGCGGGGGGCTTCGACGTCGTCTCGCAGATGGCGCGGCTGCGGGTGGAGAGCGTGTGGGAGCGGTTCGTGGTGCCCGCCTTCGTCTACTTCTTCGCGCAGCTCTACCCGTTCCGGCGGATCGCCGGGGCCGGGACCCGGACCGCGGCCGCGGCCGGGGGCTGTGTGCTGCTGCGGGCCGGGACCGCCGAGCGGGCACGGATCCCGGACGCCATCCGGCACGCCGTGATCGACGACGTGGCCCTCGCACGGGCCGTCAAGCGCGCCGGCGGCCGCGTCTGGCTGGGGCTCGCCGACCGGGTGCACAGCGTGCGGCCGTATCCGCGTCTGGGCGACCTGTGGCGGATGGTCTCGCGCAGCGCCTACGCCCAGCTGCGCCACCACCCGCTGCTGCTGGCCGGGACGGTGGCCGGTCTTGTCCTCGTCTATCTGGTGCCGCCCGCGGCCGTGCTCGCGGGGCCGGCCGCGGGCGAGGGGGCGGCAGTGGTCACCGGCGGGCTCGCCTGGCTCGTCATGGCGGGGACGTACCTGCCGATGCTCCGCTACTACCGGCAGCCGCCGTGGCTCGCGCCGCTGCTGCCGTTCACCGCGTTCCTGTACCTGCTGATGACGGTCGACTCGGCCGTGCAGCACTACCGGGGGCGCGGTGCGGCCTGGAAGGGCCGCACCTACGCGCGCCCGGAGGCCGTGCCCGACGAGGGCTGACGGCCGTCGCGGGTCACTTCCTGCCGGGGGTCCAGTTCATGCCCCACCCGTAGGCGTAGTCGACGGTGCGCTGGGGGCTCACGCCGCGCTCGGGCACCAGGTACCGCGCCTCGCGCTGGACGAGCAGGTCACCACCCGTGTTGGTGATCAGCGCCAGGGCGCACACGAGGGAGGGGACCGTGCACTCGTCGAGGGAGAACTCGATGGGCGCCCCGTGCTGCGGCCGCAGGGTGACCGTCGCGTTCAGGTCGGCGAAGGACCGGGCGCCCTCGTAGATGGTGACGAAGACGAGGATGCGCCGGAAGACGTGCTTGTGGTCGAGGTTGACGGTGAGGTTCTCGCCGGAGGCCACCGCTCCGGTGCGGTCGTCGCCGTCGAGGTGGATGTACGGGGGCTGGTGCAGCGACCCGAAGGCGTTGCCGAGCGCCTGCACGACGCCCTTGCTGCCGTCGGTGAGTTCGTACAGCGCGCACAGGTCGAGGTCGAGGTCGGAGTGCATCGCGGTCGGGCGCCCGAACTTGCTGCTCCAGCCCGAGAACTGCTTGCGGACCTCCCAGTTGAGGTTCACGTGCAGCGCGCCCGAGGTGCCGCCCTGCTTGGTGAGCGAGACGGAGGGGGCCGCCTTGGTGAGCGTGACCTTGGTGAGGCGGACGGGGGCCGGCGGTGCCGCAGGGGGCGCGGCGGGCGCGGGCGGAGCCACCGGGGGCGTCACCGGCGGGCGGGTGTACGCCGCAGCGGCGGGAGGCGCCGGAGCGGCGGCGGGTGCCGTGGCCGTGCGCTGCGGTTCGTCGACCGTGATGCCGTAGTCCGTGGCCAGGCCTTCGAGGCCGCTGCTGTAGCCCTGCCCGACGGCGCGGAACTTCCAGGCGCCCTGGCGACGGTAGAACTCGCCGAGCACGAAGGCGGTTTCGGTGGTGGCGCCCGGGTTCTCGAAGCGCGCGACCGGTGTGTCCCGGGCGTCCCGCACCTCGATGTACAGGTCCGGGACCTGCCCGAACGTGCCTCCGTCGGCGGAGGCGGCGAGGACGACCGTCTCCACCGCCGGCTCCATGCGCGCGAGATCGACCAGGAGCGTGTCGGTGATGCGGCCGGCGGCGTCGCGCTTGCCCTCGTGCCGGATCGCTCCGGAGGAGTGGGCGGGCTGGTTGTAGAAGACGAAGTCCGCGTCGGAGCGGACCTTTCCCGCGACGAGCAGCAGAGCGGAGGCGTCGGCGTCCGGCACGCCCGGTCCGCCGCGCCAGCCCACTTCCACGCGCAGCGCCGCCGTGGGCACCTGCGTGTTCGACCCTTTCAGCATGTGCATGTCCGCCCCCATCTCGTCCGGTCTCGTCGGCACAACCTATTCCTCCCGGACGCGTACGCCCATGCGCCGGCCGCCGGAAGACCGATGGCCAACCGCCGGTAACCCGCCCGGAACTCGGCCTTTACACGATCAAGAACAGGTTCGGTGCCCCTTTTTGCCGAATTCGCTCGGATTGGGGATCCCAGGTCACTGCGGGCACGGAAAACAACCCTCTTATCGGTCTCCCCAACCAGCACATCGTGGGCTTAACTTATGTGCCATGACCTCCCCCCGCTCCACCTATGGCGGCGGCTACTACTCCGCCTCCTTCCCGGACACCCCGATCTACGACAAGCTCGTCGCCGAGCGGGGCACCCCGCAGATCGCCCCGATCCGGGTCCCCGCCCAGTACGACATGCCGGGCAGCCATCTGCCCGCCCTCCCGTCGGCGCTTCCCGCGCTGCCGGCGGCACCCTCCCAGCCCTCCTACGGCTATCCGCAGGCCCAGCAGCCGGCCCCGCTCCAGCAGGCGCCCGCGGCGTACATCCCGCAGCAGGCCACCGCTCCGCGCGGCTACCCCGGCCCCCAGCCGCAGCAGCCCCGCCCGGCGGCACCCGCGGGCTACGAGGCGATGCGCCCCGCGGCCCCCCGGCCGGCCCCGGCTCCCTACCAGGACCCGTACAACAACCAGCAGTACCGCGGGTACTGAGCCGCACCCGGGGGCCGTCGGCGCCGGCTGGCACGATGGCCCCATGGGGAACGCACACCTGCACGCGATTCACGTCCATCCGGTCAAGGCGGTCCGGGGCCTCGCGCCCCGGGAGGCCGCCGTGGAGCCCTGGGGGCTGGCCGGAGACCGGCGCTGGCTGCTCGTCGACGACGCGGGAAAGGCCGTCACGCAGCGCCAGCAGCCACGCCTCGCCCTGGCCGCCGCCGCGCTCCTGCCGGACGGCGGCGTCCGGGTGTCCGCGCCCGGCAGAAAACCGCTGACGGTCCCCGTGCCCCGGTCGATCGGCACGGTGCCGGTGCAGATCTTCCGCGACAAGGTCGACGCGGTCCCGGCGGAGGGCGAGGCGGCGCACACCTGGTGGAGCGACTACCTGGGCATCGGCGCGCGCCTGGTGTACCTGGACGACCCGGCCACGCGCCGGCCGGTCGACCCGCAGTACGCCCGGCCCGGCGAGACGGTCTCCTTCGCCGACGGCTTCCCCCTGCTGCTCACCACGACGGCCTCGCTCGACGCCCTCAACACCCTGATCGCACAAGGGGACCACGCGGACGAGGGGCCGCTGCCCATGGACCGGTTCCGGCCCAACGTGGTCGTGGCGGGCACCGACGCCTGGGCCGAGGACCACTGGTCGCGGGTGGCCGTCGGGGAGGTGGCCTTCCGTGTCGCCAAGCCGTGCGGCCGCTGCGTGGTGACCACCACCGACCAGGGCACGAGCGAGCGCGGCCGTGAGCCTCTGCACAGCCTGGGGCGGCACCGGCGGCGGGAGGGGAAGCTGGTCTTCGGGCAGAACCTGGTGCCGCTGACCCGGGGCACGATCCGGGTCGGAGACCCCGTCACGATCCTCGACTAGCGCGGCGGCGACCGCCGGCCCGGACACGGCAGCCGCGGGGGCGGGCACGGTCGCCGGGGCGGGAACCGCGCCGCCGGACCGGGCGTTGGCGTGGTGGGGGACGTCGATGGCGGCCGCGGAGAGGTGATGTCGCTCTCTCTCGGCGGATTCCGCGCGCGGACGGCTCCGCGGGGGGCTATCACAGAGCGGGAAGGGGGTGCGGGCGGTGCGAGCGATCAGCGGACTCTGGCGCTGGCGGCGCAACCCGCTGTGCCGCGCGACCGATCTGGCCGAGGCCTGGCTGGCGCTGGCCGCCCTGCTGCTCGTCCTGGCAGCCGCCCCGCTGGCCGGCGTCCTCGTCGGCGGCGCCGCGCAGGACGCCCTGCAGCGTTCCGTCCGCGAGCAGCACCACGCGCGCCGCCTGGTGACGGCCACGGTGGTCCGCGAGCTGGGCCGCTCCCCGCTGGACGCCGACCCCGAGACGTCCACCGGCCGGGATGCGCGCACGCGCGTCCTCGCCGGCTGGACCGCTCCGGACGGCACCGCCCACCAGGGCCCGGTGCTGGCGGCCCTGAAGAACCCGCGGCCGGGCGACGAGTTCCGGATATGGACCGACCGGCACGGCCGGATGGTGGCCCGCCCGCTGGACTCCGCCACGGCGTCGACGCACGCGGTCCTCGCCGGCTTCGGCGCGGCCCTGCTGGCGGGCGGCCTCGTCGAGGGCGGCCGACGGCTGATCGTCTGGCGCATGGTCCGCCGCCGGTACGCCCGTTGGGACCGGGCATGGCAGAAGGCGGGCCCGGACTGGGGCAGGACGGGCACCGGCAGCTGACGGCCTTCCGCCTCTGGTCAACCCACCGCCCGCGCGCACGCTACGGTGGTCCGGCCGAACCGTTCGGCACAACCCGCGTGCGAGCGAGCAGGAGGGGCGCGCCGGGTGTCGACGCCGCGCGCGACCGGCCCGCCGGGCCGGGTGCCGCCGCGGTCCCGGCACCGCCCGGCCCGCCCCGAGGGCGAACGAGCCATCAGTACGACCGAGGTGGGGGCACAGCTACACCATGGCACAGGGCACGGTCCAGGTGACGCACACCGGCACGTCGCGGTGGCGGCGCCGCACGGGTGAGTACGCATCGCTCGCCGCCGCCCTGGAGGCCGCGGCCGACGGCGACGTCCTCACCGTCGCCCCCGGCACCTACCGGGAGAACCTCGTCGTCCAGCGGGCGGTGACCCTGCGCGGCCCGGAGAACGCGCCCGGCTCGGTGCGGATCGCGCCCGTGGACGGGGTGCCGCTGACCGTACGCGCCTCGGCCGTGGTGCAGGACCTGCTCGTGGAGGGCCAGGACGCGGCCTCCCCGGCCGTGCTGGTGGAGGAGGGCACCCCGGAGCTGCGGGACGTGCGGGTGGTGACGCGGTCGGCGGCCGGGATCGAGGTGCGCGGCAGTGCCCGGCCCACGGTGCGGCGCTGCGCGGTCGACAATCCGGCGGGCGTCGGCATCGCCGTGGTGGACGGCGCGGGCGGGGTGTTCGAGGAGTGCGAGGTCGTCGCGGCCGGCCAGGCGGGCGTGGCGGTGCGCGGCGGCGCCCACCCCCGGCTGGAGCGCTGCACGGTGCACCACGCCTCCGGCTCCGGCCTGTCGGCGACCGGGGAGAACTCGGCGCTGGAGGCGGTGGGCTGCGAGATCTACGAGGTGCGGGGCAGCGGCGTGCACATCACCGGCCGTGCCACCGCGCACCTCACCGACTGCGATGTGCACCGCACGACGGCCGACGGGGTCACGCTCGACACGGACGCCGTGCTCACGCTCGCCGACTGCCGCATCCACGACATCCCGGAGAACGCGGTCGACCTGCGCTCGCGTTCCGTGCTCACGCTGACGCGCACGACGGTGCGGCAGTTCGGGCGCAACGGCCTGTCGGTGTGGGACCCGGGCACGCGCGTGGACGCCAACCAGTGCGAGATCTTCGACAGCACGGGCGACTACCCGGCGGTGTGGGTCAGCGACGGCGCCACCGCCGTCCTGGACTCCTGCCGGGTGCACGACGTGCCCGACGCCCTGTTCGTGCTCGACCGGGGTTCGCGGGCGGACGTCGTGGACAGCGACCTGGCGCAGGTGCGCAACACGGCCGTGTCGGTGAGCGACGGCGCGACCGCTCAGCTCGACGACTGCCGGATCCGCGACGCGGCGACGGGCGCCTGGTTCCGCGACCACGGCAGCGGCGGCACGCTCAGCAACTGCACGATCGACGGCACCCAGACCGGCGTGATCGTCACCAAGGGCGCCGACCCGACGGTGGAGCGCTGCACGGTCGACTCCCCGGCGGAGGCGGGCGTCTACGTCTCGGCCGGAGGCCGCGGCAGTTTCCTGAACTGCCGGGTGACGGGCAGCGGCGGCTACGGCTTCCACGTGATCGACGGCAGCCGCACGACGCTGCGCAAGTGCCGTACGGAGCGGTGCGCGCGCGGGGGCTACGAGTTCGCGGACGGCGGCGCTGACGCGGCGTCCGGGACGGGGCCCGTCGTGGAGGACTGCACCAGCGACGAGAGCGCCGGGCTGCGGGCGCCCGCGGCGGCGCCGGAGACGGCGGTGCAGACGGTGAGCCCCTCCGCCGGGCTGCTGGGCGCGGTCCCGGGGCAGCGCACGGAACCGGAGCCCTCCGCGCCGATCGCGGTCGCGGAGCCCGCGCCGCCGGCCCGCAGCTCCAAGGACGTCCTCGGTGAACTCGACGCGCTGGTGGGCCTGGAGAGCGTCAAGCGGGAGGTGCGCGCCCTCACCGACATGATCGAGGTCGGCCGGCGGCGGCAGGAGGCGGGCCTGAAGGCGGCGTCGGTCAAGCGGCACCTGGTCTTCACCGGCTCCCCCGGCACCGGCAAGACCACGGTCGCGCGGCTGTACGGCGAGATCCTCGCCTCCCTTGGGGTGCTGGAGAAGGGTCACCTGGTGGAGGTGTCCCGGGTCGACCTGGTCGGCGAGCACATCGGCTCGACCGCGATCCGCACGCAGGAGGCGTTCGAGAAGGCGCGCGGCGGCGTGCTGTTCATCGACGAGGCGTACGCGCTGTCCCCGGAGGACGCGGGCCGCGACTTCGGCAAGGAGGCCATCGACACGCTGGTGAAGCTGATGGAGGACCACCGGGACGCCGTCGTGGTGATCGTCGCCGGCTACACGGCGGAGATGGAGCGCTTCCTGTCGGTCAACCCCGGTGTGGCGTCCCGCTTCTCACGGACCATCACCTTCAGCGACTACGGCCCCGAGGACCTGCTGCGGATCGTGGAGCAGCAGGCCGAGGAGCACGAGTACCGGCTGGCGCCGGGCGCGGCGGAGGCGTTGCGGACGTACTTCACGCGGCTCCCTAAGGGCCCGGCGTTCGGCAACGGCCGTACGGCGCGGCAGACGTTCGAGGCGATGGTGGAGCGGCACGCGAGCCGGGTCGCCCAGCTCGCCGAGCCGAGCACGGACGACCTGACGCTGCTGTACGCCGAGGACCTCCCCGAACTGCGCTGAGAGCGGCTACGCGGCGGGCGGCTCGGGTGTGTCGCGGGGCGCGGGCACCCCGGGCCGCAGCCGGGCCAGCAGCGTGCCCCGTTCCTCGGCGAACACCGGGTCCGCCTGGTAGTCGGAGTGGCCGAGGATCGGCGCGGGCAGCGGCAGCAGCTCGGTGCGGCCGTAGGCGAGGGGGTCCTTCAGGGGCGGGTGGTCGACCTGGGGGCCGCGGTCGCCGGGCAGGCGCATCGGGCCGCCGATGGGGTCGGTGAGCCGGTACAGGTTGCGCCAGCAGTCGACCTCGCGGTGCAGGGCGCTGAGCGCGGCGGGCCCGAAGTGCGCCGGGAACCAGCGGCCGTAGAGGCGCTCCAGCGGGGAGCCGTAGGTGAGCAGGGCGACGCGTCTGCGGGCGGACGGGGCGAGCTGCCAGGCCGCGGCGGCGGCGAGGACGCTGCCCTGGGAGTGCCCGGAGATGACCAGCCGTCCGCCGGTGGCGCGGGTCCAGGTCGCCATCCGCCAGGTCAGGTCGGGCACGGCGCGCTCGGCGTAGCAGGGCGGGGCGAAGGGGTGGGCGGCGCGCGGCCAGAAGGTGCCGACGTCCCACAGGATGCCGATGGTGCGGCGGGCGGCGGCGTCCTTGTAGGCGCGGCGGCCCCAGGTGACGAAGAGTATGAAGCCGAGTCCGATCAGCCAGGAGCCGAGGGCCTGGGAGGTCTCGGCGGCGCCGTGGAGGAGGGGGGTGGTGCCCCGGGCCGCCTCGCCGGGGGTTTCGTCGGTGGCGAGCGCGCCCACGAGGGCGCCGGCGCCGAGCAGCAGGGTGACGCCGGAGGTGACGGCGACGATCCGGGGTCCCCGGTCGGTGAGGGAGGCCATGGCGCGGGTGGAGGCGATCCGGCGGGTGCGGGCCCGGTCCAGGGTCTCCTCCGGGTAGTCGCGGGCCACCGCGTCGCGCTCGGCGCGGGCGAGGGTCCAGGCCCGGTGGGCCAGCCAGGCGAAGAGTGCCAGCAGCACCACCAGCAGGGGCGGGATCACGGACGCCTGCCAGGTCAGCAGGACCGGCGGCCCGTCGAGCGACGCCCCGGTGCCGTCCAGCCAGTCGGAGACGCGCTGCGCGACGCCGCCGGACATCACGCCGCCGAGGGCGCAGGCCAGCATGGCGACGGCCGGTCCGCCCAGGCCCCGCAGCACGGCCCGCCGGTCGGGGTCGGTGCGGTGCAGGGTGTGGGCGACGACCGCGAGGACCACCACGAGCAGGCCCTGCACCAGGACGATCCCCCCGAAGGCGGTGTCGCCCGGCAGCCGGCCGCCCGACTCCCAGCCCGGGCGGTCCCACCCCGCGTACAGCAGGGTGAGGGCGAGCAGGACGAGGGCGATGGCCGGCAGGCGCCGTACGTACCGCTCGTCGAGTTCCCGGTCGATGCGCTTCTCGCTGCGGCCCCGGCGGCACACCACCCAGACGACGGCGGCCGCGCAGGCCGCGAGGGACGCCTGCAGCAGCACGCCGAGGGTGTCCAGGACGGCCGGTCCGCCGGGTGCGCGGTCCCGGCGGGCGGCGGCGCCGGCGACCGCCGCGGCGACGGTCAGCAGTCCGGCGGCGGTGTGCGCGGCGCGCAGCCGGGCCACCAGCCGGCGCCCGTACCAGAACCCGGGACGGCCGAGCGCGGTCGGTCCGGGGTCCTCGTCGGGCTCGGGGTCGCGGGCGATCGGCTGCTGGGACTCGTAGTCGCTCCAGGTGCGCCGGGAGAGGTACCACAGCAGTGCGGTCAGGGCGGTGGGGACGAGGGCGGCCAGGGCGAGCCTGCGGCCCGGGGCGCTCCACCAGCCGCCGTCCGAGACGGTGGGTGAGAGGAAGCCGAGCCAGGAGTGGCGGTCGGCGCACGCGGGCGTGCCGGCGCACTGCCAGGCGGTCAGGTCGAGGGCGACCTCGCAGGCGGCGGCGACCAGCAGCACGGTCAGGGTGAGTCCGGTGAGCCGCACCAGCAGGCCGTACAGGCGCGCCGTGCGGCGGCGGCCGTGGGCGCTGGGGCGCATCCAGTGGGCGAGGTTGACGACCATGAAGGGCAGCAGCAACAGCCACAGGGCGCGGGTGCCGTTGCCGGAGGTGAGGTTGCACCAGACGTAGGCCTCGGGCACCGGCTCGTCGCGGCGCGCGGCGCCGGGGGTGTGTTCCGCGTCGACGTCGTCGGCGCGCCGGAAGACGGCCGCGATGCCGTCGCCGGTGATCCGTACGGTCCGCGGATCGCCCAGCATGTCCTGGGGCGTGGTGCCGCCCACGCCGTGGACGAGGAGTTCCAGGGCGGTCCCGGTCCCGGCCGCCCGTGCGGCGGGCGAGTGGGGCCCGCCGGTCGACGCTTGTTCCTGCGCACGTTCCACTGATTCGCACTTCCCCCGTGACACGCCGTCGGCTCCGCCTGTGCGGGCACAAGGATCTCCACTTCGGGGGCGCCCCACACCTGATGTCACGGAATCTCCCCGATCCGTGACGAAGCCGCGTCGCGCACGGGGCATCGGTGACATGTGCGCGACGAGCGGGCGATGGCGCCGTCCGTTGCCCGCCGTGCGAGGATGGGACGTCCGCGCACCGGTGCCCGGGGAGAAGGTCCCGGTCGGGAAGGGTGCGCCGGGCGTGTCGGACGGCATTGAGGCGAAAGGACCGGAGCGTACGTGAGCGAGAATCAGAACCTCCTCGCGGAGCAGCGGCGATCCCTGATCCTCGACGAGGTCCGCCGCCGGGGCGGGGTCCGGGTCAACGAGTTGACGCGCAAGCTCGGCGTGTCCGACATGACCGTCCGCCGCGACCTCGACGCGCTCGCCCGCCAGGGCGTTCTGGAGAAGGTGCACGGCGGCGCGGTCCCGGTGGTCGAGGCGAGCACGCACGAGCCCGGCTTCGAGGCCAAGTCGGGACTGGAGCTGACCGCCAAGGAGGACATCGCCCGGGCCGCGGCCAAGCTGGTCGCACCGGGCGCGGCGATCGCCCTGTCCGGCGGCACGACGACCTACGCGCTGGCGCACCACCTGCTGGACGTGCCCGACCTCACGGTGGTCACCAACTCGGTGCGGGTCGCCGACGTCTTCCACGCCGCCCAGCGCACCTCGGGCCCCCGGCAGGGCGCGGCCACGGTGGTGCTGACCGGGGGTGTGCGCACCCCGTCCGACTCACTGGTGGGGCCGGTGGCCGACCAGGCGATCGCGGCGCTCCACTTCGACCTGCTGTTCCTCGGGGTGCACGGCATATCGGTGGAGGCCGGGCTGTCGACGCCGAACCTCGCCGAGGCCGAGACCAACCGGCGCCTGGTGCAGTCGGCGCGCCGGGTCGTGGTCGTCGCCGACCACACCAAGTGGGGCAAGGTGGGCCTGAGTTCGTTCGCCACGCTGGAGCGGATCGACACGCTCGTGACCGACGCCGGCCTGCCGGACGAGGCGCGCGGGGTGGTCGCGGAGCATCTGCGGCGGCTGGTGGTGGCCGGGGAGCCGGAGCCCGACGAGGACGCGGACATTCGGCGGGGCGCCGGCTGAGGTGACGCCCTCGGCCACTCCCCGTCCGGCTGCGCGGGGAGGGCTGCGCTCCGGCGCCGCCGCGGCGTCCCGGGACACGCGACGGCCGAAGGGCGGTCGGTGAGGGCTCAGCAGGGCCAGGTGCCGGTCTGCAGGAACGTGTCGATCGCGGCGGTGCAGGGCGCGATGTCCAGGCCCTGCCCGGCCAGCCAGTCGTCCGAGTAGTACTTGTCGAGGTACCGGTCCCCCGGGTCGCACAGCAGTGTCACGACACTGCCCTGCCGTCCCTCGGACACCATCTCCGCGACGATCTTCAGCGCGCTCCACAGACCCGTGCCCGTCGAGCCGCCCGCCTTGCGGCCGATGGCGCGCTCCAGGGCCCGGACGGCGGCGATGCTGGCCGCGTCGGGCACCTTCATCATGCGGTCGATCGCGCCCGGCACGAAACTCGGTTCCATCCGGGGCCGCCCGATGCCCTCGATGCGGGAGCCGCAGTCGCACGTGACGTCCGGATCGCCGGTGGTCCAGCCGTCGAAGAAGCAGGAGTTCTCGGGGTCGGCCACGCAGACACGGGTGTCGTACTGCATGTAGTGCACGTAGCGCGCGAGGGTCGCGGAGGTGCCGCCGGTGCCCGCCGTGGCGACGATCCACGCCGGCTCGGGGAACCGCTCCATCCGCAGCTGGCGGAAGATGGATTCGGCGATGTTGTTGTTCCCGCGCCAGTCCGTGGCGCGTTCGGCGTAGGTGAACTGGTCCATGTAGTGGCCGCCGGTCTCGGCCGCGAGGCGGGCGGACTCCTCGTACATGGTGCGGGGGTCGTCCACGAAGTGGCAGCGGCCGGAGTGGAATTCGATGAGGCGGATCTTCTCCGCGCTCGTCGTGCGCGGCATGACGGCGATGAAGGGGACGCCGATCAGCTTCGCGAAGTACGCCTCGGAGACGGCCGTCGAGCCGCTGGAGGCCTCGATCACCGGTCTGCCCGGCCGGATCCAGCCATTGCACAGGCCGTACAGGAACAGGGAACGGGCGAGCCGGTGCTTGAGGCTGCCGGTGGGATGGGTCGACTCGTCCTTCAGGTACAGGTCGATGCCCCAGCGCTCCGGCAGCGGGAACCGGAGCAGATGCGTGTCGGCCGAGCGGTTGTGGTCGGCCTGCACCCTGCGGACGGCCTCTTTCAGCCACGCGCGATAGCCGGAGTCGCTGCGGTCGACGTCGAGGGTCACGCCGGTCCGGGTCTGCTGGGGAGTGCTCACGAGGGGGCTCCTAACGCTGCGCGCCGACGACGGATCGCGCGGCCGACACCCCGATCATAAGCATCCGGCGCACGCTTCTCACCTGCATAAACGCACCTTTGAGCCCCCCAAAGCGCCCCCTGGGGCAGAGCCGGTGCAAGGGGGCGCGCACTCCCGGGGGCGCATCCGCGAGCGTGCTGCGGGCGCCCCCGGCCGAGCGGTCCGCACGTACTGGTGCTCGGCGCCGGGTGGGGGCAGACTGCACCGCGGGGCCGAGGTTCGGGACGGTTTCGGACCGAGGTCCCCGGCAGGGCACGACGCAGCCGGTGCCATCGCCGGGCAGCACAGGAGCAGTTCGCCGGGCGGGGCACCCTGGATCGGGACACGAGCCCGTACCGCGCGCCGCGGGGAGCGGGCCGGTACACCGACACGCACAAGGGGGCGGGTGACATGGCGGAGCCGGAGTTCAGGGCCACGGGCGTGCGGATCGGGAAGCGGCTGCGTTCGCTCACCCGGGCCGGCCAGGTCCGGATCAGCGGCGGCCGACTCGAGTTGCTGACCAGCTACGGCAGTGAGATCGACAGCGCTCCGGTGCAGGCGGTGCGGGCGTCCAGGCCCTGGTTCGGTCCCGAGGACCGGGCGACGGCCGACCTCAACGGCCAGCGGTACCTGCTCACCTTGGGCGAGCGCGATCCCGCCCCGGGCGAGCCGGGGCCGCCGGCCGCGCGGCGCTTCATCGAGGCCGTGCGCCGGGCGGCGGGGCGTGACGACTGAGATGTCCGCGAGTTGCGCTCCCCCACCCCCTGCGTCACTCTGGTCTCACGTCACTCTGGGTTTACCGGCGATAACGCTGCGAACCAGCCCGCCGGCCACGACAGCGGGCGGCAGTGTCACGAAGGCGCCCTGCTGGATCCGAACTCCGTGTTCTTCCGGACCTCACGTCGGGGAGTCGCAGCCGTGATCAGCTACCCAAGCAGGCACTGCACGGTGGAGCTCCAAGCCCTGCCGTCGCGGATCGGCCAGGTCCGCAGAATCGTATCTGCGCAATTGCGCTACTGGCATCTGGACGCTCTGATCGACCGGGCCTCGCTCGGCGTGACGGAGCTGTTGTCCAACGTCCACCGGCACGCCCAGCCCGACAAGACATGCACCGTGGAGATAGAGCTGCTGCTCGACCGGCTCACGGTCTCCGTGCGCGACGGCGATCCACGAATGCCCGTGGTCGACGACGCCGAGCCGCTGGCGACCTGTGGTCGCGGGCTGGCGATGGTGGCCGCCATGAGCGAGAGCTGGGGCGTCCGGCCGGACGGTGAGTCGGGCAAGGTCGTGTGGTTCACCCTGCCGACGTCCGCTCCTGCGGTGGCGGCCGCGCCGACGCGCCGGCGGCGCGCGGTCCAGGAGAAACCCGCGCGCCGGTTCGCCGAGGTCGGGCTCCCGGCCGAGGCGCTGCGGCCCGAACATGCTCCCGCCCGGTCCGCCGTTGCCGGTTGACCGGGCGGTGACCACCGCCCCAGCGGGGCGGGCGTGGTGCGGACGCACGCGCCCACCCACGTACGGCCCGTGACGGCCGGCCGAGGCGTCGCTCTCATCCGTGAGCGGCGCCACCGGCGGCCGGCGGTTCGCGCGCCGGCCGTGACGCCGGGGGTGACCGTCGCGGTCAGGGCTTGCCCTTCGTGCGGCCGAACTCCTCGTTCAGGACCGACAGGCGGCGCCAGTACTCCTCCTCGTCGATCTCGCCGGAGGCGAAGCGGTGGCCCAGTACCGCGACGGGCGAGTGCTCGGCCACCGCCGACCGGCGGCCGCGGCCCACCGTGCGGCGCAGCAGCGCGATGCCGCCGCCGATCACCAGCGCCCAGATCACCGGGAAGAACAGGATCCACGGGCCGGGCCCGCCGTCGCCGAAGTGCGCCAGGGTCTGCATGTCGTCCATCTCCTCGTTCGCGTGCCGCAATCCGTGTCGTCCCGAGCGTCGCCCCGGAAGGGGGCCGCGGTCGTCGTACGGGCAGCGGCACCGCGCATACCTCTGCCGGAGTACGGTCCGTCCCCCCTTCTGTACCTACTGGTATGTACACTGCGGGCATGAGCACTTCGGAACGGCTGATCGAGTCGACCCGCGCACTGCTGTGGGACCGCGGCTACGTGGGCACGAGCCCCAAGGCCATCCTGGAGCGGTCGGGCGCCGGGCAGGGCAGCATGTACCACCACTTCAAGGGCAAGCCCGACCTCGCGCTGGCCGCGATCCGGCGGACCGCCGAGGAGATGCGCGCCACCGCCGCGAGCGTGCTCGACGGGCCCGGGACGCCGTACGAGCGCATCGAGGCGTATCTGCGGCGCGAGCGGGACGTGCTGCGGGGCTGCCCGGTCGGCCGGCTGACCATGGACCCGGACGTGATCGCGAGCGCGGAGCTGCGCGCCCCGGTCGAGGAGACGCTCCACTGGCTCCGCGGGCGGATCGCCGCACTCGTCGACGAGGGCCGGGAGCAGGGGCAGTTCGACCCCGCCCTGGACGGCGCCGAGATCGCCGCCGCCGTCGTCGCGACCGTCCAGGGCGGCTATGTGCTCGCCCGCGCCTCCGGCTCCCCCGCCGCGTTCGACGCGGGCGTGCGGGGGCTGCTCTCCCTGCTGGCACCCCGCACCCCCTGAGGAGACCCGCGATGCACGCCCTGCAGTACGAGATCACCCTGCCCGCCGACTACGACATGGGCGTCATCCGCGACCGGGTGGCCCGCCGGGGGCATCTGCTCGACGACTGGGACGGGCTCGGCCTCAAGGCCTACCTCGTTCGCGAGCGGGGCCTGCGCGGCTCGCCGGTCAACGCCTACGCGCCCTTCTACCTGTGGAACACCGTCGAGGGCATGAACGCCTTCCTCTGGGGCGGCGGCTTCCAGGGCGTCGTCGACGACTTCGGGCGCCCGTCCGCACGGCAGTGGACGGGTCTGGCATACGAGGAAGGGGCGCTCGGGCAGCCGCGGTTCGCGGTGCGCAGGAGACAACAGCTGGCGCAGGACGGGCCGTTGGCCGACCGCGTGGGCGATGCGGTGGGCGAGGCGCATCAGTTGACGGCGGAGGGCGGTGCGCTGCTGGCCGCGGTCGCCGTCGACACGAGTCGCTGGGAACTGGTGACCTTCTCCCTCTGGGAGGACGGCACGGCCGGCCCCGAGGGCGACCTCTTCGAGGTGCTGCACCTGTCGGCGCCGGGCCGGGACCGGATGGGCCGGGGACGCCGGTGGTGAGCGCGGTCCGTACGGTACTGGGGGACGTCCACCCCGCTGACCTCGGTGTGTGCGACGCCCACGACCACCTGTTCTTCGGCAGTCCCCGGCTGCCCGGGCAGGAGCTGAACAGCCGGTCGGCGGCGCGGGCGGAGCTGACGGCGTTCCGGGACCAGGGCGGCGGGGCCGTGGTGCAGTGGACGCCGTACGGGCTCGGGCGGCGGGCCGCCGACCTGCCGCCGCTGTCCCGGGAGACCGGTGTGCACGTGGTGGCGGCCACCGGGCTGCACCAGGCCGCGCACTACGGCGAGGACGTCCTCGCCCGGCTGCGCGGCCGGCTCGCCGGCCTGTTCGTCTCCGAACTCACCGAGGGCATCGGCACGTCGGGGGTGCGGGCCGGGCTCGTGAAGGTGGCCGGCGGCTTCCACGCCCTGGACGCGCACGCCCGGTGGACGCTGGCCGCGGCCGCCGAGGCGCATCACGCCACGGGGGCGCCGGTCGCCGTGCACCTGGAGCTGGGCACCGGCGCCCTCGACGTCCTGGACGTGCTGTGCGGGGAGGCGGGGGTGCCGCCGCACCGGGTGGTGCTCGGGCACCTGAACCGCTCCCCCGACCTCGTGACGCACCGGCAGGCGGCGGAGTCCGGCTGCTACCTCGCCTTCGACGGCCCGTCCCTCGCGCACCACGCCACAGACTGGCGGATGCCGGACGCCGTACGGGCCCTGGCCGACGCCGGGTTCGGCGACCGGCTGCTGCTGGGCGCGGACACCACCACGGCCGCCGCCCGCTCGGTGAACGGCGGCCCGGGGATGCCGTACCTGCTGCGCCGGGTGCGGCCCCGCCTCGTGAAGGGGGTGGGCGAGGAGCTGGTGCGGCGGATCCTCACGGAGAACCCGGGGCGGGCGTTCGGGACCGAGTGGCGGGGCTGACCGGCCTCAGCCGGAGGCCTGGTCGTTGTCCTTCATCGCGCCCCAGCCGTGCCAGCGGTCGATCTCCACCCAGGCGCTGACCCGGGGCCGGGCCCGCTCCGGGTAGGGCTCGCCCGTGTAGTGCCGGGAGAGCAGGTCGATGTCGGTCAGGCCCTCGTCGTCGTACATCTCGGTGACGCGGCCGATGAGGGTGACGTGGGTGTACCAGTCGTCGCCGGCGAGGACGGTGAGGGTCACGCGCGGGTCGCGGCGCAGGTGCTTCAGGCGGACGCGGCCCGCGTCGAGGTTGATCAGCACCCGGCCGTCCTTCCACACGTACCAGGTGGCGGTGGAGACCGGGGCGCCGTCGGAGCGCAGCGTGGCCATGACGCACGGGTTGGGCCGGCTCAGCAGGGCCTCGGCCTCGGGCGGCAGCGGCGGCTTGGACATGGTGGAACCTCCTGCGTGGGTGGGGGGTGTTCAGGCGGACGGGTTGTCGTCGAAGCTGGCGAAGTAGGCGGCGGCCATGTCCTCGTCGCCGTGGCCCCGGGCCGCGGCGCGCTCCATGCGGGCGGCCGCGGCCTCGGCCACGTCCAGGCGGACGCCGTGCTCCGCGCCGGCCCGGACGATCAGCCGGGCGTCCTTGGCGGCGGTGCTCACCGCGAACTGGGGCGGGGTGAGCCGGCCGTCGAGGACCAGGTCGGACTTGGCGCGCAGATAGCCCATGTCGAGCGGGCCACCCGAGACGACGTCGAAGAAGTCGCGCGGATCCACGTCGAGGGCCCCGGCGAGGGCGAGGGCCTCCCCCGCGGCGGCCGTGACGGCGAGCACCCAGCTGTTGGCGACCAGCTTCAGCCGCGTGGCGGCGGCCGTGGCCCCGTCCTCGCCGGTCCACACGGTGCGCACGCCGACGGCGTCGAAGACCGGCGTCACCCGGTCCCTTCCCTCGGCCGGCCCGGCGGCGAGCACGGTCAGCTTCCCGGCCTCGGCGGGCTGCCGGGTGCCCAGGACGGGGGCGTCGTAGAAGACCAGGTCGTGCTCGCGGGCGAAGGCGGCCAGCGCGGCGACGTCGTCGAGGCCGGCGGTGCCCGACTGCACCCATGTGGTGCCGGGGTCCAGGGCGGAGGCGGCCTCGCGCAGGGTGTCCAGGGCGACGGGGCCGTCGTGGAGCATGGTCAGGACGACGTCGGCGCCGCGGACCGCCTCCGCGGGCGTGCCGGCGATGTGGACGCCCTCGGCGGCCAGGGGTTCGGCCTTGGCGCGGGTGCGGTTCCAGGCGCGGACGGTGTGCCCGGCGCGGGCGAGGTTGCGGGCCATCGCGGCGCCCATGATGCCGGTGCCCAGGACGCTCACGGTGAGCTGGTCGGTCATTGCGTCAACTTCCTCGGTGGTGCGGTACGGGCCTGCTGTCTGCCCACCAGCCTGCCCGCTCGGCGGCTCGCCTGCCCGGAAGCGACGGGGCCGAGCCCGATACCGGTGGGGTCGGGTCCGGTTCGGCCGTGCGTGTCCGGCGGACGCATGACACCGGGTCAGTGGCGGTCCGTCAGTGCCCCCAGGGGATCGTCGAGGACCGGCTGCCAGGCCAGTTCGGCCGCGCCGACCAGGCTGTTGTGGTCGAGGGTGCAGGCCAGGATGGGGACACCGCCGCTCTGGCCCCACAGGCTGCGGTCGGCGACCACGGCGCGCAGGCGGCCCGGGTCCGCCTCCAGGAGCGTGCGGTGCAGTCCGCCGAGGATGATCCGGTCCGGGTTGAGGATGTTGACCAGGCCGGCGAGCCCGAGGCCCAGCCGGTCGATGAGGGCCTCGGTGGCGGTGCGCACGCCCGGATCGTCGTAGCGGTGGCGGACCAGGTCGATGGACTGCTGGAGCAGCGACACCTCGGGGCCGGGTTCGCGGCCCGCCTCCGTGAGGAAGGCCAGCGGGTCGGTCTCCACGTCGAGGCAGCCGCGGCTGCCGCAGTGACAGGGGCGGCCCTCGGGGTGCACGGTCAGGTGGCCGACCTCCAGCGCGAGGCCCGAACTGCCCCGGTGCAGACGGCCGTCGAGGACGAGTGCGCCGCCGACGCCCCGGTGGCCGGTGGCCACGCACAGCAGGTCGCGGGAGCCGCGTCCGGCGCCGTGCCGGTGCTCGGCGAGCGCGGCGAGGTTGACGTCGTTGGCGGCGAAGGCGGGTCCCTCGATGCCGGCCGCACGCACCTGCTCGGCGAAGATGTCCCGCACGGGCGCGCCCGCGGGCCAGGCCAGGTGCAGGGGGTTGAGGGCCAGCCCCTCGGGCTCGGCGACGGCGGACGGCACGGCCAGGCCCGCGCCGACGCAGCGGCGCCCGGTCGCGCGCAGCAGTTCGGCACCGGCCGTGACGACGGAGGCGAGGACCTTCGCCGGGTCGGGGTCGATGATCTCGCAGCCGGGCGTGGTGGCGACGATCCGGCCGCCGAGGCCGACCAGGGCCGCCCGGTACCCGTCGGCGTGGACCTGGGCGGCGAGGGCGACGGGCCCGTCCTCGGCGACGGCCAGCCGGTGCGAGGGCCTGCCCTGGGAGCCGGCGGCCGCGCCGGGCCGGGCGTCGACCCGGATCAGCCCCAGCGCCTCCAGCTCGGCGGCGACCGCGCCGGCCGTCGCGCGGGTCACGCCCAGCTCGGCGGTGAGCACGGCCCGGGTCGGGGCGCGTCCGGTGTGCACGAGCTCCAGCGCGGGTCCGAGGGCCGTGCGCCCCCGGTCCAGTCGTGTCCTCGCCGTGCTCCCGTCCCCCGGCCGGGGGTCCGCCTTCCCGCTCATGAGGGCGAGTCTGTCATGATCCGCCGCAGCGGCGGCCTACAGGCCGCTGACCCGGAGCGTGATGTTGAGCCGTCCGGACAGGCCCAGCTCCGGTGGTGCCGTGCCGGGGTGCACCCGGGGCACGCCGTGGTGGGCGAGCCGGGAGGGGCCGCCGAAGACGAACAGGTCGCCGCTGCGCAGCTCGACGTCGGTCCAGGGCCGGGTGCGCGTCTCGGTGTTGCCGAAGCGGAAGACGCAGGTGTCGCCGAGGCTCAGGGACACCACGGGCGCGTCCGACCGCTCGTCGCTGTCGCGGTGCATGCCCATGCGGGCGTCGTCGCCGTAGAAGTTGATCAGTGCGATGTCGTAGGCGGGCGCCGGGCCGCCGAGGGTGTCGCGCACGGCCCGGCGGCCCAGGTCGCCGAGCCAGTCGGGGAAGGGCTTGACCGGGGCGCCGTCGCCGTCGGTGACCGTGCGGGCGTAGCCGTAGGGATACCAGTGCCAGCCGAGGCACACCTGGCGGGCGGTCATGGTGCCGCCGCCGGGGGTGCGGACCGTGCGCAGTCCGGCGGGCGGCCTGGCCCAGGCGCGGCAGGCGTCGAGCAGGGAGCGCTGCCCGGCGGCGTCCAGCCAGTCCGGCACGTGGACCGCGCCGGGTGCGACCTCGGCGCGGGACCTGGGGAACAGCTCGCCGTCCATGCCCTCCATCCTGCCCGACCGGGGCTGAGCTGCGGCTCGGCTAGCCTGGACGCACGATGAACGACCGTATGACGACGCCGTGGGGCGCGCTCGCGCTGACCCGTTTTCCCGAGGACCCGCGCGAGACGCTGCGCGCGTGGGACGCCTCCGACGTGTACCTGCTGCGGCATCTGGCCGGGGAGGACGTCCCGCTGTCGGGCACGGTCGTGGTGGTCGGGGACCGCTGGGGCGCGCTGGTCACGGCGCTCGCGGAGCACCGGCCGGTGCAGATCACCGACTCGTACCTGACGCAGCAGGCGACGCGTGCGAACCTGGCGCGGGCCGGCGTGGAGCCGGGCGCGGTACGGCTGCTCACCACCCAGGACCCGCCGCCGGAGCGGATCGACGTGCTGCTGGTGCGGGTGCCCAAGAGCCTGGCGCTGCTGGAGGACCAGCTGCTGCGGCTGGCACCCGCGGTGCACGCGGGAACGGTGGTCGTGGGCACGGGGATGGTCAAGGAGATCCACACCTCGACGCTGCGGCTGTTCGAGCGGATCCTCGGCCCGACCCGCACCTCCCTGGCGGAGAAGAAGGCCCGGCTGATCCTCTGCACGCCGGATCCGGCGCGGGAGCGGCCCGCCCGTCCGTGGCCGTACGTGTACACGCTGCCGGACGGGATCGGTGCCGTCTCCGGGCGCACGGTGGTCAATCACGCGGGCGTCTTCTGCGCGGACCGGCTCGACATCGGCACCCGGTTCTTCCTGGGGCACCTGCCGCAGGGGCGGGGCGGCCGGGTGGTGGACCTCGGGTGCGGCAACGGGGTCGTGGGGACGGCGGTGGCGCTGGCCGATCCGGACGCCGACGTGCTGTTCGTGGACGAGTCGTTCCAGGCCGTGGCGTCGGCGGAGGCCACCTGCCGGGCGAACGGCCTGTCCGGGCGGGCCGAGTTCCGGGTGGGCGACGGGCTGGAGGGGGTGCCGTCGGGCAGTGTCGACCTGGTCCTCAACAACCCGCCGTTCCACTCCCACCAGGCGACGACGGACGCCACGGCCTGGCGGATGTTCAGCGGGGCGCGGCGCGCGCTGCGGCCCGGCGGGGAGCTGTGGGTGATCGGCAACCGGCATCTGGGCTACCACGTCAAGCTGCGCAAGCTGTTCGGCAACAGCCGGGTCGTCGCGAGCGACCCGAAGTTCGTGGTGCTGAAGGCCGTCAAGCGCCAGGCGCGCCGAGCGTTGTGAGGGTCCGGGCCACCTCCCGGGTCATCGCCTCGCGGGCGACCGTGAGGTAGCCGCGCGGGTCGACCGCTTCCGGGCGGTCGGCGAGGAAGTCGCGGATCGCGCCGGTCAGCGCGATGTTGAGGGCCGTGCCGATGTTGACCTTGGTGATGCCGCCGGCGACCGCGGCGGTGAGTTCGCCGTCCGGGACGCCGGAGGAGCCGTGCAGCACCAGCGGGACGTCCAGGGCGGCCGACAGGCGCTTGAGGAGCGCGTGGTCCAGGGCCGCCGTGCGGGTGGTCATGGCGTGGGCGCTGCCGACGGCGACGGCCAGGGCGTCCACGCCCGAGTCGGCGACGAAGGCGCGGGCCTCCTCGGGGTCGGTGCGGGCGCCCGGGGCGTGGGCGTCCAGCGGGGGGCGGCCGTTCTTGCCGCCGATCTGGCCCAACTCGGCCTCGATCCACAGGCCGTGGGCGTGGGCCCAGTCGACCGCCGCCCGGGTCGCGGCGAGGTTCTCCGGGTAGGGCAGCCGGGCCGCGTCGTACATGACGGAGCTGAAGCCGGCGTCGACGGCCTGGTACAGCAGGGCGTCGCTCTGCACGTGGTCGAGGTGGAGGGCGACGGGCACGGCGGCCTGTTCGGCGGCCGCGGTGGCGGCGCGGGCGAGCGGCAGCAGCCGTCCGCCGCGGAACCGGACGGCGTTCTCGCTGACCTGCAGGACGACGGGGGCCTGCGCGGCCTCGGCGCCCGCGACGACGGCCTCGACGTGCTCCAGGGTGATGATGTTGAAGGAGGCGACGGCGGAGCGGGCGGCGGCGGCGCGGCCGACGAGTTCGCCGGTGGTGGTGAGGGGCACGGGGTCTCCAGGGTCAGGGCGCGAGGATCACCGAGCGCGTGAGGTGGCGCGGGCTGTCGGGGTCCAGTCCGCGCGACGCGGCGACGGCGACCGCGAGGCGCTGGGCGCGGACCAGTTCGGCCAGCGGGTCCAGGTCGCCGGCGATCCACGACGCCCCGGTGGCGCGGACCTGTGCGGCGAGCCCGTCCGGCGCGTCGCCGAGCATCCAGGTGGCCGTGCCGGTGGTGCTCACGCTGATCGGGCCGTGCCGGTACTCCATCGCCGGGTACGACTCCGCCCAGGCCAGGGCGGCCTCGCGCATCTTCAGCGCGGCCTCGTTCGCCAGGCCGACGGTCCAGCCGCAGCCGAGGAAGGTGAACTGCCCGCGATCCGCCAGTCCTTCGGGCAGGGGGCGGGCCAGGGCGGTCCGCGCGTCGGTGACGGCGGCGTCGGGGTGGAGACCGAGATGGGCGCGCAGGAGGGTGAGGGCGGTGGTAGCGAACCGGGTCTGGACGACGGACCGTTCGTCCGCGTAGGCGAGGACGGCCAGGTCGTCGGCGGCCGCCCGGACGGGGGTGTCCGGGTCGGCGGTGATCGCGGTCGTGCGGGTGCGGCCCTTCAGCCGGCCGAGCAGGTCGACGACCTCGGTCGTGGTGCCCGAGCGGGTGAGGGCGACGACCCGGTCGTAGGGGCGGCCGTGCGGGAACTCCGAGGCGGCGAAGGCGTCGGTCTCGCCCTGGCCCGCGCCCTCGCGCAGGGCGGCGGCCGCCTGCGCCATGAAGTACGAGGTGCCGCAGCCGACGAGCGCCACCCGCTCGCCCGGGGCGGGCAGCACCCCCGCGTGGTCCGCCGCCTCGGAGGCGGCCCGGGCCCAGCACTCGGGCTGACTGGTCAGCTCGTCCTCGACATGCGTCATGCCGCACCCCTCTCGGTGATCCCCACCCGGCGCTGATCGTTGTTGCAAGATATAGCCACCTTTCGAGCATCATCAAGCATGCGGGGGGATCGGCTGCGTTAAGGTCGCCCGGAGATCGAGACGTGGAGGTGCGGATGGCGCGCGACGCCCGCTGGAAGGCGCTGCTGGAACTGCTCGTGGAGCGCGGCCGGCTGGACGTCGAGGACGCGGCCGGGGAGCTGGGGGTGTCCGCGGCGACGATCCGCCGTGACTTCGACCAGCTGGCCGAGCAGCAGATGCTGGTGCGCACCCGGGGCGGCGCGGTCGTGCACGGCGTGTCCTACGAGCTGCCGCTGCGCTACAAGACGGCCCGGCGCGCCTCCGAGAAGCAGCGCATCGCCAAGGCCGTCGCGGACCTGGTCGCGCCCGGGGAGGCGGTCGGGCTGACCGGGGGCACGACCACCACGGAGGTGGCGCGGGCCCTGGCCGTGCGCGGGGACCTGGCGTCGGGCCCGCCCGCGCTGACCGTGGTGACGAACGCGCTGAACATCGCCGCCGAGCTGGCCGTGCGCCCGCAGTTCAAGATCGTGCTGACCGGCGGGGTCGCGCGGGCGCAGTCGTACGAGCTGGTCGGGCCGCTCGCGGACGGGGTGCTCGGGCAGATCACCGTCGACGTGGCGGTGCTCGGGGTCGTCGCCTTCGACGTCACGCACGGTGCCGCGGCGCACGACGAGGCGGAGGCGGCGGTCAACCGGCTGCTGTGCGAGCGGGCCGAGCGCGTGGTCGTGGCGGCCGACTCCAGCAAGCTGGGGCGGCGGGCGTTCGCCCGGATCTGCGCGGCGGAGACGGTGGACACGCTGGTCACGGACGCGGCGGCCGCCCCGGAGACGGTACGGGCCTTCGAGGAGGCCGGGCTGCGGGTCCTCACGGTGTGACGGCGGCGCGGGGCCGGCCGTCCTACGCTGGGGCTGAGGCGCGTACCGCGGCAGGGAGGCTGTCATGGGCGGAACGGCACAGGACCGGGGCGAGCCGGGCGGGCGGCGGTACGTGCCGATCGCGGAGCACGGCCTGATCGGCGACCTGCGCAGCGTGGCCCTCGTGGGGACCGACGGCACGATCGACTGGTACTGCTGCCCGGCGTTCGACGCGCCCAGCGTCTTCGCCGCGATCCTGGACGCCGAGCGCGGGGGCTGCTTCGAGCTGGCGGCGGCCGTGCCGGCCCGGACCAAGCAGTTCTACTTCCCCGACACGAACGTGCTGATCACCCGGTTCTACACCGAGGACGGCGTCGGCGAGGTGCAGGACTTCATGCCGGTCGACGGCGAGTCGGCCGAGGCCGAGCGGCACCGGCTGATCCGGCGCGTGGTGTGCGTGCGCGGCTCGGTCCCGTTCCGTACGCGGGTGGCGCCTCGCTTCGACTACGGCACCCGGCCGCACACCGTCCGGCTGACCGGCGGCCTGGCGGTCTTCGAGGCGGGGGCGCTGTCGCTCGCGCTGACCGCGACCGTGCCGCTGGAGGCCGACGGGCCCGACGTGCGGGGGGACTTCAAGCTCGCCGAGGGCGAGTCGGCGGTGTTCGCGCTGGACAAGGTCGGCGGCGACGTGCTGCCCCGCCGGTGCGCGCACGCGGAGGCGGAGGAGCAGTTCGCGGCGACGGTGGCCTACTGGCGGCGCTGGCTGTCCGCGTCCCGGTACAAGGGCCGCTGGCGGGAGATGGTGCACCGCTCGGCCCTGACCCTGAAGCTGCTCACCTACGCGCCGACCGGGGCGATCGTCGCCGCGCCCACGACGAGCCTGCCGGAGCAGCTCGGCGGCGAACGCAACTGGGACTACCGGTACGTGTGGGTGCGCGACGCGGCCTTCTGCGTCTACGCCCTGCTGAGGCTGGGCTTCACCGGGGAGGCCGAGGCGTTCATGCGGTTCGTGTCCCGGCACATCAGCCCCGGGGACGGCACGCGCTCCGGCCCGCTGCAGATCATGTACGGCATCGACGGGCGCACCGAGCTGCCCGAGCGGGAGCTGGACCACCTGGAGGGCCACCAGGGCTCGGCGCCGGTCCGGGTCGGCAACGCGGCGGCCGACCAGCTCCAGCTCGACATCTACGGCGCGCTGATCGACTCCATCTACCTCTACGACAAGTGGGCCCAGCCCGTATCCAGCGCCCAGTGGGACGACGTGTGCGCCCTGGTGGACTGGGTGTGCACCCACTGGGACCAGCCCGACGAGGGCATCTGGGAGACCCGGGGCGGGCGCCGGAACTTCCTGTACTCGCGGCTGATGTGCTGGGTGGCGATCGAACGGGCCGTCCGGATGGCCAACCGGCGCGGGCTGCCCGCCGATCTGCCCCGCTGGCGGGAGTGCCGCGACACGATCTACCGGCGGATCATGAGCCGGGGCTGGTCGGAGCGGCGCCGGGCCTTCGTGCAGCACGAGGACGGCGACGTGCTGGACGCGGCCGTGCTGATGATGCCGCTGACGAAGTTCATCGCCCCGACCGACCCGAAGTGGCTGTCGACGCTGGACGCGCTGACCGAGGAGCTGGTGTCCGACTCGCTGGTCTACCGCTACGACCCGCGCTCCAGCCCCGACGGGCTGCGCGGCGACGAGGGCACGTTCTCCATCTGCTCCTTCTGGTACGTCGAGGCGATGGTGCACGCCGGCCGCGTCGACGAGGCGCGCCTGGCCTTCGAGAAGATGCTGACGTACGCCAACCATCTCGGCCTGTACGCCGAGGAGATCAGCAACACCGGGGAGCAGCAGGGCAACTTCCCGCAGGCGTTCACCCATCTCGCGCTCATCAGCGCGGCCTTCCACCTGGACCGGGCCCTCGGCTGAGGCTCAGTGGCCGTGGCCGGCGTCCGTGTGCCCCTCGGGGGTGCTGGATCCGGCCGCCGCCCCGGCCCTGACGGTGAACGCGGCCGTGTGGACCTTTCCGTCGTGCCGGAAGTCGAGGAACAGGCGGTAGGAGCCCGCGCTCGGTGCCGTGGCGGTGAAGGAGATGCCGGGGCCGGGCCGGGTGGTGCCGTCGCCGGGTGCGCCGTTCGGGTGGACGTGCAGGTAGGCGAGGTCGCCGGAGCGCAGGGCGACCAGGTGGCCGTAGGCGCCGAGGTAGGGCTGGAGGTCGGTCACGGGCCTGCCGTCGCGGGAGACCTTCAGCTTCAGCTCGCTCGGCTTGCCGGGGTGCAGGGCGCCGGCCAGTTCGACCTCGTAGCCGTTGGTCTCGGCCCTGGTGCCCGGGGCGGGCAGTTCCTCGGGGCGGAAGGGGCCGGAGGCGGCGAGGTCGGCGCCGAGGGTGAGGTTCCGCGCGCCCCGTTCCGCCGGGGTGAAGTCGGCGAAGACGCGGTAGCCGCCGGCGCGGGGCAGGTCGACAGGGATGCTCCAGGTGCCGTCGGCGGCACGGGTGGGGTGCAGGTGGCGGTAGGTGAGCAGGTCGCGTGAGGCCACGACGAGGTGGAGTTCCTTGTCGTGTTCGCGCTGGTAGGCGGTGACGGCCCGGCCCTCGGTGTCCCGGACCGTGAAGCGCAGTTCGGTGCGCCGGCCGGCGGGGACACGCGGTGTGGCGAGGTCGAGCGTGTAGCCGCCCTCGGAGATCTGCAGCCCGCCCGCCGGGGGTGTGTCGTGGCCCGCGTGCCCGTCGTCCCGCGCCGGCCGTGGGGCGGGCGGGGTGTGGTCCCGGCCGTGTTCCGGCGGGGCGTCGGCGACGACGGGGCCGATGCCCTGGCCGACTCCGTAGGCGGTGCCGAACGTGGCGGCGAGGGCGGCGGCGAAGGTGGTGATCTTCAGTGCGGTGTTCATGGCCTTCGGCTCCTCCGGGTACCGGGCCTTCCGCGTGAATGCGGGGCCTTCTTGCACTTCACAATACCCCTAGGGGGTACCGAGTCAAGATGTTTCGAGGCTTGCATCGTATACCCCTCGGGGGTATACAGGAAGCTCGCCGAACATACCCCTGCCCCGTATCCACGGGGCTCGTCGAAGGAGGCACCGATGCCCGCCACCACCTACGCCGTCTCCGGCATGTCCTGCGGTCACTGCAAGGCCACGCTCACCAAGGTCATCGGTGAGCTGGACGGCGTCAGCGGCGTCGAGGTCGACCTCGGCAGCGGACACCTCACCGTCACCACCGCCGCCGAGCCCGACGACGCCGCGATCGCCGAGGCCGTCGACGAGGCCGGCTACGAGCTCACGGGGAGGGCCTGAGCCATGATCACCGGCACGACCGGCGCCGTCGCCGAGGTGGAACTCGCCATCGGCGGCATGACCTGCGCCTCCTGCGCGGCGCGCATCGAGAAGAAGCTCAACCGCATGGAGGGGGTCACCGCGACCGTCAACTACGCCACCGAGAAGGCGAAGGTCAGCTACTGCGGTGACGTGTCCGTCGGCGACCTGATCGCCACGGTCGAGGCGACCGGCTACACGGCACACGAGCCCGCGGCCGAGGAGGAGCCCGGCGAACCGGCCGCCGCATCCGACGAACTCCGGCCGCTGCGCGAGCGGTTGGTCACGGCCGTGGTCCTGGCGGTGCCCGTCGTGGCCATGGCGATGATGCCGGCCCTGCAGTTCGAGTACTGGCAGTGGCTGTCGCTCACGCTGGCCGCGCCCGTCGTGACGTACGCGGCGTGGCCGTTCCACAAGGCGGCCTTCGTCAACGCCCGGCACGGCGCGGCCACCATGGACACGCTGATCTCGGTCGGCACGTCGGCCGCGTTCCTGTGGTCGCTGTGGGCCCTGTTCTTCGGCACCGCGGGCACGCCGGGCATGACGCACCCCTTCGAGCTGACCATCGGGCGCACGGACGGGGCCGGGAACATCTACCTGGAGGCCGCGGCGGGTGTCACCGCGTTCCTCCTGGCCGGGCGGTACTTCGAGGCCCGGGCCAAGCGCAAGGCGGGCGCGGCGCTGCGGGCGCTGCTGGAGCTGGGCGCGAAGGACGTCACCGTCCTGCGCGACGACGGCCGCGAACAGACCCTGCCGGTAAGCGAGTTGCGGGTCGGCGACCGGTTCCTGGTCCGGCCCGGCGAGAAGATCGCCACCGACGGGACGGTGGTCGAGGGGTCCTCGGCCGTGGACGCGTCGATGCTCACCGGCGAGTCCGTGCCGGTGGAGGTGGGCACCGGGGACACGGTCACGGGCGCCACGATCAACGTCGGCGGCCGGCTCGCCGTGCGCGCGACGCGCGTCGGGGCCGACACCCAACTGGCCCGGATGGCACGGCTGGTGGAGGACGCGCAGAACGGCAAGGCCGCGGCGCAGCGCCTCGCGGACCGGATCTCGGCCGTGTTCGTGCCGGTCGTGATCGCCCTGGCGCTGGGCACGCTGGGCTTCTGGCTCGGCAACGGCGCCGGGCTCACGGCCGCCTTCACCGCCGCGGTCGCCGTCCTCGTCATCGCCTGCCCCTGTGCCCTGGGCCTGGCCACGCCGACCGCGCTGATGGTCGGCACCGGGCGCGGCGCCCAGCTCGGCATCCTGATCAAAGGGCCGGAGGTGCTGGAGTCCACCCGCCGCGTCGACACCGTCGTCCTGGACAAGACCGGCACCGTCACCACCGGCCGGATGACCCTGCTGGCCGTGCACACCGCCGGCGGCGCCGACGAGGCCGAGGTGCTGCGGCTGGCCGGGGCGCTGGAGCACTCCTCCGAGCATCCGGTCGCCCGGGCCGTCGCCGACGGGGCGCTGCGGAAGCTGGGCAGCCTGCCGGTGCCCGAGGACTTCGCCAACGTGCCCGGACTGGGCGTCCAGGGCGTCGTCGAGGGGCACGCCGTGCTGGTCGGGCGGGAGCGGCTGCTGGCCGAGTGGGCGATGCAGCTGCCTGAGGAGCTGGCGCGGGCCCGGGCGGCGGCGGAGGACGCCGGGCGCACCGCCGTCGCGGTCGCCTGGGACGGTGCGGCGCGGGCGGTGCTGGAGGTCGCCGACGCGGTGAAGGAGACGAGCGCCGAGGCCGTACGGCGGTTGCGCGCGCTGGGGCTCACGCCCCTGCTGCTGACCGGCGACAACAGGGCCGTCGCCGAGTCCGTCGCGCGGGAGGTGGGCATCGGGGAGGTCATCGCCGGGGTGCTGCCGCAGGACAAGGTCGAGGTCGTCAAGCGGCTGCAGGCCGAGGGCCGTTCGGTCGCCATGGTCGGCGACGGGGTCAACGACGCGGCGGCCCTGGCCCAGGCCGACCTCGGGCTCGCGCTGGGCACCGGCACGGACGCCGCGATCGAGGCCGGGGACCTGACCCTCGTCCGGGGTGACCTGCGGGCCGCCGCGGACGCCATCCGGCTCGCCCGCCGCACCCTCGGCACCATCCGCTCGAACCTGTTCTGGGCCTTCGCCTACAACGTGGCGGCCCTGCCCCTGGCCGCGGCCGGTCTGCTCACCCCGATGATCGCCGGGGCGGCGATGGCCTTCTCCTCGGTCTTCGTGGTCGGCAATTCCCTGCGGCTGCGCACCTTCCGCGCCGCGAGCTGACCCGCGCGCCGGTCAATGCCGGTGCCACACGAGCGTGTAACGCCAGAACAGGCGGCGGCGCAGGCGCGCGCCGGGCAGGACGGCGCGCGCCGTACGGGCGATCTCGGGGAAGGTCAGGTCTGCCGGCCGGGTGGGGGCGGACAGCGAGACGGGGCGCGGTACCCGGCGGCCCCGGTTGACGACCAGCGCCATGACGACGTTCAGCGGAACCGACACGAGGCTGAGCAGGTGGTCGAGGGGCGTTCGCGGCCGGTGCAGACCGACCACCAGCAGGGTGCCGTCTGGGGCCAGCCGGTCGCGGAAGGCCTCCAGGACCTCGGTGAGCGGCAGGTGGTGGAGCACGGCCACGCAGGTGATGACATCGAAGGTCCGGTCGGGAAGCCCGGCCGGGGCGTCGGCCACGGTGTACGTCACCGGGACCGACGCGGGAGTCAGTTCCCGGGCCCGGGCCAGGATCACCGGGTCGGCGTCGACCGCGTGCACGCGCCCGGCCCGGCCGGCCAGCGACCGGGCCAGGTCGCCGCTGCCGCACCCCACGTCCAGCGCACTGCCCACCCGGGCGGGCAGATTGCGCAGGAGCCAGGGGTGGAAGCGGGCGTTGTGGTCCCACGGACGCGCCGCGTGGAAACGGCCGAGCGCGCGCAGGACCCGGTGGGACGGGGAGGTCATGCCCGCGGCACGGCGGGCCCGTCCACGCGCCCGCCGTGCCGGTCCAGCAGGGAGCGGTGGATCTCGCCGGCGCGGATCGCCGTGGTCGACAGCAGTGTGGAGGTCAGACCGTGGGTGTGTTCCGTGCCGCCCTGGAGATAGATGCCCGCCGTCACGTCCGGGGCGGTCTCGGCGCGGTGGTCGCGGCGGACGCGGATGGCGTCCTCGTCGTCGCGCAGGCAGACCTTGGCCGCCTCGCCGAGCAGCGTGGTGAGGTCCCGGGGGCGGTAACCGGTCGCGTGCACGAGCACGTCGGCCTCCAGCACCCGCTGTTCCCCCGTCGGCAGGAACTCCACGGCGACGTCCAGACAGCCGTCGCCGCGCGTGCGGACGTCCCGGATGCGGGAGACGTTGAGGAACCGCAGCCGCTCGCGGCCGGCGACCTTCTCCTGGTAGGAGGTCGCGTACAGGGCCTCGATGAGGTCCATGTCGACGACGGAGTAGTTGGTGGAGCGGTGGTAGTCGAAGAGGGACTGTTTGACCTCAAAGGGCGCGCCGAAGTACACGTCCACCGCCTCCGGGTCGAAGATGCGGTTGGCGAACGGGCTGTCGTCGGCCGGGGTGTAGCCGTACTTGGCGAACACCGAGCAGACCTCGGCCTCGGGGAAGGAGCGGTGCAGGTAGTCGACCGTCTCGGCGGCGCTCTGGCCCGCGCCCAGGACGACGGCCCGGCGCACCGGCGTGCGGCGATCCCGCAGTTCGGCGACCCGGGGCAGTAACTGGCTGTTGTGCCAGACCCGTTCGGACAGCTCGACCCCGGGCGGCACGTGCGGTTCCAGACCGACGGCGACGCTGAGGTCGCCGGCGCGGTACGTCACGCCGGAGTGGCCGCAGACCACGTCGAAGCCGGTGACGGTGCCCGACGCGTCGCGCACCGGGTCGACGGCGGTGACCTCGCGGTCGTAGGCCACCAGATGCCGCACGCGGGCGGCGGCCCATTCGAAGTACTCGTGGAACTCCACCCGCAGCGGGAAGAGCGTCTTCTGGTTCAGGAAGTCGATGAGCCGGCCGCGCTCGCGCAGGAAGCACAGGAAGCTGTAGTCGCTGGCCGGATCGCGCAGGGTGACGAGGTCCTTCAGGAACGACACCTGCATGGTGGCGTCGTCGATGAGCATGCCCCGGTGCCAGCCGAATCCCGGCTGGCGTTCCAGGAAGAGGGCGGTGAGCCGGCGCTCCGGCGGGACCCCCGCGTTGTGTTCCTCGATCGCTATGGCCAGGGCGAGATTTGACGGCCCGAAGCCTATTCCGAGGACGTCGTAGGTGGTGTCCGTGGTGTCCGATCCCGTGAGCGGTGAGTTCACCGTGGCATCGCCTCCCTCAGGCAGCCACATGTTAGATAAGGTTAGCCTTACCTTGCAATGGAGCCGCCGGAGAGGGAGAACCGCATGCGCGTCGCCATGTTCGGCTATCAGACCTGGGGTCACCGCACGCTCCAGGCCCTGCTGGACTCCGACCACGAGGTCACCCTCGTCGTCACCCACCCCAAGAGCGACCACGCCTACGAGAAGATCTGGGACGACTCCGTCGCCGAACTCGCCGCCAAGCACGACGTCCCCGTCCTCCTGCGCAACCGGCCCGACGACCCCGAACTCCTCGACGCCCTGCGCGCCGCCCGCCCGGACCTCATCGTGGCCAACAACTGGCGCACCTGGCTGCCCCCGGAGGTCTTCGACCTCCCGCCGCACGGCACGCTGAACATCCACGACTCCCTGCTGCCGTCCTACGCCGGCTTCTCGCCGATCATCTGGGCGCTGCTCAACGGCGAGGAGCGCGTGGGCGTGACCGCGCACCGCATGAACGGCGAACTCGACGCCGGCGACATCCTGGTGCAGCGCGCGGTACCCGTCGGGCCGTCCGACACCGCCACCGACCTGTTCCACCGCACCGTGGACCTCATCGCCCCGATCGTGCGCGAGTCGCTCGACCTGATCGCCACGGGCCGGGACGCCGGGCAGTGGGTGCCACAGGACCGCAGCCGGGCGAGCTTCTTCCACAAGCGCTCCGACATCGACAGCCGCATCGACTGGACCTGGCCCGCCGAACGGCTGGAGCGGCTGGTGCGCGCCCAGTCGGACCCCTACCCGAACGCGTACACCTTCCACCGCGGGCAGCGCCTGCGGATCACCTCGGCCGCCGTGTCCGAGGGCCGCTACGGGGGCACCCCCGGGCGGATCTTCATCCGCGAGGGCGACGGCGTGGTCATCGTGGCCGGGCCCGAGGCGCACACCGGCCGCTGCCCGGGACTCGTCGTGCGGCGGCTGCGGACCGAGGACGGCACGGAGTACGCGGCGAACGACTACTTCCGCACGATGGGCGGCTATCTGACGGAGCGTCCGTAACTGACGCTCCCTCACATCGGCGCGGTGGGGCGGCGATTGTCCGGAAACCGTTGCTGAGGTAAGGCTTACCTTGCTTTACTGACGGCCGTACGACTCCTGCCTGTACCCGGCGACAAGGGACGCACATGCCGAGAAAGTTCCTCACCACCCTTCTCACCGCCACCCTGGCCGCCGGGTTGGCAGCCTGCGGTTCCGTCAAGGACGACTCCGCCCCGTCCTCCGGCGACGCCGGGGCGGACTCCTCGTCCGCCTTCCCCGTCACCATCAAGCACAAGTTCGGCAACACGAAGATCACCAAGGAGCCGGAGCGGATCGTGGTGATCGGCGACGGCGGCACCGACGACGTCGACGCCCTGTACGCCCTGGGGGTCACGCCGATCGCCGTCTCCAAGGACGCCTTCGCCGCCGACGGGGTCCACCCCTGGCTCAAGGACAGGGTGGACACCAAGAGGACCAAGCTGCTGAACACCATGAACGGGGTGGACTTCGAGGAGGTCGCGGCGCTCCGGCCCGACCTGATCCTCGCCACCTCCGACTTCACCCTGGACAAGAACTACAAGAAGCTCTCGGCGGTGGCCCCGACCATCGGCTACGAGACGGCGTGGGGCAAGCAGACCTGGCAGGAACACGTCCGGGTGGTGGCGAAGGCCGTCGGCAGGGAGGAGCAGGCGGACAAGGCCGTCGAGAAGACCGAGGACAGCATCGCCGAGGTGAAGGCGGAGCACCCCGGGCTGGCCGGCCAGACCTACAGCCTGTCCATCGGCAACACCCCGGCCAAGATCTACACCATCGCCTCGGAGGACGACTTCGCGGCGAAGCTGATGAGCGAGGTCGGCCTGAGCCTCACCCCGTCGGTGAAGAACATCAAGACCGTCAGCGGCAGCCCTACCGGCGAACTGTCCTTCGAGCAGCTCGACAAGCTCGACGCGGACCTGGTCGTCATCGCCTTCACCACGCCGGAGCTGAGGAAGGCCTTCGAGTCCAGCGCACTGGTGAAGAACATGTCCGCGGTCGAGAAGGGCCGTTACGTCGTGACCGACGTGGCGACCATCAGCCAGCTGCGCAGCCCGTCCGTGCTGGGCATCCCGTGGGCCCTGGACAACCTGGAGCCCGGCTTCGCCAAGCTGGACGGGTAAGCCGGCAGTCCGGCAGTCCGGCGGTCCGGCAGTCCGGGCTTTCCCGGGAGGGGAGCGGAGCGGCGGGGCGCGTGTCGGGCGCCCCGCCGCTTCGGCGTCCCTCAGCTGTCGCGCAGGGCCGAGTCGACCTCCTGCGCCGACATGCCCTCGATCTCCAGGTGGAGCGCGGCGACCTGCTCCAGGCGCCCCGGGGTGTGCTCCTCGGCGGCCAGCCGCGCGGCCATGCCGCCCGGCGTGAGCGTCGCGAACAGGGCGCGCACCGACACCTCGGAGGTGTCCAGGGCCTCCCGCAGCCGGCTCACGATCACGGTGGCGAGCACGGAGTCCCCGCCCAGGGCGAAGAACCCGTCGTCCAGGCCCACGTGTGCGGCGCCCAGGACGTCGGCCCACACCCGGGCGACGACCGTCTCCAGGGCGCTGCCGGGTGCCCGGTGCCCCTCCTCCCCCGGCCCGCGTGTCTCCCACAGCGCCCGGACGGCGCGACGGTCCAGTTTGCCGTTGGCGGTGAGCGGCAGCTCCGCGGCGACGGCGATCCGGGCCGGCACCATGTGCGGCGGCAGCACCGCGCGCGCCCACGCCCGCAGTTCCTCCTCCGTCGTGCCGGGACCGGCGGACACCGCGGCCGCCAGCTGGACTCCGGGGCCGTCCGTCAGGCCCGCGACGGCACGCCGCACCGCCGGGTGCCCGGCGAGCCCCGCCTCCACCTCGCCGAGTTCGATGCGGAAGCCGCGCAGTTTCACCTGGTGGTCGCGGCGGCCGAGGAACTCCAGCGTGCCGTCGGGCCAGTAGCGGGCGAGGTCGCCGGTGCGGTACCAGCGCACGCCGTCGGCCTCGGTGAACTTCCCGGCCGTGCGCTCCGGGTCGCCCCGGTAGCCGAGCGCCACGCCGTCCCCGCCGATCCACAGCTCGCCCGGCACCCAGTCGGGGCAGTCCCGGCCGCGGGGGTCGACGACCCGGCAGCGCACGTTGCGCAGCGGGGTGCCGTACGGCACGGCACGCCAGTGCGCGGGCACCCGGGTGTCCACGACCTCGCAGACGGTGGAGTGGATGGCGGTCTCGGTGGTGCCGCCGAGACCGGCGAACCGGCAGCCGGGCGCCCGCTCGGCGAGCCGCCCGGGCAGGTCCGTGCCCACCCGGTCCCCGCCCAGCAGGACCGCGCGCAGCCCGGTCAGTTCACCGGGGCCGGTGGCCAGCAGCAGCATGTCCAGCAGGGGCGGGACGCAGTTGAGGAGCGTCACCCGGTGCCTGCGCATCAGCTCGGCCCACGGCCGGGCCTCACGGCGGTCGGCCTCGTCGATCAGCACCACCGCGCCGCCCGCGCTCAGCAGCCCGAACACGTCGAAGACGGAGAGGTCGAAGTCGAGCGCGGACAGGGCGAGGCAGCGGTCGGAAGGACCCACGGCGAAGCGCGCGCCGAGGTCGTCGAGGGTGTTCATGGCGGCCCGGTGCGGCACCTCGACGCCCTTGGGCTCGCCCGTGGAGCCGGAGGTGAACAGGACGTAGGCGAGCTGCTCCTCGTCCACCGGGACGGGTGCGGGCAGCGGGTCGTGGCGGAGCGCGTCCGTGACGGCCAGCCGGTCCGCGTCCGTGACGGTCAGCCGGTCCGCGTCCGTGACGGTCAGCCGGTCCGCGTCCGTGACGGTCAGCCGGTCCGCGTCCGCGCGGCCGGCCGGAGAGGCGCCGGCGGGCCCGCTGGGGGTGCCGCCGGGGAGACCGTCGGTGGTGCCGCCGGGGAGACCGTCGGTGGTGCCGCCGGGGTGACCGTCGGTGGTGCCGCCGGGATGTCCGTCGGTGTCGCCCTCGGTGAGGGTGAGGCGGTAGCCGGCGGTGGCGCGGATGCGGTCGCGGCGGGCGGGCGGCTGGTCGGCGCCGACCGGTACGTACGCGGCCCCGGCGGCCAGCACGCCGAGGACGGCCGTGATCTGGCCCGGGCCCTTGGGGAGGCCGACCGCGACGGTGTCGCCCGGCCGTACCCCCCGGTCCACGAGGGCGGCGGCGCAGCGCAGGGCGCGGTCCGCCAGCTCCCCGTAGGTCAGGGAGCCCTCCGTTCCCCACAGCAGGGCGGGCGCGTCGGGCCGTTCGGCCGCGCGGGCGAAGAAGCCCTCGTGCAGGAGGCGGTGGCTGCGCGGCGCGTCGGTGGCGTTCACCGCCCTGCGCACCGCCGACTGCTCCTCCGGCAGCAGGGCGGGGACCGGCCGGTCCCAGACGTCGTCCTCGGTGCCGAGCCGGGTGACGAGCCCGTGGAACGCGGCGAACATCGCGTCGACCAGCCCCGCGGGGAAGGCGTCCTCGCGTACGTCCCAGTTGACGAGCAGTCCGCCGTCGACCTCGGTCACCTGGGCGTCGAGCAGCACCTGCGGGCCCTGGGAGATGATCCACACCGGCGTGCCGAAGGAGTCGCGCACGTCCGCGTCGAACAGCTCTCCCAGGTTGAGGGCGCTGGTGAACACCACGGGCGCGAGGACCTGTTCACCGCGCTGGCGGGTCAGGTCGCGCAGCACCTCCACGCCGGAGTAGTCGGCGTGCGCGGCATCGGTGTGCATCCGGTCCTGGAGCCGGCGGGCGTGCTCGGTGAACGAGGCCGGCTCGGCCAGGTCCACGTCGAGCAGGACCGAGCTGGTGAAGTCGCCGACGAGCAGGTCGGTGTCGGGGTGGGAGCCGCGGCGGTCGAACAGGGGGACGTTCAGCAGGAAGCGCGGCTGACCGCTGTGGGCGGCCAGCACCTCCGAGAAGGCGGTCGCGACGGCCATGGCGGGGGTCAGCCCGTGCTGGTGGGCCCGGGCGGCCAGCCGCCGCTTCTCCTCGGGCGGCAGCCAGTGGTGCCGGCGCGTCACCCGGGTCGGGTCGGCCCGCTCCGCCTCGGGCACCAGCGGCAGCTCCGGCGCGCTGGGCAGCTCGGGCACGCGCCTGCGCCACCACTGCTGCGCCTGCTCCCGGCTCAGCCGCCGCACCTCGGCCCGCTCCGCCAGATAGGCGGGGTAGCTGGTGCGGATCGGTGGCAGGGCGGCGTCGGGGTCGCGGTAGAGCTGCGCGAGGTCGGAGAGCAGGACGCGGTAGCTGAGGGCGTCGGCGGCGAGCATGTCGACGTCCACGTGGAGCCGGCTGCGGCCCTGGGGCAGCAGGGAGAGCTGCACGGAGAACACCTCGCCGGCGGCGACGTCGAGCCGGGCGTGCGAGGAGGAGTGCCGGACGCCCTCCAGCTTGGCCGCCGCCGTCTCCTCGTCCAGGTCCCGCAGGTCGTTGACGGACGTGGCCGGGCGGGTGAGGGCGGGCAGGATCTGCTGGCGGCCGTCGTCGGTGAAACGGGCGCGGAGCATGCCGTGCCGCCGGACCAGGGCGCGTACGGCGGTGTCGAGCCGTCGCGGGTCGACACCGGAGCCGTCGAACTCGACGTACAGGTGGGCCGCGACGGAGCCGAGGGTGGTGTCGTCGCCGCGGCCGATCCAATAGGCGTGCTGCATCACGGCGAGCGGGAAGGGCTCGCCGGGTTCGACGGCCGGAGCTTCTGGCGAGGCCCCGGGCGGCGCTTCGGACCGGGTCTTCGCGGCCGGTTCGGCCGGGGCGGGCGCCCGGGACGCGAGCAGGGACCGCCAGGCGCGCAGGGTGGGTTCGCGCGCGAGTTCGGCGAAGCCGACCTTGACGCCCTGTCTGCGCCAGGAGCCGGCGATCCTCATCAGCGTGATGGAGTCCAGGCCCCACGCTATGAGGCTGTCGTCGTCGCCCGGCGGGGTGTCCGGGCCCAATGTGTCGGTGACCGTACGGAGCAGCTCGTCCGCGGTCGGGGGGTGCTGCGTCACCGGTTCCTCCGCTGTGCCTCAGAAGCCGTCGTTGTCGTCGAAGCCGTCGTTGTCGTCGAAGCCGTCGCTGTCGTGCTCGAAGGCGTGCTCGAAGTCCTCGATGTCCTCCTGGGTCAGGGCCACCAAGGGCAGGTCCGACGGGGTGAGCCCGCCCGCCGGGGCGGCGTCCGCGTGCCGCACCAGACCGCGCAGCGCCCGTTCCCACAGCGTCAGCAGGGCGCGGGTCGCGGAGGGGGCGAGGAAGGCCCGCGGGGCGGCGGCCGAGACGTGCAGCCGGACCCCGCCGGCCCGTTCGACGGCGACGGCGTTGACCTCGAGCCCGGACGCGGCGGGCCGGCCGCCCTCTTGCGGCACGCCGAGGACCGGGGCCTCCGGGGCGAGTTCCCAGGGTTGGGCCCCGGAGGCGGCGGCGGTGAACCGGCCGAGGTAGTTGAACACGACCTGGGGATGCGGGTGTTCGGCCAGCCGGTCAGCGGTGGCGGGGTTGAGGTGGCGCAGCAGGCCGTAGCCGATGCCGTGGTCCGGTACGGCGCGCAGCTGCTCCTTGGTCCGCTTCAGGGCCGTGCCCGCGGCCGGGCCGCCGCGCAGGGCCTCGTCGAGGTCGAGGGGGCCCGGGTCGAGGGCGACGGGGTACAGGGTGGTGAACCAGCCCACCGTGGACGACAGGTCGACGCCCTCGGCGAGTTCCTCCTCGCGCCCGTGGCCTTCGAGCCCGACGAGCAGCGAACGGCCCGCGAGGTCGCCGCGCTCCTCGCGCCAGGCGGCCGCCGCCACCGCGAAGGCGCTCAGCAGCACGTCCACCACGGCGGCCCGGTAGGCGGCGGGCACCGTCGTCAGCAGGGGGGCGGTCAGGTCCGCGGGGAGCACGAGCGTCTCCTCCCGCACGGTCGCCGCGGTGTCCCGGGCGGGGTCGAGGGCCTGCTCCAGCAGGGGCCGTCCGCGTGCCAGCGTCTCGGTCCACCAGGGCAGTTCGCGCGTCCGCCGCGGTGTGCGGGCCTGCTCGGCCAGCAGACCGCTCCAGCGGCGGAACGAGGTGCCCCGCCGCGCGGGCGTGGCCGTCCCGGACCGCAGGGCCTGCCAGGCGTCGGCGAGTTCGGCGGTGATGATCCGCCAGGACACGCCGTCCACGACGAGATGGTGGGCGACCAGGAGCAGGCGGTCGGTGCCGAGCAGCACCGCCTGGAGCATCCGTCCGGTCCGCGGGTCCAGGCGGGCCGCCGCCTTCTCCAGCTGCTCGTGCAGGCCGGTGTCCGTTGCGCGGGTCAGCAGGTCGCTCGCGCGCACGGTGCCCTCGGCGGGGACCGTGAGGTGGCTGCCGTCGTCCGCCAGCCGGGCGCGGAGCATGTCGTGCCGGTCCAGGAGGGTCTGCAGGACGGTGGTGGCGTCGTCGTCGGTCAGGCCGTCGGGCGTGACGAGGAGGACGGCCTGGGCGAGGCCGTCCCAGGAGCCGTCGGGGCCGGCCGCCCACCGCATGACCGGGGTGAGCCCGACGTCGCCCAGCGGGTCGTCGTCGGCGGGCGTCCCGGCCGTGGCGGTGTGCCCGATGTCCCCCGTGGCGGTGTGCCCGGTGTCCCCGGCGGCCGCGGCGAGTCCGGCCGGGGTGGGCGACTGGAACACCTGCCGGGGGCTGAGGGGCAGGCCGGCCTTGCGGGCGAGGGTCACCAGCCGGATGGAGACGATGCTGTCGCCGCCCAGCCGGAAGAAGTCGTCGTCGACGCCGACCCGTTCGAGGCCGAGGACGGAGGCGAACAGGGCGCAGAGCCGGCGTTCGCGGTCGTTCGCGGGTTCCCGGGAGGTGCCGCCGGCGGCGGACTCGGGGGCGGGCAGACCGGCCCGGTTCACCTTGCCGGAGGGCAGCAGCGGGAAGGCGTCCAGCGCGGTGAGGGTGCGCGGCACCATGTGCGCGGGCAGCCGCTCGCTCAGCCAGTCGCGCAGAGCGGGCAGGACACCGGGTGCGGCCAGGCAGTAGCCGGCGAGCTGCCGGACGCCCGGGGCGTCCTCGCGGAGGACCACCACGCCGCGCCGGACGCCCGGGTGCTGTTCCAGGACCGCCTCGATCTCCTCCAGTTCCACGCGCATGCCGCGGATCTTCACCTGGTGGTCGGCGCGGCCAAGGAACTCCAGGGTGCCGTCGGCGGTCCAGCGGACCATGTCGCCGGTGCGGTAGAGGCGCTCGCCGGGTGGGCCGAACGGGTCGGCGACGAAGTGGGCGGCGGTGCGGCGCGGGTCGTTGACGTAGCCCCGGCCGAGGTAGACGCCGCCCGCGTACAACTCGCCGGGCACGCCCACCGGGACGGGCTGCAGCCGTTCGTCCAGGACGTACAGGCGGGTGTCCCGGTTGGGCCGGCCGATGGAGACGGCGCTGCGGACGGCGCCGGTGCGGTACACGACGTGGCTGACGCCGATGGTGGCCTCGGCCGGGCCGTAGCCGTGGTACATCACCGCCGCGCAGGCCTCGCGGAAGCGGGCGAACAGCTCGGGGGTGAGCACCTCGCCGCCGCACCACACGTGTTTCAGCGAGGCGGCGCGGCGGGCGAAGCCGTCCAGCTCCAGGAGCAGGTCGAGCATCGAGGAGACCAGGTAGGTGAAGGTCACCCGGTGCCGCTCGACCGTGTCGAGGAGGTAGTCGGTGTCCCGTTCGCCGCCGGGTTCGGCGATCACCACGCGGCCGCCGTTGACGAGCGGCAGGAAGATCTCGTTGATGGAGATGTCGAAGCCGAGCGGTGCCTTGAACAGGGCCGCGTCGCCGGTGCCGAACCCGAGCAGGCCGCGCTGCCACAGCAGCCGGTGCGCGATGGCCCGGTGCCGGATCATGGCGCCCTTGGGCACACCGGTCGAGCCGGAGGTGTAGATGACGTAGGCCAGGCCCTCGGGGTCGACGGCGACGCCGGGGTGGTGGGCCGTGGGTCCGTCGAGAGTGACCTCGACGACGGGCGGCGCGTCCGGCCCGAGGATGTCCCGCCCGAGGGCGTCGGCGTCGCCCGGTCGGCCGAGGACGGCGGTCAGGGCCGCGCTCCGGCACACCTCGGCGATGCGGCGGCCCGGCCAGGACGGCTCCAGCGGCACGAAGGCGCCGCCGGCCTTCAGCACCGCGAGCAGAGCGACGACCATCTCCACGGAGCGTTCCAGGTGGATGCCGACGCGGCACTCGGGGCCCACGCCCAGGGCGGCGAGCCGCCGTGCCAGACCGCCCGCCAGGGCGTCGAGTTCGGCGTAGGTGAGGGCGGGGCCGCCGGGGACGCCGTACTCGACGGCCACGAGGTGCGGGACCTCGGCGACCTGCTCCTCCACCAGCGCGGTGAGGGTGGTGGCCGGCATGGAGTGGGCGGTGTCGTTCCACTCGTGCAGCAGCAGGTGCCGTTCGCGCGGGATGAGGACGTCGGCCGCGCCCACCGGGCGGTCCGGGTGCCGGGCCAGTTCACCGGCCAGGCGGACGAACCGCTCGGTCGTCTCCCGCGCGGTGTCCGGGTCGTACAGGTCCTCGCTGTAGACCAGGGAGCCGTCGATGCCCCCGGCGTCGGCGCGCTCGAACACGTGGAACGCCAGGTCGGTCTTGGCGGTGTGGAAGGGGACCCGCCGCTCGGTCAGGGTGAGTCCGGCGAAGTCCCGGGCGGCGGGCGGGGCCTGCTGGTGGGCGAGCATGACCTGGAACAGCGGGTGGCGGCCCATGGAGCGGGTGGGCGCGAGCGCGTCCACCAGCCGTTCGAAGGGCAGCTCCTGGTGGGCGTAGGCGTCCAGGTCGGCCTCGCGCACCCGGGTGAGCAGGGCGCGGAACGCCGGGTCGCCGGAGACGTCGGTGCGCAGCACGAGGGTGTTGACGAACAGGCCCACCAGGTCGTCCAGGGCCGGGTCGGCACGGCCGGCGACCGGGGTGCCGAGCGGGATGTCGTCCCCGGCGCCCAGCCGGGCCAGCAGGACGGCCAGGGTGGCCTGGAGGGCCATGAAGACGGTGCCGCCGGCCTCGGCGGACAGGTCGCGCAGGGCCCGGTGGGTCGCGGCGTCGAGGGTGAAGTCGACGGCGCCGGCCCGGTGGCCGGGTACGGCCGGGCGCGGCCGGTCGACGGGCAGCTGGAGTTCCTCCGGGAGCCCTTCCAGGCGCCGGGCCCAGGAGCGGACCTCGCGGGCGGTGTGCTCCTCGTCGAACAGGTCGCGCTGCCACAGGGTGTGGTCGGCGTACTGCACGGCGAGCGGCGGCCAGGCGGGGGGCGTGCCGGCGCGGCGGGCGGCGTAGGCGGTCTCCAGGTCGCGCAGCAGCGGCTCGGCCGACCAGCCGTCGGTGGCGATGTGGTGGACGAGCAGGAGCAGCACGTGGTCGCCGGGGGCGAGGGTCACGAGGGTGGCGCGGACGGGGATCTCGCGGTCGAGGGCGAAGCAGTGGGCGGCGGCCCGGGCGAGCAGCGCGTCGGCATCGGCGTCGGACGCGGTGACCGTGTCGAAGGGCACGTGCGCGTCCGTGCGGATCTCCTGCCGGGGCACGCCGTCGTCGTCGGGGTAGACCGTGCGCAGGGCCTCGTGGCGGTCCACGACGTCCTGGAGCGCCGCCCGCAGGGCCGCCGGGTCGAGGGGGCCGCCCAGCCGGACGGCGGTGGGGAGGTTGTAGGTGGGGGTCGGCCCTTCCAGCCGGTACAGGAACCACAGCCGGGACTGGGCGAAGGACAGCGGCAGCGGATCGGGGCGCCGGGCGGCGGGGCGCAGGGCGGGACGCCGCCGGGCGGGCGTGTCCAGCAGGGGTGCCAGGGCGGCCGCGGTGGGGGTGTCGAAGACGGCCCGCAGCGGCAGGTCGACGCCGTGCTCGGCGCGGACGCGGGCGACGAGGCGGGTGGCGAGCAAGGAGTGGCCGCCGAGCGCGAAGAACGCGTCGTGGACGCCGACCGAGGGCAGCCCGAGCAGCTCGGCGAAGAGGCGGCACAGGGTCGCCTCGGCCTCGGTGCGGGGGGCGGTGGCGGTGGTGAGCGCCGCCAGGTCGGGGCCGGGCAGGGCGGCGCGGTCGAGTTTGCCGTGGGGGGTCAGCGGCAGGGCGTCCAGCACGACGACCGCGGCGGGCACCTGGTGGTCCGGCAGGGTGCGGGCGAGGTCCCGGCGCACGTCCAGGGGGTCCGGGCGGGAGCCGGGCCGGGGGACGGCGTAGGCGACCAGGCGGGGGTCGCCGTCGGTGTCGCGGCGTACGGTGACCGCGGCCTGGGACACCCCGGGCAGGGCGGCCAGGGCGGCCTCGCTCTCGCCGGGCTCGACGCGGAAGCCGCGGATCTTCACCTGGTCGTCGGCGCGGCCGAGGAACTCCAGGGCGCCGTGGTGGGTCCAGCGGACCACGTCGCCGGTGCGGTAGAGGCGGCCGCCGGGCGGGCCGTAGGGGTCGGCGACGAAGCGGGCCGCGGTCAGGGCGGGCCGCCCGAGATAGCCGCGGGCGAGCTGGGTCCCGGCGAGGTACAGCTCGCCCGCCACGCCGGGCGGCACCGGGCGCAGGGCGCTGTCCAGGACGAGGGTGCGGGTGTTCCACACCGGGCGCCCGATGGGCACGGAGCCGGAGGCGGAGCGTGTGCCGTCGGCGCAGGGCCAGGCGGTGACGTCGACGGCGGCCTCGGTCGGGCCGTAGAGGTTGTGCAGGTCGGTGCCGGGCAGCAGGCGGGCGCAGTGTTCGGCGAGGTCCGCCGGCAGGGCCTCGCCGCTGCACACGATGCGGCGCAGCACGCCGCGGGCCTGTGCGGCGGCGGGGTCGTCGAGGAAGACCCGCAGCATCGACGGGACGAAGTGGGCGGTGGTCACCCGCTGTTCGCGGATCAGGGAGGCGAGGTGGGCGGGGTCTCCGTGCCCGCCGGGCCGGGCCAGGACCAGTGCCGCCCCGGTGATCAGCGGCCAGAAGAACTCCCAGACGGAGACGTCGAAGCCCGCCGGGGTCTTCTGCAGCACCCGGTCCCCGGGGCCGAGGCGGTAGGTGTCCCGCATCCACAGCAGCCGGTTGACGATCGCGGCGTGCGGGACGACGACGCCCTTGGGGCGGCCGGTGGAGCCGGAGGTGAAGATGACGTACGCGGGGTGGCCCGGCCGCAGCGGCGCGAGCCGTTCCGCGTCGGTGACGGGCGCGGGGCCGTGTGCGGCCAGGCGGTCGCGCACGCCCGGGTCGTCGAGCAGGAGCGTGGGTGCCGTGCGGGTTGGGAGACGGCCGGCGGCGCCGCTCGACGTCACCACGAGGGCCGGGGTGGCGTCCTCGATCATCACGGCGAGGCGTTCGGCCGGGTACCCGGTGTCCAGGGGGACGTACGCGGCGCCCGCCTGGAGGATCGCGAGGAGCGCCACGACCAGGTCGGGTCCCCGGTCGAGGGCCACGGCGACGCGGTGCTCCGGGCCGGCGCCGTGGGCGATCAGCAGCCGGGCCAGGCGGTTGGCGCGGGCGTGGAGGGCGGCGTGGCCGAGCGTGCCGCTCTCGTGGATGAGCGCCGGCGCGTCGGGGGTGCGGGCGGCCTGCTCGGTGAGCAGGGCGGACAGGGTGGTGCCGGGGACGGGCCGGGCGGTGGCGTTCCACTCCCCCAGCACCTGCTGTTCCTCTCCGGCGGGCATCAACGGCAGGCGCGAGACGGGCCGTTCGGGGTCGGCGAGTCCGGCGGCGAGGAGCGTCTCCAGCCGGTGCAGCAGCCGGTCGACGGTCTCCGGGGTGAACAGGGCACTGCGGTAGGTGGCTTCGATGCGCAGCTGTCCGCCGGTGAGGAAGGCCTCCAGCGACAGGTCGAACTGGGTGGTGTCGTTGTGGACGGTCTCCCACTCGGCGCTCACGCCGGGCAGCCGCGGCCCCTGGAGGCCCTGGGTGAGGAAGAGCAGCATGACGTCGAACCAGACGGCCCGGCCCGGGTGCCGCTCCGGCCGCAGCCGCTCCACCAGCAGGTCGAACGGCATGTCCTGGTGGGCGTAGGCCTCGGTGCACAACGCGCGGACCCGCTCGACTAGTTCGCCGGTGCCGGGGTCGCCCTCGAGGTCGGCGCGCAGGGCCAGGGTGTTGCCGAAGTTGCCGACCAGCCGGTCGAGTCCGGGCAGGTCGCGGTTCATCACGGCCGAGCCGACGGGGATGTCGGTGGCTCCGGTGAGGCGGTGGAGCAGGGCGGCGAGGCCGGCGAGCAGCACCATGAACGGGGTGGCGCCGGCCGTGCGGGCGAAGGCGGTGAGCCGGTCGGTGACCTCGGGCGCGAAGGTGTGGAAGCGGCGGCCGCCGTGCGCGTCGGGCCGGGGCGCGCGGGGTGCGTCGGTGGGCAGGTCCAGAGGGCGGGGCGGCGGGACCAGGGCGGTGCGCCAGTGGTCGAGGTGGCCGGCGAGCCGCTCGTCGGTGAAGGTGGTGCGCTGCCACAGCGCGAAGTCGGCGTACTGGGCGGGCAGTTCGGCGAGTCCCGCGTCCTCGCCCGCGAGTGCGGCCTGGTAGAGGGTGCTCAGGTCGCGGGACAGGGCGTCGAAGGTGCCGCCGTCCCAGGCGATGTGATGCACCGTCAGCACGAGGGTGTGGTCGTGGTCGTCGCGCCGGACCAGCAGGGCCCGCAGGGGGTGGTCGGCGGTGAGGTCGAACGGGGTCGCGGAGGCGGTGCGGGCCAGGGCGGCGGCCCGCTGGTCCCGCTCGCCGGCGGGCAGGGCGTGCAGGTCGGCCGTCTCGAAGCGCAACTGGGCCGTGGTGTCGACGACTTGGTGGGGGGTTCCGTCGTCGGCCGCGGGATACCGGGTGCGCAGCACCTCGTGCCGGGCGAGCAGGCCGGCCAGGGCGGTGCGCAGCGCGTGGACGTCGAGCGGGCCGCGCAGCCGGATGGCCAGGCAGACGTTATAGGCGGGGCTGGCCGGGTCGAGCTGCTGGAGCAGCCACATCCGGGACTGGGCGTACGACAGGGGCAGCGGGCCCGCGTCCCGGGGCCGGGGCGGGATCCGCTCGGCGGGCACGGGGGTGTCGGCCAGGCCCGCGTTGCGCAGTCTGCGGCGCAGCAGTTCTCGCTTGCGGGCCGCGAGATCACCGGGCGGGGCCGCCTGGGTGTCGGTCACTGGTCTCCGCCTTTCAGCAGCCGTTCGAGGGAAGCGGTCCACAGCGCGCCGAGCCGCTCGGTCTGCGCCTGTGTGAAGAGCCGCTGTGGCCAGTGCCAGCGGGCCGTGAGGACCGGGCCGCCGGCGTCCGGGCCGTCGCTGATCAGCGCGTCGAGGACCAGCGGGTACCGGACCGGTGTCGCGGGGTCGGCCCGTCCGCCCACGGCGCCCGTCTCGGGGGCGCCGGTGAACGCGGCGTCCCCGGTCTGCTCGCCGAGGGTCATCCGGCCCAGGTAGTTGACCTGGATGCGGGGCTCCGGGAGCCCGGCGAGGAGGGGGGCGGTGTCCGGGTTGAGGTGGCGCAGCAGGCCGTGGCCGATGCCGTGGTCGGGCGCGGCGGCCACCTGCTCGCGCACCCGCCGGAGCTGCTCGGCGGGGGGTGCGTCGCCGGGGTCGAGGCGTACGGGGAAGACGGTGGTGAACCGGCCGAGGGTGCCCGACAGGTCGGCGTCCGGCAGGAGTTGCTCCTCGCGGCCGTGCCCTTCCAGGGCGACGAGGACGGAGTCGTCCGGGGCGGGGCGGCCGAGTGCGCGCCGCCAGGCCGGGACGGCCAGGGCGAGCGCCGCCAGCAGCACGTCCCGCACGGGGTGGGCGAGGAGGCGTGCGGTGAGGTCCGGGCCGAGGGTCGTCTCATGGTGGCGCACGGTGGCCAGGGTGTCCCGGGCGGGGTCCGGTGCGGCGGCGCCCGGTTCCGGTTCGCTCCGGCCCGACACGGCCGTCCAGTGGGCGAGTTCGGCGGTGCGGCGCGGCGAGACGGCCTCGGCCCGCAGGGCCCGGGCCCACTCCCGGAAGGACGTGCCGGGCGCCGGCAGGGGGGTGCCGTGCCAGGCCGCGGCGAGGTCGGCGGTGAGGATGCCCCAGGAGGCGGCGTCGGCCGCCAGGTGGTGCAGGACGACCAGCAGGCGTCCTTCGCGGTCCGGCCCGGTGTCGAACCACAAGAACCGCGCCACCGCCCCGGTGGCGGGGTCGAGTCCGGCGGCGAGTTCCTCGAAGGCGCCGGGCACGCGGGCGCCGATCGTGGCGTGGTCGAGCCGGGCGGCGTCGGTGCGCCGTACGCGGTCCGGGGCGCGGACGGTGCCCGGCGGGGCGGTGCGCAGGCGCCAGGTGCCTCGCTCGTCGGGCGCGAGGGTGGCGCGCAGCAGGTCGTGCCGGTCCAGGACGGTCTGGACCGTGCGGTGCAGGCCGTCGAGGTCCAGGCCGGGCGGGGTGCGCAGGAAGCGGGCCTGGGCGAGGGAGCCGACGGGGGCGTCCTGCGCGACGAGCGCGGCGAGCGCCGGGGTCAGCGGGATGTCGCCGACGCCGGCGTCCGGGTCCGCGTCCGGGCGCCGGGCGGTGCCCAGGGCCGCCGCGAGCTCCGCGACGGTGGGGTGTTCGAACACGTCGCGCGGGGAGAGCGCGAGACCGGCGGCGCGGGCCCGGCCGACCAGGCGCATGGAGACGATGCTGTCGCCGCCGAGTGTGAAGAAGTTGTCGTGCACGCCCACCGAGTCCACTCCGAGGACCTGCGCGAAGAGTGCGGCGAGTCGCTTCTCGGCCGCGGTGCGCGGCGGTTGCGCGGTGGGCCCGGCGGCGCGGGACGGGGCCGGGAGCGCGGTGGTGTCGAGCTTGCCGTTGAGGGTGAGGGGGAACGCGTCGACCGGGACGAACGCCGACGGCACCATGTGGTCGGGCAGGACGGCGGCGGCCGCGCGGCGCAGCAGCTCCGCCGTCTCCCCGGCGGGCGGGGCGGCCGGGGCGGTGACGACGTAGGCGACGAGGCGGCGTACGCCCGGGGTGTCCTCGCGGACGACGACCGCGGCCCGTGCGACGAGCGGGTGGTCGAGCAGGACCGCCTCGATCTCGCCGGGTTCGATGCGGTAGCCCCTGATCTTGACCTGGTCGTCGACGCGGCCGAGGCACTCCACCAGGCCGTCCGGGGTCCACCGGGCGATGTCCCCGGTGCGGTACATGCGGGCGCCGGGGCGCAGGGCGAACGGATCGGCGACGAAGCGGCTCGCGGTGGTCCCGGGGCGGCGGAGGTAGCCGCGGGCCAGTCCCGCCCCGGCGATGTACAACTCGCCGTCGACACCGGCCGGTACGGGGTTGAGGTGCCCGTCGAGGATGTACAGGGTGGCGCCGGCCACGGGCCGGCCGATGGCGGGCCGGTCGCTGAGCGCGAGGTCGCAGTCGGCGGAGTCGACGGTGCACTCGGTGGGCCCGTACAGGTTGTGCGCTGCCAGTCCGGGGGTCTCCCTCAGGACGCGCCACAGGTCGGGCGGCACGGCCTCGCCGCCGACGCCCAGCACCTTCAGTTCGCCCCGCCAGTCGCCGCCGTGCGCGACGACCTCGGCGAGCAGGGACGGGGACAGCTCGATGAACTCGATGCGGTTCCCGGCGAGGAAGGCGCGCAGCGCGTCGGGGTCGCGGCGGACGTCCTCGGGCACCAGGTGCAGTTCGTGTCCGGCGAACATCCACAGCAGGGGCTGCCAGGAGGCGTCGAAGGCCGTCGGCCAGGCGTGTCCGATGCGCAGCGGCCGGCCGCCGGCCGCCGCCGAGGCCGGTGTGTGCAGGGCGGCGTGGTGGGCGGCGTAGAGGTTGACGATCGCCCGCTGGGGCACGACGACGGCCTTGGGGCGGCCGGTGGAGCCGGAGGTGTAGATGACGTACGCGGGGTGCTCGGGCAGCAGCGGTCCGGTGCGGTCGGCGTCCGTGAGGTCGCCGCCGTCCGCGTCCGCGAGACGCCTCCGGGTGCCGGGGTCGTCGAGGAGGAGCGCGGGCACGTCGCCGAGGGCGGCGGGGCCGGGGGCGGTGCCGGTGGTGGCGACGAGGGCGACGGGCCGGGCGTCGGCGAGCATGCCGGCGATCCGCTCCTCGGGCCAGGCGGGGTCGAGGGGCAGATAGGCGGCGCCCGCCTTCTGCACGGCGAGCAGCGCGGTGACGGTGTCGGGCGTGGGCGGCAGGGCCAGGGCGACGATCCGCTCCGGCCCGGCGCCGAAGCCGGCCAGCAGCCGGGCCAGCCGGTTGGCCTCGGTGTCGACCTCGGCGAAGGTGAGCCGCCGCCCGCCGCCGGCGACGGCCACCGCGTCCGGGGTCCGGGCGGCTCGTTCCCGGAAGATCTCCGGCAGGGTGGCGTGCGGGGCGGGCGGCCGTTCCGTCCTGCCGCGGGCGAGCAGCGCGGCCCGCTCCTCGGGGGCGAGGACGTCGAGTGCCGCGAGGGGCGTGTCGGGTGCCGCCACGACCGCGCGGACGAGCTGCTCGAAGCGCCCGGCGAGCCGCTGGACGGACGGACGGTCGTAGCAGTCGGGCCGGAACTCGAAGACCACGCCGAGGCGCTCCTCGGCGAGGACGGCCAGGGTCAGGGGGTAATGGGTGGCGCCGGAGCCCCGGACGTCGCGGATCCGCAGCCCGGCCTCGGCCTCGGCACGGGCCACCGCCGCCCGGTCGACCGGGTAGTTCTCGAAGACGAGCAGGGTGTCGAAGAGGTCGCCGGCACCGGCGAGGCGCTGGATCTCGGTGAGCCCGAGGTACTGGTGGTCCATCAGGCGGGACTGCTCGTCCTGCAGCCGGCGCAGGTAGGCGGCGGCCGGCTCCCCCGGCGGCACGGACACCCGTACGGGCACGGTGTTGATGAACAGGCCGATCATCGACTCGGCGCCGGCGAGTTCGGCGGGCCGCCCCGCCACGGTCGCGCCGAAGACCACGTCGTCCCGGCCGGTCAGGCGGGCCAGCAGCAGGGCCCACAGGCCCTGCACGACGGTGTTGACGGTGACGCCCCGGGCGCGGGCGGTCCGCTGCACGCCGGCGGTGAGGTCCTCGGACAGCCGCAGGGTGTGCAGTTCGGGCGGGACGGGCACGAGGGCGGCGGCCGCCGGGGCCAGCAGGGTCGGTGCCGCCCCGGCCAGCGCCCGGCGCCAGGCCCGGCCGGACGCCTCCCGGTCCCGGCTCGCCAGCCAGGCGAGGAAGTCCCGGTAAGGCCGTGGAGCGGGCGGCGGCGCACAGCGGCCGGGGGCGGTCCGGTGGGCGTACAGCTGGAGGAGTTCGCGCAGGAGCAGCGGGATCGACCAGCCGTCCAGGAGCAGGTGGTGGTTGGTGAGGACGAGCAGGCTGCGGTCCTCGCCCCGGTCGATCAGGGTCAGACGCAGCAGGGGCGGGTCGGTCGGGTCGAAGCGGGTGGCGGCGTCGGCGGCGACGAGGCGCTCCACGTCCGCCTCGCCGGCGGCGGTGGCCTCCCGCCAGTCGACGGGGACCTCCTTGAGGACGACCTGTACCGGCTCGTCCATGTCGTCCTCGTGCAGGAAGGCGCTGCGCAGCACGGCGTGCCGGGCGACGAGTTCCTCGGCGGCGGCGCGCAGCGGCCCGGGGCGCAGCGGGCCCTCGATCTCCACGAGGGACTGCATGGTGTAGACGTCCTGCGCGGCCTCGTCGAACAGGGCGTGGAACAGCAGGCCCTGCTGCAGCGGGGACAGCGGCAGCACGTCCTCCACCAGGGTGCCGTCCGCCGCCCCGGCGGGCTCTGTGCTCATCGGCTCCTCCACCTCGCCTTGACGTTGTCGAGCTGCGACGGGCTGAGCGACACCAGCGGCGCCGCGGTCGCGGTGAACGGCTCCCCGGGTGCGGTGGCGTCCGGCCGTGCGCGGGCGAGGGCGGCCGGGGTGCGGTGGGTGAACACGTCCCGGGGGGACAGGGCGAGTCCCGCCCTGCGGGCGCGGTCGGCCAGCCGGACCGAGACGATGCTGTCGCCGCCGAGGGCGAAGAAGTCGTCGTGGACGCCGATCCGTTCGACTCCGAGGACCTCGGCGAACAGTCCGCACAGCGCCTTCTCCGGTTCGGTGCGCGGCGGTTCGAAGGTGCTCGTCCGGGTGAAGTCGGGCGCGGGCAGCGCGCGGCGGTCGAGCTTGCCGCTGGGGGTGAGCGGCAGCGCGGGCAGCACCACCACGGCGGCCGGGACGCACGGCGCGGGGAGGCGCTCGGCGAGCGCGTGCCGCAGGGCGGCCGGGTCCGGTACGCCGTCGCCGCCGGGCTCGGGTTCGACGTACGCCACGAGCCGCCGCGGTGCCGTGCCGTCCTGGCGGGCCACGACCGCGGCCCGGCGCACGCCCGGCAGGGCACGGGCCGCGGCCTCGACCTCACCGGGCTCGACGCGAAAGCCCCGGATCTTGACCTGCTGGTCGGCCCGGCCCAGGAACTCGACCGTGCCGTCGGGCCGGAGCCGGGCGAGGTCGCCGGTGCGGTAGAGGCGGCTGCCGGGCGGGCCGAAGGGGTCGGCGACGAACCGCTCGGCGGTGCGCCCGGGCCGGCCGAGATAGCCGCGGGCGAGCCCGTCCCCGGCGAGATACAGCTCCCCGGCGGCACCGACGGGCGCGGGGCGCAGGAACGGGTCCAGTACGTACACCCGCGTACCGGCGATGGGCCGCCCGAGCGGAACGGACCCGGTGACCGGCCGGCCGGGTGACCCGGCGGGGCCGACGGGCCCGACGGGCGGGGACGCAGGGGTGTCAGGGGTGTGAGGGGTGTCAGGGGTGCCGAACCCGTCCGGCGGGGAGGGGGTGCCGGGGGTCCGGCCCGGCAGCGGCCGTGCTGTGCCGGCCGGCCGGGGCGCCGTGAGGTCCTCGGGGGTGTACACGTGGGCCAGGCTGTCGCCCGCGGCCTCCGAGCAGCCGTAGAGGTTGACCAGGCGGGAGTTGGGCCAGCGGGTGGTGAGGTGGTGGGCCAGGTCGGTGGTCAGGGGCTCGCCGCTGGAGATCCAGGTGCGCACCGAGGCGAAGCCGCCCGGCGGGGCGGACTCCACCAGGGTGCCGTGGAGGCTGGGCACCGCGGTGAGCACGGTGGCCCCGTGCCGGTCGGCCAGCGCGGCCAGCGCGGCCGGGTCGCCGGCCGACGCGTCGTCGGCGAGGGCCACCGCCTCGCCGGCGACCAGCGCGCCGAGCAGTTCGGTCAGGCCGTCGATGAAGCTGATCGGGCTCTTGGCGACGCGCGCGCCGCCCGGGCCGTCCGTCAGTTCCCTGCCCCAGGCGAGCCGGTTGGCCAGGGCGCGCTGGGTGCCGAGCACGCCCTTGGGGCGGCCGGTGGAGCCGGAGGTGAACACGACGTATGCCGGGTGGTCGGGTGACAGCGCCGGGCGTGCCGTGGCGGTGCCCGTCGCGCCGGGGTCGCACACGGACTCCGGGGCGAGGGCGAGCCGCCGGGCCGTCTCCCGGTCGCTGACCACGAGCCGGGGCCGGGCGTCCCCGAGCATGAGGGCGATGCGCGCGGGCGGGTAGGCGGGGTCGAGGGGCATGCAGGCCGCCCCGGTCTTGAGGACGGCGATCAGGGCGGTGACGAGGTCGGGTCCGCGCGGCAGGGCGACCGCGACGATGGTCTCGGGTCCGGCGCCGCGGCCGAGCAGCGCGGCGGCCAACCCGTCGGCGGCGGCGTCGAGTTCGGCGAAGGAGACGGTGGTGTCCCCGTGGTGGACGGCCGGGGCGTGCGGCGTGCGGGCGGCCTGCTCTTCGAGGAGTGCGCGGACGGTGGTGTGCCGCCGCCCGGTGGGGGCGGCGTCCCGGCTCGGGTCGGCCGGTCCCGTGTCCAGCCGTCCCACCGGCCGGTCGGGCTCCTCGGTGAACGTCCGGACGAGCCGGTGCAGTCCGGCCGCGATGCCGGTGACCGTCGCCTCGTCGAGCGCCGTCGGGTGGTGGCTGAAGGTGAGGGTGAGCCGGTCGCCGGGCAGGGCGGTGAGGGTCAGGGGATAGTGCGTGGCGTCGCGGGCCGACACCTCGGTCATGCGGGGGCCGTCGGGGCCCAGGGCGTCGGCGATGCCCTGGTCGTCGATGGGGTAGCTCTCGAACACCAGCAGCGTGTCGAAGAGCAGGTCGTGCCCGGCGGCCCGCTGGATGCCGGCCAGGCCGAGGTGCTCGTGGCCGAGCAGGGCCGACCGCTCGGCCTGGATCCGCCGGAGCAGGCGGCTCAGCGGCTCGCCGGGGCGTAACCGCACCCGGACCGGCAGGGTGGTGATGAACAGGCCGACCATCGCCTCGATGCCGGGCACGTCGGCGTCGCGGCCGGACACCGTCGCGCCGAGGACCACGTCGAGCCGGCCGGTGTGCCGGGCGAGCAGCACCGCCCACAGGCCCTGCAGCACCGTGCTGACGGTCACGCCGTGCGCGCGGGCGGTGGCGTTGAGGGTCTCGGTCTCCCGCCGGGACAGTTCCACCACGTGCCGCCCGGGCTGTCCGGCGGGCAGGTCGCGGGCCGCCGGGGCGAGGAGGCACGGCTCGTCGAGGTCCTGCAGGGCGTCCCGCCAGGCCTGTTCGGCGGCCGCGCGGTCCTGGCGGGCCAGCCACGCGAGGTAGTCGCGGTAGGGCCGTGCCGGGGGCAGGACGGCCGGGTCGCCGCCCGAGGTGTAGAGGCGGAACAGCTCGCGGACCAGCACGGGCGCCGACCAGCCGTCCCAGAGCAGGTGGTGGGAGGAGATCAGCAGCCGGTGGTCCCGGTCGCCGAAGGCCACCAGCCGGATCCGCAGCAGCGGTGGGCGTGCCAGGTCGAAGCGGGTCTCCCGGTCCCGGGCGAGCAGTTCCTCGAACGCCTGCTGCCGCTCGGCGGGCGGCAGCCCGGACAGGTCGGTGTGGCGCCACGGCGTGCGGACGCCGCCGGCGATCACCTGCACGGGCCGGCCCGACCGCTGGGTGCGGAAGGCGGCCCGGAGGTTGGCGTGCCGGGCCAGCAGGGCGTCCGCGGCCGTGCGCAACCGGCCCGCGTCCAGGGGCCCTTCGAGCCGGATGACGAGCCGGCCGGTGTAGACGTCCGGGGCGTGCTCGTCGTACAGGGCGTGGAAGACCATGCCCTCCTGGGTCGGGGACAGGGGGAGGACGTCCTCCACGACCGGGCGGGGCGCCATCAGTCGCCGGCTCCGCGCATGGCCTCGGCCAGGCTGCGCGGGCGCATGTCCGTCCAGTGCCGCTCGATGTGCTCCAGGCAGGCGGCCCGGGTGTCCGGGCCGTGCACGCTCTCCCAGCCGGCCGGTACGGGCGCGAAGTCCGGCCACAGCGAGTACTGGCCCTCGTCGTTCACCAGGACGCGGAAGACGCCGCTGTCGTCGTCGAACGGGTTGACCATGGCTCAGTTCCCCTTCTGCTGGGTGACGGCTCCCGAGTACTGCTCCGGCGCCCCGGGCACCGGCTCGGCCGGATCCGCGCCGAGCGCGAGGATCCGGTTGGCCCGGTCGACGTGGACGACGCGGGGGCTGTGGGCGGCCCGTTCGGCCTCGTCGAGCGCGGCGAACGACATGATGATCACGAGGTGGCCGGGGTGGACGAGGTGGGCTGCGGCCCCGTTGACGCCGATGACGCCGGTGCCGCGCGCGCCGGTGATGGCGTAGGTGGTGAGCCGGGCGCCGTTGTCGATGTCGACCACGTGGACCTGCTCGCCCTCGGTGATGTCGGCGGCGTCCATGAGGTCCTGATCGATCGTCAGGGACCCTACGTAGTGCAGATCGGCCTGGGTGACGGTGGCTCGGTGGATCTTGCCGTTGAGCAAGGTGCGCTGCACCATGACCCCCTGAGGAGTAGCACTTAGGTGAGGCTAACCTAAATCAACATCGCCGTGTCCGGAAGAACGGCTACACGGAAGAGTTCCGGAAGAACTCCAGCAGCACGCGGTTCACTTCGTCCGGGCGCTCCAGGTAGCCGTAGTGGCCGCAGCCCTTGATCTCCTGGTAGAGGGCGCCCGGAACGGCCTCGGCGACCTCGCGCCCCAGGTGCGGCGGCAGCACGACGTCGTCCGCGAAGCCGATCACCAGGCAGGGCACCTCGATCTGCCGGTAGGCCCGCAGCCGCCCCTCGGGGACCTCCAGGCCGAGCTGGGCGCGCACGCCCGGACCGGCGGGCTCGGGCGACACCTCGAAGAGGTCCAGCCAGTCGCGCACCCGCTGTTCGTCGCCGAGGGTGGCGGGCGAGAGGTTCGCCAGCGCCCGCACCCACGCCGCGTAGGCCGGCGGCAGGGTGACCGCGCCGTCGTACAGGGCGCGTTCGGCCGCGGCCATGGCGGAACGCAGCGTGTCGGTCCGGCCCCGGGTGGCCATCAGCACGCCCTGCCGTACCAGCCGGGGCCGGCGCAGCATCAGCTCCTGGACGACGTAGGCGCCCAGGGACACGCCGACCAGGCGGCAGGGCGCGAGGCCCAGGTGCTCGACGAGGCCGGCGGTGTCGCCGACGAGGTCGTCGACGGTGAAGCCGCCGGGGCACTCCTCGCTGGGCGGGACGCCCCGGTTGTCGAAGGTGACCACGCGGTACCCGGCGTCGACCAGGGCCGGCACCTGGTGGAGGTGCCAGGCGCGGCCGCGGGCGCCGCGGCCCATGACCAGCACCACGGGCTCGCCGCTGCCGGTGTCCTCGTAGTGGATGCGCACTCCGTTGACGATCGCGCTGGGCATGGCTCTCCTCGCAGGGCGCTCGGTCAGTCGGCGGCCGGTGACGGCGCGGCGGGCGCCGGCCGTCCCTCGTCGGCGGGCGGCCCCTGCAGGGTCGCCTTGCGCAGCCCCGGCAGGGCGACGGCGACCGCCGCCACTCCGGCCAGGCAGACCAGCCCGCCGACGGCGGCGGCACCGGCCGCGGAGCCGAGGCCGCGCGCGACCAGGCCGGCCTCCACGTTGCCGACGGAGGGGCCGGCGGTGGCCTGGGCCAGCCACAGGCTGCCGACGCGGCCCTGGAGGCGGTCGGGCGTGTAATGCTGGAGCAGCGCCCGGCGCAGGATCTCGGAGACGGTGTCGCCGAGGCCGGCCAGTGCCAGGAAGGCCAGCGCGGTCCACAGGCCGGGGCTGAGGCCGAAGCAGGTGATCGCCACGCCCCACAGGGCGACCGCGCCGATCAGGGCCCGGCCGGTGTGGTGGATGCGGCCGGTCCAGCCGCTGGTGAGCGCCCCGAAGAAGGAGCCGACGGCGGGGGCGGTGTACAGCAGGCCCACGGTGGACGGGCCACCGCCGAAGTGCTCGGTGCCGAGCTCCGGGAAGAGCGCGTACGGCATCGCGAAGACCACGGCGCACACGTCGATCAGCAGCAGTCCGGCCACCACCTGGTTGCCGCGCAGGAACCGCAGCCCCTCCCCCATGGCCCGCAGCGGGTGCTGCGGCTCCCCGGCCCCTTCGGGATCGAGGCGGGGCAGCGGGGCCAGCAGGGCGAGGCCCACCACGTAGATGACGGCGTCGGCCGCGAAGCACAGCGCGACACCCGGCCCGGCCGCGATCACCCCCGCGAGGGAGGGGCCGACCATCGCGCCGAGCTGGGCGGTGAGCGTCATCAGCGCCCCGGCGGCGGCCAGTTGGCCCGGCGCCACCAGAGCCGGTGCGGCGGCCATCAGGGCCGGTCCGCCCAGCCCGCCGGTGACGCCCGCCAGGACGGCGGCCACGAACACGAACCACACCTGCGGGTCCGGCAGGGCCGCGTTCACCGCGAGCCCGGCGATCACCACGGCGGTCGCGGCCCGGGTCGCCAGTACGATCCGGCGCCGGTCCACCCGGTCGGCGAGCACCCCGCCCGCGACCAGGCCGACCAGCAGTGACAGCCCCAACGACAGGCTCATCAGGCCCACTTGGACCGAGGATCCGGTCAGTGCGTAGACCTGGAGGCCGGCCGCGACCGAGGTGAGGTGCGTGCCCAGCATGGAGAGGGCCTGGGTGGCGAACAGCAGCCGGAAGTGCCGGCCGGACCGTAAGGGCGTGACGTCGACGACGACTTCTCCCAGTCGCACCCTCGCACCTAACCCCTCAGCGACGGCGCGGCGAGCGGCGCCGGTTGCGCGGGGACGACGTAGGGGGCGACGCTGCGGAGCTTCTCGCAGGTCTCCTCCAGTTCCCGGGCGGGAGTCGACCCGGCGAGGATACCGGCGCCGGCCCGCAGCCAGGTGCGGCCGTCCTCCTCGAAGAGGCTGCGCAGGACGAGGGCGGCGTCGAGCGAGCCGTCGCTGCCCGCCATGAGGGCCGCGCCGCTGTAGATGCCGCGCGGTTCCTTCTCCAGCCGGGAGATGCAGTCGTACGCCGGTTCCTTGGGGATGCCGGAGGCGGTCACGGCCGGGAAGACGGCGCGCAGCACGTCCCAGGCGGTGGTGTTCTCGGCGAGCAGTCCGTGCACGCTGGAGCCGAGGTGCTGCACGGAGCCGCGGCGGCGCACGCTCAGCAGGTCGCGCACCGACACCGTGCCCGGGCGGCAGACGGTGGCCATCTCCTCCTCCGCCAGCTTCACGGAGAGCACGTGCTCGGAGATCTCCTTGGGATCGGCGAGGAGTTCGGCGCGCAGCCGTTCGTCCTCCTGCTCGCCCAAGCCCCGGGCGCGGGTGCCGGCGAGCGGCTGGGTGAGGGCCTGTCCGTCCGCGCCGACCTCGGCGACGGTCTCGGGGCTGAAGCCGACGACCCGGCGTCCGCCGAGGTGCATCAGATAGGAACGGGCCGGGGTGTTGTGGGACCGGCCGTGCAGGTAGGTGGCGACGAAGTCGACCGGGAACGGCACCGGGACGGTGCGGGAGAGGATGACCTTCTGCAGGGCGCCGGCGCGGATCTCCTCGATCGCGCGGGCCACGAGTTCTGGGTAGGTGCCGTCGGCGTCGGCGACGTCGACCGGCCGGGCCTCGACGGGGGCTGCCCGGGTGACGGGCTCGGCGAGCAGCCGGAGTAACGCCTCCAGGGTCTCCGGGTCGGCGCTGCGCACCTCGGCGCCGCCCTGACGGAGCCTCACCTCACTGTGCGGGATCACCAGATGGAGCAGTCGTCCGTCTCCGGCGCGGTCGGGGCGCCCGGTGTTCAGATGCGCGAACTCGTACGCCATCCAGCCGTAGGCGTGCCAGCCCTCGACGGCCGTCTCCGCGAGCTTGTCCTGGACCTGTCGCAGGGGGTGCGGCCCGACGGGGTCCGCGTGCTCCTCGGTGAGCCAGCGGCGGCGGACCGTGGAGCGGTCGGCCACGACCTCACCGAGCGCGCCTCCGGCGAACCACCACTCGCCGTCCCTCTCATAGACCACGTACTGGTCGAACAGTCCCGACTCGGCCAGCCTGGCGGCCAGCAGGACGGGGTCCGACGGCAGTTCCGTCCGCGCGCTCCGGTACCGCAGCAACGACGACCTCCCGAGCTAGCTTAGGTTAACCTAACCTAAGGCAAGACCCTAGCCTCCGCAGCGAAGTCTCGTCCAGGCTTGACCCCGATCTTCCATTAGGCAAGCCTTTCCTAAACTGCAGGCGGGAGTTGAGGATGCTCGACGGTTGGGTGCCCTGGCCGGAAGAGGTCGCGCAGCGGTATCGGGCCGAGGGGTTCTGGGAGGGCCGGCCACTGGACCGGCTGCTGCGGGACCGGGCCGAACGGGACCCGGAGCGGATCGCGCTGGTGGACGGGGAGGGCGCCCGGTGGACCTACGCCCAGCTCGACGCCCGCGCGGACCGGCAGGCGGCCGGACTGCGCCGGCTCGGCCTCGCCGCCGGGGACCGGGTGGTGGTCCAACTCCCCAACACCGACGCCTTCGTGGTGCTGTTCTTCGCCCTGCTGCGGGCCGGCGCCGTGCCGGTCCTCACCCTTCCCGCGCACCGGGAGAGCGAGATCGTCCACGTGGCCGAGACCGCCGGCGCGCGGGCCTACGCGATCCCCGACACGCACGACCACTTCGACCACCGGACCCTCGCCCGGGCCGTCCGCAAGGCCGTGCCGTCCGTGGAGCACGTCCTGGTGGCCGGCGACGCCGCCGAGTTCACCGCCCTGGCCGAAGTCGACGCCGATCCCGTCCCGCTGCCGGTGCCCGACCCCTCGGACGTGGCGGTGCTGCTGCTGTCCGGCGGCACCACCGGCAAACCCAAGCTCATCCCCCGCACCCACGACGACTACGCCTACAACGTCCGCGCCAGCGCCGGGATCTGCGGCTTCGACAGCTCCACGGTGTACCTCGTGGTGCTGCCCACCGCGCACAACTTCGCGCTCGCCTGCCCCGGCCTGCTCGGCACGCTGCTCGTGGGCGGCACCGTCGTGCTCTGCCCGACCCCGAGCCCCGAGGACGCCTTCGCGCTGATCGAGCGCGAGCGGGTCACCGTCACCGCCGTCGTGCCGCCGATCGCCCTGCTGTGGCTGGACGCCGTGGAGTGGGAGGAGGCGGACCTGTCGTCGCTGCGGCTGCTCCAGGTCGGCGGCTCCAAGCTGGGCGCCGAACCGGCCTCCCGCGTCGGGCCCGCCCTCGGCTGCACCCTCCAGCAGGTCTTCGGCATGGCCGAGGGCCTGCTCAACTACACGCGCCTGGACGACCCGCCGGAGCTGGTCGCCGAGACCCAGGGCCGCCCGATGTCCCCGGCCGACGAGATCCGGGTCGTCGACGAGGACGGGCACGACGTGCCGCCCGGCGCGACCGGCGAGCTGCTCACCCGCGGCCCCTACACCCTGCGCGGCTACTACCGGGCCCCCGCGCACAACGCCCGCTCCTTCACCGAGGACGGCTTCTACCGCACCGGCGACCTGGTCCGGGTCCTGCCCTCGGGGCACCTGGTGGTCGAGGGCCGGGCCAAGGACCAGATCAACCGGGGCGGCGACAAGATCTCCGCCGAGGAGCTGGAGAACCACCTGCTCGCCCACCCCGCGGTGCACGACGCGGCCGTCGTCGGCATGCCCGACGCGACCCTGGGCGAACGCACCTGCGCCTACCTCGTGCTCCGCGGCGAACCGGCCCCGACCCAGCGGGAACTGGCCGCGTTCCTCACCGAGCGGGGCGTCGCGGCGTACAAGCTGCCCGACCGGGTGGAGGTGGCCGACGCCTTCCCCCGCACCTCCGTCGGCAAGATCGACAAGAAGGAACTGGGCCGCAGGATCGCCGCCCTGCTGCGCGCGGAGGGCAGCGGTGCCGGCTGAGACCACCGCTCCGGCCCGCCCGGAGCCGCCCGCCCCGGCGCCGCCGGCCCGCCGCCGGACCTCCACCCGCGCCCTCGCCGTCCTCGGCGCCCTGCTGCTGCTCCTGGCAGCGGTCCTGCTCAGCCTCGCCATCGGGTCGCGGTCGCTGCCGGTGTCCGTGGTCGTGGACGCGCTGCGGCACGACGACGGCTCGACCGCCGCCTCCGTCGTCTGGGACGTGCGGGTGCCGCGCACGCTCGCCGGGATCACCGCCGGTGCCGCCCTCGGCGTCGCGGGCGCCCTCATCCAGGCGCTCACCCGCAACCCGCTGGCCGACCCCGGTCTGCTCGGTGTCAACGCCGGGGCCGCCACCGGCGTCGTGCTGTCGCTGACGGTGCTGGGCGTGACCAGCCTGTGGGCCTCGGTGTGGTTCGCCATGGCGGGCGCGGTGGTGGCGGGCCTGCTGGTGTACGCGCTGGCCTCGGGCGGCCGCGGCGGAGCCACGCCGGAACGGCTCGCGCTGAGCGGTGCGGTGATCGCCGCGGTCTTCACCGGCGTCGGCCAGACGCTGATGCTGCTCGACGCCCAGGCCCTGGACGAGCTGCGGTTCTGGAGCGTGGGCTCGCTCGCCCGGGCCGGCGGCGACACGCTGACGACCATCACTCCGTTCGTCGTGGTGGGCCTGGTGCTCGCCCTCGGCCTGGTCCGGCCGCTCAACGCGATGGCCCTCGGCGACGACGCCGCGCGCTCGCTCGGTGCCCAGCTGCACCGCACCCGCTTCCTCGGGCTGCTGGCCGTGACCCTGCTGTGCGGGGCGGCGACCTCGGCGGTCGGCCCGCTGGTGTTCGTCGGGCTCGCCGTCCCGCACATCGCGCGCATCATCGCCGGCGCCGACCAGCGCTGGACCGTCCCGCTGTCCCTGCTGCTGGCCCCCTCCCTGCTGCTGTTCGCGGACGTCCTCGGCCGGGTCGCCGTACGCCCGGACGAGCTGGACGCGGGCGTGGTCACGGCGGTCGTCGGGGCGCCGGTGTTCATCGCGCTGGTCCGGCACCGCCGGGCGGTGGCGTCATGAGCACCCGCGCTCCCGCCCCCGCCCGTCTCCCGGCCCGGACCCGCGTCGTCCGCAGCGGCCGCCACCGCGTCTCCCTGCGGCTGGACGTCCGTGCCCTGACGGTCTGCCTGCTGGTGCTGGCCGCCACGGCCGGGGCCGGCGTCCTCGCCCTGGGCACCGGGGAGTACCCGATCCCGCCCGCCGACGTGGTGCGCACCCTGCTCGGCAACGGCAGCCCCCGCACCGACTTCGTCGTCAACGAACTGCGGCTGCCGCGCCTGCTGACGGGCATCCTGGCCGGGGCCGCCCTCGGGGTCAGCGGCGCGCTGTTCCAGAGCCTGTCCCGCAACCCGCTCGGCAGCCCCGACATCGTCGGCTTCACCTACGGTTCGGCCACCGGCGGCCTGCTGGTCGTGCTGGTCGCCGGCGGCACCGGCGGCCAGGTCGCGCTCGGGGCGGTGGGCGGCGGCCTCGCGACCGCCGTCCTGGTCTACGTCCTGGCCTGGCGGCAGGGCATCCACGGCTTCCGGCTCGTCCTCGTCGGCATCGGCGTCAGCGCCCTGCTGCAGGGCGTGAACGCCTACCTGCTGGCCAAGGCCCGCTTCACCGAGGCCGCCCAGGCGATGGTGTGGCTCAACGGCAGCCTCAACGGCCGGGGTTGGGCCGACGTGCGGCCCGCCGCGCTCGGACTGCTCGTGGTGCTGCCGCTGATCGCGTGCGTCGCGGGCCGGCTGCGGATCCTGGAGATGGGCGACGACGTCGCGGGCGGGCTCGGGGTGCCGGTGCAGCGCACCCGGCTGGTGATGCTCGTCCTCGCCACGGCCGCCTGCGCGGTCGCCACCGCCGCGGCCGGCCCGATCCCCTTCGTCGCCCTCATCGCGCCCCAGCTGGCCCGGCGGCTGACCCGGCAGCCCGGACCGAACCTCCTCGCCGCCACCTGCACCGGCGCGCTCCTCGTGGTCAGCGCGGACTTCGGCTCGCAGCATCTGCACGAGTCGGCCCAGCTGCCCGTCGGCGTGGTCACCGCGGTCGTCGGCGGCCTGTACCTGGGCCTGCTGCTGCGCCGTCAGCGACGTGCCGGACGGATCTGAGGGACGCCGGGCCGCACGGGGCCGCGACCCCCGGATGACACGCCGCGCCCCGGGCACCCGGCCAGGTACCGGCGCACGGGGGTGCCGAGCGTGCGCCCCGCGTGAGCCGGTACCGTGCTGGGAAGGCCACTGCGGGGAGAACCACACATGAGTGATCCGACGACGTCAGACGCGAACGCCCTCCGTCCGCTCCCGGCGGACGCCACGCCCTCGGGCCCCGGCCGGCTCCTGGGCGCCGTCATGGGCGATCTCAGGGCCGTGGACGGCGCCCTGTACGCGGCGGTGGCCGCCACCCCGACCCCCACCCTGGACCGGACGTTGCGCCGTCTGTCGCACGCGGCCGACCACTCGAAGATCTCCTTCGCCATCGCCGCCGCCCTGGCGCTCGCCGGGAAGCGGCCGCGCAAGGCGGCGCTGGCCGGAGTCGGGGCGATCGCCGTGGCGTCGGCCTCGGCCAACCTGCTCGGCAAGCGGCTGGTGCGCCGGGCCCGCCCGGACCGGGAGGCGGCCCGGGTGACGGTGGACCGGCACGTGCCGATGCCGACGTCGGCCTCCTTCCCCTCGGGGCACACCGCGTCGGCGGTCGCGTTCGCCACCGCGGTCGGCGTGGTGCTGCCTCCGGCGGCGGTTCCGCTCGGGGCGCTGGCGGGCGCCGTCGGCTACTCCCGCATCCACACGGGCGTGCACTATCCGGGTGACGTGGCGGCGGGCGCGGTCCTCGGCATCGCGAGCGCCGCCGCGGCTCTGGCGGCCGCGGCGGCCACGCCGTCGGCCCGCTCCCAGGCACTGCTCGCGGCGGCCCGTTCGTGGCCGCGCGTCCGCCTCGCCGGCCCGGTGCGCGACTGAGGCGCCGAGCACCGGGCACCGGATCCGCCAGGAGGCCGGGCACGCGGCCACCGCCGCGTGCCCGGCCTCTCCGCTCGTGCGGGCGGTCAGCCGAAGGCGCGCACGGCCTGGTAGTACGTCCAGGCCGTGCCGTTGCAGGAGGTCTTGGTGGCTCCGCTGTAGGCGTTGCACACCCGCTTCAGGTCCTCGTAGAAGGCGCTGTCGATACGGGACTTGTTGGCGTCGAAGGTGCCCGCGGCCTTGTAGTTGCGGTAGCCGAAGTCGTGCCGGGCGCAGGACAGGGAGAACGGGAAGCCGAACGGGTTGTCCGGCGACGAGGAACAGTAGTCGGTCGACCAGTCGAAGCCGTACGCGGACCAGGCGCCCTGGTTCGCGCGGGCGGCGGCCCAGGCGTTGTGGCTGGACGCGCTGGTCTGCGTCCAACTGGCCAGCACCTGGGGCTTGTCGGCGGGAGCGGCAGTTGCGGTCGTGGCGGTGGCGGCGACGGTGACGAGGGCCAGGGTCGAGGCGGCAAGACCCGTGGCGATCTTTCGGTGCATCCCACACCTCCATGAGGCCGCGGCCCGGCCATCGGGCCGCAGGTTCATGACAAGAGAATGACCACCTCTCCCGGGTGTTCACACCCGTCGCGCCCCAAGAGCCCCTGAATTTTCGGTTGTTCGAGGAGAACGGCAGCGAACCGGCGGGCGTCGCCGGTGCTGCGCAGCCGGGTTTCTCCCGCCGGGCGGCTACCGCTCCCGGTACGGCGCCGTCGTCCCGGGAAGGTCGTACTCGTCACGGCGGCCGCACATGCCGAAGCCGCCGAGCCGGCTGGGCGCTGCCTCGTGGGCGGTGGCCTCGTCGAGGTAGGCGGGGTCGCCGTCGGCCAGCGCGTCGAGCTGGGCGCCGGTGCGTTCGGCCGTGGCGAGGGCGCCCGCCCGCCACAGGGCGCGCCAGGTGGGCACCTTGTGCCGCACGAGCCGGGCGGCGGCCCGCTGGAACTCCCGGTAGGGGCCGGCGTCCCCGGCGACCAGGGCCTCGCGCAGGCCGAGGTAGCCCTCGACGGCCAGGTCCCGGCGGCGGCGCGCGGCCGCCTCCGTCTCCGGGCCCGTGCCGGGCGGCAGGGCGGCGGCGTCCGCGTAGCGGCCGGGGTCGGCGAGCACCTCGGGCGGGAAGGTGAGGACCGCGTCCCCCGCCTCGGGCAGGCCGCTGTTCTGCATCAGCACGGTGATACGCAGATCGCCGCCCTGCACCATGCGGTGCACGGTGCCCGGCGTGAACCAGGCGATCGAGCCGGCCCGCAGGGGGATCTCCCGGTAGCCGTGGGGGCTCAGCGTCTGGACCGCGCCCCGGCCGCCGGTGACGACGTACGCCTCCGTGCACACCAGGTGCAGGTGCGGACTGCCCCCGCAGACCCCGTCGGCGGCCTCCCAGTCGTAGGCGCTCAGGTGGGACAGGCCGACCGCGCCCGGCAGCGGGTGGGCCAGGCCCGGCGGCTGCGGCCCGCTCACCACGGCAGGCCCTCCAGGTGGGCGCCGACCCGGTCGCGGTCCCAGGCGCCGTCGGCGATCAGCAGCCGGTAGCGGTAGGCGAATGACTCGCCCGGCGGGAGCTCGAACTCCTCGAAGAACGCCCAGGAGAAGGCGACCGTCGGGAACGGCTCGGAGCGGACGAACCAGTGCGACGGGTGGACGGCGGACGCGTCGTCGAGGTTCTCGGGCGCGTGCGCGAAGACCAGGGTGGAGTGGCCGTCGACGTCGTCGTGCTCGGTGGTGAAGGCCAGCCACGGACCCTGACTGCCCATCAGCTCGCCGGCGTCGGTGTCCGGCGCGAAGACGGTACCGCCCGTGAAGTCGCGCGGGCCGCGCCACTGCAGTCCGGTGTAGCCGGCCATCTCCCGCCCCGCGGTGGTCGGCGAGCCGAAGGCCAGGGGCGTGGAGCGGGTGTTGGTGAGGCGGATCGACCAGTCCAGGGCCCAGGCGCCGGCCTCCTCGTCCACCGCGTGGACGGTCAGGCCGCGCACCTCGCGCGCCCACTCCTCGCCGCCGTTCTCGATCCAGGTGAGGTGCTCGGTGAGGGCGAGCCGGTCCTCCTCGGCCGTGAACCGCGCGAAGCCGTCGTGCCGCATCGAGCCGACCCGCTCGGGCAGCCGCAGATAACCCTCGCCGTGCACATACGAGTTGCCGCCCCAGAAGTTCTGGCCGGACAGGTGGCTCGCGGTCATCTGCAGGCCCTTGTGCCAGCGGTGGTCGCTCGGGCGGTAGCCGGTCACCGTGCGTCCGGAGAGGGTGCGCACGGGGTGGGCGTACGGCTTGCGGGCCTCGAACGGGTCGGGGTCGGGGCGGTAGACGTAGCGGAGGATCTCCGTGCCGTTCGCCGCCGTGACGGTGATGTCCTCGCCGTGCGTGTGGGTGACCCGGATGGTCATGCGCGCTCCTTGGGGGCCCAGTCGGGGTGCTCGCCGTGCATGGCCGCGTAGAAGGGGTCGCCGGGGCCGATCTCCCCCGCGTGCACGGAACGGCCGGTGAACGCCGCCTTGTACAGGGCGGCGGCGAACTCCAGGGTGGCGCGGGCGTCCCGGCCGCTGCCCGGGGGCCGGACGCCGGTGTCGTAGGCGTCGAGGAGTGCGCCGAGCTGGGCCGTGTGGGAGCTGGGCACGTCGTGCGCGGGGGTGCGCCAGGCGGTGGCGCGTTCGGAGGGGACGTGCGGGGCGGGGGTGTAGACCCAGCTGTCGTTGGTGTGGCCGTACAGGTGGGTGAGTTCGACCGTGGCGTCCGCGCAGTCGACGCGGATGCGGCTGACCTCGTCCGGGGACAGCACGCTGTTGACGACGGTGGCGAGGGCGCCGCCGCGGAAGCGCACCAGGGCGGTGGAGACGTCCTCGCTCTCGGTGTCGTGGACCAGGCGCGCGGCCATGGCCCGGATCTCCTCCCACTCGCCGAGCAGGTGCAGCAGCAGGTCGTACTGGTGGATGCCGTGGCCCATGGTCGGGCCGCCGCCCTCACCGGCCCACGTCCCGCGCCAGGGCGCCGCGTAGTAGGCGGCGTCGCGGTGCCAGGTCGTCTGGCAGTGCGCGACGAGCGGGGCGCCCAGCGCGCCGCTGGTGATCAGCTGCCGGGCGTGCAGGGCGCCGGAGCCGTAGCGGTGCTGGAAGACGACCGCCGCGTAGGCGCCCGAGGCCTCCTCGGCGGCGGCGATGTCGTCGTACTCCGCGAGCGACAGGGTCAGCGGCTTCTCGCACAGCACCCAGGCGCCGGCCTTCAGGGCGGCGACCGTCTGGTCCCGGTGCAGGGCCGGCGGGGTGCCGATCAGGACGAGGTCGGGGCGTTCGGCGTCCAGCATCGCCTCGACGGAGGTGTACCCGGCGACCCGCTCCCCGGCCTGTGCGCGGAACGCGTCGAGCCGCTGCGGGTCCACGTCGACGGCGGCGACCAGCTCCACCCGGTCGGCGTGGGCCCGCAGCGCGGGCAGATGGCTGCCGCCGGCGATCGCTCCGGTGCCGACGACGGCCGCGCGACGGCGGGGCGGGGACCCTGGGGACACGGACATGCGGCGCTCCTCGGACGGCCGGCGGACACACGCTTGGAAAGCGCTTGCACTCGAAGGGACCCTAGGCGCGGGAGAATGTCTGGACAACCCCCCTGCGGCGACCCGTGCCCCCGCCGGCGCCGCATTCTCCCAGCTTGGGGCGGAGTTTCCGGGTGCTGCACACGCCACGCAAGCGGCGTTCCCTCCGCCTCGACGGGGTGGCCCCTCCATGGCCCGGCCGCCGGGCGGAGGGTCCCGGGCGCGGCCCGTCCTCGGCGCTCCGCCGCCCCGCGCCCGCCGGCCGCGGACGCACGTGAGGAGCCCGGACCGTCACCGGTCCGGGCTCCTCACAGGTGCTGCCGGGTCCCTCAGGACTCGACGATCTTGCGTACGTTGTCGACGGAACCGCAGCCGGCCTTCAGCTGCCGCTCACGCTCCTGCCAGAACGCCCGGCCGAGCTCCTCGCGCCGCTCCATCGCCACGTTCTCGCGGGCGCCGTTGAGGATGGTGCGTTCCTCCTCGTCGGCGTGGTGGGTGACGGCCTCCACCAGCTCCTCGAGCTTCTCGTCCCACTCGTCGGAGCCGACCTCCTCCACTTCGAGGAGTTCCAGCAGGGCCTTGTTGCCCTCGTCGTGTTCGTCCTCGCCGTGCTCGACCTCTTCGTCGTCGATGTTCTTGTACCGCTTGAGCGCCGGGTAGACCTTGGACTCCTCGGCCAGGGCGTGCGCGATCAGCAGGTCCGAGAATTCGCGCAGCGCGCCCTCACGGTCGGCTTCGACGCTGCGCATCTGACGGAAGAGGTCTTCCATGCGCCGATGGTCATGGAGAATGAGCTCGACGACATCCTGAGTGTCGGCCATGAACAGGCACCCCTTTCGTGCGGAGAATCAGGCCTTTTCCCATTACCCGCTCCCCTGCGCGGGGAACGGGGCCGGACGGGTCACCAGCGATACCAGCGGCCCTTCCGGCCACCTGCGTCCGCACTGCGCAGCACGAAGCCGAGCAGCCAGACCACCAGCACGATCACCGCGATCCACCACAGCGCCTTCAGAGCGAAACCGGCACCGAAAAGAATCAGGGCGAGCAGCAGAACCAGAAGCAAAGGAACCATTACTATCCACCTCCAGAACTGCTGATGCCCGGGTCATTGCAGAACACACCGCCGGATTTCTTTGTTTTTCCAGGCGGATGACGGGCAGAAGGGCGGATTCGGCGGCGACGGAACATCAGTCCCGGCCGACGACCACCACCTCGTCCCCCGCCGCCCACCGGCGCCGTTCCGCCTTGGGCGGGTTGATGCGCACGCCGTGGCCGGGGCCCGCCGACGCCTCGGCGTGGCTGCGGTAGCCGATGGCGCACTCGCCCCGCTGCCGTGCCGCCGCCACGACGGTGGCGAACGCCGTCTCGCACCCGGACAGCACGTAGTCGGCCGCGGGCCGCAGCCGGACGCCGGTGCCGTCGGCGGAGAACAGTTCCTCGAAGACCGCCGCCAGGTGCCGGTTCTCGGAGATCTGCGCCATCAGCAGGCCGATGAGCTTGCCGCTGATGATCACGTCGGCGCCCGGGCTGATGGGAGCCAGGGCCCGGTTGCGGTCGTCGACCAGCTCGGTGACGACCGGCAGTTCCCGTCCGGAGGCCTCCTCCAGCCGGCGCAGCAGCAGGAGCGTGACGAGCGTGCGGTTGTCGGGGTGGTCCGCGCCCTCGCCGGGAGTGGGGTCCCGGCCCAGGACGATGACGCTGTCGTAGGAGTGCACGTCCAGGCGCTGCAGGGTCTCGGGGCGGGTGACGTCCCCCTGGTGCAGGGTCAGGGCCGGGCCGGTGCCGTCGCGGGTGCCCGACTCACGCACCTGCCGGACCGTCTCCTCGGCGCAGTCGGCCACCACGTCGACGGCCGACCCGGGCAGGGCGCGGCGGCGCAGCTGCTCGACCATGAGCGGCGCCCTGCGGTTCCAGCCGAGCATCAGCACCCGCTCGGGCCGTGCCGGCGTCGGCGGGCCGGACGCCATCACCGCCTTGTCGACCCACTGACCGCAGTCGCCCGGCCAGGCCGTGTCGTCGTCCCGGGAGACGACGAGGAGCAGATCGTCCGCGCCGATGGCCGTCCGAGGCGGCGGGGCGAGCAGCGGGGTGTCGCCGCGCACCAGCCCCACCACACAGGACGTCGGATAGGACAGCAGCGCGTCGCCGAAGGTACGGCCGGTCAGGGACGCCTCGCGGACCAGGTAGAACTCGTCGCCGGCGAAGTCGAGGAGCTCCTGGTGGACCAGGGCCAGGCCGGGGCGGCGGGCGGCCTGGACGATGAGCCGGGCCGTGACCGTGTCGCTCTCCAGGACGACTCCGCCCGACCCCGCGGCGAGGCAGGCGGCCAGCCGGTAACGGTCGTCCCGGACGGCGGCGACGACCGGCGGCCGCTGCTGCGCCCCGGCCAGGGCCGCCCGCAGCGCCAGCAGCGTCTTGACGACCTCCGCGTCGGCGTCGGGCTCGTCCCGGGGCAGCACCAGCACGCCACCGGCCGTCTCCGGGCTGGTCAGGGTGAGCACGGCCGGGTCGGTGGTGGGCCCGCTGCGGCAGATCAGCCGGGTCCGGCCGACGGGCCCGACCTTCGTGGCGAGGGCCTCCTCCATCGCCGTCTTGTCGCGGTCGGCCAGCACCGCCACCGCCGCGCGCCGCTGGTTGGCGTTGGCCGCGACCAGTTCGCCGACCACCGTGAACACCTGCTCCGACCATCCCAGGACCACGACGTGCCCCTGCTCCAGCACGGTCGAACGGCCCCGCCGCAGCGCGGTGAGCCGTTCGGTGAGAGCGGTGGTGATCAGGCCGACGAGCGTCGACACGTACAGCAGCGCGACCAGGGCGAGCAGCACCGACATCGTCACGCGCAGCGGGGTGCCGGTCGCACCGCCCAGGCGCAGGGTCTCCCCCGTCAGGTGCCACACCTGTGCCAGCCGGCCCGGCAGGGAGCGCGGCGCGTCCGGGTCGGTCCAGACCACCACCGCGCTGGCCGGGACGACGACGGCCAGACACAGCAGGGCCATCCACCCCACGAGGGCGGAGGCACCGCGGGCCAGCGTGCTGTCGAACCAGTAACGGGCCCGGTCACCGAGCGAAGTGCGCCGCTGCGCCACCCTTCCCCTTCCGTCGCCCCGGGCCTCCCGTGCGCCGGTGGGCGCCGCCGCGCGCGTGCGGCGCGCGGACGGACGGAGGGCGCGGGTGTGAGTACGCCTGTCGCAGTCTGAGGGCACGCGCCGGGCGGTGAGCGCGGTTTCGCCGGGCATTCATTCCTTCGGGTTCACCGAGCGCGCCGGGAGCGCAACGACCGCCGTGACGTGCGGGTTTTGCCCCGGATTCGCTCCTTGGGGGCATTGCCGGGGCGAAGCGCCGCGCCCCGGCCCGGCCGCCGCTACAAAGAGCGCCATGACTGATGATCACGCGGTGGCGCACCCCGACGGCGGGTTCTCCCGGCGGAGTTTCGCGGCGGGGGCCGGCCCCGCCCCCCCGGCGCCCGGCCCCCCCCCCGGGGCCCCCCCCCCCCCCCCCCCCCCCCCCCCCCCCGCCCCCCCCCCCGCCCCCCCCCCCCCCCCCCCCCCCCCCCCCCCCCCCCCCCCCCCCCCCCCCCCCCCCCCCCCCGCCCCCCGCCCCCCCCCCCCCCCCCCCCCCCCCCCCCCCCCCCCCCCCCCCCCCCCCCCCCCCCCCCCCCGGCCGTTGGTGCGCCGGTGCGCACCGGAAAACCCGATCGAGCCCCCGGCCCGTTCGCGGTAACGTTCCTGGTGTTCCTGCCGTTCCGACAGCGCAGGGCCATCGATCCCGTACCGGCGGGTCATCCGGACACACATGTACGTGGGGACTCTGTCCTTCGACCTGCTTCTCGGCGACGTACGGTCGCTGAAGGAGAAGCGCTCCGTCGTCCGCCCCATCGTCGCCGAGCTCCAGCGCAAGTACGCGGTGAGCGCGGCCGAGGTGGACCACATGGACCTCCACCGCAGGGCGGTCATCGGCCTGGCGTTGGTGTCCGGCGACGCGGGGCACCTGAGCGAGGTGCTCGACCGGTGCGAACGGCTGGTCGCCGCCCGCCCCGAAGTGGAGCTGCTGTCCGTCGGACGGCGCTTCCACGGCGAAGACGACTGACGAACCGAGAACGAACCGGACAGGAAAGAACGGGAGACGGACCAGTGGCCGACAACGCGCGGGCTAAGAGGCTGGCGGACCTCATCCGAGAGGTGGTGGCCCAGAAGCTGCAGCGCGGGATCAAGGACCCGCGGCTCGGCTCGCACGTCACCATCACGGACACCCGGGTCACGGGTGACCTCAGGGAGGCGACCGTCTTCTACACCGTGTACGGGGACGACGAGGAGCGCGCGGCGGCCGCCGCCGGCCTGGAGAGCGCCAAGGGCGTCCTGCGCTCCGAGGTGGGCCGGGCCGCCGGGGTGAAGTTCACGCCGACCCTGACCTTCGTCATGGACGCCCTCCCGGACACCGCCCGGAACATCGAGGACCTCCTCGACAAGGCGCGCCAGTCCGACGAGAAGGTGCGCGAGGCGTCCGCCGGGGCGAAGTACGCCGGTGACGCCGACCCGTACCGCAAGCCGGACGAGGACGACGAGACGGACGACACCGCCGAATGACCCAGAAGCACAGCACGCCCGACGGCCTCGTCATCGTCGACAAGCCGTCGGGCTTCACTTCGCACGACGTCGTCGCCAAGATGCGCGGCATCGCCCGGACCCGACGCGTGGGGCACGCCGGCACCCTCGACCCGATGGCGACGGGCGTCCTCGTCCTCGGCGTCGAGAGGGCCACCAAGCTCCTCGGCCACCTCGCGCTGACCGAGAAGGAGTACCTGGGCACCATCCGGCTCGGGCAGAACACCCTCACGGACGACGCCGAGGGGGAGATCACCTCCTCCACCGACGCCTCCGAGGTCACCCGCGAGGCCGTCGACGCCGGCATCGCCAAGCTGACCGGCGCCATCATGCAGGTGCCGTCCAAGGTGAGCGCCATCAAGATCAACGGCGTGCGCTCCTACAAGCGCGCGAGGGAGGGCGAGGAGTTCGAGATCCCCGCCCGGCCCGTGACGGTGTCCTCCTTCGGCGTGTACGACGTCCGGGACGCCGTCGCCGAGGACGGCACGCCCGTGCTCGACCTGGTCGTGTCGGTCGTCTGCTCCTCCGGCACCTACATCCGGGCCCTCGCCCGCGACCTGGGCGCCGACCTCGGCGTCGGCGGTCACCTCACCGCCCTGCGCCGCACCCGTGTCGGCCCCTACAAGCTGGACGCGGCCCGCACCCTGGACCAGCTCCAGCAGGACCTGACCGTCATGCCGGTCGCCGAGGCCGCCGCGGCCGCGTTCCCCCGCTGGGACGTCGACGCGCGCCGCGCCAAGCTGCTGACCAACGGCGTGCGGCTGGAGATGCCCGACCAGTACGCGGGCTCCGGCCCCGTCGCCGTCTTCGACCCGGAGGGCCGCTTCCTCGCCCTGGTCGAGGAGCAGAAGGGCAAGGCCAAGAGCCTGGCCGTCTTCGGCTGACGGCCCGCCCCGGGCGGTCCGCCCGTGGAGCGGCGGTCACGGGGTACCTCCACTGCCGCCGCTCCACGGTCCCCCCTCGGTTCCCCCACCCCTAGGGTTATCCAGCCGCCCCCGTCCGTTCACCCGTCCGTGCGGGCGCTCGGAGTGAACCGGGGGAGCGGAAGGGGGCGCTTTCGCGAAGCGATCTGTCCCGCTGATCATCCCGCCCCTAACGTCGCACACGAGGGCACGGGTGTACGGCGGGGAGGCTCGACGATGACGTCGCGGAACCGGTCCCGGGAGACGGACGGCAGCGCACCGGACTCCCCGGACCACCCCGGACCGGGGGAGCGCGTGGACCAGGCACCCCCGGACGAGGCGCTCGTGCGCATCCACGACCTGGCGGGCCGCCCGCGCGGCACCGGCTTCCTCGCCGACCACCGCGGCACGCTCGTCACCAGCCACGAGGCCGTCGACGGCCTGCCCCGGCTCGTGCTGTACGGAGCGGGGGAGCGCCGCCGGGTCGTGACCGCCGACGCGATCACGCCGCTGCCCGCGCTCGACCTGGCCCTCGTCCGGACCGAAGGGCTCGGCGTGCCGCCGCTGCCGGTCACCGCGCGGCACGGGACCGGGACCGGCACCTACGTGCGGATCGCCGCCGGCGGCTGGCGCGAGGCGCGGGTCCTGGGCACGACCGGTGTGACGTACGCGGCCACGGACCGCTTCCACCGCATCGACGGCGCGCTGGAGCTGGCGGTCGGCACGGCGGGGCGGGACGCGCTGCGGCTGGGCGGGGGAGCGGCCGGCGGTCCGGTGGTGGACGCGGCGACCGGAGCCGTCGTCGCCGTCCTCGGCACGGCGCTCCGCTCCGACCACCGTGACGTCGGGTTCGCCGTCCCGCTGCATCCGGGTGTCCCCGGGGCGGCCGGCCCGCTGGCCGACCTGCTCGCCGAGAACGCGGCGACGGTCCCCGCGTACGGGGACGACCTCAACCTGGCCGGAGTGCTGGAGCTGACCGGCGTCTCGGTGGCCCTGGACGGCCCGCCCCGATCCCCCGGCCTCCCGGAACCGGTCGAACGGGCGGCGGTGACAGCCGCGTTGAGCGCTTTCGCGTCGGGCCCGGAATCCGTCCTGGCTCTGGTCGGGGCGCCGGGCAGCGGCCGCACGACGGAACTCGCGGCGCTCGCGGCCCGGCGCGCACGCGACGGGCATCCCACGCTGTGGCTGCGCGGCTGCGACCTGCGGGACGACGACACGTCGGTGGCGGACGCGGCCCGCCGGGCCCTGACCCGGGCCGCCCCGGCCGTGGACGCGGCGCGGGGTTCGTCTTCGGCCGGCTCGGGTGTGGCTGTCGAGGGTTGCTCATCTACGGCTGCTTCACCTGCCTCGGCTTCTTCGGGTGCGGCTGGGGTGTGCTGCCCGGCTCCGGCCGGCTGGGGTGAGGCTGTCGAGGGTTACTCATCTGCGGCCGGCTCGGGTGGGGCTGTCGAGGATTACGCATCTACGGCCGGCTCGATTGCGGCTGGAGCGTGCTGCCCGGCTCCGGCCGTCCCGGCCGTGGCGCGGGGCTCGTCCGCAACCGTCGTCGCCGTGGGGGCCGCGCGGGCCGCGTCTTCGGCCGCCGGGACCGCGGAAGCGGCGCGGGCTGAGTTCCCGGCGGGCTCGGCCGTGGGCGCCGCACGAGGTTCGGGCCCGGCCGTCCCGGCCGCGACTGCCGCGGCCGGCGCGCGAGTCGCTGCGCCGGGCGCGGCCGGTGATCTTTCACCGGAGCGTCTCGCCCACCGGGCCGCCGCTTACGGTCGCCCCCTGCTGCTCCTGCTCGACGGCCCCGAGCAGATGCCGCCGGGGCTGGCACGCCGGTTCGACGACTGGGCGGACGGGACGCTGCGGTGGCTGCGCGAGACGGGTGTGCGGCTGGTGGTGGCGTGCCGGGCGGAGTACTGGGAGGACGTGGCGGAGCCGCTGCACCGGCCCGCGTGCCTGCCGCTCGGCGACCTCAGCGAGGACGAGGCCCGCGAGGCACGCGAGCACCTCGGCGTCCCGGAGAGCGCCCTGGCCGGCGGGGACGCCCGGCACCCCCTCACACTCCGTCTGCTCGCCGAGATCCGGGCCGCGCTCGCCGACGCCCCGGAGCTGCCCGCCGCCTCGCTCGACCGGAACGACGTCTTCGCCGCCTACGTGGACCTGATGGCCCTGCGGATCGCCACCCGCCTGGCCACCGGCAACGGCCTGCGCGGCACCGCCGTACGCCGGCTGGCCGCGAAGGTCGCCGGGCAGGTGCACGAGGCCGCCCGGCGCAGTCTGGGCCCGGGGCTCGGGGACCTGGACCGGGAGGCGTTCGAGGCCGTGTTCCCCTGGGGGACCGCCCCGGAGCGTCTCGGCGGCGTCACCGGCTGGGCTTCGGCCGTGCTGGCCGAGGGCCTGCTCGTACCCTCCGGGCCGGGCTACCGCTTCGCCCACGAGGAGCTCGCCGACTGGCTTCACGGACTGCACCTCGACCTCGACGAGGCCCTGCACGCCCTGGTCCACCGCGGCCGGGACGAGCCGTCCGACCCCGTCCCGCACCACCGCATCGGACCCGTCGTCCAGGCCCTGCTCTGCCTGGAACGGCAGCACGGCACCCGCCCGCCGGCCTCCCGCCTGGCCGACCTGGTGCACGCCCTGGACGCCGACCCGGAGTCCTGGTGGGCCGCGCGGCTGCTGGCCGGGACACTGGCGGCCGTGCCGGACGCCACGCCGTACACCGACGTGCTGCATCTGCTCGCCGACCGGGTCGTGGCCTGGCGGCGGCAGGAGCGGCCCGTGCCGGACGTGCTCGGGCCGGACTTCTGGACCGGGCTGCGGCTGGCCGAGGGCGCGCGGTTCAGGCTGCTCAGGAGGCTGGTGCACGCCGACGGACCGCCCTGCGAGGCCGGACCCCGCTTCCTGGACGCCGTCGCACGGCTGCTGGCCGCCGACCCCGTCGCCGTACAGCCGCAGCTCGTGTGCTGGTTCGACGACGAGCAGCCGCTGCCCGCCACCCCGCACGCGACCGTGGCCCTGGCCGCGCAGGCACTGCTGCACACGCACCGCCACCGGGCCCTGGACGAGCTGGTGGACGTACTCGCCGACCGTGCGCACCACCGGGCCGACGAACTGCTCGCGGTACTGGCCGAGGAGGAACCGTCGGCGCTGTGCCGGGCCGCCGACCGGTGGGCCCGTGACGAGCGGCCGGCCCGGCGCGCCGCGGCGATGGCGCACGGACTGCGCGTCGCCCCCCACGTCACCACCGGCGGTGACCGCGCCCTGCTGCGCTACGCGGCCCTCACCCTGCTCGCCCGCCCGGCCGACCGCGCCCTGCACGGCGGTGCCCTCGCCCTCCTCGTCCAGGACCCGCACGCCCGGATCCGCCATCTGCCCCGGGCGCTGGAGCACTTCGCGGCGGGCGACCCGCACCTCCCGCCCGACGCGCTCGCCGGGGCCCTGCTCACCCACCCCGAACCGGTGCTCGGCGCCTTCGCGGCACGGCTGGAGCGGCCGGACGCGGACGAAGCGCTGCGGGCGCTCGCCGACGCCACCCCGCCCGGCCTGGCCCGGCCCGTGGCCGCGCTGGTGAGGCACGCGGTGGAGCGGCGCCCGGACCTCGCCGGGCCGGTCGCCGCGTACGTGGACCAGCGGCTCGACCGGGGCCCCGCCGCCCGGGCCGTGCTCCTGCCCCTGGTCACCGGTCTGCTGGAGGGCGGCTCCGTACGGCTGCGCTGCGCCCTCGCCGGCGTCCTCACCCCGCCCGGCATCCCGGCCTCCCGCCCGCTGCGCCGGGAACTGCGCGAGGCCCTGCTGGCCCGCGAGCGCGACACCGACGTCCTGGACGCGCTGCTGCACTCCGCAGCCCGCAACGGCGGCGACGACCTGCGCGACCTCGTCCACCGCATCGGCCTGCTCCTGGGCCGCACCCCCGAGGGCGCGGGCCGCTTCGACCGCGCCCTGGTCGACCTCGGACGGCACGTGCCCGGCTTCGCCGCCCGCGTGGCCGGCTGGCTCGCCGACGCGCCCGAGGAGTGGGCGGCCCTGGTCGGGCCGAGCTCCCACCGGACGATCGAGAACCTGGCCGGCGTGGGCGTCCCGGCCTGACCGGAGCGGGGTGCCGTGCGCCCGGTCACAGCCCCCATGCCGATGCGGGCGGCGGCGACCCGGCATGGCACTCTTAGACCTGCGTACGCGTCATCACGGACAACCGACCGGACACGGGTTCGACGAGGCTTTCGACAAGGAGCAGGCACAGTGCAGCGCTGGCGTGGCTTGGAGGACATCCCCCAGGACTGGGGGCGCAGCGTCGTCACCATCGGCTCCTACGACGGAGTCCACCGCGGACACCAGCTGATCATCCGGCATGCCGTGGACCGCGCCCGGGAGCTGGGCGTGCCCGCCGTCGTCGTCACCTTCGACCCGCACCCTAGCGAGGTGGTCCGCCCCGGCAGCCACCCGCCCCTGCTCGCCCCGCACCACCGCCGCGCCGAACTCATGGCGGACCTCGGCGTGGACGCGGTGCTCATCCTCCCCTTCACGACCGAGTTCTCGAAGCTGTCCCCGGCCGACTTCGTCGTCAAGGTCCTCGTCGACAAGCTGCACGCCAAGGCGGTCGTCGAGGGACCGAACTTCCGCTTCGGCCACAAGGCCGCGGGCAACGTGGAGTTCCTCGCCACGCAGGGCAAGACCTACGACTTCGAGGTCGAGGTCGTCGACCTGTACGTGACGGGTGAGGCGGGCGGCGGGGAGCCGTTCTCCTCCACGCTGACGCGGCGTCTGGTCGCCGAGGGCGACGTCCGGGGCGCGGCGGAGATCCTGGGCCGGCCGCACCGGGTGGAGGGCGTCGTGGTCCGCGGCGCCCAGCGCGGCCGCGAACTGGGCTTCCCCACGGCCAACGTGGAGACGCTGCCCCACACGGCCATCCCGGCCGACGGTGTGTACGCCGGCTGGCTCCACGCGCAGGGCGAAGCGATGCCGGCCGCCATCTCCGTGGGCACCAACCCGCAGTTCGAGGGGACCGAGCGGACGGTGGAGGCGTACGCCATCGACCGGGTCGGGCTGGATCTGTACGGGCTGCACGTCGCGGTCGACTTCCTGGCGTTCGTGCGCGGGCAGGCGAAGTTCGACACGCTGGACGCGCTGCTGGAGCAGATGGGGCGCGACGTGCAGAAGTGCAAGGAGCTGGTGGCGGCCGAGAAGGCCGCCTAGAACGCTTCGGGGCCGCTCGCGGGTGCGGTGGGGCCCGCCGGGCGGTTGCCCGGGCCCTTCGAGGACGCGTGCGCGACTGCCCAGTGGCAGGCCACCTGCGAGGTCCCGTCTCCGCTCAGCACCCGGAGGTCCTGGTGTCTGCACGCGTCCGCCACGTCCGCCCGCTCCGCCTCGCCGCCCGCCAGGATCTGACACCGGGCGTGGAAGCGGCAGCCGGACGGCACGCGTGACGGATCCGGCGGTTCGCCGGTGAGGATCACCGGGGCGCCCGGAGCCTCCGGGAGGACCGACAACAGGGCCTGGGTGTAGGGGTGCCGGGGGGCTGTCAGGACCTGTTCCACCGCCCCCGTCTCCACGATCCGGCCCAGGTACATCACGGCCACCCGGTCGGCGATGTTCCAGGCCAGGCCCAGATCGTGCGTGACGACCAGCGCGGACAGCCCCAGTTCCGTGCGCAGCCGGAGCAGCAGGGCGAGGATCTCGCCGCGCACCGAGGCGTCGAGGGAGGCCACCGGTTCGTCGGCGACGAGGAGTTCGGGTTCCAGGACGAGCGCGCCCGCGATGACGACCCGCTGGCGCTGCCCGCCGGACAGCTCGTGCGGGTAGCGCAGGAAGAAACGCTCCGGGGGACGCAGACCGGCCCGGGACAGGGCTCCGGCGACCGCCGTGCGCTCGTCGCCCGGGAAGTTGTGGATGCGCAGCCCCTCGGCGACGGCGTCGTACACCGTGTGCCGGGGGTTGAGGGAGCCGCTCGGGTCCTGCAGGACCAGCTGGACGCGCTTGCGGTAGGCCTTCAGGGAGCGGCTGGAGTACTCCAGGGGGCGGCCGTCGAAGGCGACCCGGCCCGCCGTGGGTTCCACCAGCCCCAGCAGGCTGCGGGCCAGGGTCGTCTTGCCGCAGCCGGACTCGCCGACGAGCGCGACGATCTCGCCGGGCCGGATGTCGAGGTCGACGCCGTCCACCGCGCGGGCCCGGGGACCGCCGTGCCGGCCGGGGAAGGTGACGTGCAGGCCCCGGGCGCTCAGCAGCGGAGCCGTCGCGACCTCGGGGGCCGTGGGGGAGAGGGTCATGGCGTGCTCGGCCTCGCTTCCTCCAGGGCCTCGGGGCCCTCCGGTGCTCCACGCCCGTCACGGGCCGCCGATGCGTCAGCAGATGCGTCAGGGGCCCTCGTGCCACGGGCCTCCGACACCGCACCAGAGTCCGACACCGCACCAGACTCCGACACCGCGCCGGCCTCCGACGCGTCACGGATGCCGGCCGTTCCGTCCGCCGTCCCGTCCATCGCCGCACCCGGCGAACCTTGCCCACCCGGCGCTCCCACCAGCACGCACGCCGCCCGGCGTTCCGGCCCCGCCTCCCGCAGCGCCGGGTCGTGCTCGGCGCACGACTCCAGGGCCACCGGGCAGCGCGGGTGGAACGTGCACCCGGACGGCAGCGCGGCCGGGTCCGGCGGGTCGCCCGCCAGTCCCTGCGGCGCGAACCGGGAGGCCGGGTCGCCGATGCGCGGGAACGCGGCCGACAGGGCTTTGGCGTACGGATGCCGGGCGTCCTCGTACACCTGGGCCGCAGGGCCCTCCTCGACCACCCGGCCCGCGTACATCACCGCCAGCCGGTCGCAGGTGTCGGCCAGCACGGCCAGGTCGTGGCTGATCATGATCAGGCCCAGGTCCTGGTCCGCGACCAGCTGCTCGATGAGCCGCAGGATCTGGGCCTGGATCATCACGTCGAGCGCGGTGGTCGGCTCGTCGGCGATGACCAGGCGCGGGTCGCAGGCCAGGGCCATGGCGATCATGACGCGCTGGCGCTGCCCGCCGGACAGCTCGTGCGGGAAGGCGTCGGCGCGGGCCGCGGGCAGGCCGACCTGCTCCAGCAGCTCGCCGGTCCTCTTCTTCGCCCCGGCCGGGGTCGCCTTCCGGTGCAGCAGGATCGGCTCGGCGATCTGGTCGCCGACGCGGTGCACGGCGTTCAGCGAGTGCATCGCGCCCTGGAAGACGACGGAGGCCCCGGCCCAGCGCACCGCCCGCACCCGGCCCCACTTCATGGCCAGCACGTCCTCGCCGTCGAGCAGGACCTCCCCGGTGATACGCGTCCCGGACGGCAGCAGCCGCAGCAGGGCCAGTGCCAGCGTCGACTTGCCGCAGCCGGACTCCCCGGCCAGGCCGAGCTTGCGCCCCGCCTCCAGGCGCAGGTCCACCCCGCGCACGGCGGCCGCGCCGCCCGGGTACGTCACGGTCAGGTTCCTGACGTCGAGCAGACTCAACGCGACACCCCCAGCCTGGGGTTGAGGACGGACTCCACGGCTCGCCCGCACAGCGTGAACGCCAGCGCCACCACGGCGATGGCGACGCCCGGCGGCACCAGGTACCACCAGTCCCCGGCACTGACCGCGCCCGCCTCCCGGGCGTCCTGGAGCAGCCCGCCCCAGGACACGACCGTCGGGTCGCCGAGACCGAGGAAGGCCAGCGTGGCCTCGGCGAGGATGGCCGAGGAGATGATCAGGGTCGTCTGGGCCAGCACCAGCGGCATCACGTTGGGCAGGACGTGCCGGGACATGATGTGCCAGTGGCCACCGCCGAGCGCCTTCGCCCGCTCGATGTACGGCCGCGTCTCCACGGCGAGGGTCTGCGCCCGCACCAGACGGGCCGTGGTCGGCCAGGTGGTGACGCCGATCGCGACGACGATCGTGGTCAGCGAGCGGGACATGACGGTGGCCAGGGCGATCGCCAGCACCAGTGTCGGCATGACCAGGAACCAGTCGGTGATCCGCATCATCACCGTGGCGTACCAGCCCTTGAAGTGCCCGGCCGTGACCCCGATCAGCGTGCCGATCGCCACCGACAGCACGGCCGCGAGCAGCCCCACCAGCAGCGACACCCGCGCGCCCCAGATCACCAGGCCCAGCAGGTCCCGCCCGAACTGGTCGGTGCCGAGCGGGAACTCGGGGCTCGGGCTCTGCATCGGACGCCCCGGAGCCTCCGTCACACTGCTCACGTCGGAGCCCACGAACAGGGGTGCGAACAGCGCCAGCAGCGCGCACAGGGCGAGCACGGCCAGGCCGTACAGCCCCGCCCGTTCGGCGCGGTACTGCCGCCAGAAGCGGGCGACGGAGGCCCGGCGGCGCTGCCGGGCCAGGGCGCGCGGACCCGGGGCCGGGCCGGTCGACGTCGTCATCGGGCCACCCGGGGGTCGAGCAGCGGATAGACCAGGTCGGCGAGGGTGTTCATCAGGATCACCGCGGCGGCGAACACGAAGAACAGGCCCTGCACCAGCGGCAGGTCGGGCACGCTCAGCGCCTGGTAGAACAGCCCGCCGAGGCCCGGCCAGGAGAACACGGTCTCCACCAGGATCACGCCCGCCACCGTCCGTCCGAGGTTGATGAAGATCAGCGTCACGGTGGGCAGCAGCGCGTTCGGCACGGCGTGCCGGCGGCGCACGAGATCGTCGCGCAGGCCCTTGGCGCGGGCGGTCGTCAGATAGTCGCTGCCCATCTCGTCCAGCAGCGCCGACCGGGTGACCAGCAGCGTCTGCCCGTACTCCACCGCCACCAGCGTCACCACCGGCAGCACCAGATGGTGTGCCACGTCCAGGACGTGGGCGAAGCCCTCCTCGCCGCCGGACTCCATGCCGCCGGTCGGGAACAGGCCCGGCACCGGGCCGATGCCCACCGACAGCACGACGATCAGCAGCAGCCCGAGCCAGAAGGACGGGATCGAGTACAGGGTCAGGGCCAGACCGGTGTTGACCCGGTCGCCGAGCCCGCCGCGCCGCCACGCCGAGCGCGTGCCCAGGAAGATGCCGAGCGCGGTGTAGAGGACGAAGGCCGTGCCGGTGAGCAGCAGGGTGTTGGGCAGCGCCTCGGTGATCTTGTCGACCACCGGCGCGCGGAACTGGTACGACGTGCCGAAGTCACCCGTCAGGGCCTTGCCGCAGTAGTCGGTGAACTGCCGCCACAGGGGCAGGTCGAGCCCGAACTCCTCGCGGTAGGCGGCCAGCTGCTCGGCCGAGACCTGGCGGCCGCCGGTCATGGTCTTCACCGGGTCACCGGGGATCAGCCGGAAGAGGAAGAAACTGGTGACGAGGACGGCCAGCAGCGAGACGGCCGCACCGGCCACCTTGCCGGCCAGGTACCGCGGGTACGCGGAGCGCCCGCGCACCCGCGGCCCGGGCGCCTGCTGCCGGTCCTCGGCCAGCGCGGGCGTGGTGTCGGTGGTCATCGGCGTCCGGTCACTCACGGTCGTCGGCACCGGCCCGGCGGCGCACCGCCACGACCGTGCCGAGGCCGATCAGCAGGACGAGGCTCGTGGCGACGACGGCGACGACGGTCGTGGACGAGCCGCCGGAGGAGTCTCCGGAGTCCGCCGGGACCGCCGACCACCAGCTCCAGTAGCCGTCCTGACCGTAGATGTTCCCCGCCTTCGCCGGCATCGTCGTGATCGACTCGATCTGGTCCGTCCGGTAGGCCTCGACCGCGTTCGGGTACGCCATGACGTTCATGTACCCGAGGTCGTACAGCCGCGACTCCATCTGCTTGACGATGTCCGCCCGTTTGGCGGGGTCGTACTCGGCGAGCTGGCGGGCGTAGAGCTCGTCGTACTTCTTGTCGCAGATGAAGTTGTCGGTCGCGCCGGTGTCCTCGGGGGTCGCCGGGAGCGCGCCGCAGGTGTGGATGGAGAGCACGAAGTCCGGGTCGGGGTTGACCGACCAGCCGTCGAAGGCCAGGTCGTACCGGCCGGCGAGCCAGGGGTCGGTCACGTTGTCCAGGCAGTTGAGCCGGACGCCGATGCCGAGCTTGCCCCACCACTCCTGGAGGTACTTGCCGACCGCCTTGTCGTTCGGGTCGGTGGCGTGGCACAGCACCCGGTACGTGAGGGGCTTGCCGTCCTTGCCGACGCGCTTGCCGTCGCCGTTCTTCCGGTACCCGGCCCGGTCGAGCAGCCGGGCCGCCTCCGCCGGGTCGTACGCCAGCTTCTGGCTCTCGGACGGCTTCCAGAAGTAGTCCTGGAAGCGCGGCGGGATGTAGCCCTCGCCCTCGACGGCGTGGCCCCGGAACACCTTGTCGATGATGGCCTCCCGGTCGACGGCCATGAACAGCGCGTTGCGCACCCGCTGGTCCAGCAGGGACGGGTGCCCGTCGCCGAACTTCTCACCGTTCCTGGCCTTCGCGCCCGGGTTGGTGGCGAGGGCGTAGAAGCGGCGGCCGGGCGCGTCGTTCACCCGGATGTTCTCCGCGCCCTCCAGGGACTCCGCCTGGGCGGGCGTCAGGGACGGCGACCCGGCGACGAACGACACCTCGCCCTTGCGCAGCGCCGAGACGGCCGCGTCCTGGTCCTTGTAGTAGCGGAAGACCAGTTCGTCGAACTTCGGCGCCCCGCGCCAGAACCTGTTGTTGGCCTTGAGCCGGACATAGCTGTCGGCCTTGTAACCGGTCAGCACGAACGGCCCGTTGCCCACCACCGGGAAGCTCTTGTCGTTGTTGAACTCGGAGAAGTCCGGGACCTTCTCCCACACGTGCTTCGGCACGATCGGCACGTCGAGCGCGGTCATCGTGGCCTGCGGCTTCTTCAGCTCGATGACGAGCTTGGTGGGGCTCGGCGCGGTCACCTTCTCGAAGTTCCCGACGTAGCTGCCGTTGGCCGTGGCCGCGCCGTCGTCCGTCATCATCTTGTTGAACGTCCAGGCCGCGTCCTCGGCGGTGGCCGGCTCGCCGTCCGACCACGTGGAGTCCGAGCGGATCGTGTACGTCCAGGTGAGCTTGTCCGGCGAGGCCTCCCACTTGGTGGCCAGGCCCGGCACGGCGTGGTTGTCCTTGGGGTCGTAGTTCGTCAGGTACTCGTACATGAGCCGATGGATGCTCGTGCTGAGCAGCCGGACCGCCAGGAAGGGGCTGAGCGAGTCCACGCTCTGCGCGACCGCGACGGTCAGCACCTTCTTGCCGTCGTCGGCCGCCCGGGCCTGCCGGGGCGCCGGGTCGAGCGGGGTCGCGAGCCCGGCGGTGAGGGTGAGCGCGGCCGCCCCGGCCACGGCGACGCGCCTGAGGCCGCGCGGGAGGCTGTGTGTCTGATCGATCGTGCCCATGGTCGGACCTCGCGTCATCGCTCGGACGGGAAGGACGGGTTGATCAGCGGTCAGTGGATGCTGAGTGTGTATCAGCGGCCGTCTCCACCCGTCAACGGCGCGTTCACCCCTTGTGGCCTGCGGAAATAACGAATTGGCGAGCTTTTCGCGCCCATTGGTAGAGACCACTGACGCGCTGCTGGCCAGGGCCTGACAACGGATTTGGCCCGCACCGGCGCCGAAACGCGCGACGGCCCGCGCCGAGTGCGAGCGGCGCGGGCCGGAGACGGGACCGGCCCCTCGAAAGGGGCCGATCGGGTGAGGCGATTACTGCGTCGGGGGCGGGGGCGGCGGGGTCTGCCCCTGCGGGTCGGGCTGCCCGGGCTCCCCGGGGTGAGCGGGCTGTCCCGGCTGCGGGTAGCCGTAGCCGGGCTGCGGCGGGACGGCCGGGGGCTGACCGGGCTGCCCCGGCTGCGGGTAGGGCGGCTGACCCGCGGCCTGCGGGTACGGCTGCTGCCCCGGCTGGGGGTAGGGCTGCCCGGGCTGCTGGTACGGCTGGGGCTGGGGCTGGGGCTGGTGCGGGTAAGGGCCCGGGCCCGGCTGCTGCTGTCCCCGGTACGGGGGCTGGCCGGGCGCGTGCTGGCCGGGGTACGGGGGCTGGCCGGGGACGTGCTGGCCCGGCAGCGGCGGGGCGGCGACCGGCGGCGGGTTGCCGTCGGACGTCCACAGCCCGTGCGACTGCTGGTGACGGACGAAGTCCTCGGCGACCAGCGCAGCGAGGTTGAAGTACGCCTCCCGCACCTTCGGCCGCATCATGTCGAGGTCGACCTCCGCACCGGCGGCGAGGTGCTCGTCGAACGGCACGACGACGACGCCCCGGCAGCGCGTCTCGAAGTGCGCCACGATGTCCTCGACCTTGATCATCTTGCCGGTCTCGCGCACTCCGGAGATGACGGTGAGGGAGCGCGAGACGAGGTCGGCGTACCCGTGCGCCGACAGCCAGTCCAGCGTGGTGCTCGCGCTGCTCGCCCCGTCCACGGACGGCGTCGAGATGATGATGAGCTGGTCCGCGAGGTCGAGGACGCCGCGCATGGCGCTGTAGAGCAGACCGGTACCGGAGTCGGTCAGGATGATCGGGTACTGCTTGCCCAGCACGTCGATCGCCCGCCGGTAGTCCTCGTCGTTGAACGTCGTGGACACGGCCGGGTCGACGTCGTTGGCGATGATCTCCAGCCCGGACGGCGCCTGGGACGTGAACCGCCGGATGTCCATGTACGAGTTGAGGTACGGGATCGCCTGGACGAGGTCGCGGATGGTCGCCCCGGTCTCCCGCCGCACACGGCGTCCGAGGGTGCCCGCGTCCGGGTTGGCGTCGATCGCGAGGATCTTGTCCTGCCGCTCGGTGGCGAGCGTGGAGCCGAGCGCGGTGGTGGTCGTCGTCTTGCCGACACCGCCCTTGAGGCTGATCACCGCGATCCGGTAGCAGGACAGCACGGGCGTACGGATCAGCTCCAGCTTGCGCTGCCGCTCGGCCTCCTCCTTCTTGCCCCCGATCTTGAACCGCCCGCCGCCGGTGGCCGGACGGCTGCTCTTCGCCTTCTGCTTCTTGCTGTTGAGCAGCCGGTCGGAGGACAGCTCCACGGCGGCGGTGTAACCGAGCGGCGCGGCCCCGGGGTTGGTGGGCTGCCGCTGATCGTGCCGGATCGGCTGCGGCCAGGCGGCACCGGTGCGGGGGTCGACGGGCGGCTGGGGCTGACCGGGCTGCCCGCCCTGCCCGGGCTGAACCGGCGGCTGCTGGGCACCGGGGTGCGGGGGCTGGGCCTGCGGGGGCACGGCGGGCTGGGGGAAGCCGTAGCCACCGTCGGCGTTGGGGGTGGGGCCGGACGGGGTGTCCGGCTGCTGGACCGGGGGCGTGCCGGGCTGCGGTTGCGGCTGGGCCTGAGGCTGCGGTTGGGCGTGAGGCTGTTGGGCCTGGGCCTGTGGTTGCGGCTGCGGGTTGGTGGGGGTGCCCGGGTGCGGGAAGCCGTAGGCGGCCTGCGGGGCCGGGGCCGGAGCGCCGGGGTGCGGGAAGCCGTAGCCACCCTGGGCGTGCGGGGTGGCCGGGGCGGGGGCGCCCGGGTGCGGGAAGCCGTACGCGCCGGGCTGCGCGGGCGGCTGGCTCGGCGGTGCGGGCGTGCCCGGCTGGTTCCAGGCGGCGGGCGCGGGCTGCGGCGCCTGCGGCTGGAACGGCGGCTGCTGGGCCGGCACCGACGGCTGGGGCGGCACCGGCGCCTGCCCCTCGGCCACGGCAGGTCGGGGCTGGGGCTGGGGGTGGGAGACCGAGGGCTGACCCTGCGGCTGCTGTTGCGGCTGCTGCTGAGGTTGGGCCGGCCACTCGCTCGCCGGTGCCGGAGCGGCCGGCTGGTACGACGGCGGCAGCGGCGGCACGCCCTGCGGGACCGGGGGAGTCCACGCCCCGGCGGCGTCCTGCGGCGCGCTGTCCTCGTCACCGTCCTCGCCGTCGGCGTCGGGAGCGGGCACGGCATCCGAAGGCTCGGTGTCACCGGAGCCGGAGGGCTCGGCGTCCTGCGCGTCGGCCGGAGACACCTCCGTGGGCACGGCATCGGCCGGCTCGGCGTCATCCGCACCACTTTCCGTGGCACCGGCGCCTGCCGGAACGGCGTCTCCGGGAACGGCGTCCGCCGGAACGGGCTCCTCGGGCGCGGCGTCAGCCTGTGCGGCATCCGCAGGAACGGCGTCTTCGGGGACGGCGTCTTCGGGAACGGTATCTCCCGGAACGGCATCTCCCGGAACGGCGTCGACCGGCACCGCGTCCGCGGTCACCGTCTCCTCCGGAACGGCGTCCTCCAGAACGGCGTCCTCCGGAACGGCGTCTTGAGGCTCGGCGTCCGCGGACGCCGACTCGTCGCTCTCCGCCCCCGGGGCGTCCTCGTCCGCGGTGCCGTCCACCGGGGCGGTCACCGACGGCTCCGCGTCCTCCGAGCCGGCTTCACCGGAGTCGGCGTTGTCCACGCGGTCATCCGCACCGGAAGCGCCCACGGTGTCCGCCGGGTCGGACGACGACTCGGCGGCGGCGCGCTCCGCGATCTCCCGCTTCAGCGCGACGGCCGAGAAGCGCATGGTGGCACCACTCTCCAGGTCACCGCCGCCCGACTCGACGGACTCGCCCGACTCGACGGACTCGCCCGATTCGGCGGACCCGGTGGACTCGGCGGACTCGGCGTCATCGGAGGCCGGAGCGACCGGGGCGACCGGAGCAGCCGGAGGCGTCTGCGGCGGAACGGGCGGCGTCCCCTGCGCCTGATAGCCGCCGACCGGGATCTGCGGCACAGCCGTAGGAGAGCCGGGATCGGCAGCGGGCTCCTCGGCCCGTCCGTCGGACGAGTCGGACCGCGCCCCCTGCGGCTCGAACCCCACCGGAAGCCGGGGAACGCCGGACGGCCCCCCGGCAGACGGCGCGGGAGGCGTGAAGGGCGCACCCGGAGCGGGCGCCGGAGGAGTGAACGGGGCGCCGGGGGCGGACGGAGGCGCAGGCGGTGTGAAGGGCACCCCGGGAGCCGGAGCCGGCCCCGGACCGGGGGAGTGCGACGGCCCCCCGGAGGCCGGCGCCCCGGCAGAGGGAACAGGCGGATACGCGTAACCCCCGGAGGGATTCGCATGCGGCGGCGGAGTCAGCCCGGGCAGCGGCGGAACTGGCCCCTTCGGCACACCGGCACCAGCACCGGCACCCGAAGCAGCACCGGCACCGGCACCCCCACCGGCGGCCCCCGACGCACTCGACTCCCCGGACGGCGTCCCGGAGTTCGTCCCCGAACTCCCCGAGGCGTTCTGCGTGTACCAGGCGGGCGGCGCGTAGTCGATGGTGAACTCGCCCGTCACCTCTGCCGCGGACTCCGCGTCGGGCTGGTCATCGCCGGGTGTCGCCCAGCCCCCGCGGATCCCGTCCCGATCGCTGCTCACAGTGTTCCTCCTGGTGTGGTCGAGCACCCTCATGCCGTGCTGGGGCGACCCTTGCTTGTCGTCCGACGTCGTGCGAAGCCGTGCGAAGTCGTATGAGGCGTACCGAGGTCGTCCGAGGCAGTCCGATCCACAAACTCCCCCGTGTTCCCCCTGGGGCACCGGCGCCCGCTCCACGGTTTCCGGCGCAGCGCCCCGTCCCAGCCTAATCACCACAAGCCCCGCCCCGGCAGGCCCGTCCACCCCCGAGCATCCGTCCGCCGCGTCACAACCTGCCCGGAAGGTGCCCCGAAGTGACGTACACAGCACACACGTTGAGGAACGAAAAGGGACGACAAACGTGAAGAACCCGAACGTCCTCGCCCAAGACGCCGTCACCGTCGCGCACAACGCGACGAGGGGCGGCCGTCCACCGGCTCGCCCCTCGTCGTGCGGTTCCGCGCTACTGCCCGGCCGCGGACCCCGCGTCGCGCTGCCGCGGCTCCAGGTCGAACTCCCCGTCCCGCGCTCCCAGCACGAAGGCCCGCCACTCCGCCTCCGTGTACCGCAGCACCGTGTCCGGGTCGAGCGAGGACCGCATCGCGACGGCCCCCTCGGGCAGGTACGCGATCTCGACCCGCTCCTCGTGCTCCTCGGTGCCCGGCGCGCAGTGCCACTCCACACCGGAGATGTCGAGGGCGTAGAGCTCGTCCCGCTCCCGCTCCTTGCGTGCCTTGATCTCCTCAGCCGTCTCCGCCATGCCGCAGCGACCCCTTCCCGACGTACGAACGATCCCGAGCCCGCCCACCCTAGTGGCCCCCTCCGCCCCGGCCGGGGCGCTTCCGGGACCAGGGCAAAAAGGCCCCCGACCACCTGGTACTCTGGTCGACGGCCGTTTGTGTACGCACCCCCGGAACCAGCCGTTCTGGAGGCCGCGCCCAGCGGATCCCCGCCTTCCGAGTCACGGAAGATCCCCCGAGAAGCAGACCGGGGGCACTCGGTGGCCATCGCAGACCAATGAGGAGTACGCGTGTCGCTCGACGCCGCTACGAAGAAGCAGATCATGTCCGAGTTCGGTACCAAGGAGGGCGACACCGGCTCCCCCGAGGTCCAGGTCGCTCTGCTGTCCCGTCGGATCTCCGACCTGACCGAGCACCTCAAGACCCACAAGCACGACCACCACTCCCGTCGTGGCCTGCTGATCCTCGTGGGTCAGCGCCGCCGCCTTCTCCAGTACCTGGCGAAGAAGGACATCCAGCGCTTCCGTGCGCTGGTCGACCGCCTCGGCATCCGCCGCGGTGCGGCGGGCGCCAAGTAAGACGCCGTGAAGGGAGCGGTTCCCGGCAGAATCGGGGCCGCTCCCTTTGCTGTACGCGCGCAACTGTACGTGCGGAGTGTCACCACCCCTTTGTAGTGTGGTAGCACAGCGCACGACACAGCACGAACAGTGCGCGACACAGCACGACGAGCACGACGCACGACACAGCACGACGCACGACGCACGACAAGACGAGGAGAGGCGCACCACGCCGCCGCCGGTCCTCGGTAGTGGCCCCCGGGGAAGAAAGCCCCGGGTGCTTCGATCGAAGACCGGCCCGCACAGCACGGCGCGCATCTCCGGAATGTCCCCCTGCCACACGGGCAGACGAGGGACGAAAGACGACAAGCAAACGGAGAGATCGCTAGTGGAGAACGAGACCCACTACGCCGAGGCCGTCATCGACAACGGCGCCTTCGGCACCCGCACCATCCGCTTCGAGACGGGCCGCCTGGCCAAGCAGGCCGCCGGCTCCGCCGTGGCGTACCTGGACGACGACACCATGGTGCTGTCGGCCACCACCGCGTCCAAGAACCCCAAGGACCAGCTCGACTTCTTCCCGCTCACGGTGGACGTCGAGGAGCGGATGTACGCCGCCGGCAAGATCCCCGGCAGCTTCTTCCGCCGCGAGGGCCGCCCCTCCGAGGACGCCATCCTCACCTGCCGCCTGATCGACCGCCCGCTGCGCCCGTCCTTCAAGAAGGGCCTGCGCAACGAGATCCAGGTCGTCGCCACGATCATGGCGCTCAACCCCGACCACCTGTACGACGTCGTGGCGATCAACGCCGCCTCCGCGTCCACGCAGCTGGCCGGCCTGCCCTTCTCCGGCCCGATCGGCGGCGTCCGCGTCGCGCTGATCAACGGCCAGTGGGTCGCCTTCCCGACGCACACCGAGCTCGAGGACGCCGTCTTCGACATGGTCGTCGCGGGCCGCACCCTGGAGGACGGCGACGTCGCGATCATGATGGTCGAGGCCGAGGCCACCGAGAAGACGATCCAGCTGGTCAAGGGCGGCGCCGAGGCCCCGACCGAGGAGGTCGTCGCCGCCGGTCTCGAGGCCGCGAAGCCCTTCATCAAGGTGCTCTGCAAGGCCCAGGCCGACCTCGCGTCGAAGGCCGCCAAGCCGACCGCCGAGTTCCCGATCTTCCTCGACTACCAGGACGACGTCCTGGAGGCGCTGACGGCCGCCGTCAAGCCCGAGCTCGCCCAGGCGCTCACCATCGCCGCCAAGCAGGAGCGCGAGGCCGAGCTGGACCGCGTCAAGCAGCTCGCCGCCGAGAAGCTCCTGCCGGAGTTCGAGGGCCGCGAGAAGGAGATCTCCGCCGCGTACCGCGCGCTCACCAAGCAGCTGGTCCGCGAGCGCGTGATCAAGGAGAAGAAGCGGATCGACGGCCGCGGCCTGACGGACATCCGCACCCTGGCCGCCGAGGTCGAGGCCATCCCGCGCGTCCACGGCTCCGCCGTGTTCGAGCGTGGCGAGACCCAGATCCTCGGTGTCACCACGCTGAACATGCTCCGCATGGAGCAGCAGCTGGACACGCTGTCGCCGGTGACGCGCAAGCGCTACATGCACAACTACAACTTCCCGCCGTACTCCACCGGCGAGACCGGCCGCGTCGGCTCCCCGAAGCGCCGCGAGATCGGCCACGGCGCCCTCGCCGAGCGCGCCCTGATCCCGGTCCTGCCGACCCGCGAGGAATTCCCCTACGCGATCCGCCAGGTCTCCGAGGCGCTCAGCTCGAACGGATCGACGTCCATGGGCTCGGTCTGCGCCTCCACGATGTCGCTGCTCAACGCCGGTGTGCCCCTCAAGGCCCCGGTCGCCGGCATCGCCATGGGCCTGATCTCCCAGGAGATCGAGGGCGAGACGCACTACGTGACCCTCACCGACATCCTCGGTGCGGAGGACGCCTTCGGCGACATGGACTTCAAGGTCGCCGGCACCAAGGAGTTCGTCACCGCCCTCCAGCTCGACACCAAGCTGGACGGCATCCCCGCCTCCGTCCTGGGCGCGGCCCTGAAGCAGGCCCGCGACGCCCGCCTCCACATCCTCGACGTGATGATGGAAGCGATCGACACCCCGGACGAGATGTCCCCGAACGCCCCGCGGATCATCACCGTCAAGATCCCCGTGGACAAGATCGGCGAGGTCATCGGCCCCAAGGGCAAGATGATCAACCAGATCCAGGAGGACACGGGCGCCGAGATCACGATCGAGGACGACGGCACGATCTACATCGGTGCCGCCGACGGCCCCGCCGCCGAGGCCGCCCGCGCCACGATCAACGGCATCGCCAACCCGACGATGCCCGAGGTCGGCGAGCGCTACCTGGGCACGGTCGTGAAGACGACCACCTTCGGTGCCTTCGTCTCCCTGCTCCCCGGCAAGGACGGTCTGCTGCACATCTCGCAGATCCGCAAGCTGGCCGGCGGCAAGCGCGTGGAGAACGTCGAGGACGTCCTCGGCGTGGGCGCCAAGGTCCAGGTCGAGATCGCCGAGATCGACTCCCGCGGCAAGCTCTCCCTGATCCCCGTGATCGAGGGCGAGGACGGCTCGGACGAGAAGAAGGACGACGCCGACCAGTGACGTCCCGTGGCTCGAAGGCGACGGCCCGCACCTCCTCGGAGGCGCGGGCCGTCGCCCGTACCCAAACCCTCATCAAGGGCGAGAACGGCATCGGCACGGTCCGCAAGACCACCCTCCCGGGCGGCCTGCGCATCGTCACCGAGACCCTGCCCTCGGTCCGCTCCGCGACCTTCGGCATCTGGGCCCACGTCGGCTCCCGCGACGAGACCCCGGCACTGAACGGCGCCACCCACTACCTGGAGCACCTGCTCTTCAAGGGCACGAACCGCAGGTCCGCCCTGGACATCTCCTCCGCCATCGACGCGGTCGGCGGCGAGATGAACGCGTTCACGGCGAAGGAGTACACGTGCTACTACGCACGCGTGCTCGACAGCGACCTGCCGCTCGCCATCGACGTGGTCTGCGACATGCTGACCGGCTCGCTCATCCTCGAGGAGGACGTCGACGTCGAGCGCGGCGCCATCCTCGAAGAGATCGCCATGACCGAGGACGACCCGGGCGACTGCGTGCACGACCTGTTCGCGCACACGATGTTCGGCGACAACCCCCTCGGCCGCCCGGTCCTCGGCACGGTCGACACGGTCAACGCCCTCACCGCCGACCGCATCCGCCGCTTCTACAAGAAGCACTACGACCCGACCCACCTGGTCGTCGCCTGCGCCGGCAACATCGACCACGCCAAGGTCGTCCGGCAGGTCCGCGCCGCCTTCGAGAAGGCCGGCGCCTTCAAGGACCTCACCGCCGAGCCCGTCGCCCCGCGCGGCGGCACCCGGGCCCTGCGCACCGCCGGCCGCGTCGAGCTGGTCGACCGCAAGACCGAGCAGGCCCATGTCGTGCTCGGCATGCCGGGCCTGTCCCGCACCGACGAACGCCGCTGGGCGCTGGGCGTGCTCAACACCGCGCTCGGCGGCGGCATGTCCTCCCGCCTCTTCCAGGAGGTCCGGGAGAAGCGCGGCCTGGCCTACAGCGTGTACTCGTACACCTCCGGCTTCGCCGACTGCGGCCTCTTCGGCGTCTACGCCGGCTGCCGGCCCTCCCAGGTGCACGACGTGCTCAAGATCTGCCGCGACGAACTCGACCACGTCGCCGAGCACGGCCTCACCGACGAGGAACTCGCCCGGGCCGTCGGCCAGCTCCAGGGCTCCACGGTCCTCGGCCTGGAGGACACGGGCGCGCTGATGAACCGTATCGGCAAGAGCGAGCTGTGCTGGGGCGAGCAGATGTCCGTCGACGACATGCTGTCCCGGATAGCGTCGGTCACCCCGGACGACGTCCGGGCGGTCGCCGGGGAGATCCTGGGACGCAAGCCCTCCCTGTCGGTCATCGGCCCGCTGAAGGACAAACAGGCGGCCCGCCTGCACGACGCCGTCGCCTGACCAACCCCTGGTGAAGGAAGCACAAGAGATGAGCAAGCTGCGCGTGGCGGTCCTCGGCGCCAAGGGCCGGATCGGCTCCGAAGCCGTCCGGGCCGTCGAGGCCGCCGAGGACATGGAGCTGGTCGCCGCCCTGGGCCGGGGCGACGAGCTGGAGGCACTGACCGAAGCCGGCGCCCAGGTCGCGGTCGAGCTGACCACGCCCGACTCGGTCATGGCCAACCTCGACTTCTGCGTCGGCCACGGCATCCACGCGGTCGTCGGCACCACGGGCTGGACCGAGGAGCGCCTCGCGCAGCTGAACGGCTGGCTGGCGAAGTCCCCGGAGACGGGCGTGCTCATCGCGCCGAACTTCTCCATCGGGGCCGTCCTCACCATGAAGTTCGCGCAGCTCGCGGCCCCCTACTTCGAGTCCGTCGAGGTCGTCGAACTGCACCACCCGAACAAGGTGGACGCCCCCTCCGGCACCGCCACGCGCACCGCGCAGCTCATCGCCGAGGCCCGCCGCGCCGCCGGCACCGCCCCGGCCCCCGACGCCACGGCCACCGCGCTCGACGGTGCCCGCGGCGCCGACGTCGACGGCGTCCCCGTCCACGCGGTCCGGCTGCGCGGGCTCCTCGCCCACCAGGAGGTCCTGCTCGGCGGCGAGGGCGAGACCCTCACCGTCCGGCACGACTCGCTCCACCACAGCAGCTTCATGCCGGGCATCCTGCTCGGCGCCCGCCGTGTGGTGAGCACCCCTGGCCTGACCTTCGGCCTGGAACACTTCCTGGACCTGAACTGAGCCCCTGACCGTCATGCGCGCGAAGCTCACCTACGCCCTCACGGCCGCCGTCCTGGTCGTCTACTTCGTCCTGGTCGGCAGCCGCGGCGTCCTGCTCATCGAGACCGGCACGCCCCTCACCGTCACCTTCGGCGTGGCGGTGCTGATCCTGCCGGCCATCGGTCTGTGGTTCCTGTGGAAGAACACCCAGTTCGTCCGCAGGGCCAACGCCCTCGCCGCCGAGCTCGACGCCGAGGGCGGCCTGCCCGTCGACGAGTTGAAGCGCACCCCCAGCGGGCGCATCGACCGGGACTCGGCCGACGAGGTGTTCGCCCGGCGCAAGGCCGAGACGGAGGCCGCCCCGGACGACTGGCGCACCTGGTTCCGCCTCGCCGTGGCCTACCACGACGCCCGGGACACCCCGCGCGCCCGCAAGGCGATGCAGCGCGCCATCGCCCTGCACGACGGCAGACGGCCCGAGACGGCCTGAACACCGGTCCGCGCATGCGCAGGGGGCCGGACCGCATCGGACGGTCCGGCCCCCTGCGCACGCCAGGAGGAAGGTCAGTGCGGGCGGTACTCCTCGGCCCAGGCCTCCACCGAGTCGGCCGCCCGGTCGAAGGCCTCCGTGCGCCCCAGGAAGTCCAGGTTGTGCGTGGACATCAGCGGTGGCACGTCCCCCGCCGCACGCCCCTGCCGCTCCAGCAGCAGCGCCTGCCCCTGCACCGTCCGGGGCAGCCCCAGCCAGCGCACCGGCTGCTGCACCGTGCGCACGGAGACCACCTGCTCCCAGGGCGCCGTACGCGTCGTGAAGAAGGCCACCTGGCGCAGACCGCGCGCGCTCACCCACACGCCCACCCGCAGCAGCCGCAGCGCCCCGGCGATGACCAGCAGCGCGAGGGCGAAGACCAGCCCGGCCGAGGCGGGTTCGGCCGTCGCCGCGATGACGACGGCCGCGAACAGCACGAACGAGGCGAGCAGCAGCGCGAGCGCCGCGGCCGCCACCCGCCAGGGCCCCGGCCGGTACGGCCGCCGCCACCGGTCACGGTCGTCGTAGGGGAGCGGGACGTCGTCCGCCGCCTCGAAAACGCGGTCGGCCGTCAGAAAGGGCAGGGGCACGGCGGGTCCTCACTCGATCCATGCGCGGGCTGTGCCCGGTGAGGCTACCGATCTGTGTCCCCGGTCACCAGCGGCGGGGGGCCGGATGGAGTCACGGCCGCCAGGAGGCGGTTCAGCGCCTGTCGGACGCCTGCGACTGCTGGGGCCGGTCGGTCGAGTGGTCGGGCGACAGCGCGGGCGTCCCGATGACCAGGGACCCCACGAGTCCCGCCACGATGGTGAGCCCCATGAGCCATCGGCCGGCCATCTGGCCGACGGACAGCCGCTCACGCGGTGGGGGAGTGACATTGCTGCGGAACCTGTCGGCCTCTGCGACGAAGGCGAACGGTACGGGTTCACGCCGACCGGACATCAGGGGTGCGTCTCCCTTCGAGGGTGGAACGGGTCACTGTCATCTGTCATGACGAACGAACTCCCTCGCAGGTGCCCGGTTTCACCAACTTCATCGCGGCACGTCACTGAACGTAGAGTGGCGTCGCCAAGAGACGCGATGGGAAGGCCCTGCGAACCGTGACCGAGACCCCCGACGACGACTTCAAGATCGATCTGCGCAGCGATGTCACCGTTGAGCTGGTGAAACACAGCGCGGCCGACTCCGACGTGCTGTTCGCCGCCCGGGTTTCCACCCTGGGGGAGCAGTCCCTGGACGAGCTGAAGAAGGACCCCGAGCGCTCCAAGGGCCTGATCAACTACCTGATGCGGGACCGGCACGGCAGCCCCTTCGAGCACAACTCGATGACCTTCCTCATCAGCGCCCCGATCTTCGTCTTCCGTGAGTTCATGCGGCACCGGGTCGGCTGGTCGTACAACGAGGAGAGCGGCCGCTACCGCGAGCTCCAGCCGGTCTTCTACGTGCCGGACACCTCCCGGAAGCTGATCCAGCAGGGACGTCCGGGCAAGTACGAGTTCGTCGAGGGCACCCCCGAGCAGCACCGGCTGGTCGGCGAGGCCATGGAGGCCTCCTACCGCCAGGCCTACGAGAAGTACCAGCAGATGCTCGCCGCCGGCGTCGCCCGCGAGGTCGCCCGCGCGGTCCTCCCGGTCGGCCTCTACTCCTCGATGTACGCCACCTGCAACGCCCGCTCGCTGATGCACTTCCTCGGCCTGCGCACGCAGCACGAGCTGGCGAAGGTGCCCTCCTTCCCGCAGCGCGAGATCGAGATGGTCGGCGAGAAGATGGAGGCCGAGTGGGCCCGGCTCATGCCGCTCACCTACGCCGCCTTCAACGCCAACGGACGCGTGGCGCCGTAGCGCAGCCCGCTTTCCGCGGTCAGGCACAGATGTACGGTTCAGCCGTGCGAAGTGTCCGTATTGCGGCATTTCTAGAAGTTCATCTAGCCTGATCAAACGGGTCCGGCACTGCTTGAACCCCCGAGCAGGCAGTGCCGGGCTCCACCTTTGTCACGACTTGTCGCCTGCCCCTAGGGCAGACCCGCTCCTGAGCAACGAGTAGCGTGTAACCCATGGCTCCGACCTCGACTCCGCAGACCCCCTTCGGGCGGGTCCTCACCGCCATGGTCACGCCCTTCACGGCGGACGGCGCACTCGACCTCGACGGCGCGCAGCGGCTCGCCGCCCACCTGGTGGACGCAGGCAACGACGGCCTGATCATCAACGGCACCACCGGCGAGTCCCCGACCACCAGCGACGCGGAGAAAGCGGATCTCGTACGGGCCGTCCTGGAAGCCGTCGGCGACCGCGCCCACGTCGTGGCCGGAGTCGGCACCAACGACACGCACCACAGCATCGAACTGGCCCGCGCGGCGGAGCGCACCGGCGCGCACGGCCTGCTCGTCGTGACGCCGTACTACAACAAGCCCCCGCAGGAGGGCCTCTACCGGCACTTCACGGCCGTCGCCGACGCCACCGGCCTGCCGGTCATGCTCTACGACATCCCCGGCCGCAGCGGCGTCCCCATCAACACCGAGACGCTCGTCCGCCTCGCCGAGCACCCGCGGATCGTCGCCAACAAGGACGCCAAGGGCGACCTCGGCCGCGCCAGCTGGGCCATCGCCCGCTCCGGCCTCGCCTGGTACTCCGGCGACGACATGCTGAACCTCCCCCTGCTCTCCGTCGGCGCGGTCGGCTTCGTCTCCGTCGTCGGCCACGTGGTCACCCCCGAGCTGCGCGCCCTGGTCGACGCGTACACCTCCGGCGACGTGCAGAAGGCCACCGAGATCCACCAGAAGCTGCTCCCCGTCTACACGGGCATGTTCCGCACCCAGGGCGTGATGACCACCAAGGCGGCGCTCGCCCTGAGGGGCCTGCCCGCCGGACCGCTGCGCGCCCCCATGGTCGAGTGCGCGCCGGAGGAGATCGAGCAACTCAAGATCGATCTTGCCGCCGGCGGGGTACAGCTCTGACATCAGACTTCGCGCGGATGTCCGCGTATGTGCTTCACAACTGAATAGGCGGGCCACCGGTGCCCGCACCACGCCACAACGACAACTGCTGTTGCACGAACGTCACGCGCGCCACGTGCCCAACCGGTACGTGGCGCGCGTGGTGAGGAGAGTCTTTTGAGTCATCCGCACCCCGAACTCAGCGCGCCCCCGCCGCTGCCGGAAGGCGGCCTGCGGGTCACCCCCCTCGGCGGTCTCGGCGAGATCGGCCGCAACATGACGGTCTTCGAGTACGGCGGCCGCCTGCTGATCGTCGACTGCGGAGTGCTCTTCCCCGAGGAGGAGCAGCCCGGAATCGACCTGATCCTGCCGGACTTCTCGTCGATCAGGAACCGCCTCGACGACATCGAGGGCATCGTCCTCACGCACGGCCACGAGGATCACATCGGCGGCGTCCCCTTCCTCCTGCGCGAGAAGCCGGACATCCCGCTGATCGGCTCCAAGCTGACCCTCGCCCTCATCGAGGCCAAGCTCCAGGAGCACCGCATCCGTCCGTACACCCTGGAGGTGGTGGAGGGGCACCGCGAGCGCATCGGCCCCTTCGACTGCGAGTTCGTCGCGGTCAACCACTCCATCCCGGACGCGCTGGCCGTGGCCATCCGCACCCCCGCGGGCATGGTGGTCCACACCGGCGACTTCAAGATGGACCAGCTCCCGCTGGACAGCCGCCTCACGGACCTGCACGCCTTCGCCCGCCTGAGCGAGGAGGGCATCGACCTCCTCCTGTCGGACTCGACGAACGCCGAGGTCCCGGGGTTCGTCCCGCCCGAGCGGGAGATCTCCAACGTCCTGCGGCAGGTCTTCGCCGGCGCCCGCAAGCGCATCATCGTCGCGAGTTTCGCCAGCCACGTGCACCGCATCCAGCAGATCCTGGACGCCGCGCACGAGTACGGCCGCCGGGTCGCCTTCGTCGGCCGCTCCATGGTCCGCAACATGGGCATCGCCCGCGACCTCGGCTACCTGAAGGTCCCGCCCGGCCTGGTGGTGGACGTCAAGACGCTCGACGACCTCCCGGACAGCGAGGTGGTCCTGGTCTGCACGGGCTCCCAGGGCGAACCGATGGCGGCCCTGTCCCGCATGGCCAACCGCGACCACCAGATCCGCATCGTCCAGGGCGACACGGTGATCCTGGCGTCGTCCCTCATCCCCGGCAACGAGAACGCGGTCTACCGCGTGATCAACGGCCTCACCCGCTGGGGCGCCAACGTGGTCCACAAGGGCAACGCCAAGGTCCACGTCTCCGGCCACGCCTCCGCGGGCGAGCTGCTGTACTTCTACAACATCTGCCGCCCCCGGAACCTGATGCCGGTGCACGGCGAATGGCGCCACCTGCGCGCCAACGCCGAACTGGGCGCCCTGACCGGCGTTCCGCACGACCGCATCGTCATCGCCGAGGACGGCGTCGCCGTCGACCTCATCGAGGGCAAGGCCAAGATCTCCGGCAAGGTCCAGGCGGGCTACGTCTACGTCGACGGCCTCTCGGTCGGTGACGTCGGCGAGCCGGCCCTGAAGGACCGGAAGATCCTCGGCGACGAGGGCATCATCTCGGTGTTCGTGGTCATCGACTCGTCCACCGGGAAGATCACCGGAGGCCCGCACGTCCAGGCGCGCGGCTCGGGCATCGAGGACTCCGCCTTCGGCGAGGTGATCCCCCGGATCACCGAGGTACTCGAACGCTCCGCGCAGGACGGCGTGGTCGAACCCCACCAGCTGCAGCAGCTCATCCGCCGCACGCTGGGCAAGTGGGTCTCCGACACGTACCGGCGCCGGCCGATGATCCTGCCCGTGGTGGTGGAGGTCTGACGGCCCGTCGGGTCTGAGCCAGTCCCAACTGGGAGCGGGGCACCTCGATTTGCATCGGGGCGCCCCGCTCCAGTAGGTTTACAACTCCTCCCGACGGGGCACCCGGTCCAACTCAGGCACCGAGGACATGTCCGGCCGGGCGGGAAATCCGACTCAGAACTTCTGATAAAGTCGGAACCGCCGGAAAGGAAACCCGCGAAAGCGGAAACCTGGAAAGCACCGAGGAAATCGGGTCGAAAAAAGATCTGATAGAGTCGGAAACGCAAGACCGAAGGGAAGCGCCCGGAGGAAAGCCCGAGAGGGTGAGTACAAAGGAAGCGACCGTTCCTTGAG
>NZ_JBITSK010000017.1:0-139644 GCF_044540565.1 Streptomyces sp. NPDC085931
TCGCCGACCGCTACCGGGCCGGACTCCACCTCGCCGCACTCATCCTCTGGCTCCGCGAGCCCCGACAAGATCACTTGTCAGACACGGCCTAGCGGCCCGCCTCCTTCGACACCAGCGCCACCGCCTCGTCCACGTCGTCCGTGACGTGGAACAGCAGCAGGTCCTTCTCCGCCGCCTTGCCCTGAGCGATGACCGTGTCCCGCAGCCAGTTCACCAGGCCGCCCCAGTAGTCGGTGCCGAAGAGCACGATCGGGAAGCGGGTGACCTTCTGCGTCTGGACGAGGGTGAGCGCCTCGAACAGCTCGTCGAGGGTGCCCAGGCCGCCGGGCAGGACGACGAAGCCCTGCGCGTACTTGACGAACATCATCTTCCGCACGAAGAAGTAGCGGAAGTTCAGGCCGATGTCGACGTACGGGTTCAGCCCCTGCTCGAACGGCAGCTCGATGCCGAGACCGACCGAGATGCCCTTCGCCTCCAGGGCGCCCTTGTTGGCCGCCTCCATCGCGCCCGGGCCGCCGCCCGTGATGACCGCGAAGCCGGCCTCCACCAGGCCCCGGCCGAGCCGGACGCCCGCCTCGTACTCGGGCGAGTCCGCCGGTGTCCGCGCCGAGCCGAACACGCTGATCGCGGGCGGGAGTTCGGCGAGGGTGCCGAAGCCCTCGATGAACTCCGACTGGATGCGCAGCACGCGCCAGGGGTCGGTGTGCACCCAGTCGGAGGGGGCCCGCTCGTCCAGCAGCCGCTGGTCGGTCGTGCTGGCCTGCACCTGGTCCCGCCGCTGGAGGACCGGGCCCAGGCGCTTCTCCTCCGGCGGCTGCTTCTTCCCCTCGGGGTTGCCGGTCGCCATGTGCGCTCCCTCCGTCGTGCCTGTCTTTCCACCTCAGCGTAGATCTACGCGGGTTACGAACGAGGGACGTGAGCATGTCCGCGATGGAGCACCGTAAACACGACCGGCCCCCGGCGGGGTCAGGCGGTCAGCCAGTTCCGCAGGCGCTCCTCGCCCGCGAGGATCTTCGCGACCTCCACGCGCTCGTCCCGCTTGTGCGCCAAGTGGGGGTTGCCCGGGCCGTAGTTGACCGCCGGGACGCCCAGGGCCGAGAAGCGGGAGACGTCGGTCCAGCCGTACTTGGGCATCGGGGTGCCGCCGACCGCCTCGATGAACGCCTTCGCCGCCGGGTGGGACAGCCCGGGCATGGCGGCAGGGCTGTGGTCGACGACCTCGAACTCCGCCACGCCGCAGTCCGCGAAGACCTCCCGGACGTGCGCCACGGCCTCCTCGGGGGTGCGGTCGGGGGCGTAGCGGAAGTTGACGGTGACGACGCACTCGTCGGGGATGACGTTGCCGGCCACTCCCCCGGTGATGCCGACCGCGTTCAGGCCCTCGCGGTACTCCAGACCGTCGATGACGGGCCACCGGGGCTCGTAGGAGGCGAGGCGGGCCAGGACGGGGGCCGCCGCGTGGATGGCGTTGGAGCCCATCCAGCCGCGCGCCGAGTGGGCCCGCTCGCCGGTGGTCTTCAGCAGCACCCGCAGCGTGCCCTGGCAGCCGCCCTCGACCTGGCCGTCGGACGGCTCCAGCAGGACCGCGAAGTCGCCGGCCAGCCACTCGGGGTGCGCCTCGGCGACGTGCTTGAGGCCGTTGAGCTCCGCGGCGACCTCCTCGTTGTCGTAGAAGACGAAGGTCAGGTCGCGGTTGGGCGCCGGGACCGTGGCCGCGATGCGCAGCTGCACGGCGACGCCCGACTTCATGTCGCAGGTGCCGCAGCCCCACAGGACGCCGTCCTCGTCGAGCCGGGAGGGGACGTTGTCCGCGATCGGGACGGTGTCGATGTGGCCGGCCAGGACGACCCGCTCGGCGCGGCCCAGGTTCGTGCGGGCGACGACGTTGTTGCCGTACCGGTCGACCGTCAGGTGGGGCAGCGCGCGCAGCGCGGTCTCGATCGCGTCCGCCAGCGGCTTCTCCGTGCCGCTCTCGGAGCGGAAGTCGACGAGCCGGGCGGTGAGCTCCGCGGCGTCCAGCGTGAGGTCAAGCGAGGTGTCGGCCATGCCGTCGACCCTAACGCGCCAGGCCCCGCGCGCACTCTCCCCACCCGGCTCCTGCCACTCCGTACTCTCCAGTACCTTGTACGGCGTGCCAGAGCCGTCTCCTTCCAAGCGTCGTGGCCGCCTCTTCCGATGCGGAGCCGCCTTCGTGGCCCTGCTCGCGGTCGCCGGTTACCTCGTCGTGCAGTACGTCACCGGGGGCACCGGCGGGCCGGGCTGCAAGGTCGTCTCCGGCAAGGGCGACGGGGCGTCCTACGAGTTCACCCCCGAGCAGGCCGTCAACGCGGCGACGATCACCGCCGTGGGGACCGCGCGCGGCCTGCCCGAGCGGGCCGTGACCATCGCCCTGGCGACCGCACTGCAGGAGTCCGCCCTGCGCAACATCAGCCACGGCGACCGGGACTCGCTCGGCCTGTTCCAGCAGCGGCCCTCGCAGGGCTGGGGCACGCCGAAGGAGATCATGGACCCGACCTACTCGGCGGGCGAGTTCTACGACCACCTGGTCAAGGTGCCCGGGTACACGCGGCTGCCGCTCACCGTCGCCGCGCAGCGCGTGCAGCGCAGCGGCTTCCCGCAGGCGTACGCCAAGCACGAGCCGGACGCCGCGCTGCTGGCCGCGGCCCTGACCGGGCAGTCGGCGGCCACGCTGACCTGCGAGGGCCGGCCGGCCGCGACCCGGGCGTCGGGCCCGGACGGGGTGCGTGCCGCGTTGGTGCGCGACTTCGGGCGCGACGTGCTGGAGCCGGCGGGCGCGCAGGTGGGCGCCTCGGCGGCGGCCTCGCCCACGCCCTCCCCGAGCGCCCCGGGCGACTCCGGCGGGCGGACGGTGACGCTGCCGGTGGCCCCCGACACGAGTGCCGCGGGCGGGCGGGACGCGGAGCAGCGCGGCTGGCAGCTGGCGCACTGGGCCGTGGCCAACGCCTCCGAGTTGCACATCGCGCGGGTGACGTACGCGGGCCGGGAGTGGGTCGCCGGGAACACCGCGAGCCAGTGGCGGGCCGCCGCGGCGAAGGGCACGGCGGGCGCGGAGCGGACCGGGAAGGCCGTCCGCATCGTCACGATGCGCTAGGTGTATTGGCCCGCGGCGTTGTTCACGCGGCTGATCGGTGGGTGGCCGCCGAGTGCGGTGTGGCAGCGGTGGTGGTTGTAGGTGTGCAGGAAGTCTGCCAGGGCTGCTGTTCGTTCGTTGTTGCTGGTGTAGGGCCGCAGGTAGGCCCATTCGTCGAGCAGGGTGCGGTTGAAGCGTTCGACCTTGCCGTTGGTCTGCGGCCGGTAGGGGCGGGTCAGCTTGCCGGTCGCGTCGAGGTCGGCGAGGGCCTGCTGCCAGGCGAAGCTCTTGCGGTAGGGCCAGGCGTTGTCGGTCAGGACCCGCTCGATGCGGTCGATGCCCGTGGTCTGGAAGAAGGCCGCGGCCCGGCGGAGGAAGTCGGCGCAGGTGGCGGCCTTCTCATCGCTGTGGATCTCGCTGTAGGCGAGGCGGCTGTGGTCGTCGACGGCGGAGTGGATGTAGTCGAAGCCCATCGCGCTGCGAGTGGCCCGGCCCGCTTGACGGCCCAGGACCTTGTGGCCGCCGCCGTCGGGGAGGCGGCCGAGTTTCTTGACGTCCACGTGGACGAGTTCGCCGGGACGGTCGCGTTCGTAGCGGCGGATGATCTGGCCGGTGGGCCGGTCCAGGAAGGCCAGGCGGTTGAGGCCGTGCCGGGTCAGGATGCGGTGCACGGTGGAGGCGGGCAGGCCCAGGATCGGTCCCAGCCGTGCGGGGCCGAGCTTGCGGTCCTGGCGCAGGCGGCACACCCGGGCCTCGGCCGTGGCCGGGGTGCGGTGCGGTGTGGTGCGGGGCCGGCTGGAGCGGTCGTGCAGCCCTTGCTCGCCTTCGGCCCGCCAGCGGCGCACCCACTTGTGGGCTGTGACGCGCGAGATGCCCATCTCGGCCGCGACATGCGCGACCGGACGGCCTGCGCGGACCCGCTCGACGAGCAGCCGCCTGCCGTAAACGGTCAGCCGGGCATTACGGTGGGACACGAAGACCTCCGTGCGGTGCGTTCCTAGACAGCTCCACCACATCGGAGGTCTTCGCCATGATCAAGCCCGGCAACCGTTAACAACGCTCGTGATCAATACACCTAGGTCGCGCAGGGGTACGGGGCCTCACCCCGGAGGATTACCCGCGCGGCGCGCGGCGACGGTGTGGGCAGGCTTTCGCACCCTCACCCCCGAATCCGGGAAATCCCTTGGGAACAAAGGGCGGGAAGGATTCCGCCGGCTTTCCCGCGGGGAACCCTTTGTCCCTTTTCATCCGCAGCCGATAATGCGACACATTGCCAACTCTTTACGTTGCGGTGCCGCAACCTTCGCGGGCTTCGAGCGGTAGTCACTGCGTCCGATCCGGAGCGATCAACAGCCAGTCGATCAACTCCCGGACCCGGTCGGACACTTCACGAACCTCACTGTTCTCTCCGTCGAAGGAGCACCATGTCCCTCCCCCTGACCCGCCGGATCGCCCGTGCCGCGCTGATCGTCGCTGCGGGAGCGGCTGCCGGGGTCGGTGCGGCCGGCTCCGCCGGCGCGGCGCCCGAACTGCCCGCCACCCCGAACCTCGGCGGGCTGACCGCCCTGGACGGGGCGAACGTCGCCAACACCGTCGACGGCGCGGCGCAGAACGTCACCGAGACCGCGGGTGACACCGGCGGCAAGACCGTGAAGAAGGCGGTGCCGGCCGCGGGCAAGACCGGCGGCAAGGTGGTCAAGAAGGCCACGCCGGTGGCGCAGAAGGCGGCCGGTGAGGCGGCGGGCTCCGCCGGCGAGCTGGTCGGTGAGACCGCCGGCTCGGCCAAGGGCGGTCTGCCCACGGACTCCCTCACCAAGGGCGGCGTGCCCTCCGCGGACTCGCTGCCGGTGAAGGGCCTGCCGGTCGGCTGACGCCGCGCGCCGCACACGCCGAAGGGGTCCGGGGATGTTCTCCCCGGACCCCTTCGCCGCGTATGGGGGGGCAGCGGTCACAGGCGCCGTACGGCCGCCGCCACCCGCTCGTCCGTCGCGGTCAGGGCCACGCGGACGAACTGCGCGCCCGCCGGGCCGTAGAAGTCGCCCGGAGCGACGAGGATGCCCCGCTCGGCGAGGTGGGCCACCGTGTCCCAGCAGGACTCGCCGCGCGTCGCCCACAGGTACAGGCTCGCCTCGCTGTGCTCGATGCGGAAGCCGTGGGCCAGCAGGGCCTCGCGGAGCAGGGCGCGGCGGGCGGCGTAGCGCTCGCGCTGGACGCGGACGTGCTCGTCGTCGCCGAGGGCCGCCACGACCGCGGCCTGGGTCGGCGCGGACGTCATCATGCCGCCGTGCTTGCGGATCTCCAGCAGCGGGCCGAGGACCGCCGGGTCACCGGCCAGGAAGGCGGCGCGGTAGCCGGCGAGGTTCGAGCGCTTGGAGAGGCTGTGGACGGAGACGATGCCGTCGTAGGAGCCGCCGTTGACGTCCGGGTGCAGCACGGAGACCGGGTCGGCCTCCCAGCCCAGCTCCAGGTAGCACTCGTCGGAGAAGACCAGGACGCCGTGCGCACGGGCCCAGGCGACGATCCGGGTCAGCTCCTCCTTGCCCAGGACCTTGCCCGTGGGGTTGGACGGCGAGTTCAGCCACAGGAGCTTCAGGCCCTCGGGGTCGAGCTCGGTGGGGTCGTCGTAGGCCTCGTACGCGGCGCGGGCCAGGCGGGCGCCGACCTCGTAGGTCGGGTAGGCCAGGCGCGGGAAGGCCACCCGGTCGCCGGGGCCGAGACCGAGCTGGGTCGGCAGCCAGGCGACGAGTTCCTTGGAGCCGACGATCGGCAGGACGTGGCGGTGGGTGACGTCCCGGGCGCCGAGGCGCCGCTCGACCCAGCCGGTGATCGCGTCGCGCAGCTCGGGCGTGCCCCAGACGGTCGGGTAGCCCGGCGAGTCCGCCGCCGCGACCAGCGCTTTCTGGATCAGCTCGGGGACCGGGTCGACCGGGGTGCCGACGGACAGGTCCACGATGCCGTCCGGGTGGGCGGCGGCCGTGGCCTTGTAGGGCGTCAGCTTGTCCCAGGGGAAGGTGGGAAGGCGGTCGGAGACTGCGGACACGGGTGCTGGCTCACTTTCTGGCCGGTACGAGCCGGGCTACGGCAAACGCCTCGGCCCCCTACGGCGATCAGCGGGCTGATCGGGCCGTACGGGACCGAGGCGGCGCTGGTGCGGGCCGCTCTTACTGGTTCTGCGGCGGCAGCGCGGCGACGAAGGGGTGGTCGCGCTCGATCAGCCCCAGCTTGCTGGCGCCGCCGGGCGAACCGAGCTCGTCGAAGAACTCGACGTTCGCCTTGTAGTAGTCCTTCCACTCCTCGGGAGTGTCGTCCTCGTAGAAGATGGCCTCCACCGGGCAGACCGGCTCGCAGGCCCCGCAGTCGACGCATTCGTCCGGGTGGATGTACAAGGACCGCTGGCCCTCGTAGATGCAGTCGACCGGGCACTCCTCGATGCACGCCTTGTCCTTGACGTCGACACAAGGCTGCGCGATGACGTAGGTCACGCTGTCGTTCCTCCTCGATAGGGCGCTGGCGGGCCTCCTCAGGCTCCGCCGCCTGGCGCGCGGGAGCGCGGCGTCGTCGATGCCCGCCCCTAGTATCTCCGTTCTTGGGCATGATCCGAACAGGAGGGGTGAACTGACCTGTGGAAATCTCTGCCGCCGGGCGACTCGAGGTCCGTATCACCGCTGCTGACGTGGGCAAACGGGTCTCCGTCCGGAGCCTGACCGAACATGACACTCCGGGTGAGAAGTTCACCGATACAGTCGGTGTTCTCACATCATGGGACAACGGTGTGCTGCTGATCACACGCAGGAGCGGCGAGGGCATCCGCATCGCGGAATCCGCCCTGGTCGCGGGCAAGGTGGTGCCCGCCGCCCCGGCGCGTCGCCGCGGGCCGGCCGCCTCCTACGAGGAGCTGGCCCGGGTCGCCGCGCGGGCCTGGCGGCCCGTGGAGAGCGAGCGGCTCGGCGACTGGGAGCTGCGGGCCGCTGCCGGGTTCACCCGGCGGGCCAACTCGGTGCTGCCGCTGGGCGAGCCGGGCCTGCCGCTCGACGAGGCGCTGGAGGCCGTACGGCGCTGGTACGGCGAGCGCAAACTGCCCGCCTACGTCCAGACCGCGACCGGCGCCGAGGGCACGCAGGAGCTGCTCGGCGCCGCGCTGGAGCAGCGGGGCTGGGTGCGGGAGGTGACCGCCGAGCTGTGGGTGGGGCCGCTGGCGCCGGTCGCGGACCTGGGCGATCCGGCGGGCGTCGCGCTGTCCCGGGAGGCCGACGAGGCGTGGCTGGCGCGGTACCGGCGCAAGGGGGTGAGCGAGGTGGCGCTGCGGGTGCTGGGCAGCGGACCGTCGGTGTGGTTCGCGACCGTGCCGGGGCCCGCGGAGCCGGCCGCCATCGGGCGGTGCGTGGTCGACGGGCGGTGGGCCGGGTTCGCCGCCGTCGAGGTCGATCCGGCGCTGCGGCGCCGGGGGCTCGGCACGGCCGTCATGGCCGCGCTGGCCCGCCGGGCGCTCGACGAGGGCGCCTCGGCCGCCTGGCTCCAGGTCGAGACCGGCAACGCGGGGGCGCGGGCGCTGTACGCCGGGATGGGGTTCGCCCCGCACCACGCCTACCACCACTACCGGGCACCGGAGGCCGGCGGCACCACGGCCGGCGGCCGGTCGTCGTGAGAGGGAACGAGCCGGCCATGCCTCCCCCGTATCCCCCGTCCCCGGAGCGCTCCGCCGAGCTGCGGCGGCGGTTCGCCGAAGAGGTCCGCTCCGAGCGGCCCGATCTGTCGACGCTGTGCCTGCTGGTGGGGGCGGAGGCGGACCGGGAGCTGGACGAGGCGGGCCTGGACGCCGCGCAGGTCGAGCTGGACCGGCTGGCCGGGCTGCTGCCGTTCCGCCCCGGCGGGCCGCGGGCGTGGGCGGTGGCGCTGCGGGAGCTGCTCGGTGAACGGCTGGGGTTCCACGGCACTCCGGCGGACTACCAGCGCCTGGAGTCCTCCCTGCTGCACGAGGTGCTCCGGCGGCGCAGGGGGCTGCCGATCCTGCTGTCCGTGGTGTGGCTGGAGGTGGCGCGGCGGGCCGGGGCGCCGGTGTACGGGGTGGCGCTGCCGGGGCACTTCGTCGTCGGGTTCGGGCCCGAGGAGGGGCAGGTGCTGGCCGATCCGTTCGACGGGGGGCGGGTGCTGAGCGGGGCGGACGCGGAGGTGCTGGTGGCCGGGGCGACGGGGGCGCGGCTGGACGCGTCGATGCTGCGGCCGGCCGATCCGCTGGACGTGGTGCTGCGGATCCTGAACAACGTGCGGGCGTGGGCGGCGGCCCGGCCCGAGCGGTCGGACGTGGCGCTGTGGGCGGTGGAGTTGTCGCTGCTGCTGCCGTCGCATCCGGCGCGGCTGCGCTACGAGCGGGCGCAGTTGCTGGTGCGGCGCGGGGACTTCGTAGGCGGGGCCGCGGAGCTGGACGCCTACGCGGAGGTCGTGGCGGCGGTGGACGAGGGGGCTGCCCAGCGGGTGCGGGGGGAGGCCTTCGCGGCCAGGGCGATGCTGAACTGACCTCTCGCCGTGGGGCTCCGCGCGGGGTGCGGGTGCGGACCGAGCGCGCGGTTGCGCACCGCCGGCTTCCGGATCGCCGTGGACAGGTAGGTGCGAGGGTCGGGTCGGTGACGCGTTCGCCGGTGAGCACCCGGCGGATCGCCTCGGCCAGCTGGGCGGCGGGGGCGTCCTTGACGAGGAAGGCGTCGGCGCCGGACGCCGTGGCGGCGCGATGACGGGAGGGGGTCGCTGCCCTACGGACAGCGTGGCCGCGGGCAGGGGGCGGCGGCAGTGCCGGGCGTCCGGGAGGGCGCGTGACAGGTGTCATGTCCGCGGGACGAGGGGAACGAGGAAGCCCCCCGTCCGTTCGGGCGGGGGGCTTCCTCGTGGGCGGGTGACCGGGGGTCAGTTCGGGGTGGTGTCGATGACGCCGATCCGCTCCTCGGGCGTCTTGCCGCGCAGGGCCTTGCGCAGCGCGGAGACGACGTCCTGCGGCAGGACGTCCCGCTTGCCGCTCGCGCCCTCGATCTGCACGCCGTCGAAGGTCTGGCCGTACGCCTCCTGGAGCGCTTCGAGGTTGTACGTGTCCACGAGTTTGCCGTCGACGGCCTTGAAGCTGAGGATCTTCGGCAGGGACAGCCGGCCGAAGTCGATGCTGTGGGCCGCGTCGGTGCGGACGGTGACCAGGTCGGACATCGCGGGCTGCGCGATCTCCTTCAGCACCCGGTTCACCTCGGCGTCGGAGACGGTCGGCTGCTGTGTGGTGGTCGGCAGGTTCACCGTGCCGGCCGCGCCGGTCTCCACCTGGGCGCGGTACGCCTCCTCCACCGCCTTCGTCGACCTGGCCAGGTCCACGCCCTTGCCCGGCTTGCCGTAGACGGGGACGGCCTTGCCGCCCTTGAACTCGATCGTTCCGTCGGTCGACGCGCCCGAGCCGCCCGCCGCGCTCTCCAGGGCGGCGTGCAGCTTCTCCTCGTCGACGGGCATCTCCGGGGCGACGACCCGGTGGTTGCCGAAGAGCGAGCCGATCACGGAGACCGGGTTGTAGTCGCTCTTGGCCGCCGCGTCGGCCGTGGCGTCCATGTCGAACTGCAGGCCCGCGTTGTCCGGGTCCAGGGTGACGGTCCGGCCGCCCACCGACAGCTTCAGCTCCTTGCCGACCCGGTCGTCGAAGGCCTCGTCGAGCTTCTTGACCGCGCCGTCGCGGGTGGTGCCGCCGATGTCGACGCCGAGCACGGTGGTGCCCTTGGGCACGTCGGTGCGGTTCATCAGCAGGCCGGCCCCGTAGAGGCCGCCGGCGGCGACGACCACGGCCGCGGCGAGCAGGACGAGCTTGTTGCGGCCCTTCTTCCTGGGCGCCTTCGACGCGCTCGCCGGGGGCGGCGACACCGGCTCGGGCAGCTTGGGGGCCGTGTGCGGCACGGGGCCGTCGCCGGGCGCGCCCGGGCCGAACGGCGAGGCAGCGCCGGGCTGTACGACGGGCATGCCGCTGGTGACGGTGTGGCCGGAGACGTTGTCGTGCCGGGGGCCGTAGCCCTGGCCGTCCGGGGGCTCGGGGGCCGGCTGCTGCGGGGTAAGGACGGCGGTGTCGTCACTCATGCCGGCCCTCGGGCCGCCGGGAGCGGTGGTGCCGCCGGGGGTGCCAGGTGCTCCGGGGCCGCCGGGGCCGCCGCCTATGGCGCCCGGGCCGGCCGGGGCGCCGGGGCCGTGAGGGCCACCGGGTCGGCCCGGGGTCTGGAAGGCACCTGCGGCGCCGGGCGCGCCGGGGCGTCCGGGCTCGTCGAACGCCTCGGGGCCGCGGGGACCGGGACCGGGGCCGTCGAACGCCTCGGGGGCACCGGGCCGGCCCGGCTCGCCGAAGCCGTGGGTGGCACCGGGACCGCCCGGGGCGTCGAAGCCGCCGGTACCGCCAGGACCACCCGGGGTGTCGAAGCCGCCGGTACCGCCAGGACCGCCCGGGGCGTCGAAGCCGCCGGGGACGCCGGAGGCACCAGGTCCGCCCTGGGCGCCGGGGCCGCCGGGCGCGTCGAAGCCGCCGGTACCGCCAGGACCACCCGGGGCGTCGAAGCCGCCGGGGACGCCGTGGCCGCTCTGCTGCTGGAACGCACCGGGTGCGCCGGGAACGCCCTGCTCGCCACCGAAGCCGTCCGGTCGGGGACCGCCGGGTTCGGTGAAGGCGCCGGGGCCGCCGGCCGGTGGCACCATCGGTCCGTCTCCGGTCACCGGTCCGCCCGTCGGCCCGGCCGGGCCCTGGGGTCCCGCGCCGCCGGGCGTGCCGGTCTCGTGGAAGCCGTCGGCCGCGTTCGGGCCGCCGCTGCCGTTCTCCGTGAAGTAGGGCAGGTCGTCGCGGCGCGGTTCGCCGCCGCCCGGGGTGGAACGCGGGGCGTTGCCCAGGGGGCCCGCCGCCAGCGCCTCGGTGACGTCGAAGGAGCCCGTGCCGCCGCCGTGTCCGGGCGCGACGGGCCCGCCGGTCGCACCGCCCGGGAGCCCCGCGCCGTTCGTGCCGCCGGGCCGGGAGCCGCCCGGCGCGCCCATGGAGCCGACCACGCCGCCGGGCCGCCCGGCACCGGGCCGCGCCCCACCGGAGACGCCCGAACCCGGGCCGCCCGCACCGGAACCGCCGGACGCCGGGGCGGAACCGCCCGGCAGGCCCGCGCCGTTGGTGGAGCCGCCGCCCTGACCGCCCGGACCCGTGCCGGACTTGCGGGGCGCGAACCAGTCACTGGTCGGCTTGTCCTCGGCGGGAGACTCGCCCGTGCCCGTGCCCGCGGCCGCACCCCGGGGCGCCGCGGCGGCCTGCGCGGGCGGCGTCTCACCGTGCGGGTCGGTGCCGGCGGGGCTCTCCGCCTCGGTGACGGGCTTGCGCACGACGACCGGCGGAATGGGCCGCGATCCGGGGATGTTGATCCGGATCCGGGTCGTCAGCGTGGTCTCGGTCTTGCGTTCCTCCGGCCGCGTGGCCGAACGGCCCGCGTCCGTGCCGTCACTGGAGACCGTCGGGGTGCCGTAGGGCGGCGTGCCCGACGGGTAGGCGGCTCCGCCGCGCCCGTTGGGCCCGGAGGACGGAGTGTCAGTTTCACGACTCAAGGCAGGTTCTCCCGGTTGGCTCCGCCGCCCGTCACGACCTCACGCGGGCGGCTCGGCGGCGCGCACCACCATACTGGCCACTTCTCACCCGTATCTCAGGACCGCCGGGGAAAGTCACACCGGACCCCCACGGGCGCGTTCCGGCGAAGTGGTACGTCACTTGCCAAGTCGGACGTGGCCGTCGTCCGGTTGCCGTCCCGGGCCGAGGGTGGCGCAGATCACAGCCACGAGGATGCCGCCGAGGAGGAAGAGATAGGAGCCGCTCCCCGCGGCGAAGAGGAAGTCGCCCTCGGGGCGGCTGGCGGTGAGCAGGACGACGGAGAGCATCCAGCCGGCGGCGGCCGCGACGCCCCCGGAGCGGCTGCGGGTGAGGCGCGCGGCGCCCAGGACGAGTCCGGCCTCGCCGGCCAGCGCGAGGATCAGGCCGCCCGGGAACCATCCGGGCTGCACGAGCGCCCCGGCCGTGCCGATGACGGCCCCGAGCACGAAGAATCCCAGGAGGGCGGCGGCCCGTCCGGCGGACGGGGGCCGCATCGGCTGGGCGAGCAGCGGGCCCCGGTCGCTCATGCCCCCTCCTCGATCCCGGCGAACAGGTCCGTCTCCCGCTCCCCGGCGCCCCGCTCGCCGCGCACCAGCTCGTAGTACTCGGTCGACAGGATCGGCTGGGCGAGTTCGTTGGAGAGCATGAAGTAGGGCTCGGCCACGGTGATCTGGGTGGCGTGGGCGCGCATCGCGGCGGCCTTGGCGGCGGCGTGGGCGGTGCCGTCGATCACGGTGGTGATCCGGTCCTCGGGCACCACGCCCGGGACGTCGTCGACGGCGGCCGCCTTGGTGAAGGGGGTGCCGGGCAGGTCCTCCCGGAGCCGGTCGAAGGCCTCCTCCAGGGCGGGCCGGGGGACCCGGTTCCAGTAGACCTTGGGGATGGGCCGGCCGGCCTCGGCGGCCAGTTCGGCGGCGCGCATGGCGACGCGGTGGGCCTGGATGTGGTCGGGGTGGCCGTAGCCGCCGTTGTCGTCGTAGGTGACGAGGACCTGGGGGCGGACCTCGTGGATCACCTCCAGGAGGTGGGCGGCGGCCTCGTCGACGTCGGCCTGCCAGAAGCAGGCGGGGTCGTCGTTGTCGGGCAGGCCCATCATCCCGGAGTCGCTGTAGCGCCCGGCGCCGCCGAGGAGGCGGACGTCGTGGACGCCGAGCAGGGACATGGCGGCGGCCAGCTCGCTGCGGCGGTGCTGGCCCAGGGCGGCGCCCGACAGGTGGGCCAGCTCGGACGGGATGACCTCGCCGCGCTCGCCGAGGGTGCAGGTGACCAGGGTGACGTGGGCACCCTCGGCCGCGTACCGGGCCATGGTCGCGCCGTTGTTGATCGACTCGTCGTCCGGGTGCGCGTGCACCAGCAGCAGACGACGGCCGGGCTGTTCCGTCATGGACCCCACCCTACGAGGTCCGGTGCCGGTCAGAACTTGATGCTGCCGATCATGCCCGCGATGTTCGTCGTCAGCTCGTTGATCGTGGGAGCGATGGTCGAGGAGGCGAGGTAGAAGCCGAGCAGCATGCAGACGATCGCATGCCCCGCCTTCAGTCCCGACTTCTTGATCAGCAGGAAGACGATGATCGCCAGCAGCACCACCGCCGAAATCGAGAGTGCCACGGCGGCTCACCTCCAAAGATCCACAGGGGCGCGGGGGGTCGGACTATGGGGGCATCAAATCCGTACAGCAGCCAGCAGGTTCATACCCACTGTGCGTCATTGATCATAACTATCCGTCCGTGCGCATCGATCGGCGCACGGCCGCACAAGGGGGCGCATGGCCAATATGGTCAGGGCATGACGACCGAGCCTGACTCCTTCCCCCGCCGGCACGCCCGTACCCAGCGCTTCACGCTCGGCGCGCCGCGTTCTTTCACCGTGGCGCCCGACGGTTCGCGTGTCGTGTTCCTGCGCTCCGGTTCCGGCACGGACCGGGCGAGTTCGCTGTGGGTCCTCGACACGGAGGGGGGCGGGGAGCGCGTGGCCGCGGACCCGCGCGCTCTGCTGGGCGGCTCCTCGGAGGACCTGTCCGCCGAGGAGCGGGCGCGGCGCGAACGCAGCCGCGAGGGCGGCGCCGGCATCGTCGGGTACGCCACGGACACGGCGGTCGAGCTGGCGTCTTTCGCCTTGTCAGGGCGGCTGTTCACGGCTGAACTGCGGGCCGGGACGGCGCGCGAGCTGGCTGTCCCGGGGCCGGTGATCGACCCGCGTCCGTCGCCCGACGGCCGGCACCTGGCCTACGTCGCCCGGGGCGCCCTGCGGGTGGTGGGCGCCGAGGGCGACGGTGACCGGGCGCTCGCCGAACCGGATGCGGAGAACGTCTCGTTCGGTCTGGCCGAGTTCGTCGCGGCCGAGGAGATGGGGCGTTCGCGGGGGTTCTGGTGGGCTCCGGAGTCGGACCGCCTGCTCGTGGCGCGCGTGGACGACACGCCGGTGCGGCGGTGGTGGATCGCCGACCCGGCGCATCCGGAGCGGGAGCCGCAGCGGGTGCCGTATCCGGCGGCGGGCACCGAGAACGCGGACGTCCGGCTGTTCGTGATCGGCCTGGACGGGGTGCGCACGGAGGTCGCCTGGGACCGGGCGCGCTATCCGTATCTGGCGCATGTGCACTGGTCAGCGGCGGGTGCGCCGCTGCTGCTCGTCCAGGCGCGCGACCAGCGCAGCCAGCTGGTCCTGGCCGTGGACCCGGAGTCGGGAGCGACCCGGATGGTGCACGCCGACGAAGATCGAACATGGCTTGATCTTTTCCCCGGGGTGCCGTGCTGGAGCCCGTCCGGGCAGCTGGTGCGGATCGCGGACGAGGGCGGCGCGCGGGTGCTGGCGGTCGGGGACCGGCCGCTGACGGGGGCGCAGTTGCACGTCAGGGCCGTGCTGGACGTCTCGGACGACGACGTGCTGGTCTCGGCGTCGGCCGGAGAGGAGGCGGCTCAGGCGGAGACGGGCCAGGTGCACGTGTACCGGGTGAACGAGCTCGGCATGGAGCGGGTGTCGCAGGAGCCGGGCGTGCACACGGCGGTGCGCGCCGGGGGCGTGACCGTACTGGTGTCGGCGGTGCTCGATCGGGCCGGCGCCCGGGCCCAGGTGCTGCGCGACGGAAAACCGACGCTGACTGTCCGTTCGCATGCGGAAGATCCTGGTCTGTCCCCCCGCGTGACGCTCACCGAGGGGGGCGCACGCCGAATCCCGTGCGCCCTGCTTATGCCTCGGGACTACGCCGGTGACACCCCCCTGCCGGTGCTCATGGACCCGTACGGCGGTCCGCACGGGCAGCGGGTGGTCGCGGCCCACAACGCGCACCTCACCTCGCAGTGGTTCGCGGACCAGGGCTTCGCGGTGGTGGTCGCGGACGGGCGCGGCACGCCGGGCCGCTCCCCCGCCTGGGAGAAGGCGATCCACCACGACTTCACCGTCTCGCTGGACGACCAGGTGGAGGCGCTCCAGGACCTCGCCGAGCGGTACCCGCTGGACCTGACCCGGGTGGCGATCCGCGGCTGGTCCTACGGCGGCTGGCTGGCCGGCCTCGCGGTGCTGCGCCGCCCGGACGTCTTCCACGCGGGGATCGCGGGCGCGCCGGTGACGGACTGGCGCCTGTACGACACGCATTACACGGAGCGCTACCTCGGCACCCCGCAGGAACAGCCGGACGCCTACGCGCACAGCTCCCTGGTCACCGGGGACGGCCTGTCCTCCCCCGCCGCGCCCCACCGGCCCCTGATGGTCGTGCACGGCCTCGCCGACGACAACGTGGTGGTCGCCCACGCCCTGCGCCTGTCCTCGGCCCTGCTGGCCGCCGGCCGCCCCCACGAGGTGCTGCCCCTGTCGGGCGTCACGCACATGACCCCGCAGGAACAGGTCGCGGAGAACCTGCTGCTGCTCCAGGTCGACTTCCTCCGGCGCTCCCTCGGCATCACGGCCCCCTGAGCGCACGGCGACGGGCCGGGGCGACATGGCGCGCCCCGGCCCGTCTACGGCACCCGCACGGCCGTACGGCGACCAGCCTGACGCGTCCGTATATCGGGACCGGGTCGGCGAAGTTGCCTGCGTGTTAACGCGGTTGCGGCACGTTTGCGGGGCTATGCCCCCGCGGACGCCACGAGTTCCACCTCGAATCCGTCCGTGTTCGCGAGGTAGGCCGCGTAGTGCCCGGGGCCGCCGGCGTTGGGGTAGCGGTCGGCGAAGAGGGGCGTCCACCCGCGGTCCGGCGCCTCGGCGGACAGCGCGTCGACCCGCGCGGCGGACCCCGCGTGGAACGCGAGGTGATTGAGCCCCGGCCGCCTGCGGTCGTGCCCGGGGGCGCTCATCGCCGGTGAGCGCTCGACGACAAGGTACGTCGGGCCGAGCCGCCAGCTGCGGCCGTGCTCCCAGTCCTGGTACGGCAGCCAGCCCAGGCGGCCGAGGAGCCAGCCCCACTCGCGGACGGCCCGGGGCAGGTCGGGCACCCACAGTTCGACGTGATGCAGCATGCCGGGCTCCGTGGAGACGCGGGTTCCCGGCACCCCTGGGGGATGCCGGGAACCGGGAGTCGAGACTCAGGCCGCGTGGACCACGTCCTTCTCCTCCGCGAAGTGGCACGCCGACTCGTGGGCCGCCGGCGTGTCCGCGCCCTTGAAGCGCTCCGGCACCGCCAGCAGCGGGACCTCCTCGGCGCACTTGTCCTGCGCCTTCCAGCACCGCGTGCGGAAGCGGCAGCCCGAGGGCGGGTTGGCCGGGGACGGGACGTCGCCGGTGAGGATGATCCGCTCGCGGTGCGCGCGGGCGTCGGGGTCGGGGACCGGGACCGCCGACAGCAGCGCCTGGGTGTAGGGGTGCGTCGGGTGGTCGTAGATCTGCTCGTCGGTGCCGATCTCGGCCATCTTGCCGAGGTACATCACACCGACCCGGTCCGAGATGTGCCGGACGATCGACAGGTCGTGCGCGATGAAGATGTAGGAGAGGTTGAACTCGTCCTGCAGGCGCTCCATCAGGTTGATGACCTGGGCCTGGACCGACACGTCCAGGGCCGAGACCGGCTCGTCGCAGATGATGATCTCGGGGTTCAGCGCCAGGCCGCGGGCGATGCCGATGCGCTGGCGCTGGCCGCCGGAGAACTGGTGCGGGTAGCGGTTGATGTACTCGGGGTTGAGGCCGACCACGTCGAGGAGTTCCTGCACCTTGCGGCGCCGGTCGCCCTTGGGGGCCACCTCCGGGTGGATGTCGAACGGCTCCCCGATGATGTCGCCCACCGTCATACGGGGGTTGAGCGAGGTGTACGGGTCCTGGAACACCATCTGGATGTTCCGGCGGACCGCCTTCAGCGCACGCCCGGACAGCTTGGTGATGTCCTGGCCCTTGTAGAAGACCTCGCCCGCGGTCGCCTTCTCCAGCATCATCAGCAGCTTGGCGACCGTGGACTTGCCGCAGCCGGACTCGCCCACGATGCCGAGCGTCTCGCCCTGGTAGAGGTCGAAGGAGACGCCGTCGACCGCCTTGACCGCGCCGACCTGCTTCTTGAACAGGATGCCCTGGGTGAGCGGGAAGTGCTTCACCAGGTTGCGCACCTGCAGGATCGGCTCGCCCCGCTCGACCGGCGCCTCGATGGCGGCGACCGCCTCCGTCTCGGAGGACGCGTCGACGACCTCGACCTCGGAGACGTTCGGCGTGGCGTCCTGCGGCCCGTCGGTCTTGCCGAGCTCAGCCATGGATCGTCTCCTTCCAGAAGTGGCACGCGCTGCCGCGGCCGACCAGCTCGCCGCCGTCCCGCTCGGTGACGGGGTGCAGCGGCGGGATGTCCGTACGGCAGATGTCCTGCGCCATGGGGCACCGCGGGTTGAAGGCGCAGCCGGAGGGGATGCGCGTCAGGTTGGGCGGCAGACCCTTGATCGCGTACAGGTCCTGGCCCTTCTGGTCCAGGCGCGGGATCGAGTCCAGCAGCCCCTTGGTGTAGGGGTGCGCGGGACGCTTGTACAGCTCGTGGACCGGGGCGCGCTCGACGATGCGCCCGGCGTACATCACGGCGATCTTGTCCGCGACGTCGGCGACCACGCCGAGGTCGTGGGTGATCAGGATGAGCCCCATGTTGTACTCGCGCTGCAGCTCCGCGAGCAGGTCCATGACCTGGGCCTGGACCGTCACGTCGAGGGCCGTGGTGGGCTCGTCGGCGATGATCAGGTCCGGCTCCAGGGCGAGCGCCATGGCGATCATGATGCGCTGGCGCATACCGCCCGAGAACTGGTGCGGGTAGTCGTTGACGCGGGCCGCGGCGGCCGGGATCTTCACCCGGTCCATCAGCTCGATCGCCTTGACCTTGGCGTCCTTCTTGGACATGCCCTGGTGCACCCGGAACATCTCGCCGAGCTGGTAGCCCACGGAGAGCACCGGGTTCAGCGAGGACAGGGCGTCCTGGAAGATCATCGCGATCTTGCGGCCGCGGATCTTCCGGCGCTCCTCGTCGGACATCTTCAGCATGTCCTGGCCGCGGAAGAGGATCTCCCCCTTGGGGATGCTCCCCGGCGGCATGTCGAGGATGCCCATGATCGCCTGCGCGGTGACGGACTTGCCGGAGCCGGACTCGCCGAGCACGGCCAGCGTCTCACCGGCGGCGACGGAGTAGTTGACGCCGTTGACGGCCTTGGCGACACCGTCGCGGGTGCGGAACTCCACGTGCAGGTCGCGGACTTCGAGCAGCGGGCGGCCCGTGTCCCCGGAACCGTCGGCCGCGGGACTGCCGGCCACTTCATCGATGATGGTCACGTACGCCTCCCTCAGCGCAGCTTGGGGTCGAGGGCGTTGCGGACCGCATCGCCGAACATCAGGAACGAGAGCACCGTGATCGAGACCATCACCGACGGGATGATCAGGGTGTGGGGGGCGATCCGCAGCTGCTCGCGTCCTCGGGCGACGTCGCCGCCCCACGACACCGCCGTGTCACCGAGACCCACGCCCAGGAAGGACAGGGTGGCTTCGGCCGCGATGTAGCCGCCGAGCGCGATGGTCGCGACGACGATGATGGGCGCGAGGGCGTTGGGCAGGATGTGCCGGAACAGGATCCGGGACGTCGAGGCACCGAGCGCCTTGGCGGCCACCACGTAGTCCGCCTGCTTGATGGTGATGACGGCACCGCGGGCGACCCGGGCGATCTGCGTCCAGCCCAGGAAGGCCAGGGCCATGATGACGACCCAGACGGTGCGGTCGTCGAAGGAGTTGAGCACCACCAGGGCGCCCAGCAGGAACGGGATGCCGAGGAAGATGTCGGTCACCCGCGACAGCAGGGTGTCGGTCCAGCCGCCGAAGTAGCCGGCGATCATGCCGATGATCGTGCCCAGGACGGTGACGGCGAGGGTGACGCCCACGCCGACGGTGATCGAGGCACGGGCACCGTAGACGACCCGGGCGTAGATCGAGCGGCCCTGGACGTCGTAGCCGAGCCAGTCCGGGGCGAAGAAGTGGCCCCAGTTCGGCTTGCCCAGGTAGTGCTTGGCCAGGTCGGCGTCGCGCGGCGAGGCGCTGGTGAACAGCCCCGGCCAGAGCGACATCACGAGCAGGAACAGGATCAGCACGGCCGAGATCACGAACAGCGGGTTGCGCCGCAGGTCGTGCCAGGCGTCCGACCACAGGCTGCGCGCCTTGTCCGGAGCGGGGCCGGCGTCGGCCACGACGACGCCCGCGGTGCTCACGGTGTCGCCGGGAAGGGCTTCGACCTTCTTTTCGACGGTCTTGTCAGGCATACCGGATCCTCGGGTCCAGGACCGCGTAGAGCAGGTCGACGATCAAGCTGGCGGCGAGGTAGATGAGCACCATCAGCGAGGCGATGCCCACGACCGTGGCGCCCTCGCGGCGGCTGAGCGCCTCGTAGATCTCGACACCGATACCCCGCACGTTGAAGATGCCCTCGGTCACGATGGCGCCGGTCATCAGGTTTCCGACCTCGATACCGAGGAAGGTGACCACGGGGATCAGCGAGTTGCGCATCAGGTGGACACCGATCACGCGGCGGCGCGGCAGGCCCTTGGCCACGGCGGTGCGCATGTAGTCGGACCGCAGGTTCTCCGCGATCGACGTACGGGTCAGCCGGGCGACGTAGGCGAGCGACAGCGACGCCAGCACGGTGGCGGGCAGCGCGAGCTGCGCGAAGTCCGTCGAGTCGGTCACGGTCGGCGTGGTGATCGACCACTTGAACGCGAACAGGTACTGCAGCAGGAAGCCCAGCACGAAGGACGGCATGGACACGAGGACCAGGGTCAGCGTCAGCAGTCCGCGGTCGCGCAGCGTGTCGGGGCGCAGGCCGGCGACGACACCGAGGCCGATGCCCACGAGCGTGACGAAGGTGAAGGCGAAGATCGTCAGCCTGATGGTCACCGGGAACGCGTCGGTGATGATGTCCGCGATGGGCCGCTGACTGGCGATCTGCGTGCCGAAGTCACCCTGCAGCAGGTTGGTCATGTAGTTGACGTACTGCTGCAGCAGCGGCTGGTCGAGGCCGAGTTCCTTCTTGATGCCCGCGACCACCGTCGGGTCGTACGCCTGATCCCCCATCATCGCCCGGACGGGATCGCCGGGCAGGGCGTACATCATGCAGAAGATGAGCAGGGTTGACCCGATGAAGACCGGGATCATCTGGAGCAGTCGTCGTGCGACATAGCGCCCCATAGGTGCCTCCGTGAGGGGTTAACGCAGGTGCGGGGGCCGTCTCCTGTCGACGAGACGGCCCCCCGTACCTCCCACCGCCGCCGGGGCGGCGGCGGGTCTACGGCCGAGTGGGAAGAGCCTTACCGGCTCCTCTTACTTGGTGGTGACGGCCCACACTTCGAGGTCACCGTGGAAGTCGACGTTGACGTTGTCGACGTTCTTACCGTGGCCGCCGTTGATGCGGTAGTACCAGAGCGGGATGGCCGGCATGTGCTCGACCAGCTTCTTCTCGACCTCCTGGAAGGCCTTCACGGACTCTTCCAGGGACTTGGCCTTGTCCGCCTTGTTCATCAGCGAGTCGATCTCCTTGTTGGAGAAGCGACCGTTGTTGGCCTCGGCGGTGGTGTGGTACAGCTCCTTCATGAAGTTGGCGTTGACCGGGTAGTCGGCGACCCAGCCACCGCGGTACATGCCCTTCACCTGGTCGTTGTCACGGGCCTCGAGGTCCGTGGCGAAGTCCGGCTTCGGGTCGCCGACGCAGTCGACGCCGGTGGCCTTGCGGATGGACTCGCAGACCGCGGTCACCCACTCCTTGTGCCCACCGTCGGTGTTGTACTGGACGGTGAACTTGTTGCCCGGAACGCCACCGCCCTCCTTGATGAGCTGCTTGGCCTTCGTCGGGTTGTACGTGAAGACGTCCGTGTCCAGGTTCTGGTAACCCTTGACGCCGGGCGGCGTGAAGCCCTTGGCCGGCGTGCGGGTGTTGTTCAGAACCGTCTTGGTGATCGTGTCGCGGTCGATCGCCATCGACAGACCCTGCAGGACCTTCGGGTCGATGTCCTTGAAGGTCTTGGAGTAGAACGCCGGGGTCAGCGTCTGGATGGCCGCGTACGGCTGCTCGATGGCGCCGTCGCCCAGGTCCTGCTTGTACTTCGGCAGGTCCGTCGGGCCGACCTGGCGGATCATGTCCAGGTTGCCGGAGACGACGTCCTTGTACGCGGCCTCGAGGGTCGTGTACGCCTTGAACTGGACGCCCTTGTTCTTGGCCTTGTTCGGGCCCTGGTACTCGTCCCAGGCCTTGACCTGGATGAGCTTCTTGTGGTCCCACTTCTCGAACTTGTAGGGACCGTTGCCGACCGGCTTCTGGCCGAAGGCCTTCGGGTCGTCGTAGAAGACCTTGGGCAGCGGGGCCCAGGTGGTGTAGCCGAGCTTGTAGTTGAAGTACGGCATCGTGTACTTCAGCTCGATGGTGAAGGTGTGGTCGTCCACGGCCTTCAGACCGGACATGGTCTCGGCCTTCGGCTCACCCTTCTCCGGGTGGACGTCGTCGTAGCCCTTGATGTCCTGGAACCAGAACGAGTTCTGCTGGTTGTTCTTGATGTTGGCGTACCAGTTCCAAGCGTCGATGTACGACTTGGAGGTGACTTCTTCGCCGTTGTGGAACTTCCAGCCCTTCTTGAGCTTGACCGTCCACGTCTTGGAGTCGTCGGAGGTGACCGACTCGGCGTTCGTGTAGACGATGTCGCCCTTGGCGTCGAAGTCCAGCAGCTGGGTGAAGATCGACTGGATGACGTACGAGCCGTTGCTCTCGTTCGTGTCGGCCGGGATCAGCGGCTTCTGCGGCTCGCCGACGTCGATCGACACGTAACCGGCAGGTCCGGAACCCTTGCTCTTGCTCTCACCATCACCGTCGCCGCCGCAGGCGGTGGCGGACAGGGCGACGACTATCGCGCCCGCGACCCACTTGGCGCTCTTGGCACCGCGCATGGGTTCCTCCTAAGAAGTCATTGGTTCACCGCAAAGGGAGCACAGACAAACCACCGCCACCGCCCGTCGCCGGTGCCGGAAATCGTCAGGTGCCCCCGCGCTCGTGAGTCGGCGCCGCTGCCGGCGAGTGACCCTTCATCCGAGCTCTACGCGCCTAACTATCTGCCAAACACCAGGACCGAACCACACTCTCGAGGTCTCGGTTCGATCACAGCTCACGTATACATCTTCCAAAATCCGGACAAAGGGTTTGGTGAAAGATCCCTGCGAAACGGACTTGTTACACATCTATCGGTGGCGACTGTCCGTATTCCGGACGCGAGGGTGAGAAAAACCGCTTGCGGTTGCCGTGGCGTCCGTGCAGGGTGCCGACGGGGACCGTCGCGGGCTCAAGTGGCAATCGCCACAAGGCTGTTGCCCGGCTTCGGAGCAGGGCAGAGCGAGGCGTTCCGCAGCAGGGTAGTGGGAGCGGGCGGTGCCGGACGGCCGCGCCGGGCAAATAGAGGGTTTTCCCTAACCCTTTCCTTCGCGTTGTTCCCCTTTTGACGAGCGGCGACGAGCGGCCGGAAAGCCGCTGAGACACAGCACCGGGCACCCCGCCCCGCGGGGTGCCCGGTGTCGTCCGTGCCGGGGGTGTCAGCCGTGCTTGGCGCGGCTGGCGGCGCGGGCGCGCTCGCGCGCGTCCAGGTTCACCTTGCGGATGCGCACGGCCTCCGGGGTGACCTCGACGCACTCGTCGTCGCGGCAGAACTCCAGGGACTGCTCCAGCGACAGCTTGCGGGGCGGGACGATCGACTCGGTCACATCGGCCGTCGAGGACCGCATGTTCGTGAGCTTCTTCTCCTTGGTGATGTTGACGTCCATGTCGTCGGCGCGCGAGTTCTCGCCGACGATCATGCCCTCGTACACCTCGGTGCCCGGCTCCACGAAGAGCACGCCGCGCTCCTGCAGGTTGGTCATCGCGAAGGCGGTGACCGCGCCGGAGCGGTCGGCGACCAGGGAGCCGTTGTTGCGGGTCTGGAGCGTGCCGAACCAGGGCTCGAAGCCCTCGTGGATGGAGTGGGCGATGCCCGTGCCGCGCGTCTGCGTCAGGAACTCGGTCCGGAAGCCGATCAGGCCGCGGGAGGGCACGACGAACTCCATGCGGACCCAGCCGGAGCCGTGGTTGGACATGTTGTCCATCCGGCCCTTGCGGACGCCCATGAGCTGCGTGACGGCGCCCATGTGCTCCTCGGGCACGTCGACGGTCATGCGCTCGACGGGCTCGTAGGTCTTGCCGTCGATCTCCCGGGTGACCACCTGCGGCTTGCCGACGGTCAGCTCGTAGCCCTCGCGGCGCATGGTCTCGACGAGGATGGCCAGCGCCAGCTCGCCGCGGCCCTGCACCTCCCAGGCGTCCGGGCGCTCGGTCTCCAGCACGCGCAGCGAGACGTTGCCGATCAGCTCGCGGTCGAGGCGGTCCTTGACCTGGCGGGCGGTGACCTTGCGGTCCTTGACGGCCGCCTTGTTGTCGGCGCCCTTGCCGGTGGCGCCGCGGCCGACCAGCGGGGAGGTGTTGGTGCCGATGACCATGGAGATCGCCGGCTCGTCGACGGTGATCAGCGGCAGCGCGACCGGGTTCTCCGGGTCGGCCAGGGTCTCGCCGATCATGATGTCGGGGATGCCGGCGACCGCGCAGATGTCACCGGGGCCGGCCTTCTCGGCGGGCTTGCGGGTGAGCGCCTCGGTCATCATCAGCTCGGAGATGCGCACGTTCTGGACGGACCCGTCGCGCTTCATCCACGCGACCGTCTGGCCCTTCTTCAGCTCGCCCTGCTGGACGCGCAGCAGCGCGATACGGCCGAGGAAGTTGTCGGCGTCCAGGTTCGTCACGTGCGCCTGGAGCGGGGCGGCCTCGTCGTAGGTCGGGGCCGGGATGTGCTCCAGGATCGTCGAGAAGAACGGCTCCAGGCTGTCGGAGTCGCCCGGGACCGTGCCGTCGGCCGGCTTGGTGAGGGAGGCGATGCCGTCGCGGCCGCAGGCGTAGACGATCGGGAACTCGATCTGGTCCTCGTCGGCGTCCAGGTCCAGGAACAGGTCGTACGTCTCGTTGACGACCTCGTCGATCCGGGAGTCGGGGCGGTCCGTCTTGTTGATGCACAGGATGACGGGCAGCCGCTGCTGGAGCGCCTTGCGCAGCACGAAGCGGGTCTGGGGCAGCGGGCCCTCGGAGGCGTCCACGAGCAGGACGACACCGTCGACCATCGACAGACCGCGCTCGACCTCGCCGCCGAAGTCGGCGTGGCCGGGGGTGTCGATGATGTTGATGGTGATGGGCTCCCCGCCGTCCTTGGGGTGGTACTTCACCGCCGTGTTCTTGGCGAGGATCGTGATGCCCTTCTCACGCTCCAGGTCGTTCGAGTCCATCATGCGGTCGTCGACCGAGTCGAGCTGGTGGGCGGCGAAGGCACCGGCCTGCTTCAGCATGCCGTCGACGATGGTGGTCTTGCCGTGGTCGACGTGGGCGACGATGGCGACGTTGCGGATGTCGTGGCGCGTGGCCATAAAAGGCGTACTCCCGGAGTGGTGAGGAATGCCCTGCGCGTACGTCGGTGGTGCGCGGGCCCTGCCGGGCTCAACATGCCACGGCCTCACCCCATGGTACGGGTCCGCTCCGGTTGAGGTGAGCCGGGATACGTCGGCGCAGGTCAGGGCCCTGTTGCGGGGGCTCCTGCCGGGCCGCAGGCGCGCCGGGCGGCCTCCCGGGCCAGAGCGGTGTCCGGGCGCTCGCCGCAGCCGGTCACGCCGGCGATGTCGACGGTCCAGGTGCGGGCCCGGCCGACGACTGTCCTGCCATCCTGGCAGGTGTGGCGGAAGTCCGCGGAGACCTCCCGCACACCGGCGTACTGGTAGTACGTGCCCGCCTCACGCGGGGTGACGCGGTCCTCGCCGAGCGCCGGGGCCCGCTGCCCGGGGTCGGTGAACGCCCAGGTGTCGCCCGCCTCCGCCAGCGTGGGCGCGTCGGAGTCGATCTCCCCGGTCTCCTTGCGCGCCGTACATGGTTGCGCAGCGCGCCGCCGCCCTCGGCCAGTCGCTCCGGACGCGAGACGCCGGTCAGCCGGTCGCGCGTGGTGACCGGGGACCAGGTGAAGGTGCCCTCGGCGCAGGCCCCCGCCCGGGACGTGCCGCTCCCGCGCGGGGTGGCGCGGGCCCCCGGTTCCCCGGTGCACGCCGTCAGCGCGGCCAGCAGCGTCCCGATGGCCAGGCCGGCCGCGCAGGCCCGCCGTACCGTTCCGTCCATGTCCGCCCCCCCCCGTTACGCGGACGCCCGGCGCCGCACCATGATCACTGCTGACCTCATGATGGGGACGCCGGGCAGGGCAGCGGCAAGGCATGTGAGCGTTTCCGGAGCTACCGGGCGGTCGAGCCCTTCACGGACGGGCCCGCGGCCGGCTTCGCGCTCTTCTTCAGGAAGCCCATGTCCTCGTAGACCGGTGTGGCGAGGCCGAACGCGCCGGCGTTGGCCAGGTTCTTGCGGGCCGCGAGGAGCTGGGGGCGCTGGAAGAGGGGGATGGAGCCGGCCGCCGCCCAGATGCGGGAGTCGGCCTTGCGGATGAGGGAGCGCGCCTTGCCCTCGTCGAGCGTGGCCACGGCCTCGTCGAAGAGCTGGTCGACCTGGTCGGTGCCGACGCGGGTGTAGTTCTGCTCGACGCTCAGGGAGCCGTCGGCGGCCGGGACCGGCTTGGCGTAGACGGGGCGGGCGTCGGTGGCGGGGTAGGCGGTGGCGGGCCAGGAGTAGAGGGCCAGGTCGTACTGGCCGGAGGCGATGTGGTCCTTGAAGTAGGACTCGTCGGAGACCTTGGAGATCTCCGTGCCGATGCCGACGCGCTGCAGCATGCGCGTGATGCGGTCGGCGACCGTGCGCAGGGTCCGGGAGCCGGGCCCGGAGGGGAGCACGAAGCGGAGCGTGAGGGGCTTGCCGTTCTTGGCGAACGGGGCGGCCTCCTGGTTCGCCGGGGCGGCGGTGCCGCGCGGGGCGTACGCGCCGGGGGCACCGCCCGGGTGCGGGTGCTTGTACTGCTTGCCGTCCTGGGCGAGGTGGCCGTCCTGGGCCTGCCGCTGCCCCTTGTGGTCCTCCTGCGCGCCGGCGGAGCCGTCGGCGGGCTCGCCCTCGCCGCCGGCCGCCTTCTCCTCCTTGTCCCCCTTCTTCTTCTGTTCCTCGACGGGGCCGCCGCGCACCCAGCCGGCGTCCGCGAGCAGGGCCTGTGCCTCCTCGGTGTCCTGGTCCCCGAGGGCGCCGCTGTTGTCGGCGTAGGCGGCCTGGCCGGACAGGGCGAGGTGGCTGCCGACCGGGACGGCGGGCAGGCCCAGGGGCTCGAGGACGACCTCGGCCAGTTCCTCGCGGTCCAGGGCGCGGGCGACGGCCCGGCGGACCCGCTCGTCGGCCAGCGGGCCCTCGGCGCCGTTCAGGGCGAGCTGGGTGAAGGCCGGCTCCAGCGACTTGCGCACCTCGTAGCCGCGCAGGGCCTTTTGCTGCCGGGCGTACTTGGCGGCCGCCTTGCGCAGCTTCTTGCGGGCGACGGTCTCCTCGTCGGCCGCGTCGTCGTCGGTGCCGTTGGCGACGGCCCAGGAGCGCAGGGCGTCCGCGGCGGTCCGGTCGGCGCCTGGGCCCATCAGGGGGCTGCTGGAGCTGTGCGGGCGGGCGGCCAGGGTGATGCGGCGGGCGGCCGCGGGGTCGATCTCGGCCAGGTCGAGGGTGCCGGCGGCCAGCTCGGCGGCCCGCTTGTCGCGCGGCACGGTGCGCAGCTCGATCGTGGAGAGCTTGGCGGGCTCGCCCCACCAGCGCGGGTTGCGGGCGAGGGTGATCCGCTCGTCCTCGGTGTCGACCTTCTCGACCAGGAAGGGGCCGGCGGTGACCTTGAGTTTCTTGCGGGCGCCGTCGTTGAAGGAGTCCGGGGTGCCCATGACGTCCTTCGGGTACAGCGGGGAGAACAGGGAGCGCCAGTCGGCGTAGGGGCGGCTGAAGGTGACCCGGACCTCCAGGGCGCTGTCGCCGCGCTCGATCTTCTGGATGCGGTCGTAGCCGGCGTTGCGGGCGGTCCAGTAGGCGGTGTCCTTGCCGGACAGGGCGCGCCACTGGGCGGCGAAGTCGGCGGCGCCGATCTCCCGGCCGTCGCTCCAGACGGCCTGCTGGTCGAGCTTGTACAGGACGACCTGCTTGGGCTCGGTCTCGACGACCTTCGCGGACTCCAGGTAGGCGGGGTGGCGCTCGGGGCGGCCGGAGGCGTCCATCCGGAACATCGACGGCAGGACGGCCTGGGCGACGCGGGTGGTGGTGGCGTCGGCGTCCGACTGGAAGGTGTTCAGCGTGTCCGGCACGGAGTCGACGGCCCAGCGCAGGGTGCCGCCGTCGGTGATCTTGTCGCGGGCGGCGGGCTGGATGTCCGGCGCGGCGAGCGGCTTGCCGGCCGGGTCCTCGGAACCGCAGCCGGCGAGCGCGGGCACCGCGAGGACGCCCGCGGTGAGGAAGGCGACCGAGCGCGTGACCGCGCGCGGGCCGACGCCGTGCTGGGACATCTGTACTACCTCCGGGAAGCCGCGGGCGTTATGATCACTTTTGGCGGTATTTGGAGTTCATCTGATGTATGCGGCCACTGAAGAGGAAAGGGTTCGGCAACACAGAGCGACACGGCGGGCACGGACGGGAAGCCACCCGTGCGGCCCAACGCACCGCTCGGTGCACCCACACGCCTCGGCCAATCGATGCACATCCCTTCACAGCGCGAGGTGTGACGCGCAACACTCGCAGGCGCATGAACGTTGCCGCCTTGGGCCGTGAAGGACCCGTGGAAGTGAGGGCAAGTCATGTCCGTTCACGACGAACTGACGTCAGTCCAGCGCTCTCTCGACGACCTGCTGCGGTCGCTGGGACGGCTGGAGAAGCAGCTCGGCACCGGCGGCCTGGAGATGCGCCGCGTCCGGGCCGACGCCAACCACCTGCGCGAGAGCCTCGCCCTGCTGCGTGAAGCCGCCGCGTCACCCACCGCGCCCCTGCGTCCCGAGCTGGTCACCATCTCGGACGCGCCGTACGACCCGTCGCTGTGGATCGACTCGGACGACGAGGGGCTGGGCGCCCGGGACCGGCGCGCTCCCTGACCGGGAGGGCGTCGAGCGACCGGCACCTCCCCCGAACCCGACCGGAGTCGTCACGTGGCCACTGGTACGGAACCTCCCGCCACCGGATCCCTTCCCAGCAGCGGTGGCGTCAGGGCGGGGACGCGCGCCGCGATCGCCGCCCCGCACCTGCGCACCGACCGCTGGTGGCTGGCCCCGGCCGGCACGGTCGCCGGTCTGCTGGCCTTCATCGTCTACTCGACCTGGCGGGCCTTCGCCGACGCCGACTACTACGCGGCGCCGTACGTCTCGCCGTTCTACTCCCCCTGCCTGGCGGAGCGGTGCGAGCCGATGCGGGGCGGCCCCAACTGGGAGATCTTCGGCGGCTGGTGGGGCATCTCGCCCGCGATCATCATCCTGATCTTCCCGCTGGGCTTCCGGCTGACCTGCTACTACTACCGCAAGGCCTACTACCGGGGCTTCTGGGCGTCCCCGCCCGCCTGCGCCGTGGCCGAGCCGCACAAGAAGTACACCGGCGAGACCCGCTTCCCGCTGATCCTGCAGAACGTCCACCGGTACTTCTTCTACGCGGCGCTGCTCGTCGCCGGGATCCTCACCTACGACACCGTGCTCGCCTTCCGCGACGAGCACTACGCGTGGGGCCACATGGGCCTGGGCACCCTCGTGTTCCTGGTCAACATCGTGCTGATCTGGGCGTACACGATCTCCTGCCACTCCTGCCGGCACATCGTCGGCGGCAAGCTCAAGCACTTCTCCCGGCACCCCGTGCGCTACCGGATGTGGCAGTGGGCGGGGAAGCTCAACGCCCGGCACATGCTGCTCGCCTGGACGTCGCTGGCGAGCGTGGCGCTCGCCGACTTCTACGTCTACCTGGTCGCGTCCGGTGTCTTCGAGGATCCGAGGTTCTTCTGATGTCCGTGGTGGAGCGGCAGGAGTGGGACGTCGTCGTGGTCGGGGCCGGCGGGGCGGGGCTGCGCGCCGCCATCGAGGCCCGTGAGCGCGGCGCCCGTACGGCGGTGATCTGCAAGTCGCTGTTCGGCAAGGCGCACACAGTGATGGCCGAGGGCGGCATCGCGGCCGCGATGGCCAACGCCAACGAGAACGACAGCTGGCAGGTCCACTTCCGCGACACGATGCGCGGCGGCAAGTTCCTCAACCAGTGGCGGATGGCCGAGCTGCACGCCCGGGAGGCGCCGGACCGGGTGTGGGAGCTGGAGACCTGGGGCGCGCTGTTCGACCGTACGAAGGACGGCCGGATCTCGCAGCGCAACTTCGGCGGCCACGAGTACCCGCGCCTCGCCCACGTCGGCGACCGCACCGGCCTGGAGCTGATCCGCACCCTCCAGCAGAAGATCGTCGCGCTCCAGCAGGAGGACCACCGCGAGACCGGGGACTACGAGTCCCGGCTGAAGGTCTTCCAGGAGTGCACGGTCACGCAGGTGCTGAAGGACGGCGAACGGGTGTCCGGGGTCTTCGCCTACGAGCGCGAGAGCGGCCGCTTCCTCGTCCTGGAGGCGCCCGCCGTGGTGATCGCCACGGGCGGCATCGGCAAGTCCTTCAAGGTGACGTCGAACTCCTGGGAGTACACCGGCGACGGGCACGCGCTGGCGCTGCTGGCCGGGGCTCCGCTGCTGAACATGGAGTTCGTGCAGTTCCATCCGACGGGCATGGTCTGGCCGCCGTCGGTGAAGGGCATCCTCGTCACCGAGTCGGTCCGCGGCGACGGCGGGGTGCTGCGCAACTCCGACGGCAAGCGGTTCATGTTCGACTACGTCCCCGACGTCTTCAAGGACAAGTACGCCGAGACGGAGGAGGAGGCCGACCGCTGGTACGACGACCCGGACCACAACCGGCGGCCCCCCGAGCTGCTCCCCCGCGACGAGGTCGCCCGGGCGATCAACGCCGAGGTGAAGGAGGGGCGCGGTTCCCCGCACGGGGGCGTGTTCCTCGACGTGTCCACGCGGATGCCGGCCGAGGTCGTCAAGCGGCGGCTGCCGTCGATGTACCACCAGTTCAAGGAGCTGGCCGACGTCGACATCACCGCCGAGGCGATGGAGGTCGGGCCCACCTGCCACTACGTGATGGGCGGGATCGCGGTCGAGTCCGACACGGCGGCGGCCCGCGGGGTGCCCGGGCTGTACGCGGCCGGAGAGGTCGCCGGCGGCATGCACGGCTCCAACCGGCTCGGCGGCAACTCGCTGTCCGACCTGCTGGTGTTCGGCCGCCGCGCGGGCTGGCACGCGGCCGAGTACGCGACCGGGCCGGCCGGGGCGCGGCCCGTCGTCGACGACGCGCTGGTCGACGCCGCCGCCGCGGAGGCCCTGCGGCCCTTCTCGGCCGAGGCGGACAGCGGGGAACCGGCCGGCGGCCCGCCGGAGAACCCGTACACCCTGCACCAGGAACTGCAGCAGACCATGAACGACCTGGTCGGCATCATCCGCCGCGAGACGGAGATGAAGCAGGCCCTGGAGAAGCTGGCCGAGCTGCGGGTGCGCTCGCGCCGGGCCGGGGTCGAGGGGCACCGGCAGTTCAACCCGGGCTGGCACCTCGCCCTGGACCTCAGGAACATGCTGCTGGTCAGCGAGTGCGTGGCGCGGGCCGCGCTGGAGCGCACCGAGTCGCGGGGCGGGCACACCCGGGAGGACCACCCGTCCATGGACCGCAAGTGGCGGCGGATCAACCTGCTGTGCGCGCTCACCGACCCGGCGGGCGGGCCGGCGGCGGCCGACCCGGTCCGCGGCCGGATCACGCTCACCCGCGAGACCACCGAACCCGTCCGTGCCGACCTGCTCGCCCTGTTCGACAAGGAGGAGCTGGTCAAGTACCTGGCCGAAGAGGAGCTGTACGAATGAGCGGCTATGCGGCCCGTTTCAGGGTCTGGCGCGGGGACGTGAGCGGCGGCGGCCTGGAGGACTTCGAGGTCGAGGTCAACGAGGGCGAGGTGGTGCTGGACATCGTCCACCGGCTCCAGGCCACCCAGGTGCCCGATCTCGCCGTGCGCTGGAACTGCAAGGCGGGCAAGTGCGGTTCGTGCTCCGCGGAGATCAACGGCCGGCCGCGGCTGATGTGCATGACGCGCATGTCGGTGTTCGGCCGGGAGGAGACCGTCACGATCACCCCGCTGCGGGCGTTCCCGGTGATCCGCGACCTGGTCACCGACGTGGGCTTCAACTACGCGAAGGCGCGGGAGGTCCCGGCCTTCGTCCCGCCGGCCGGTCTGGCGCCGGGCGAGTACCGCATGATGCAGGAGGACGTGGACCGGCCGCAGGAGTTCCGCAAGTGCATCGAGTGCTTCCTGTGCCAGGACACCTGCCATGTGGTCCGCGACCACGAGGAGAACAAACAGGCGTTCGCCGGGCCCCGGTTCCTGATGCGGGTCGCCGAGCTGGACATGCACCCGCTGGACGCGGCGGCGGAGGCGGGCCTGGACCGCAAGACCACCGCCCAGGACGAGCACGGCCTGGGCTACTGCAACATCACCAAGTGCTGCACGGAGGTCTGCCCCGAGGGCATCAAGATCACGGACAACGCCCTGATCCCCCTGAAGGAACGGGCGATCGACCGCAAGTACGACCCCCTGGTCTGGCTGGGTTCGAAGATCAGGAGGCGGTCCTCGGCGGGCTGATCACCGGCTGACCCAGTCCTCCTCGTAGGCACGCCAGTCCGCCTCGGTCGCGGCGAAGTCGATGTACAGCGCGACGCCGAAGCGGGCCCGGTCCGCGTCCGTGCGGGACAGGCCCAGGCGGACGCCCCGGACCGCGGCGGGCACGGTCTCGGCGTGGCCCCAGTGGTCGAAGTTGCTCTCCCAGTAGAAGGGCAGGCCCATCAGCAGGTCGGTGGAGGGCGGAGTGGCCTCCAGGGCGAGGGAGGTCTGCTGGGCGACGTAGCCGCCGTAGGTGCTCTCCAGGGGCTGGGCGGTGTCGTAGGACATCACGGCGATCTGGTCGACGCGGCGGGCGACCTGGCCGAAGAACTCCTGGGACCACCACTTGGGGTGCTCGGTGAACAGGCCGAACACGGTGTGCAGGTGCGGGAGCGGGTCGATCTGGTGGGCGGCGACGGACAGCCGGGCGTCCCGGGAGCGGGTCTCGCGGCGCAGGGCGTCCAGCAGGGTGAGGAAGTCGCGGTCGCCGGACGGCATGGGCTCCAGGTCGAGGTGGACGCCCTCGTAGCCGGTGTCCAGGACCTGGCGGACCGAGCGGACGACGGCCGCGCGGGTGTCCGGGTCGGCCAGGACCAGTCCCTCGCTGCTCTCGGAGGCGAGGACGTCGCCCAGGAAGGCCTGGACGCGGACGCCGGGAAGGCTCTCGTGCACCGCGTCGATGAACCAGCGGGCCCTCGGATAAAGCGACTTCGGGAGGGTTCCGTCGTGCTCCAGGGGGCCGGAGTGGACGTACAGGTCGCGGATGCCGGTGTCGCGCAGGCGGCGGGCCAGGGCGGTGACGTCGGCGTCCTTCTTGCGGCCGTCCACCCAGGCGTGGCCGAGCCACAGGGCGTCGCGGTCGCGGGTGCGGGTGCCGTCCGCCGGGTCGCCGGTGTAGTTGATCCCCAGGGCCGTCAGCACGGCGATGAGGGAGACCACGGGGACCAGGAGCACCACGAGCGCCGCGCGCAGGAGACGGCGGCGGCGCCGTCGTCCCGTGCCGCCGTCGGAGGGGGGAGCGTCCCGCGGGGTGTCGCCGGCGGCGGGTGCCCCGGCCGGTGCCGTGTCCTCCGTGCGGTCCATGCCGTCTCTCCCCGGGGCGCGTGTGAGCGGTGTCGCCAGGGAGGACGGCCCGTACGGGCGTTCGGTTGCGGTCAGAACAGGCTCAGCAGGGCCTCCGCCGGGTCCGGCAGACCCGCTCCGCCGTCCGGGAGCGGGAGTTCGAACCAGACGGTCTTGCCCCGGGGCGTGCGGCGCGAGCCCCAGGCGGCGCTGAGGAGGCCGACGAGCTGGAGGCCACGGCCGCCCTCGTCCGTGTCCCGGGCCCGGCGGCGGCGGGGCTGGACCAGGCCCGAGTCCCACACCTCGCAGACCAGGGTGCGGTCCAGCAGCAGGCGGAGCCGGATCTCGCCCTCGCCGTAGCGCAGGGCGTTGGTGACCAGTTCGCTGACGAGCAGCTCCGTGGTGTCGACGAGGGGCTCCATGTCCCAGCTGAGCAGCTGGGCGCGCGCGTACTCGCGGGCCCGGCCCACGCTGCGCGGCTCGCGCGGCAGGGTCCAGTCGCCGACGGACTCGGTGGGCAGGCCCTGGACACGTGCCATCAGCAGTGCGATGTCGTCCTCGCCGTGATGGGTGTCGAGGGTGTTGAGGACGTGGTCGCAGACGTCCTCCAGCGGCTGGGTGGGGTCGGCGAGGGCGCTGACGAAGGCCTGCAGGCCCTCGTCCAGGGGGTGGTCACGGCTCTCGACCAGTCCGTCCGTGTAGAGCGCGAGCAGGGCGCCCTCGGGCAGTTCGACCTCGACCTCCTCGAAGGGCTCGCCGCCCACGCCGAGCGGCATGCCCGGCGGCACGTCCAGCATCAGGGCCGGCTCGCCCGGTTCGACCAGGACGGGCGGCAGATGGCCGGCGTTGGCGAACGTACAGCGCCGGGTGACGGAGTCGTAGACGGCGTACACGCAGGTGGCGAGGTAGACCTCCGACAGGTCCGCCTCCCTCGGGCGGCGGGCCGCCCGGGTCGCCTGCTGCACGCCCCCGGGTGCGCCGAGGCCGCGGGCGATCTCGTCCAGCTGGGAGAGCACCTCGGCCGGTTCGAGGTCGAGCTGGGCCAGGGTCCGTACGGCGGTGCGCAGTTCACCCATGGCGACGGCGGCGCGCAGGCCGCGGCCCATGACGTCGCCGACGACCAGGGCGGTGCGGTGCCCGGGCAGTTCGATGACGTCGAACCAGTCGCCGCCGACCTCGCTGGGCCGGCCGGTGTTGGCGTTGCCGGGCAGGTAGCGGCAGGCGATGTCGAGGCCGGAGGCCTCCGGGTCGCCGGGCGGGAGCAGGGACCGTTGCAGTATCAACGCGCGTTCGTGCTCGCGCCGGTAGAGGCGGGCGTTGTCGATGCAGACGGCGGCGCGCGCGGCGAGTTCGACGGCCAGGTCCCGGTCGCGGTCGCCGAAGGGCTCGCTGCCCTTGGCCCGGGCGAACTGCACCAGCCCGACGACGGTGTCGTGGGCGACCATCGGCACGGCGAGCGTGGACTGCACGAGCCCGCCGTCCTCGGGGGGCACGATCTGCGGGCGGGCCGTGCGCAGGGCGTCCGCACAGGGCGAGTTGAAGGGGTAGTGGTGGACCGCGCCGACCGAGACCGGCACGCCCGTACCGGCGAACGGCGCGTCGGACACGGCGCTCGCGAAGGCCACGCGGCGCAACTCGGCGCTGCCGTCGGCCAGTCCGGGCGGGGTCTCGTCCCCGGCCAGCAGCCCCTGGTAGAGGTCGACGGTGGCCAGGTCGCAGAAGCCGGGGACGACGACGTCGAGGAGCTGACGGGCCGTGGTCTCCAGGTCCAGGGAGTTGCCGATGCGGGCGCCCGCCTCGTTCAGCAGGGCCAGATTGCGCCGGGCGGCGGCGGCCTCGCGGGCGGCGGCGCGGCGCGCGGTGATGTCGATGCCGAGCCAGGCGATCCCGATGGGGCGGCCCGAACCGCTGTTCACCCGGTAGAGGTTGACGGACCAGTGGCGGCGCTCGTCGGAGCCCGGCACGAAACCCGTGACGTGCATGTCGGTGATGGAGTTGCCGGTCTCCAGCACCCGGCGCATCGTGGCGGCGACCCGCTCGGCCTCGCCGCGCTGGAGGTAGTCGTGGACGCCCTTGCCGCGGTGCTCGTCGGGCGTGCCGCCGAAGATGGAGGCGAACCGCTGGTTGGCGCGGCGGACCCGCAGGTCCGGGTCGATCAGCAGGAAGCCGAACGGGGATTGACCGAATATGGCCTGCGAGGCGGCGAGGTCGGTCTCGATGCTGCGCAGGGTGCGCACGTCGACGACGATGCACACGGCGGCCTTCTCGCCGTCCTCGGTGCGCGTCGGCATGACGTACACCTCGGCGAGCCCTTCGTGACCGCACTCCCCCTCGTAGCCCTTCGGCATCCGGAAGGGCACCACGCCGGTCCACTCGCGGCCGTCGAGGATCTCGGCCATCTTGCGCATGCCGCGCTCGCGGTGGCGGGGGTCGATGAACGCCTCGATGGGGTCCATGCCGACGGCGCGCGCGGCGGGGATCCCGAAGAGGTGCTCAGCGCGCAGGCTCCACTGCTCGACCAGCCCGTCGGGACCGATGGAGAAGGACGCGACCTTGATGTAGTCGTAGATGGATCCGGGAGGACTGCTCTGCCACATGGCGTCCCCGGGCGGCACCCCGTCGGCCGCGAGCGCACCTGAGACCGCGGAGGCCAGGCCGTCGGCAGCCCTCGCCTTCGCGCCCTCCGACGGGTCCTCGGACTCCGTGGCCTTCGCTGGTATCTCGCTCACGCGAACCGTCCCCTCCAGCTCACCGCGCCCGGCACCGGTCACCAGGGGCGGCTGCCCGCAGTATCCAGCACTACGGTGCCGCACAACACGGTGTTCACGATCACAGCACGGTCCCGATGGTTTTCGGTCCGGACCGTGAGAACACTTCCAGTCTTCTAACCAGCGGACACGTCGTCGAACCCCGTCCGCCGACAACCGCCACTGGCCTGAACCAATCGCTCTACAGCGGTGCGGGGTACGTACACCGTTTTTTCACTCCGGCACCGCGAGTTCGAACCACACGGTCTTGCCCGCGGCGCCGGGCCGGGTGCCCCAGCGGCGGGAGGCGGAGGCCACCAGTTGCAGTCCGCGGCCGCTCTCGTCCTCGGGGCGGGCGGTGCGCTCGCGGGGCGGGTCCGGCAGCGGGTCGGAGACCTCGACCCGCAGGACGCCGTCCAGGCCGGAGGGGCGCACCAGACGGACGCCGATGGGGCCGGTGGCGTGCCGCAGGGCGTTGGTGACCAACTCGCTGACCAGCAGCGCCGTCAGGTCGGCGAGGCTGTCCAGGTCCCAGCCGCGCAGCCGGCCGCGCACGGCCCGGCGGGCGGTGCGCACGGCGTCCGGCTCGGCGGGGAAGGTCCACTCGGCGCAGTCACCCTCGGTGTCGATCACGCCGCTCACTTCCCTGCCGGCCCGCCCACCCATGTCCGGTTTCGTGGGGTTAATGGGCACATACCCGAAATCCGGGGCGGAGTACCGCGCGGCGCGGCGCACTGTGGCACGAAAGGCGTACGGGGCGCCCGCACGGCAGTCGGCCCGCGGCGCACGCCCCCGGGCAGCTTCAGGCGCCGGGTCCTTCCGCCACGCCGGCGTGAGGGTCTCCCGACGTGGTCGCGGGCGCCGGTGACGGCAGAAGCGCGAGGGCCTGCCGGACGGCGGGGACGTCCTGGTCGAGCCAGTCGACGTCCCAGATCTCGCCGGGGCCGAGCCAGCGCAGCGCGTCGTGGTCCTGGAGGGGTTCGGGGGCGGGTGAGCCCGGCCGCAGCCGCGCGGTCCACACGTGCAGGACGTACGGCGGCCGCAGGGGCCACTCGCCCGGGATCCGCTCGCCGGTCTCGGCGTCGACGCCGAGTTCCTCACGCAGTTCGCGCACGAGCGCCGCGTCGGCCGTCTCCCCGGGCTCCACCTTGCCTCCGGGCAGCTCCCAGCGCCCGGCCAGCTCGGCGGGCGCGCTGCGCCGGGCGGCCAGCAGGCGCCCGCCGTCGACGAGCGCGGCCCCCACGACGACGATGTGCTCAGTCATGCGGGGAGCCTAAGGGAGCGCGCCCCGGCACCGCCCGCCTGCCCGCCGGGCCGGACACGCCGTGCGCCGCGGGCCGGACGGCGGGCCCGGGGCCGCACCACCCCGGCGCAGGCCGACCGTGCGCCGCGGCAGCCCGGCGCGGGATCAGTCGTGCAGGGAGGGGCCGTTCTGGCCCAGGCGTTCGACCCAGTAGAGCTGCTTGTGGCCGCGGCCGTCGAGGCTGTCCGCGATCTTCTGGGCCTCGGCCCGGGTCGCGTACCGCCCGACGCGGTAGCGATTGCCGTTGTCGTCCTGACGTATCACGAGCCAGGGAAGAGTGACCGTGCTGTCGTTCATCCCGCCCCTCCACTTCCCGCCCGCGGCCTGTGCCGAGCCCCACCCGCTAAGGAAACCGCAATGCGCATATGCCCGAGCGTACGCCTAACCTTCACGCAGCGAATACGGCTTTTCACCAAGAGGTACGCAACCAGCCAGTACTCAGGGGGCGCGCGCCCGCGAACGCGCCGTCCCCGTACCTCGGCGCACCCGTTCGCGGGCATACCGCATACACGGTGGTCGACCTGCGCAGACGGCGACGGCCCCCGGGTCGCGCGCGACCCGACGCGGCGGCGGCCGTCACGGTGAGGGTGTGAGCGGGGCGCGCGGGGAGCGCGCCGCGGGGCGGATGTGAGCGCTCGCTACTTGACCGGAAGGTGGTAGGCGACCCGGTACCGGTCGGCCGGGATGACCACGTCGGCCGTCTCGACGGGGCGGCCGGAGGCGTAGAACGTGCGCTGGATGACCAGGACGACATGGCCGGGGACGCCGCCGAGCACGAGCAGTTCCTCGGCGAGGCCGGGCCGGGCGCCGACCTCCTCCGTGACGTTGTCCACGATCACGTCGATGGCGCGCATGCGCTCGACGACCCCCATGCCGCCGAGCGGACCCTCCTCCGGGAGCATCACGGGCGTACGGCCCGTGACCGCGAGCGGCTCCCAGGACGTGGAGAGCATCATCGCCTCGCCGCTCTCGCGGTACAGGTACTTCGTGCACATCACACGGTCGCCCGGCTCGATGCCCAGCCGCTCGGCGACCGCGACACTCGCCTCGGTCTGCTCGCTGCTGGACTCCCAGGTGCCGCGTCCCTCGCCGTCGGCCTGCTCCTGGCGGAACGGCGTCGCCCCGCCGCTCGGGCGGTAGCCGGAGCGGGAGATGCGCCGGGGCACGGGCCGCTCGCGCACGTACGTCCCCGACCCGGAGCGGCCCTCGACCAGCCCCTCGGCCATCAGCACCTTGCGGGCCTCCAGCGCGACCGTGTCCGAGACGCCGTACTCCTGGCGGATCCTGGCCTGGGACGGGAGCCGGGTGTGCGGGGGGAGCCGACCGTCGACGATCTTCCTGCGGAGATCACCCGCGACACGCAGGTACGCCGGCTGCTCACCGAATGTCACTGGCCGCTCCCATCAGGTTGTACAGACAGCAACAGCGTGGCAACCGTAGGTTGTGCCGTGCAAGCAAAGGCCAGAGAATCACTCGATGTGATGACATGGCCCCCCTGGGGGCTTTACGCAGGCACTTTCTCCCCGTTATAGCCGCCGTCACACCTGCGCTTCGGCGGCACCGCCCTCGTCCTCGTCGTAGACGGGCGGGGTGGCGGCCAGCCCGAGGGCTTTGCGCGCCGTGACGGTCGACGGGCCGTCGACGTAGGCGTACGCCTGTTCGTAGTGCGTGGAGTAGGTGTCCGGGTCGGCGGCCTCGCTCGCCCCGGCCCACTCCCGCCGCGCGTCCTCCAGGTCCGCCACCAGCGCGGCGACCGGCTCGCGGGCCCCGGACGGCCAGGAGTGACCGCGCAGGGCCTCGATCTGCTCGCCGAGCACGTCGTGCACCTGCGTGGCCCAGGCGCGGTGGCCGGCGAGGTCGTCCTCGGGGGTGTCCTCCGGCTCCTCGTAGAGCGCCGCGTCGAAGGCGTTGGCCGTGGACAGGAAGACGACCTGGTCCGTGCCGAGCGTGGTGGGGTCCTCGCGCAGCGAGCCGGTCAGCTCGGCGCCGGCCTCGGTGTTGCCGAAGACGCAGGTGACGGCGCGGTCGCCCCAGCGCCAGCTCTCCCGGGAGGGCATCAGGTAGTACACGTCGACGTCCGCAGGCAGCGCCCAGGAGTCCATGGCGTACTGGTCCCGCAGCGCCCAGCACCGCTCGTCCGCGATGTCGGTGATCCTCGCGTCGCCGGGGAAGGAGCCGCCGGGCAGGGTGACGACGCCGAAGACCTCGCCGTCGTGCGGGCCCGCGCAGGAGACCGGGTCGACGTCGTAGGTGTCGCCCTCCAGGCCGCCGGGCGCGTCGAAGCAGTCGCCCTTGTCCAGGGTCAGGATCCGGTTGCCCTGCGCGCCCTCCTTGAACCCCTCCCAGGCCTTGGACACGGCCCCGGTGGACAGCACCACCGTCCACAGCACGATCCCGGCGCAGGACAGCACCGCCCCGGCGATCGCCAGGCCCCGCCCGCTCTGCCCGGACCTGCCGATCTGCCGCAGCGCGATCAGCCCCAGCACCAGCCCCAGGGCGGGGATGAAGCACAGGACGCCGAGCACGAGGGCGGCGACGGCCAGGGCGTTGACGGAGACCGGCGTGCCGTACGGGCGCCCGGCGGTGCCGTACGGCCCCCAGGCCTGCGACGGGCCGGCGGGGGGCGGGCCGTACGGGTCCCGGGGGTACGAGGGCCCGGGGGGCGGGGGTATCGACACGGGTGCGGTGCTCCTGACTGAGGCGGTGGGCGGGTCGGCGTGCGGCTCGGCGCATCGTAAGCGGCCGGGCCCTGGGGCGGAACGCGGGCTGCGCGCACGGCGGTACGGGCGACTACACCCCCTCGGCCGCCCGGTGGCATGCCTGTGCGTAGGCCCGGATCAGGGGGCGGTCGCCGTGTTCGCGGCGCCAGGCCAGGGCGTAGCGGGCCCGGGGCAGGCCGTGGACCGGGCGGGTCGTGACGCCCCCGAGGGTGAGCAGGGGGACGTTGCCCGCCGCGACGAGGCAGACGCCGAGGCCGGCGGCCAGGGCCTCGTAGGTCTCCTCCGTGCTCGCGATCTCGGCGCCGATGCGGGGCGGGCGGCCGCCGCGGTTGGCGAGGGCGAGCCAGAAGTCGCGCTGCGGGCCCGTGCTGCCGGGCAGCGCGAGGAACGGCTCGTCCAGCAGGTCAGCGAAGTCGACGCCGGCGCGGGCGGCGAGCGGGTGGGTGTCGGGCAGGGCGACCCTGAGCGGTTCCTCCACGACGACCGTCCAGGCGTAGCGGTCCTGGCCGGGCAGGGGCAGCCAGACGAACGCGACGTCGGCGGAGCCGTCGGCCAGACCCGCGGTCGGGTCCTCCCAGTTGACCTGCCGCAGCCGGAGAGCCGTCTCGGGGTGGGCCGCGGTGAAGCGGGAGCGGATGGCCGGCAGCAGGCCGCCGCGGACCGGGCTGGTGCTCATGCCCACGACGAGCGTGCCGCCGCGCGCCGTCCGGACGGCGTCCACCGCGTCCGCCGCCTCCTGCCATGCCGTCAGCACCCCGCGCGCGTGCGGCAGCAGCGCCGTGCCGGCGTCGGTGAGGGCCACACCGTGGCGGTCGCGCCGGAACAGCTCGACGCCCAACTGCCGCTCCAGTACCCGGATCTGCTTGCTCAGCGCGGGCTGGGAGAGGTGGAGCCGCTCGGCGGCCCGGGTGAAGTGCAGTTCCTCGGCCACCGCCAGGAAGGAACGCAGGTCGCGCACATGGACGTCCTTGGTCATGCCCATCGGCTATCACCGAAGGACTTGGACGGACAACTGCGCACCGGGGCAGGGTGGTTGGCCTGACAGACGGGACGAGACGAGGAGCGGTCATGAACAGGGTGTGGCTCATCACGGGCGCGAGCAGCGGGTTCGGCCGGGCGATCGCCGAGGCCGCGCTCGCCGCGGGCGATGTCGTGGTCGGCGCGGCCCGGCGCCCCGAGGCGCTGGGCGATCTGGTCGCGGCGCACCCCGACCGGGTGGAGGCGCTGCGTCTGGACGTCGCCGACACCGGCGCCGCCGGGGACGCCGTGCGGGACGTCCTGGCGCGGCACGGGCGGATCGACGTCCTGGTCAACAACGCGGGCCGGACCCATGTCGGGGCGTTCGAGGAGACCACCGAGGAGGAGCTGCGGGCCCTGTTCGACGTGCACGTCTTCGGCCCGGCCGCGCTCACCCGGGCCGTGCTGCCCCACATGCGCGAGCGGCGCTCGGGCGCGATCGTGCAGATGAGCAGCATGGGCGGGCAGTTGTCCTTCGCGGGCTTCTCGGCGTACAGCGCGACGAAGTTCGCCCTGGAGGGCCTGTCCGAGGGGCTCGCGGACGAGGTCGCCGAGTTCGGCGTCAAGGTGCTGATCGTCGAGCCGGGTGCCTTCCGCACCGGCCTGTTCGAGACGGGCCGGGCGGGTGCCAGCGCGGACAGCGGCGTGTACGGCAAGGTGAGCGAGACACGCGGCCTCGTCTCCGGCGGCGACGGCACCCAGCCCGGCGACCCGGCCAAAGCGGCCGCCCTGATCCTGGCCGCGCTGGAGGCCGATCCGACGCCCCTGCGCCTGCCGCTCGGTGACGACGGCGTGAGCGCGGTGCTCGGTCATCTGGACCGGGTGCGGGACGAGGTGCTGGCCTGGGAGAAGCGGAGCCGGGACACGGCGTTCGGTGACTGACGGTCCGTCGCGAGGGTCCTGCCGGTCGTGCAGGGCCCTTGTGCAATTCCTGTGGAGGCCTCAATCTTTCGGCTGACGCACCGGAGTCACCCCGTGGTTGACATGACCATGACTTCCGGGTGCTCCGACGGGCGTGCACCACACCCCACAGCGCACCACCGATGAGGAGGACCCCTCAGATGGCAGTGATGCGTACTCCCCACAGATCCACCCGGCGAAGACTGGCCGCCCTCGGCGCGACGGCCACCGCGGCGCTCGTCGCGAGCCTGGTCTCCGCCCTCCCCGCCGGCGCGGCCCCGGTCGCCGCCGAGGGGCGCGTGCAGTACGAGGGCGCCGCGAACGCCGTCGCCGGCAGCTACATCGTCACGCTGAAGACCGAGAAGGCGGGTTCCGCCGAGGGCCGCGCCCTCGCGCGCAAGTACGGCGCCGCCATCGAGCGGACCTACACCAAGGCCCTCAACGGCTACGAGGTCGAGGCCTCCGCCTCCGAGGCGAAACGTCTCGCCGCCGACCCGGCCGTCGCCTCCGTCGTGCAGAACCGGACGTTCTCCATCACCGCGACGCAGCCCGGCCCGCCGTCCTGGGGCCTGGACCGCATCGACCAGCGCAACCTGCCGCTGAACAGCTCGTACACCTACCCGGACGCGGCGGGCGAGGGCGTCACCGCCTACGTCATCGACACCGGCGTCCGCATCACGCACAGCGACTTCGGCGGCCGGGCCTCCTACGGCTACGACGCCGTCGACAACGACAACACCGCCCAGGACGGCCACGGCCACGGCACGCACGTCGCCGGCACGGTCGCCGGGAACGCCTACGGCGTCGCCAAGAAGGCCAAGGTCGTCGGGGTCCGGGTGCTGAACAACTCCGGCCAGGGCACCACCGCGCAGGTCGTCGCCGGCATCGACTGGGTCGCCCGCAACGCGGTCAAGCCGGCCGTGGCGAACATGTCCCTGGGCGGCCCGGGCGACACGGCCATCGACACGGCCGTGCGCAACGCCATCACCTCCGGGGTCACGTTCGTGGTCGCGGCCGGCAACGAGTCCACCAACGCCTCCACCCGCTCCCCGGCCCGGGTCACCGAGGCCGTCACGGTCGGTGCCACGACGTCGGGCGACGCCAAGGCGAGCTACTCCAACTACGGTTCGGTGCTCGACCTGTTCGCGCCCGGCTCGTCGATCACCTCGGCGTGGAGCACGGGCGACTCGGCGACCAACACCATCTCCGGCACGTCGATGGCGAGCCCGCACGTCGCCGGGGCCGCCGCCCTGCACCTGGCCGCCAACCCCGCGGCCACGCCCGCGCAGGTCTCCGCCGCGCTGACCTCCGCCGCCACCACCGGCGTCGTCACCAGCCCCGGCACCGGTTCACCCAACCGGCTGCTGTACGTGGGCGGCGGTACGACCACCCCGCCCGGACCGCGCTTCGAGAACACCGCCGACCAGGCCATCGCGGACAACGCCACCGCCGAGTCCCCGGTGACGGTCTCCGGCGTCTCCGGCAACGCCCCGTCGGCCCTGGCCGTCGAGGTGCACATCGTCCACACCTACATCGGTGACCTCCAGGTCCAGCTGATCGCCCCCGACGGCACCGCGTACACGCTGAAGAGCTACGGCACCGGCGGCAGCGCCGACAACATCGACACCACGTACACCGTGAACGCCTCCTCGGAGACCGCGAACGGCACGTGGAAGCTGCGCGTCAGCGACAACGCGAACTTCGACACCGGGCGGATCGACGCCTGGGCGCTCCAGTTCTGACGCGTCACCGCCCGAAGGGGGCCGGGCCGTCGGCGGTCCGGCCCCCGCTCGTCCGGCCGGCCCCCGCTCGTCCGGCCGGGGCGCGTTCCGTCCGCACGGGGTGTCGTGCGGGAGCGTCCTGGAGACCCGGCCGTGCATGCCTCAGTCGGCGCCGCGGCGCAGCAGGGCGAGTTCGGTGTTCATCTCGGCCAGGAACCGGACGACCACCGTCAGCTCCTCGGCGCTGAACCGGCTGCGGGCGGCTTCGGTGCCGCGGGCCAGGGGGCGGAAGTAGTCCCTGGCCAGGCCCCGGGCCGCGTCGGCGTAGTGCAGGTGGACCACACGGCGGTCACCCGCGTCCCGGACCCGGCGGATGTGCCCGGCCCGTTCCAGCCGGTCGAGGCAGGCGGTCACCGCGCCGGACGTGAGGTTGAGCTGCTTGCGCAGCCGTCCGGGTGTCATGGGCTCGCCCTCCGCCTCGGGGTCCGCGTCGGCGTCCAGGATCGCGATCAGCGCCTGCATGTCGGTGAGGTGCAGGCCCTGGGCCTGGGCGAACTCCTGGGCGATGCGGTTGAACTCGCTGTTCATCCGGCGCAGCAGGACGGCGAAGGCCTGCAACCCGATGGGGTCGTCCGCCGGAAGAGATGCCGTGGGCACGCCGGAACCACTCATGCCCCCACCCTAGTATCTCTCGATGATTGAGATACTTTATGGATGAGTTAATTCGTCTACGGCTTGGGATGCGCATGAGTACCGCACAGCGTTGGGCCCGGCGGCTCCTGCCGCTCGCTCTCCTTCTCGTCTGGCTGGGGGTGGGCGGCACACTCGGCCCGTACGCGGGCAAGCTCGGTGAGGTCGCCACCAACGACCAGGCCGCCTTCCTGCCCCGCAGCGCCGAATCCACGCGGGTGCTCCAGGCCCGCGAGGCCTTCGACCAGTCCGAGACGCTGCCGGCCGTGGTCGTCTGGACGGCCGGCGGCGAGCGGCTGACGGCGGACCAGCGGGCTGAGGCCACCCGGGCCGTGGCGGCGCTCGCCGGGGAGCGCGGCGTGGTGGACCGGCCCTCCCCCGCCCTGCTCTCGGACGACCGGGAGGCGATGCAGGCCGTCGTCCAGCTGGAACCCGACCTCGGTGAGGAACTGCCCACCGCCCTCGAAGCGGTGCGGGCGGCGGCCCAGCAGGTGCCGGGCACCGAGGCACGGATCGCCGGCCCCGCCGCCAGCCAGGCCGACCTGTCGGACGCCTTCGCGGGCATCGACGGACTGCTGCTCGGCGTGGCCCTCGGCGCCGTGCTGCTCATCCTGCTGCTCGTCTACCGCAGCGTGCTGCTGCCGTTCCTGATCATCCTCGGCTCGGTCTTCGCCCTGGGCCTGGCCTGCGCCGTGGTCTACGCGCTGGCCGACCGGGACGTGGTGCGGGTCGACGGCCAGGTGCAGGGCATCCTGTCGATCCTGGTGATCGGCGCCGCCACCGACTACGCCCTGCTGCTGGCCGCGCGCTTCCGGGAGGAACTCGCCCTGCGCGAGGACCGCTTCGCGGCCGCGCTGGCCGCGGTGCGCCGGTCGTTCGGGGCGATCACCGCCAGCGCGGCGACCGTCGCGCTCGGGCTGCTGGCCCTGCTCGCCAGCGACCTCACCAACAACCGGGCCCTCGGACCGGTCGGCGCCATCGGCATCGTCTGCGCCGTGCTCACCACGCTCACCTTCCTGCCGGCCGCACTGGCCCTGCTGGGCCGCACCGCGTACTGGCCCACCCGGCCGAAGGCGGCGGACGCGTCCGCGCAGGGCAGCGGCGTGTGGCGGCGGGTCGCCGCCCTGGTGGCGGGCCGGCCGCGCCGGACCTGGGTGGTGACGGCGCTGGTGCTCGCCGTGTTCGCGGCCTTCTCGCCCTCGCTGTCCTCCAAGGGCGTGCCGCTCGACGAGATCTTCGTCAACGACGCGCCCTCGGTGGCGGCCCAGCGCACCCTCGGCGAGCACTTCCCGGGCGGCTCGGGCAATCCGGCGGTGATCATCGCCGACGCCGGCCGGGCCGCCGAGGTGACGGCGGCCGCCGAGGACACCGAGGGCGTCGCGAGCGTGGCCGCCGTCTCCGCGTCCGGACGGCCCGGGGGCGGGGAACCGCTCGTGGCCGACGGGCGGGTGCTCATCAACGCCACGCTGGAGTCCTCGGCGGACAGCGACGCGGCCAAGGACACCGTCGAGCGGCTGCGCGCCGAGGTGCACGCGGTCCCCGGGGCCGACGCCCTGGTCGGCGGGTACACCGCGCAGCAGTACGACACCCAGCGGACCGCCGCCCGGGACCGCACGGTCATCGTGCCGATCGTGCTCGCCGTCATCCTGGTGATCCTGATGGCGCTGCTGCGCTCCCTGCTCGTGCCGGTGCTGCTGGTGGCGACCGTCGGGCTCAACTTCCTGGCGACGCTCGGGGTCTCGGCACTCGTGTTCGAAAACCTCCTGGGCTTCAGCGGCACGGACGCGTCGGTGCCGCTGTACGGCTTCGTGTTCCTGGTGGCGCTGGGCGTCGACTACAACATCTTCCTGATGTCCCGGGTGCGCGAGGAGGCGCTCGCGCACGGCAACCGCCAGGGCGTGCTGCGCGGGCTGACCACCACCGGCGGTGTCATCACCTCGGCGGGTGTGGTGCTCGCCGCGACCTTCGCGGCCCTGATGGTGATCCCCCTGGCGTTCCTGGTGCAGATCGCGTTCATCGTCGCCTTCGGGGTGCTGCTGGACACGCTGGTGGTGCGGTCGCTGCTGGTGCCCGCACTGGTGATCGACGTCGGGCCGCTCGCCTGGTGGCCGAGCGTCCTGGCCCGCCGGGGCGCGACGGCGCGGCCGGCGGCCGGGGTCGATGCTCCGTCCGGCTGAACGGCCGCGGGCACCCTGCCGCGCATCCGCCGCACGGGGCGGTCGCGAAGTCTCCTGTAGAGGCCGGCCGTGGGCGCGGCCGGAGACGGGAGGCTGGAGCATGGCGGAGGACGGGCGGCTGCACTGCCTGGTCACCGGGGCGTCCGGGTACATCGGCGGGCGCCTGGTGCCGGAGCTGCTCCAGGCCGGGCACCGCGTCCGGTGCCTGGCCCGCTCTCCGGACAAGCTCCGCGACCACCCCTGGGCGCCCGACGCCGAGACGGTCCGGGGTGACGTCACGGACCCGGCGTCGGTCGCCGCCGCGATGCGCGGGATCGACGTCGCCTACTACCTGGTGCACGCCCTGGGCAGCGGCTCCCGGTTCGAGGACACCGACCGGGAGGCCGCCCGGATCTTCGCCGCGCAGGCGCACGCCGCCGGGGTACGGCGGATCGTCTACCTCGGCGGGCTCACGCCCCGGAACGTGCCCGAGGAGTCGCTCTCGCCGCACCTGAGGTCGCGCGCGGAGGTGGGGGAGATCTTCCTCGCCTCGCCCGTGCCCGCGACGGTGCTGCGGGCGGCCGTCGTCATCGGCTCGGGCTCGGCGTCCTTCGAGATGCTGCGCTACCTCACCGAGCGCCTGCCCGTCATGGTCACCCCCAGCTGGGTGCACACCCGCACCCAGCCCATCGGTGTCCGGGACGTGCTGCGCTACCTCGTCGGCTCGGCGGCCATGCCCGCCGACGTCGACCGGGCCTTCGACATCGGCGGGCCCGACGTCCTCACCTACCGGGACATGATGCTCCGCTACGCCGCCGTGGCCGGACTGCCGCGGCGGTTCATCGTCCCGGTCCCCGTCCTCACCCCCCGGCTGTCCAGCCACTGGGTCGGCCTGGTCACGCCGGTGCCCGCCTCCCTCGCCCGGCCACTGACCGAGTCGCTGCGCCACGAGGTCGTCTGCCACGAGCACGACATCGCCCGGTATGTGCCCGACGGCCCGGGCCGGCCGCTGCCGTTCGACGAGGCGCTGGCCCTGGCGCTGCGCAGGGTGCGCCAGGCACAGGTCGCCACGCGCTGGTCCTCCGCCTCGGTGCCCGGCGCCCCCAGCGACCCGCTGCCCACGGACCCGGACTGGGCGGGCGGCAGCCTCTACCAGGACGAGCGGGAGCGTCCCGTCGACGCGTCCCGGCAGGCCCTGTGGCGGGTGATCGAGGGCATCGGGGGCGAGAACGGCTGGTACTCCTCCCCGCTGGCCTGGGCGGTCCGCGGCTGGCTCGACCGGTTCGCCGGCGGGGTCGGGCTGCGCCGGGGGCGGCGGGACACCGAGCGCCTGCGGGTCGGCGACTCGCTGGACTTCTGGCGCGTGGAGGAGATCGAACCGGGCCGGCTGCTGCGGCTGCGCGCCGAGATGCGGCTGCCGGGGCTGGCCTGGCTGGAGATGTACGCCGAGACCGGCGACGACGGCCGCACCCACTACCGGCAGCGGGCCCTGTTCCACCCGCGCGGGCTGCTGGGCCACGCCTACTGGTGGAGCGTCGCCCCGTTCCACGCGGTGGTGTTCGGCGGCATGGCCCGCAACATCGCCCGGGCGGCGGCCGACGGCACCCACGGCCGCCGGGCCGCCCGCGCCCGCCGGGCCCGGGCCGCGAAAAGGACCGGGCGGACGTGATCCCGCACCACCGCTTCACCGCTCCAGGAGGAACGCCATGACCGTCGCGGTCGTCCTGTTCACCTCGGACCTGCGCCTGCACGACCATCCGCCGCTGCGGGCGGCTCTGGCGGCGGCGGACGAGGTGGTGCCGCTGTTCGTCCGCGACCCCGCCGTGCGCGCGGCCGGCTTCGACGTGCCCAACCGTGCCGCCTTCCTCGCCGGCTGCCTGGCCGACCTGGACGCCTCGCTGCGCCGGCGCGGCGGGCGCCTGATCGTGCGCTCCGGACCGGTCGCCCGGGAGGTCCGCGCGGTCGCCGCCGAGTGCGGCGCCGCGGAGGTCCACCTGGCCGCGGGAATCACCGGCTTCGCCCACCGCCGCGAGGAACGGCTGCGGGCCGCACTCGGCGCCGACGGCGTCGCCCTGCGGGTGCACGACAGCGTCATCACGGCCGTCGCGCCCGGAGCCCTCACCCCGGCCGGCTCCGGCCACTTCGCGGTGTTCACCCCCTACTTCCGCCGCTGGTCGCAGCAGGCCCTGCGGGACCCGCTGCCCGCGCCGCGCACCGTGCGCGTACCCGACGCGGCACGCGGCGAGGAGCCGCCCCGGCGCGCGGACGCCGGGGGTGTGTCCGCCGGCCTCCCGCCCGGCGGGGAGACCGCGGGGCGCGAGCGGTTCGCCGCGTGGGCGCGGGCGGACCTGGCCCGGTACGAGGACCGGCACGACGACCTGGCCGCTGACGGCACCTCACGCCTGTCGCCGTACCTGCACTTCGGGGCGCTGTCGCCGGTGGAGCTGGTGCACCGGGCCCGCCGCACGGGCGGGCCCGGGGCCGAGGCGTTCGTGCGCCAGCTGTGCTGGCGCGACTTCCACCACCAGGTGCTGGCGGCCCGGCCCGACGCCTCCGTGCGGGACTACCGCACCCGTCAGGACCGCTGGCGCGGCGAGGACGAGGCCGCCGACGACATCGCCGCCTGGAAGGAGGGCCGCACGGGCTACCCGGTGGTGGACGCCGGCATGCGGCAGCTGCGCGCCGAGGGCTGGATGCACAACCGGGCCCGGCTGCTGACGGCGAGTTTCCTGACCAAGACGCTGTACGTGGACTGGCGGATCGGCGCCCGGCACTTCCTCGACCTGCTGGTGGACGGCGACATCGTCAACAACCAGCTGAACTGGCAGTGGGTCGCCGGCACCGGCACCGACTCCCGCCCGCACCGCGTCCTCAACCCGGTGCGCCAGGGCAGGCGGTACGACCCGGACGGCACCTACGTACGCCGCTGGGTGCCCGAACTGGCGGACGTCGCCGCCGACGTGGTGCACGAACCCTGGCGGCTCCCGGCGGAGCGGCGCGCGGTTCTGGGGTACCCGGAGCCGCTCGTCGGCCTCGGGGACGGACTGGCTCGTTTCCGGCACGCCCGCGGACTGGGATGAGGACCGGCCGGCGCATCCACGGCACGACTGCCGCCGGAAGCACTGATGTGCGAATGATCGGACGAGAAGGGGTTGCGCATGCTTGGACCGCGGCCGACGGTGGCCGGACCGGCGGAAGGAGACGACGCGACGCTGACCGCTCCCTGGGCCGCGAGCGCCGTGGAGACCGTCCTGGAGCACGAACTCGACGCACGGCTGCGCCAGGCCCACGGGGTCGACGCGGTGTTCGCCCGTGACCTGGCCGAGCGCGTGGCCGCCTTCACGCTGCGGGGCGGCAAGCGGCTGCGGACGGCGTTCGCCTGGTGCGGCTGGCGGGCCGCGGGCGGCTCCGGTGACGCCACGGCGGTGCTGCGCACGGGAGCGGCCCTCGAACTGCTGCAGGCCTGCGCCCTCGTCCACGACGACGTGATGGACGGATCGCCCGTGCGCCGGGGAGGCCCGGCCCTGCACGTGGAGTTCGCCGGGCGGCACCCGGCCGGTCCCGGTACGGCGCCCGACACAGCACGGACGGTGACCTCCGGGCCGTCCGGCGCGTCGGCCGCCGGATCGTACGGCGCTTCGGCCGCCCGGTCGTTCGGCGTGTCGGCCGCCGTGCTCGCGGGCGATCTGGCGCTGGCGTGGGCGGACGACCTGCTGACGGAGACCGCGCTCGGGTCGCCGCACGGCGCCCGGCTGCACCAGGAGTGGCGGGCGATGCGCACCGAGATGGTCGCCGGGCAGTACCGCGACCTGCGCGCCCAGGCGAGCGGGGCGTCCGGGGAGGAGGAGGCGCTGACCATCGCCGCCCTGAAGAGCGCCCGCTACACGGTGGCGCGGCCCCTCGCCCTGGGCGCGGCCCTGGCCGGTGCCGGCACCCGCACGACGGAGGCCCTGCGGTCCGCCGGGCACTGCGCCGGACTGGCCTTCCAGCTGCGCGACGACCTCCTCGGCGCCTTCGGCGACCCGGCCCTGACCGGGAAGCCGGCCGACGACGACCTGCGCTCCCGCAAGCTCACCCCGCTGCTGGCCGCCGCCGTCCGGCTCGCCGGCGCCACCGGCGACCGCGAGGCCGCCCGGGTGCTCGCCCCGGGCGCGCACGACCGCCCGGAGCACCTGGTGCGGGGCATGCGGACGGCGCTGGAGCGCACGGGCGCCCGGGCCGAGGTGGAGGCGAGGACCGCGGAGCTGGCGGCCGCCGCCGTGCGGCACTTCGAGGCGACCGGGGCGGAGCCCGGCGTGCGGCGGGAGTTCGCCGCCCTGGTCGAGCGGGCCGCGGGCGTCGCCCCGCGCCACGCCGAGGAGCTGGTATGAGGACGGTGACCGGGCCGACCGACCACGTCGTGGTGGTGGGTGCCGGCCTGTCGGGACTGGCGTGTGCCCTGCACCTGCTGGGCGCCGGACGCCGGGTCACCCTCGTCGAACGGGACGCCGGCCCCGGCGGCCGGGCCGGCCGGCTGCGACTGGGCGACTACCTGGTGGACACCGGGCCCACGGTGCTGACGATGCCGCACCTGGCCGACGAGGCGTTCGCGGCCGTCGGCGACAGCCTCGCCCGCCGCGTCGAGCTGGTGCCCCTGCACCCGGCCTACCGCGCCGGTTTCGCGGACGGCACCGCGCTGGACGTGCACACCGACGGCGAGGCCATGGAGGCGGAGGTCCGGCGCTTCGCCGGGCCGGCCGAGGCGGCGGGCTACCGCAGGCTGCGGCACTGGCTGGAGCGGCTGTACCGGGCGCAGATGCGCCGGTTCATCGACACCAACTTCGACTCGCCGTTCCAGCTCGCGCACCCCGACCTGGCCCGGCTGGCGGCGCTCGGCGGGTTCGGGCGGCTGGACGGCCGCATCGGCCGCTTCCTGTCCGACGACCGGCTGCGCCGGGTCTTCTCCTTCCAGGCCCTGTACGCCGGTGTGGCCCCGGCCCGGGCGCTGGCGGCGTACGCGGTGATCGCCTACATGGACACCGTGGCCGGTGTCTTCTTCCCCAAGGGCGGCATGCACGCGCTGCCGCGGGCGATGGCCGACGCGGCAGCCGGCGCCGGCGCCGAACTGCGCTGGTCGGCGGAGGTGAGCGCGCTGGAGCGCTCGGCGGGCCGGGTGCGGGCCGTGCGCCTGGCCTCGGGCGAACGCATCGCGTGCGACGCGGTGGTGCTCACCTGCGAACTGTCCACCGCGCACCGGCTGCTGGGCCGGGCCCCGGTGCGCCCGGTGCCGCTGCGGCACTCGCCGTCGGCGGTGATCCTGCACGCGGGCACCGACCGGACCTGGCCCCACCTCGCCCACCACACCCTGTCGTTCGGCGCCGCCTGGGAGCGGACCTTCGACGAACTGACCCGCTCGGGAACGCTGATGAGCGACCCGTCGCTGCTGATCACCCGCCCCACGGCGCACGACGCCTCCCTGGCGCCGCCCGGCCGCCACCTGCACTACGTCCTGGCGCCCTGCCCCAACACGGCCGTCGGCCCCTCCGCCGCCGCCTGGCGGGAACTGGGCCCGCGCTACCGCGACAGCCTGGTCGCCGAGCTGGAGCGGCGCGGCCTGGACGGGTTCGGGGACAGCGTCGAGGAGGAAGCCCTGGTGACCCCGCTCGACTGGACGGCCCAGGGCCACGCGGCGGGCACGCCGTTCTCCGTCTCCCACACCTTCGCCCAGACCGGCCCGTTCCGGCCGCGCAACCTGGTGCGCGGGCTGGACAACGTCGTGCTGGCCGGCTGCGGGACCACGCCCGGCGTCGGCGTGCCGACCGTGCTGATCAGCGGCAAACTCGCCGCCGCCCGCGTCACCGGCGTCCCCGCACGGCCCGCCCGGACGCCCCGGCCGGCCCGCGCCACGGACCACCCCCCGACCGCCCCGACCAGCGCAGGTGCCCATGACCCGTCGTGAACTGGACGCCGCCGGGATCACCGGCCCCCACCTGCGCGCCGCCTACACACGGTGCCGGCGGCTCAACGCCCGGCACGGCCGGACGTACTTCCTGGCCACGCGGCTGCTGCCGCTGGAGCGCCGCTCGGCCGTGCACGCGCTGTACGGCTTCGCCCGCTGGGCCGACGACATCGTCGACGACCTGGACCGCTCCGCCACCCCCGACGAGCGCGACCTGCAGCTGAAACGGCTGGAGGGCGACCTCGCCCACGCGCTGCGCACCGGCGGCGGCACGGAACCGGTCGTGCGGGCCGTGGCCGACACCGCCGGCCGCTACGGCATCGACGTCGACCTGTTCGCCGACTTCATGGCCTCCATGCGGGCCGACCTGACCGTCACGGACTACCCGACCTACGCCGACCTGCGGGCGTACATGCACGGCTCGGCCGCGGTGATCGGCCTGCAGATGCTGCCCGTGCTCGGCACGGTCGTGCCGCGCGAGGAGGCCGCACCGCACGCGGCGGCCCTGGGCGTGGCGTTCCAGCTGACCAACTTCCTGCGGGACGTGGGCGAGGACCTGGACCGGGGCCGGGTCTACCTGCCCGCCGACCTGCTCGCCGCGCACGGGGTCGACCGGGCCCTGCTGGAGTGGAGCAGGCGCAGCGGGCGCCCCGATCCGCGGATCCGGGCGGCGCTCGTCGCGGCCGAGGCCCTGACCAGGGACGTGTACCGGACGGCGGAGCCGGGCATCGCCATGCTCGACCCGCGCGTGCGGCCCTGCATCCGCGCCGCGTTCACGCTGTACGGCGGCATCCTCGACGCGATCGCGCGGCAGGACTACACCGTGCTGCACCGCCGTGCCGTGGTGCCCCGCCGCCGTCGGGCGGCCACCGCCGCGGCCGGTGTCCTGCGGGTGGCCGGCGCGCGGTGGCGCGCCCGGCTGCCGCACGCGGCGCCCGTGCCGGGCCCCGCGCTGCCGGAAGGGAAGGAGACGGGCCGTGGCTGACCGACCCGGAAGGACGCGCTGGACCTCACCGCTGCGGCGGCGCCGCGGCCCCGGCTGGGCGGAGCAGGAGCCGACCTGGCGCGCGGCCCGCCCGGCGCTGATCGCCGACGCGCTCGAGCGGGCCTCGGCGCGGCCCTCCGGCAACTGGTTCGTGGTGGGCGCCTCCCGGGACGTCCGCCCGGGAGGCGGCCCGTACGGCAGGACCGTCGGCGGGGTGGAGGTGGTGCTGTGGCGTTCGGCGGAGGGTGAGCTGCGCGGCGGCTCCGGCGTCTGCCCGCACCTGGGGGCCCCGCTGCGGGACAGCCGGGTGGTGTGCGGCACGCTGGTGTGCCACTGGCACGGACTGGCCCTGGACGGCTCGCCGTTCGCGGGCTGGCAGCCGTACCCGGTGCACGACGACGGGGTGCTGGTGTGGGTGCGGCTGGACGCGGTCGGCGGCGAGGAGCCCGCCGAGCGGCCGGTGATCCCGGAGCGGCCCCCGGCGGGCAGCGGGGTGGACGCGGTGTACGCGGGTGTCGGGCGGTGCGAACCGCAGGACGTGGTGGCCAACCGGCTCGACCCGTGGCACGGCTCGTGGTTCCACCCGTACTCGTTCGTCGACCTGACGGTCGTCCGGGAGCCGCGGGGCGCGGAGGACGACGCCTTCGCCGTGGACGTCTCCTTCCGTGTGGCGGGCCGTCTGGTGGTGCCGGTGCGGGCGGAGTTCACCGCGCCGGAGCCGCGCACGGTCGTCATGCGCATCGTCGACGGCGAGGGCGCCACGTCCGTCGTGGAGACCCACGCCACGCCGCTGACCGCCGGGGCCGACCCGCGTCCGCGCACGGCGGTGATCGAGGCGGTGGTCGCCGCCTCGGACCGCCGCGGCTTCGCGCTGGCCCGGGCCGCCGCGCCGGTACTGCGCCCGCTGATGCGGCACACCGCCGGGCGCCTGTGGCGGGACGACCTGGCCTACGCCGAGAGGCGCTGGGCGCTGCGCAGCACCGGCCGCTTCCCCGGGTGATCCGGCGTACCCGGGCCGGCCGGCTCCGGCTCGGGTGACGCGGTGTTCCGCGGCCGGGGCGACCGCGCCGGACGGGCCTGTGCGGGGCGTCCCTGGCCCGCCCGGCGGCCCCGCGTCAGCGGGCCGGGCGTCCCGCGAGGGCGTGGAGGGCCCGCAGCACCGGGGAGCGTCCCGCGCGGGGCACGGTCCACAGCACCTGGCCGCGCACGCCCCGGTCCGCGAGCAGGGCGTTGGCCGCCAGGAAGCCGGTGGTGGCGGCGCGTTCCATCAGGGCCACGGGCAGGTCGCAGCGGATCCCGTCGCCGGCCAGGGTCAGCCACGGGTGGGGCGTGCGCACGGTGGGTCTGCGCCCGTACGTGCCGACCTCGAACAGCGGGCAGTCCTCGCGCCACTCGTGCCGGGCGTCGACGACCCGTGCCCGGCGGGTCTCCGGGTAGATCCGCCCCAGCTGCGCGAGCAGGTCGTCCTGCACGCTCAGCGGGTCGGCGCCGGTGCCGACGGCGTAGGCGTGCAGCTCCACGACCGAGCCGCCGTTCTTCTCGGCCCAGCGGGCGGCCTCGCCCTCGTAGCGGTCCAGGACGCTGATGTTGTCCAGGCCGCCGTAGCCGCTGGTGCCGAGGAAGCCGGGGCGGTCGGCGTGGACCGGCCGGTCGAGCCAGTACCGGGAGACGAGGAACGGCGGGGCGGTGCGCAGGGCGGCGACGTCGTCCCGCCAGGGGCCGGTGCCCAGGTTCGGTGAGGCGGCGACGAGCCGCCGCAGTCCGGCGGTGTCGAGGGCGAGCACCACCGCGTCGTACCGGTCGGTTCCGGTGCCGCCGCGCACCTCCGCTCCGCCGCCGCCGGCCGGGGCCACGCCGTGGACGGGGGTGCCGGTGCGCAGGTTTGCGCCCAGGCGCCGGAGGTAGTCCCCGAGCGGCTCCCACAGGGCCTGCGGGAAGGGCTCGTCCGGCACGTCGAACAGCAGCCCTTCCGCCGAGCCCAGGAAGTAGATGTGGAACATCAGCATCAGCTCGGCGGCGGACAGTTCGCGCGGGTCGGCGAAGAAGCTGCGGGAGAACACCTCGAACGCCAGGTGGTGCGCCGCCTCGGGGAAGCGGACGCGGTCCAGGAAGGCGGTCGCGCCGATCCCGTCGAAGCGCTCGTACACCTCCGGCACGCGCACGTCCAGCAGCGGCAGCGCCGCCCGGGCGTCCATCGCGGCCAGGTCGCGCAGGCCGAAGGTGGGGCTGAGCGCGACGAAGCCGAGGGCGCTCAGGGGCGGGGTGCGCGGAACGCGGGCGAAGCTGTCGGTCAGCCCGCCGCTGTGCCGCAGGGGGTAGTCCGGCAGCGGGGTGAGGCGGGCGAGGGCGGGGTCGGTGCGCCGCAGCAGACCGCGCAGGTTGTAGTACTGGCGGAAGAAGGCGTGGAAGCCGCGGCTCATGGTGGCCTCGGAGCCGTCGGCCAGCCGGGTCCGGTGCCCGGCGAGGCGGCCGCCCAGGGACTCCTCACGTTCGTAGAGGGTGACCCGGGCACCGCGTTCGGCCAGTCCGGTGGCGGCGGCGAGACCGGCGATCCCGCCGCCGACCACGGCCACGGAGGGCGCGTCGGCGGGGTCGAACCGGTCGCGCCCGGGCGCGGGCATCAGCACCTCGGCCTTGCGGTCCCGGCCGCGGCGGGCGGCGGCGGGGGTCATCGGGCGGCCTCCTCTGCCACGGCCGGGGTGGCGCGGGCGACGAAGGTGTGGGTGATGCCGGTCTGCCATCCGGCCAGCGGCAGGGCGCGCGCCCGGGCGAACCCGGCGCGGGTCAGCCGGGCGGTGAAGGCGGGCGCGGAGTCGAAGGCGAGGACGCTGCGGTACAGGTGCCGGTACAGGGCACGGTCGCCGGTGAGCGTGCCCGCCGGGACGATCACTCCCGCGCACACGGCCGTCCACAGGGCCCGGTGCGCCGGTGAGCCGCCGAGGCTGTACTCGTGGACGGCCAGGCGCCCGCCCGGCCGCAGCAGCGCCCGCACCGACTGCAGCACCGCGTCCGGGTCGGAGACGTTGCGGAACAGGTAGGCGGCGAAGACGGCGTCGAACGGGCCTTCCTCCGCCGTCGTCAGCTCCTCGGCGCTCAGGTGCAGGAAGCGCACCTGAGGGGGCCACGGTTTGGCCAGGGCCCGCCGCAGCATGCCGGAGGAGGCGTCCACGGCGGTGATCCGGGCCTTGGGCGCGGCCCGCAGCAGGGCCCGGGTGGAGGCGCCGGTGCCGCACCCGAGGTCCAGGACGTGCAGCCCGGCTCCGTCCCGGGGCAGCCGCAGCCGGCGGGCCGAGCGGAGCAGGTCGGTGCGGTATCCGGGGTTGAGGGCGGTGAGCCGGTCGTAGGTGCGGGACGCGTGGTCGAAGGCGCGTGCCAGGTCGTGGTCGCGCAGCAGGGTCATCGGGGGCTCTCTCCGGTTCCTGGGGCGGGGTGGGGTCGGCTTCCGGGGGCGGGGTGGGTTCGGCTGCCGGGGGCGGGGTGAACCGGGCCTCCGGGGGCGGGGTGGGCCCGGCTTCCGGGCGCGGGGTGGGTTCGGCGGGGCAGGAAGGGCAGTTCGGCCGCGGTGCGGAGCATCGGGCCCACCGGGGTGCGCAGTCCGATGCCCCACTCCTCCCGCACCGAGGTGGCGCCGTCGAGGAAGCGCAGCACGCGGTGCGTGGGTGTCCGGCGGAACAGGCCGGTGAAGAACGCGGGGCCGTCGATGCGCCCGGTGTCCAGGGCCCGCAGCAGCACCGCGTCCATGGCGAGCGCCCGACGCCCGTGCGGGGGCGGCACGGTGCCGCGGCCGTCGCGCAGGGCGGCGGCGATGGCCCGGCTGTGCCGCTGCGCGGCGGCGAAGGTGTAGCCGGTGGCGGGGCGGGTCGCGCCGCCCGCGGTCCCGATCCGGAAGACGGCCCTCCCGGCCCGCCGCGGGAAGCGCGCGTCGGTCATGGGGATGACGCCCTGTTCCGCCGCCTCCACGCCGAACGCGCCGAGTCCCAGCACCTCGCGGGCGTAGTGCCCGAGGGCGGCCTCGTACGCCTCGGTGGTCAGCGGCGTCCGGGAGAACTCGGTGTACTCCACGAGCGCCCGGTCGGGGGCGAGCGGCAGGACGTAACCGAAGGCGAGGCCGTGCCGGGGCTGGGGCACACGGAAGTCCATGAGGTCGGCGACGCCGGTCTCGAACCGGTCGGCGGCGGTCCGGACGAACCAGCCGCGGAAGTGCTGCAGCAGCTGTGTCCTGGCCGGAGGGAGGACGGGCAGGGGCCGCGAGTCGAACACGTGGCGGGCGCGCAGGATCAGGGTCCGGCCGTCGGGGTCCGTGCAGCGCACCTCGGCGCCGCCGGGTACGTCGCGCACGGTGTCCGCCGTCGCCCGCAGCAGCCGTCCGCCGGGCGCCTGCGCGAGCCGGGCGTGCACCAGCCGTTCGAACGCGGTGGAGCGCACCATGCGGTAGCGCGCCGGGGCCGGGTCGAGGGTGAGCGCGTCGCCGTCGGGGCCGTGCACGCGCAGCAGGGGCCAGGTGGCGGTGACGGCCTCCTCGAAGTCGCCGGGACCCTCGTCCCAGTAGCACCAGGTCCGTTCCGCCGGCCGCACGGGACCGTCCCGAGGCTCGACCACCGTGACGGTCGTGCCGCCGGTCCCGATCAGCCGGTGCGCGAGACCGAGACCGGCGGCCCCGCCCCCGACGATCACCACGTCCGAGGTGAGGCCGGCGGCACCCCGGCTCACCGGGCCCCGCGCTCTCCGCCGGCCGCGGCCCGCGCACCGCTCATGCCCACACTCCGCTCCCGCCACCGGTCGACGCCACCATCAGCTCCCTCACGCTTCGGCTCCCCGGCCGTTCCCGGATGCGCGACGCGAACGACGCGCACGACGACATCGACGCCAACGACACGACGGCCGGACCTGCCGTCACGCGAACGACGCGACCACCGGGACCCGCCGTCACCCGAACGACGCAACAGCCGGAGTCCCGCCGGCAGACCCGAACGACGCAGCCGCCCGGAGCCGTGCCACACGACCGACGCGGCCGCTTTGCGAGCTACCGCGACACGACCGACTCCAAAACCGCGACCGCTTCGGCCAGGCCCGTCGGACGCGGCAGCCCCGGCACCGCCCGGCCGCCGGACCAGCCGGGCCCGATCGTCAGGACGACCGGCTTGCGCCGGGCACCGCGTACCCCCCATTCCATCGCGGCAACGTGCTGCGCGAGCGGACGACTTGCCGTACCGCGGGACTGCGCCCACAGCGCCACCGCGGCCGGTCCGGTCCTGCGCACGACTGTGACGAGCGACTCCACGGGCAGGGCCGCGCCGAACATCCGCACCGGCAGCCCCCGTTCGGCCAGCGCAGCGGCCAGCACCTCCAGCGGCAACGTGTGGTTCTCCCCCGGGACGCACGCGAGCACCGTGAGGGCGCCCGGGCGGTCGGCCGCCGACACGGGGGTGCCGCGCCGCAGGGCGCCGGAGACGTGCCAGGACAGGAAGTGCTCGACCTCGACGTACTTCTCGCCGGAGCTCTCCCACTTGCGGCCGACGGCCTGGAGCGTGGGCATGATCACCTCCGTCCAGGCGGTGACCAGCCCGTGCTCGTCGATCGCGCTCCGGAGCAGTTCGTCCAGGGCGGCGGCGTCGAGGCGCAGGGCGGCACGGGCGATGCCCTTGCACTCCTGGCGCACATCGCCCAGCCGCAGCCCGCTGCCGGCCCGGCTCCCGGACCGGCCACGGCCCCGGGTGGGCGCCGAAGGGCGGGGGCCCGCCTGCGCCGCAGCCCTCGCGGGGCGTCCGCCGGGGCCCCCTTCCGGGCCCCTCGCCACGGGCCCGTCCAAACCCGCCCCCACACCCGCTTCGGGGCCCGCGGGAACCTCCGGGTCCGCCTCCCGCCGGGCATCGCCCCGCACCATGCGCGCCGCCTCGGCGGGCGGTATCCCGGTCGCCGTCAGGGCGCACATCCGCTCCAGGCGTGCCACGTCCCCGGCGGTCCACCGCCGGTGCCGCCCGCCGGTGTGCGCGTCGGGGCCGAGCCCGTAGCGGCGGTCCCAGGTGCGGACCGTGGTCGGCGCCACCCCGAGCCGCCTGGCCACCTCCCCGGTGGTCAGACCGCCGCCGTCCCGCGCGGCCTTCGCCGGCGGGTCCTCTCCGCGCCCTCGCTGTGCAGCCATGCACCCACTGTACGACGCACAAACGACGCATGTTGTCTTGCGTCGTTTGTGCGCCGAACACTGGCGTCGAGCGCAGGGTCGCCGCTTCCCACAGCGCGACCGGTGCGGTTCGGCGGACGGTCCCCCGTCCGCCGCGACGCCCGGCAGGAGGAACCAGGCCATGACCACCCACACACGACCGACGGACCTCGCACCGCCCACCGAGGAGACCCGGTACGAGGAGGAACTGGCCCGGGGCCTCCTCGCCGCCGACGAGGAGGCGTTCGCCGCGATCTACCGCCGCTGGGGCTCGCTCGTCCACACCATGGCGACCCGGCTGCTCGGCGACACCCACGAGGCGGAGGACGTCACCCAGCAGGTCTTCCTCGGCGCCTGGCACGGCCGGGCCGGCTTCCGTCCGGAACGAGGACCCCTCGGCGCCTGGCTGGTCGGCATCACCCGCCGCAAGATCGTCGACGCGCTGGCGGCCCGGACCAGGCGCCTGACCCTCGTCGACTCGGCGGCCCACCGGACCGACCCGGACGCCGGGCACGGCGACACCGCGCCGGACCGCGTGCTGGACCGGGTGCTGCTCGTCGACGCCCTGTCCCGACTGCCGCGCCCCCAGCGGGAGGTGCTGTGCATGGCGTTCTACGAGGACCTGACGCAGGCGCAGATCGCGGAGCGGACCGGTCTGCCGCTGGGCACCGTCAAGAGCCACGCCCGCCGCGGCCTGCACCGCCTGCGCGCGGTGATCGAGCAGTCCGCGGCGCCCGGCCCGGGCGTGTGACCCCCGCACACCAGCCCTGTGGGCCGCGCATCCAAGGCGGCCACCACCCCCGAAACGGGACCGAGACTCCGCACCGTACGGAGACTCCTTCTGAAGGGACGATCCCCATGAACTCCCGATTCCCCCTCGCCCTCGCAGCCTCCGCCGGCGCCTGCGCCCTGGCCCTCGGAGCGGCCGCCCCGGCCCTGGCCGACCATCAGGACAAGGCGATGGTGTCCGTCTTCCACGGCATCCCCGGACTGACCGTGGACGTGTACGCCAACGGCGACGAGCTGCTCAGCGACTTCAAGCCCGGCACGGTGACGGACCCGCGGTCCCTCGACGCCGGCACCTACGACATCAAGATCTTCGAAGCGGGCAAGGGCCCTTCGGGCACCCCGGCCCTGCAGAAGAAGGTCGAGGTGCCCGAGGGCGGCAACGCCACGGTCGCCGCGCACCTGACCGCCGACGGCAAGCCCCAGTTGACGGCCTTCACCAACGACGTCTCCGCGGTCGACCCGGGCAAGGCCCGTCTGACGGTCCGCCATGTCGCGGCCGCCCCCGCGGTGGACGTCCGGGCCGGCGGACAGCCCGTCTTCACCGGCCTGACCAACCCGAAGGAGGACACCGCCGAGGTCGACGCCGGCACGGTCGACGCCGACGTGGTGCTCGCGGGTACGGACACCGTGGCCATAGGCCCGGCCGACCTGCCCCTGAAGGAGGGCACCAGCAACGTCGTCTACGCCTGGGGCAGCGCGAACGACAAGAACCTGGCCCTGGCGACCCAGTCGTTCAGCGGCATGGCCTCGGCTCCCCGGGCCGTGCACGCGGGCGGCAGCGGCGCAGCCGTCACCCCGAACTCCTCCGACACGTGGCCGGCGTGGGCCGCCGCGGCCGGTGTGGTGACGGTGACGGGCGCCCTGACGGCCCGCCGCTTCGCCGGCCGGCGTGGGTGACGGCGGGCGACGGCGCCCGGCCCCGATCCTGGCGGCTGCCGCACTGGCAGCCGCCATCGGCCTCCCGGGCCCGCCGCCACAGCAGCCCCCACGGGACTTCGCGGCGGCCCCGGTGGAACGCCCGGTCCCCACGGCCGCCGCACCGCGACAGCCAAGGGCGGACGAGCGCCCACCACGACGGATCCTGATCGACGACGTGGACCTCGACGCCCGCGTCACCCCCGTGGGCGTGACGAAGAAGGGCGACATGGCCGTCCCCGCAGACCCGGCCACGGCCGGCTGGTACCGCTACGGTCCCGCTCCCGGAAGCGACCGGGGCTCGGCCGTCCTGGTCGGCCACGTCGACACCGACTCCGGCGACCTCGGCGAGTTCGCCGCCCTGTACGACGTGCGGCGAGGCCAGCGGGTGGAGGTGAGCCGGGACGGCGGGCAGCCGGTGCGCTACCGGATCGTCTCCCGCGTCACCGTCCCGAAGGACGACCTGCCCGCCTCGGCGTTCCGCCGCACGGGCCCGCCCGTCCTCACCCTCATCACCTGCGCGCCGCCGTACGTCCCCGAGCGCGGCGGCTACCTCGGCAACCTCGTCGTCACGGCGGAACCCATCGCCCCCGGGAGGCCGCAGTGACCCACGTGGACCCCTCCCACCTGGTCGAACTGGCCCTGGGCAACGCCCCCCGCACACCCGCCGACACCGAGGCGCTCGACCACATCGACCGCTGCGCCCGCTGCCGCGACGACCTCCGCACGCTGACCCGCGTGGTCCAGGCGGCCCGCACGGCGGAACTGGTCGACCTGCCGGCACAACCCCCGGAGCACGTCTGGCGCCGGATCGCCCGGGACCTGTCCGCGGAACCGACGGCACCCGAACGCCCCCGGCGCACCCCGGACCGCCGGAAGCACGCCCTCCTCGCCCTGCTGGCCCTCGCAACAGCCGCCGCGCACTGCCGTCGACGCGCACGGGCACGACGCCGGGCCGCGCCCCACCTGCCCGGCAGGCCCGGCCGCTCATAGCCCCCGGCACGCCACGAGGAACTGCTCTGCCCCTGCCGGCAGTTCGGCTTCCGTCACGTCCCCGGGCTCCCGCGCCGCCGCATCCGCCACGAAGTCCTCGACGACGTAGAACAGCTCGTTGAGGACGGCGAAGTCCCGGTCGGAGATGCTCCGCAGATCACGGAACTCGGCCCAGAACCCCGACTCGAACCCCACCGCGTCGACCCGCACGGAGACGAATCGCTCGGCCAGGGCCACGTAGGGCGCGAGCGCCTGGGGCACGGCGGCGGTCATCCGGTCACACGTTGAAGCGGAACTCCACCACGTCCCCGTCCTGCATCACGTAGTCCTTGCCCTCCATGCGTGCCTTGCCCTTCGCGCGGGCCTCGGCGACCGAGCCGGCCTCGACCAGGTCGTCGAAGGAGATGACCTCCGCCTTGATGAAGCCCTTCTGGAAGTCCGTGTGGATCACACCGGCGGCCTCGGGGGCCGTGGCGCCCTTCTTGATCGTCCAGGCGCGGGACTCCTTGGGGCCGGCCGTGAGGTACGTCTGCAGGCCGAGCGTGCGGAAGCCGACGTGGGCCAGGGTCGCCAGGCCGGGCTCCTCCTGGCCGACGGACTGCAGCAGCTCCAGCGCCTCGTCCTCGTCGAGCTCGGCGAGGTCCGCCTCCAGCTTGGCGTTGAGGAAGATCGCCTCGGCGGGGGCGACCAGGGCACGCTGCTCGTTCTTGAAGTCCTCGTCGGTCAGCTCGTCCTCGTCGACGTTGAAGACGTAGAGGAACGGCTTGGTGGTGAGCAGGTGCAGGTCGTGCAGGAGCCCGGCGCGCTCGGTGCCCTGGACGATGCCCTGGGAGAAGAGGGTGTCGCCCTTCTCCAGGATCTCCTTGGCCTCCTCGACGGCCTTGACCTTCGGCGCGACGTCCTTCTTGATCCGCGACTCCTTCTGCAGGCGCGGCAGGACCTTCTCGATGGTCTGCAGGTCGGCGAGGATCAGCTCGGTGTTGATCGTCTCGATGTCGTCCTTGGGCGAGACCTTGCCGTCGACGTGGACGACGTTCTCGTCCTTGAAGGCGCGGATGACCTGGCAGATCGCGTCGGACTCGCGGATGTTCGCCAGGAACTTGTTGCCCAGGCCCTCGCCCTCGGACGCGCCGCGCACGATGCCGGCGATGTCGACGAAGTCGACCGTGGCCGGCAGGACCCGCTGCGACGAGAAGATCTCGGCCAGTTTCGTCAGGCGCGGGTCGGGCACACCGACGACACCGACGTTGGGCTCGATCGTGGCGAACGGGTAGTTGGCCGCCAGCACGTCGTTCTTGGTCAGGGCGTTGAACAGGGTCGACTTGCCGACGTTGGGCAGGCCGACGATTCCGATCGTGAGCGACACGTTGCGACTTCCCGTGAGTGGAGAGGGCCAGGCGGCCAGGAGACCGGCCGATCCACCAGTCTACGGCGTGCCCGGAACCGCCCCGGGCGGCGTATCGAACGCTTGGCCAAGCCTCGCCCCACGGCGTGTCTCACGGGCTATTCGGCATATTGAACGACCTAAGTTGGTGCGGTGGAGCAATACAGGACGCGACCTGCCCAGTACGGACCGCGACGCGACCGGCCGAGGCCGCCCCTGCCCCCGCAGGTGAAACGGGGGGCGGGTGGCGCTGCCGCGCGTGCGGCCGGCGGGCCCGCGCGCCCGGCGCGGCCACCGGGGGCGCAGCGCCGTCCCGCGCCGGGACGGCGCCCGGCCCCCGCCCCGGTGGCGGCCGCGGGCCGGCTGCCGAACCCGCGGCTGACCGGGCTGGGCAGCGGGCTGTTCTGCGCGGTGGCGATGTTCCTGCTGGGCGCGCTGTGCGCCGCGCTGTTCGGGGCGTCGCTGACGGCGTACGGCGTGCTGTTCCTGCCGGTGTGCGTGCTGACCGCCGTGTGGGTGCGCCCGGGCGACCTGATGACCGCGCCCATCGTCGTGCCGATCGCGTTCGCCGCGGGGCTGCTGCCGGTGGCCGGGGGCGACGGCGGGAGCCGGCTGATGGGGCTGGTGACGGCGCTCGCGACGCAGGCCGGGTGGCTGTACGGCGGGACGCTCGTCGCCGGGCTGATCGTGCTCGCCCGGCGGATCCGGCTGGTGCACCGCAGGAGGGCGGCGGCCGCGTCCCGAGGCCGTGCGGCGGTGTGACCCGCCCTACGGCGGCGCGCCGCCCCGGGGTCAGCGCGCCTGGTGCCCCGCCGCCCGCATCGCCGCTCCCACGATGCCCGCGTTGTTCTGCAGCTGCGCGGGGACGATCTCCGCCTTGATGCCCTGGATGTGCGGCAGGAACTTGTGGGCCTTGCGGCTGACGCCGCCGCCGATGATGAACAGCTCCGGCGAGAACAGCATCTCGACATGGGCGAGGTACGTGCGCACCCGGTGCTCCGCCCAGTGCTCCCACGACAGGTCGTGGTCCTCGCGGGCCTTGCTGGAGGCCCGCTTCTCCGCGTCGTGCCCGTCCAGCTCCAGGTGGCCCAGTTCCGTGTTCGGCACGAGGACGCCGTCGACGAAGAGCGCGCTGCCGATGCCCGTGCCGAACGTCAGCAGGATCACCGTGCCCCGCCGGCCGCGGCCCGCGCCGACCTGCATCTCGGCGACCCCCGCCGCGTCCGCGTCGTTGACCACCGTCACCGGCAGGCCGCCCAGCCGCTCGCCGAGCAGCGCACGCGCGTCCGTGTCGATCCAGCTGGGGTCGACATTGGCCGCCGTGCGGATCGTGGCCCCGTCGGTCACCACGCCCGGGAACGTGACCCCGACGGGTCCCGTCCAGCCGAAGTGGTCGACGACCTGCTTGACGCAGTCGGCCACCCCCTCGGGCGTGGCCGGGTGCGGGGTGAGGACCTTGTGGCGCTCCTGCGCCAGATCGCCCTTGTCCAGGTCCACCGGGGCACCCTTGATCCCGGAACCGCCGATGTCCACACCGAAGATCTGCATGTCCCTACGTTACGACGTGGGACGGACGGTCACAGGCCGGACGGCGATCCCCGCCCGGCCCGCCCCGGCGGCTCCCCGATCGCTGCACATCCGCTGCGCGAAGCGTCCGCGATCACTGCGCGGAACGTTCACCCGAAGCGGCGCCGCCCCGCCCGGCGACCAGAGCCGCCGCCTCCTCGCGCAGGTCGCGGCGCAGCTCCTTGGGCAGGGAGAAGGTGATGGACTCCTCGGCCGCCTTGACGATCTCGACGTCCTCGAAGCCGCGCTGCGCGAGCCACTCCAGGACCTGCTCGACCAGGACCTCCGGCACGGACGCGCCCGAGGTGACGCCGACGGTGGAGACGCCCTCCAGCCAGGCCTCGTCGATCTCGTCGGCGAAGTCCACGAGGTGGGCGGCGCGCGCTCCGGCGATCTTGGCGACCTCGACCAGGCGCTTGGAGTTGGAGGAGTTGCGCGAGCCGACCACGATCACCAGGTCGGACTCGGCGCCCATCTGCTTCACGGCCAGCTGGCGGTTCTGCGTGGCGTAGCAGATGTCGTCGCTGGGCGGGGAGATGAGCTGCGGGAACTTGTCCTTCAGGGCGTCGACGGTCTCCATGGTCTCGTCCACGGAGAGCGTGGTCTGGGAGAGCCAGACGACCTTGGACGGGTCGCGGACCTCGACCTTGGCGACGTCGTCCGGGCCGTCGACGAGCTGGATGTGGTCGGGGGCCTCGCCGGAGGTGCCGATGACCTCCTCGTGTCCCTCGTGCCCGATGAGGAGGATGTCGTAGTCCTCCTTGGCGAAGCGGACGGCTTCCTTGTGGACCTTGGTGACCAGCGGGCAGGTGGCGTCGATGGTGGCGAGCTTGCCGCGCTCGGCCTCCTCGTGGACCACCGGGGCCACGCCGTGGGCCGAGAACATCACGATGTTGCCCGGCGGCACCTCTTCCGTCTGCTCGACGAAGATCGCGCCCTTCTTCTCCAGGGTCTGCACGACGTACTTGTTGTGGACGATCTCGTGGCGGACGTAGACGGGAGCGCCGTACTGCTCCAGCGCTTTCTCTACGGCGATCACGGCGCGGTCCACGCCCGCGCAGTAGCCACGGGGGGCGGCGAGCAGGACACGGCGGCCAGGCGAAGCAGACATGCGTCCCATCGTAAGGCCGCGTTCGGCCGCTCAAAGATCGCGGCCGCGTGGAGTCCCCGGGAAGACTGAACGAACGCGGCGTGCGGGACGGAAGGCGGAGGCGGGCCACGATGGCGGAGACCGGGACGCGGGCCCGCGTGGCCGGCGGGGAGCACGCGCTGCGGCGCACGCTGGGCTTCCGGGACCTGGTGGTCTACGGGCTGCTGTTCATCGCGCCGATGGCGCCGGTCGGGGTGTTCGGCACGCTGGACGCGAAGTCGCACGGGGCGGTGGCGCTGGTGTACGCCGTCGCGACGGTCGCGATGGCGTTCACCGCGTTCAGCTACGCCCAGATGGTCCGGGTCGTCCCGCAGGCGGGCTCGGTGTTCGCCTACGCGCGCGTGGGGCTCGGCAAGGAGGCCGGCTTCGTCGCGGGCTGGATGGCGATGCTGGACTACGTCCTGATCCCGGCGGTGGCGTACCTGTTCTGCGGGGTCGCCATGAACGCGCTGGTCCCCGGGGTGTCGCGGTGGGTCTGGACGGCGCTCGCGGTGGTCGTGACGACGCTGCTGAACCTGTGGGGCGTGCGGGCGGCCGCCCGGGTGGGCTTCCTGGTCCTGCTCATGGAGGTCGTGGTCCTGGTCGTCTTCGTGGTGGCCGCGGTCGTGGTCCTGGTCCGTGACGGTGGAGAGCGGGGCTGGCTGTCGCCGCTGTCGGGGGACGGCACGCAGGGCGCGTTCGCGGTGTCGGCGGTGCTCGGGGCGGTGTCGGTGGCGGTGCTGTCGTATCTGGGGTTCGACGCGATCGCCTCGTTCGCGGAGGAGGTCACCGGCGGCTCGGCGAAGATCGCGCGGGCGCTGCTGTTCTGCCTGGCGCTGGCGGGTGTGCTGTTCGTGGCGCAGACCTACCTGGTGGCGCTGCTGGAGCCGGTGTCGTCGGCGCGGCTGGCGGCGGAGCCGGGGCGGCAGGGGACGGCGTTCTACGACACGGTGGACGCCTCGGTCGGCACCTGGCTGCACGACCTGGTGGCGGTGAGCAAGGCCATCGGCGCGGCCTTCGCGGCGCTGGCGGGGCAGGCCGCGGCGGCCCGGCTGCTGTTCGCGATGGGCCGGGACCGGCGGCTGCCGCGCGCGCTGTCCCGGACCGGGGGCGGGGTGCCGCGGGTGGCGCTGCTGTGCGCGGCCGTGGTGACGCTGGTGGCGGCGGTGTGGGCGGCCCGCCGGGACGACGGGATGGACCAGCTGGTGTCGGTGGTGAACATCGGCGCGCTGACCGCCTTCACGCTGCTGCACGCGAGCGTGGTGGGCTGGTTCGCGGCCGGGCGCCGGGGCGGGGCGGTGAGCTGGTGGCGGCACGTCCTGGTGCCGGTGCTGGGAGCGGCGATCACCGTCGCCGTGATCGTGGCGGCGTCGGGCACGGCCCAGGTGGCCGGCGCGGTGTGGCTGGCGGTGGGGCTGGTGGTGCTGGTCCTCCAGGAGCGCCGCGGAACGACGACGCCGCCCGCGCCGGGCTGACCGGCCCGGCCCCGCCGTCCGGCGGTGAACCGCATTGTCGGCGGTGGCCACTACGCTCGCGGGCATGGCTGTGAACACGACTCCGGAATCCCCGCTGCCCGTCGGTGAGGTGTCGCGGCTCATCGGGGGATGGATCGACCGGCTCGGGGCGGTGTGGGTCGAGGGGCAGATCACGCAGTTGTCGCGGCGGCCGGGCGCCGGTGTGGTGTTCCTGACGCTGCGGGACCCGTCGCACGACATCTCGGTCGGCGTGACCTGCTACCGGCAGGTGTTCGACGCCGTCGCGGACGTGGTGAGCGAGGGCGCCCGGGTCGTGGTCCTGGCGAAGCCCGAGTGGTACGCCCCGCGCGGGCAGCTGTCGCTGCGGGCCGCCGAGATACGGCCCGTGGGCGTCGGGGAGCTGCTGGCCCGGCTGGAGCAGCTGAAGAAGACGCTGGCGCGCGAGGGGCTGTTCGCGCCGGAGCGCAAGAAGCCGCTGCCCTTCCTGCCGCAGCTGATCGGGCTGGTGTGCGGCCGGGCCTCGGCGGCGGAGCGGGACGTGCTGGAGAACGCCCGGCACCGCTGGCCCGCCGTCCGCTTCGAGGTGCGCAACGTCGCCGTGCAGGGCGTGCACGCGGTGCCGCAGGTCGTGCAGGCCGTCAAGGAGCTCGACGCGCTCGACGACGTCGACGTGATCATCGTCGCCCGGGGCGGCGGCAGCGTGGAGGACCTGCTGCCGTTCTCCGACGAGCAGCTGATCCGCACGGTCGCGCAGTGCCGTACGCCCGTGGTGTCGGCCATCGGCCACGAGCCGGACAACCCGCTGCTGGACCACGTGGCGGACCTGCGGGCCTCCACGCCCACCGACGCCGCCAAGAAGGTCGTGCCGGACGTCGGTGAGGAGTACGAGCGCGTGCGGCTGCTGCGGGACCGGGCGCGGCGGTGCGTGGCGGCGCTGCTGGACCGGGAGGAGCGCGGCCTGGCGCACGCGCTGGCGCGGCCGTCGATACAGGACCCGCACCGGATGATCGACGAGCGGGCCGACCACGTGGCGGACCTGCTCGACCGCGGCCGGCGCTGTCTGCGGCACCAGCTGGACCGCGCCGACTCCGAGCTGGCGCACACGCACGCGCGCGTGGTGGCCCTCTCCCCCGCCGCGACCCTGAAGCGCGGGTACGCCGTGCTGCAGAGGGCGGACGGGCACGCGGTCCGCGACCCGGGCGAGGTGGAGGCCGGCGAGGTGCTGCGCGCGCGGGTCTCCGAGGGTGAGTTCTCCGTACGAGTCGACACATAGGGTGGGTGGATGACCAGCGAGGTGGAGCAGGCGCCGGGCACGGCCGAGGCGCTGGGGTACGAGCAGGCGCGGGACGAGCTGATCGAGGTCGTCCGCCGTCTGGAGGCGGGCGGCACGACGCTGGAGGAGTCCCTGGCGCTCTGGGAGCGGGGCGAGGAGCTGGCCCGGGTGTGCCGGCGCTGGCTGGAAGGGGCGCGGGCGCGGCTGGACGCGGCGCTGGCGGAGGAGGCCGCGGAGGGCGAGGACGCCGGGTAGCCCTCCGGGAACCGGTACGGGATCCCTGTGAAGTGGATCACCACGCCCCGGATTTAGTTGAACGTTGAACTTCATTGGCGTAATGTCGCGGACGTCAGCCGGTCCGGCACACCGGACCCGACGTACCACCCGAGAAGGTTTCCGTTCATGTCTCTCGTCCTTGACCCCGCAGCCCAGGACCTCCTGTTCCGCGAGGCCCGCACCGCCAACACCTTCACCGACGAGCCGGTGACGGACGAGCAGGTGCAGGCGATCTACGACCTGGTCAAGTACGGCCCGACCGCCTTCAACCAGACCCCGCTGCGCATCACCCTGGTCCGCTCCCCCGAGGCCCGCGAGCGACTGGTCGCGCACATGGCCGAGGGCAACCGGGCCAAGACCGCGGCCGCCCCGCTGGTGGCGATCCTCTCCGCTGACAACGAGTTCCACGAGGAGCTGCCGCACCTGTTCCCGGCCTTCCCGCAGGCCAAGGACGCCTTCTTCGCCGAGCGCCCGGTGCGCGAGGGTTCCGCCGCGATGAACGCCGCCCTGCAGGCCGGGTACTTCATCGTCGGCGTCCGCGCCGCCGGGCTGGCCGCCGGCCCGATGACCGGCTTCGACTTCGAGGGCGTGCGCAAGGAGTTCCTGGACGACGACCACACCCCGCTGATGGTCGTCAACATCGGGCGCCCGGGCCCGGACGCCTGGTACCCGCGCTCCCCGCGCCTGGCGTTCGACCAGGTCGTCACGACCGTCTGAACCCACCGGCACGAGGAAGGCCCCCGGCACGGCTGCCGGGGGCCTTCCTCGTGTGCGCTCACTTCGTCTCCAGTGCCTGCGCCATCTTCGTGAGCTGCGCGAACGAGGCGGTGCCCGTCACGACCGTCGTCGAGCCCTCGGTGCCCTCCAGGACCAGCGCGTCGTACCGGCCGCCCTCCCAGCGGGTCCACGTCCGGCCGTCGATCTTCTCGGTCCTGCCGGTCTCCCGCGCGCCCTGCGTCGCCTCGTCGAGGAAGACGGGCCGCCGCTGGGTGGACTGCTGGACCGCCACGTACTCCCCCTCGGGGTCGTGGAACCCGAGGTGCCAGGTGGCGAAGTCGTCGCCCCGGTAACGGACGGAGGTGGCCTTCCAGGTGCCGGGCAGGCCCTCGGGCGCGGCGACGGGGTACGGGGCGGCCCGGCGCGCCGTGAGGAGCTCGACCCGGTAGTCGACGCGCTTGAGGTCGGGTGCGCTGTCGTCGTGCGGGATGAAGAGGTAGATGACGCCCGCCACGAGGACGATGACCCCGAGGGAGAGGATCATGTCCCGCGCCGTCTTCTGCTTGCCGTTCGTGCCTGCCACGCCCCCTATCGTCGCAGGTCTCGGCGGCGCTCATCCGTGGGGGGCCCTGCTCATTTTGCGGGCTCGGCGATAGAGTCGGGCGACAAAGCCCTCATCCGGCCGTCGTCGTACAGAAAGGTGCGCTCCGATGACCGAGCATCATCACTTGCCGTCCGAACTCGATGTGCCCTCCGAGGCCCCCGACCGCAACCTCGCCCTGGAACTGGTCCGGGTGACCGAGGCGGCGGCGATGGCCGCGGGCCGCTGGGTCGGACGCGGTGACAAGAACGGCGCCGACGGTGCCGCGGTCCGCGCCATGCGGACCCTCGTCTCCACCGTGTCGATGAACGGTGTCGTCGTGATCGGCGAGGGCGAGAAGGACGAGGCCCCGATGCTGTTCAACGGGGAGCGCGTGGGCGACGGGACCGGGCCCGAGTGCGACATCGCCGTGGACCCGATCGACGGCACCACGCTGACCGCCAAGGGCATGACGAACGCGATCGCGGTGCTGGCCGCCGCCGAGCGCGGGTCGATGTTCGACCCGTCCGCGGTCTTCTACATGGACAAGCTCGTCACCGGCCCCGAGGCGGCGGACTTCGTCGACATCAACGCGCCGGTGTCGGTGAACATCCGCCGGGTCGCGAAGGCCAAGCGCTCCGCGCCCGAGGACGTCACGGTGGTGATCCTGGACCGGCCGCGGCACGAGGGCATCATCAAGGAGATCCGGGAGACCGGGGCGCGCATCAAGCTGATCTCCGACGGTGACGTGGCCGGCTCGATCCTGGCGCTGCGCGAGGGCACCGGCGTCGATCTGCTGCTCGGCATCGGCGGTACGCCCGAGGGCATCATCTCGGCCTGCGCGGTGAAGTGCCTGGGCGGCACGATCCAGGGCAAGCTCTGGCCGAAGGACGACGAGGAGCGGCAGCGGGCGATCGACGCGGGGCACGACCTCGACCGGGTGCTGACGACCGAGGACCTGGTCACCGGTGAGAACGTGTTCTTCGTGGCGACGGGCATCACGGACGGCGAGCTGCTGCGGGGCGTCCGCTACCGGGCCGAGACGGCGACGACCGACTCGATCGTGATGCGCTCCCGGTCGGGTACGGTGCGCAGAATCGATTCGGAGCACCGGCTGTCCAAGCTCCGGGCGTACAGCGCGATCGACTTCGACAAGGGGAAGTAGCGCGCCAGGGGGACCGCGCGACGCCGGCGTGTGCGGGCCGGCAGTGGTGGCCCGCGCGGTTCCCCGCGCCCCTTCGGGGCGCGTCTTGGCGGGTCGGCCGCGTGGAGCCGGGAGGAACGAAAGGAGGGGCGCCCCCGGCGGGGACGCCCCTTTCTCGTGCCGCTCGCCGCTGGGGCCTGTCGTCTGGTATCAGGCCGCAGGAAAGTGGCGGCGCTGTTCAGCGCCGGGGAGCGTGGTCTGGTGCGTGCGGCTGCAAGGCGGAGGAGGAGTCGACGCGGGGCGTCGGCGACCGACGACAACGCCGCAGATGTGCGTGCCAGGACGCGCGTCTGCGGCGTGATCCAGACGACAGGACCTAGCCCGCTGCCGCTATCTGGTTCGCCGAGCGGGCGGCCTTCTTCAGCTCCAGGTCGCGGCGGCGGCGCCGGGCCAGGACCACGCGGCGCTCGGCCGCGGTGAGGCCGCCCCAGACGCCGTAGGGCTCGGGCTGGAGCAGGGCGTGCTCGCGGCACTCGACCATGACCGGACAGCGGGCGCAGACCCGCTTGGCCGCCTCCTCCCGGGAGAGCCGGGCGGCGGTGGGCTCCTTGGAGGGGGCGAAGAACAGGCCCGCCTCGTCGCGCCGGCACACCGCCTCGGTGTGCCACGGGGCGTCCTGGTCCCTGTCTCGCGCTGGCACCCGCGGGGCCGGAACGGCAGCTACCTGCAGGGACGAATGCGGCGGTTGCAGCACGGTCTACTCCTGACGACGGCTTCGCGAGCGAGAGACGATGCAGCAAGGCCTACCCGCTGTACGCGCGCCTATGCACTGAGTTCCCAACCGCCGCTTCCGGTCCGTTCGCGACCGTCAATGACCCAGGTGCTTGCGCAAACTCCGGTCGACCTTGCGCTGCACCCGGTCCAGGATGTCCGCGACGATCGTGCCGCGCCGCGCCCGCGCCTCGACGCTGCCGAGGACGGCCCAGCCGTCGACGTAGACGATGGGGGCCTCCGGGTCGCCCGAGTCCAGCGTGGCCACCTCGAAGCTGCCGAGGACGCCGCCGCCCATGCCGCGCAGCGACACGTTCTCCGGGACGCGGATGTCGACGCTGCCGAAGACCGCGAACGACTTGACGACGACCTGCTGGTGGTCGTAGAGCGCCTCGCTGAGGTCGATCTCGACACTGCCGAAGATCGCGTAGGCGTGGATCCGGCGGCCGGCGCGCCAGCGGCCCTTGCGGACGGCGCTGCTGAAGACCGCGACCACGTTGTCGTCCGGCTCGGCCGGGATGGCGCCGGCCGTGGGGCGGTGCGGGGCCGGGGCGTGGGCGGGGCCGGGGCGGGGGCCGTGTGCGGCGGGCAGGTCCCGGATGAAGACCTCCAGTTCACCCACCGTCTTGGCGCGCAGCACCCCCTCGACGCGCTCGGCGTGCTCGTCGGCGGTGAGGCGGCCCTCGGCGAGGGCGTCGTGCAGGATGTCGGCGATGCGGTCGCGCTCGGCGTCGGAGGCGCGCAGCCCGGAGGCGTCGAGCCCGGGGGCCGCGGTCCCGGTCGGCGGGTGAGGGTCCGGCTTCTGAAGGTCCACGGCAGCAGCGTACCCACACACGATAGATCGCGACACCCCCCGGGCCGGCCCCGCTCGGTCCGGCCGCCGGCCGGGATGTGACGAACTGAGCCTTACCTCACAAGCTCGGCGTCAGCGGCAGGTTCTACGCTGGTGGGCGCTCGCCGAAGGAGGCGGGCCGCCGTCCGCAGAGTGAGGAATGGGCTGAGATGCCTGAGTTCGCGTACACCGATCTGCTTCCCCAGGGAGAGGACACCACCCCGTACCGGCTGGTGACCTCCGAAGGTGTCTCCACGGTCGAGGGGCCGGACGGGCGCACCTTCCTCCAGGTGGAGCCGGAGGCGCTGCGCAAGCTCGCCGAGGAGGCCATCCACGACATCCAGCACTACCTGCGCCCGGCCCACCTCGCGCAGCTGCGCCGGATCATCGACGACCCCGAGGCGTCGGGCAACGACAAGTTCGTGGCGCTGGACCTGCTGAAGAACGCCAACATCGCGGCGGCCGGCGTGCTGCCCATGTGCCAGGACACGGGCACGGCGATCGTGATGGGCAAGCGCGGGCAGAACGTGCTGACGCGGGGCCGCGACGAGGAGGCCCTCAGCCGCGGCATCTACGACGCGTACCAGAACCTCAACCTGCGCTACTCGCAGATGGCCCCGCTCACCATGTGGGAGGAGAAGAACACCGGCTCCAACCTCCCGGCGCAGATCGAGCTGTACGCGACCGACGGCGGCGCCTACAAGTTCCTGTTCATGGCCAAGGGTGGCGGCTCGGCCAACAAGTCGTTCCTGTACCAGGAGACGAAGGCCGTCCTGAACGAGGCCTCCATGATGAAGTTCCTGGAGGAGAAGATCCGTTCGCTGGGCACGGCCGCCTGCCCGCCGTACCACCTGGCGATCGTGGTCGGCGGCACCAGCGCCGAGTACGCGCTGAAGACCGCCAAGTACGCCTCCGCGCACTACCTGGACGAGATCCCGGCCGAGGGCTCGGAGCTGGGGCACGGCTTCCGGGACAAGGAGCTGGAGCAGAAGGTCTTCGAGCTGACGCAGAAGATCGGCATCGGCGCGCAGTTCGGCGGCAAGTACTTCTGCCACGACGTGCGCGTGGTGCGCCTGCCCCGGCACGGCGCGTCCTGCCCGGTCGCCATCGCGGTGTCCTGCTCCGCCGACCGCCAGGCCGTCGCGAAGATCACCGCCGAGGGCGTCTTCCTGGAGCAGCTGGAGACGGACCCGGCGCGGTTCCTGCCGGAGACCACCGACGAGCAGCTCGACGCCGACGGCGACGTGGTCAGGATCGATCTGAACCAGCCGATGGACGACATCCTGGCCGAGCTGACCAAGTACCCGGTGAAGACCCGGCTCTCGCTGACCGGCCCGCTGGTCGTGGCGCGCGACATCGCCCACGCCAAGATCAAGGAGCGGCTGGACGCGGGCGAGGAGATGCCGCAGTACCTCAAGGACCACCCGGTGTACTACGCCGGTCCGGCCAAGACCCCCGAGGGCTACGCGTCCGGCTCCTTCGGCCCGACCACGGCCGGCCGCATGGACTCCTACGTGGCGCAGTTCCAGGCCGCGGGCGGCTCCAAGGTGATGCTCGCCAAGGGCAACCGCAGCAAGCAGGTCACCGACGCCTGCCACGCGCACGGCGGCTTCTACCTCGGCTCCATCGGCGGCCCGGCCGCGCGCCTGGCCCAGGACTGCATCAAGAAGGTCGAGGTCGTCGAGTACGAGGAACTCGGCATGGAGGCGGTCTGGAAGATCGAGGTCGAGGACTTCCCGGCGTTCATCGTCGTGGACGACAAGGGCAACGACTTCTTCCAGGACCCGGCGCCGCAGCCGACGTTCACGTCCATTCCGGTACGGGGTCCCGGACTCGCCTGACGAGCGCGGTGACGAATCGCCTCCACGGGGAACAGTGGTCGCGGCGCTGACGCTGTGACACGTGGAGGTGATCGTCGATGACCGACGAGCAGGACAGGACCGAGTACCGCACCGAGCACGACTCCATGGGCGAGGTGCGGGTGCCCGCCCACGCCAAGTGGCGGGCCCAGACCCAGCGGGCGGTGGAGAACTTCCCCGTCTCCGGGCAGCGCATCGAGCGCGCGCACATCGAGGCGCTGGCCCGGATCAAGGGCGCGGCGGCCAAGGTCAACGCCGAGCTGGGGGTCCTGGACCAGGACATCGCCCGGGCGATCCAGGAGGCGGCCGGGGAGGTCGCCGAGGGCCGGTGGGACGAGCACTTCCCCGTCGACGTGTTCCAGACCGGGTCCGGGACCTCGTCCAACATGAACACCAACGAGGTCATCGCCACCCTGGCCGGTGAGCGGCTCGGGCGCCCCGTGCATCCGAACGACCACGTCAACGCCTCGCAGTCGTCCAACGACGTCTTCCCGTCCTCCATCCACATCGCCGCCACCGCCGCGGTGACGCGCGACCTGATCCCGGCCCTGGAGCACCTCGCCGCCTCCCTGGAGCGCAAGGCCGAGGAGTTCGCCGACGTCGTGAAGTCGGGGCGGACCCACCTGATGGACGCCACGCCCGTGACGCTCGGGCAGGAGTTCGGCGGCTACGCGGCCCAGGTGCGCTACGGGGTCGAGCGGCTGCACGCCTCCCTGCCCCGGCTCGCCGAACTGCCCCTCGGCGGCACGGCCGTCGGCACCGGCATCAACACCCCGCCCGGTTTCTCGGCCGCCGTCATCCAGGAGGTCGCCCACGTCACCGGGCTGCCGCTGACCGAGGCCCGGGACCACTTCGAGGCGCAGGGCGCCCGGGACGGCATCGTCGAGACCAGCGGACAGCTGCGGACCATCGCCGTCGGGCTGACGAAGATCGCCAACGACCTGCGGTGGATGTCCTCCGGGCCGCGCACCGGCCTCGCCGAGATCGCCCTGCCCGACCTCCAGCCCGGCTCCTCGATCATGCCGGGCAAGGTGAACCCGGTGATCCCGGAGGCCGTGCTCATGGTCGCCGCCCAGGTCATGGGCAACGACACCACCGTGGCCACCGCCGGCGCCGCCGGGAACTTCGAGCTCAACGTGATGCTGCCGGTCATCGCGAAGAACGTGCTGGAGTCGATCCGGCTGCTCGCCAACGTCTCCCGGCTGCTCGCCGACCGCACCGTGGACGGCATCACCGCGAACCGCGAGCGGGCGCGCGAGTACGCCGAGTCCTCCCCCTCGGTCGTCACGCCGCTCAACAAGTACATCGGCTACGAGGAGGCCGCCAAGGTCGCCAAGAAGGCCCTGGCCGAGCGGAAGACGATCCGTCAGGTCGTCCTGGACGGCGGCTACGTGGAGCGCGGTGACCTGACCCTGGAGCAGCTCGACGAGGCGCTGGACGTCCTGCGGATGACGCGCCCGTGACGTCTCGCGGCATCCGTACGCCCGGCGCGTGAACCGTGACACGCGCCGCAGCGTCGTATGCCCATGGCACCTAATATCTGTCCATGGCGGAGGGCGGAGCGGTGAGACGCGTGGCAAAGGGCGGTGCGACGGGCTTCTGGGCCCCCGGGAGCCGGATCCTGTGGCGGTACCGGGAGAACGGCGGCCCGCACGTGCACATCGCGCGTCCGGTCACCGTCGTCCGGGACGACGCCGAGCTGCTCGCCGTGTGGCTGGCGCCCGGCACCGAGTGCGTGAAGCCGGTGCTCGCCGACGGCACCCCGGTGCACCAGGAGCCGCTGGAGTCGCGCTACACCAAGCCGCGCACCGTGCAGCGCGACCGGTGGTTCGGCACGGGCGTGCTGAAGCTCGCCCGGCCCGGCCTGCCCTGGTCGGTCTGGCTGTTCTGGGAGCCGGGCTGGCGGTTCAAGAACTGGTACGTGAACCTGGAGGAGCCGCTGGCCCGTTGGGAGGGCGGCGTCGACTCGGAGGACCACTTCCTGGACATCTCCGTGCACCCCGACCGCAGTTGGCACTGGCGCGACGAGGACGAGTTCGCCCAGGCGCTGCGGGACGGGCTGATGGACGAACGGCAGGCGGAACGGGTCCGGGCGGCGGGGCGGGCCGCGGTGGAGGTGATCCGCGCCTGGGGGCCGCCGTTCTGCGAAGGCTGGCAGCACTGGCGCCCGGATCCCTCCTGGGGGGTACCGTCACTGCCGGAGGACTGGGATCGTACGCCCGCGCACGTGTCCTCATGAGACCCTTGATGCGCCCCCGGGCAAGAAACGTAGGATCGTCCTCCGCAAGGGCGCGCGGCGGCAACTACCGGAGCACGCGCTGAGCTTGACCGATCGTCACCGAGGGGCGGCAGGACGTGAGCGAGGGGTACGAGGGCAACACCGGCAGGGCCTGCGTCGCGGGCCCCACGGGCCGCGGACGGCCCGCCGGTGGCACAGGAACAACCTCTGACCACGCGGAAATTCCGTTCCTGGGGCACGTATTCCGGGTATCGGAGTTTCGGCGGGAGAAGCTGCACACCTGGCGTGCAGCCCCGGACGGATGGATTCGACACGCGTGACGGAGCAGCCGACCTCCTTCGAACGCCCCCAGCAGGGCGTCGACCCCGCGGACCCCCGCGGGGCGCTCGTGCATACCCCGGCGCGCACGCCCGGCGCCGGCGCCTTACCGGTCCAGGGCCGCCACGGCGGCGACGTCACCGTTCCGGTCACGACGGCCCACACTCCGCCGGGCACGTCTCAGCCGGACACCTCCACGCCGTTCGGCAAGGGCAAGGACACTGTGAGCGACCCCGCCTCCGAGCACTCCCAGCCGGGTGCCGAGCAGACCGCCGAGCGCGACGCCCCCCGGCCGCGCCCCGCCCCCGAGGGCATTCCGCTGCAGCCGGCCGACGAGCAGGACCGGCACGGCACGAGCGCCGACGGGCAGGAGCGCCGCACCGGCCAGAGCCTGCCGCCCGGCCGGCCCACGCCCATGCGGCGGGACGGCGACCGGCTGCGGTTCGTCGGGGCCGCCACCCGGCGCATCGCCCGCGGCATCGACCTCGACGAGATCGTGATGGGGCTGTGCCGGGCGACCGTGCCGACGTTCTCCGACGCGATCCTGGTCTACCTGCGCGACCCGCTGCCCGTCGGCGACGAGCGGCCCACCGGCCCGCTGGTGCTGCGGCTGCGCCGCACCGACCGGATACCGGTGGAGCGCGACACCGAGAACGGCTTCCTGCCGGCCGCGCAGCCCGAGCCGAACGAGCTGGACTCGGTCGGCGCCGAGCTGTGCGAGGTGCGGCCCGGCAGCGCGCTCGCCGAGGTGCTGCGCGGGGTGCGCCCGGTGTTCACCGACGCCCCCGCGGCCCGTGCCGCGCTGCCGGAACTGCTCGGTGAGGGCGGCGCGTTCGCCGTGCCGGACGGGCAGCGCGCGATCCTCGCGCCGCTGCGCGGCCGGCGCCGGGTGATCGGTGCCGCCCTGTTCCTGCGCCGCCCCGAGCGGATCGCCTTCGAGCCGGACGACCTGCTGGTGGCCGCCCAGCTCGCCACGCACAGCGCCCTCGGCATCGACAAGGCCGTGCTGTACGGCCGCGAGGCCTACATCGCGGACGAGCTGCAGCGCACCATGCTGCCCGAGACGCTGCCCCGCCCGACGGGCGTGCGGCTCGCCTCGCGTTACCTGCCGGCCGCGGAGACCGCCCGGGTCGGCGGCGACTGGTACGACGCGATCCCGCTGCCGGGCAGCCGCGTCGCCCTGGTCGTCGGCGACGTGATGGGCCACTCCATGACGTCGGCCGCCATCATGGGCCAGCTGCGCACCACGGCGCAGACGCTCGCCGGGCTCGACCTGCCGCCGCAGGAGGTCCTGCACCACCTCGACGAACAGGCCCAGCGCCTCGGCGTGGACCGCATGGCGACCTGCCTGTACGCGGTCTACGACCCGGTAGCGCACCGCATCACCATCGCCAACGCCGGTCATCCGCCGCCCGTCCTGCTGCACCTGGGCGGCCGGGCCGAGGTGCTGCGCGTGCCGGCCGGTGCCCCCATCGGGGTGGGCGGCGTGGACTTCGAGGCGGTGGAGCTGGACGCGCCCGCCGGGGCGACCCTGCTGCTGTACACCGACGGCCTGGTCGAGTCGCGCCTGCGGGACGTGTGGACCGGCATCGAGCAGCTGCGGGAGAAGCTCGCCGCGACCGCGCAGCTCACCGGTCCCGACCATCCGCCGCCCCTGGAGGCGCTGTGCGACGAGGTGCTCGACATGCTCGGCCCGGGCGACCGGGACGACGACATCGCGCTGCTCGCCGCCCGCTTCGACGGGATCGCGCCCAGTGACGTGGCGTACTGGTTCCTGGAGCCGGAGGACGCCGCTCCCGGCCGGGCCCGCCGGCTGGCCCGCCGGGCGTTGCAGCGCTGGGGCCTGGAGGAGCTGAGCGACTCGGTGGAGCTGCTGGTCAGCGAGGTCGTGACCAACGCCGTGCGGTACGCGTCCAGGCCGGTGACCCTGCGGCTGCTGCGCACGGACGTGCTGCGCTGTGAAGTCGGCGACGACGTCCCGCAGTTGCCGCGGCTGCGGCAGGCCCGGGCCACCGACGAGGGCGGCCGGGGGTTGTACCTGGTGAACCGCCTGGCCCGCCGCTGGGGTGCGACCCGGCTCAGCACGGGCAAGGTGGTGTGGTTCGAGCTCAACCGCGGCTGAGCCCGCCACAGGAACGCGCGAAGGGCGCCCGGTGTGCACCGGGCGCCCTTCGCGCGTCCTACTCGTCCTCGCCCGGCTCGACCGGCTCGAACGGGCCCCCGCCGTCGTCCGGCGGGGTCGTCGACGGCTTCGCCGGCGGGGAGGAGGTGGGCGGGGTCGTCGACGGCTTCGTCGGCGGGGTGGTGGTCGGCTCCTCGCTGGTCGGCGGCGGGGACGACGACGGCGCCTCGGTGGTCGGCTCCCGCGTCGGCTCCTGGGTGGGCGACTGGGACGGTGTCGGCGTCCGCGTCGGCTCGACGGCCGCGCCCTGCTGCGTCTCCAGGTCGAACTTCTCGACGTCACCCATCACGCCGAAGGTGTACGCCGCCCAGATCTGCGCCGGGAAGCCACCGCCGTTGACCCGGGGCTGGCCGCCGGCCTTGTACATGGGGACCTGCCGGTACGGCGGTTTGTTGTCCTCTCCGAACAGACCCACCGAGGTGACCAGGCCCGGCGTGTAGCCGGTGAACCAGGCCGACTTGTTGTTGTCGGACGTGCCGGTCTTGCCGGCGACCTGCTGGCCGTCGCGCAGGGGGTTGTCGCGCACGGACGAGCGGGCGGTGCCGTCGTCGACCACGCCGGTCAGCACCGAGGTCACCGTGTCGGCGGCTTCGCGGCTGATGACCTGCTCGCCGACGGCATCGGGCATGGTCACGGTCCTGTTCAGGTGCTCGGCCGACTTCACGAGGGCCGGGGTGACCTTCTTGCCGTGGTTGTCGAGGGTGGCGTACACCCCGGCCATCTCCAGCGGGCTCGCGCCCATGCTGCCGAGGGTCTGGGCGGGCACGGCCTCCATGTTCTCGGTGTCCATGCCGAGCTTGCCGGCGACCTCGACGACCTTCTCCATGCCGACGTCGACGCCCATCTGCGCGAAGACGGAGTTGACGGACTTGTTCATGGCCGTCTGGACGGAGATCGGGCCGTAGTCCGCGTCGTCCTCGTTCTCCGGCGCGAAGCCGACCTTGCTGCCGTTGTCGACGACCGGGCGCTTGCTGGTGCCGTCGTAGACCGTGCTCGCGGTGATCGGCTTGCCGTCCTGCGTCTTCGCCTGCTCCTCCAGGGCCGCGGCCAGGATGACCGGCTTGAAGGTGGAGGCCGGCTGGTAGTCGGAGCGGGTGGCGTTGTTCACGTAGTGCTTGAAGTAGTCCGTGCCGCCGTACATCGCGACGACGGCGCCCGTCTTCGGGTTCACGGACACGGCACCGGCCTGGACGTCCGCGTCGACCGCCCGCTTGCCCGGGTCGAGCTTGCTGGTCAGCTGCTGCCTGACCGACTTCTCCAGGGCCGCCTGCTTCTTCCGTTCGACGTTCAGCGTGACGGTCCAGCCGCCGGCGTTGACCATCGCCTCGGCTTCCTTGGCGCTGCCGGCGGTGCCGTCCGCGACGAGCTGCCGCTCCAGCGCCGCGTTCGCCGCGTTGACCAGGTAGCCCTTCTGGCCCTCCATCCCCGGGGCGGGCTTGGGCTCCTTCGGCACCGGGAACTTCATCCCGGCCCGCTCCGACCCGCTGAGCCAGCCCTCGTCGACCATGTTGTCGAGCACGTAGTTCCAGCGGGCCTTCACCAGCTTCCTGCCGGTCTCCGAGGCGACGGCCCAGTCGTACTGGCTGGGGGCCTGGAGCAGCGCGGCGAGGTAGGCGCCCTGCGCGACGGTGAGCTTCTCGGCGTCGGTGCGGTAGTAGGCCTGGGCGGCGGCCTGGATGCCGTAGGCGCCCCGGCCGTAGTAGCTGGTGTTGATGTAGCCGGCGAGGATGTAGTCCTTGGACTTCTCCCGGTCCAGCTTCAGCGAGATGACCAGTTCCTTCAGCTTGCGCGAGACGGTCTGTTCCTGCGTCAGGTAGTAGTTCTTGACGTACTGCTGGGTGATCGTCGAACCGCCCTGGGCGCCGCGTCCGGCCAGCGTGTTGAACAGGCCGCGGGCGGTGCCCTTGAGGTCGACGCCGGCGTCCTTGTAGAACGTCTTGTTCTCGGCGGCGACGAAGGTGAGGCGCACTTCCTTGGGGACCCGCGCCAGGTCGACGACCTCGCGGTTGACCTTGCCGTCGCGGGCCATGATCGAGCCGTCGCTGTACTTGTAGATGTTGCTCTGCCGCTTGGCGTCGGCGTTCCCCTCCGGGATGTCGATCACCATGTACAGCACGATGAAGGCGCCCATCCCGAGCAGGCACAGGCCGAGGAAGGTGCCGAGGAGCTTCTTCCAGGTGAAGAGGGCGCGTATGCCGCTCTTCCCGGCCGCGCCCGACGAACGGCGGCGCCTGGGCGCCGCCCGGCGCCCACCGCGCTGTCGGGCGCGTCTTTCTTCCGCTCGTCCCATCGGTCCGATCCGCTCCGCTTCGTTCATGTGTGCTCACAAGTCACACAGGTTCGCCGCTCAGGTCAGCTCAGAAAGCTAACACCGGGAGATAAGAGAAAGGGCTGTCGATCCGGGTCTTTGCGGACGTGACAATCAGCACCCATCCCAACGGAACCGACGTACGAGACGCGTGCGAGGTTGCCATCGAGGGGTAAAGTGATATCACTTAGATAGGAAGAAGCTAGGCACGAAGGGCTTCTCAGAGGAACCGGGGGACACCCATGACCACACACGACGCGCAGGTCACCGCCGATGTGCCCGAGATGCCGGCGCCACGCGTGCGCGAGTTCGCCGCGCACAGCATCGGCGGCGGGCTCGCCCTGCTGCTCGGCCTGCTCGGGCTGCTGGCCGGCGCCGGGCTGATCGCGGCGGCCGCGACCGTCGCCGCGACCGGCGCCAAGGCCGCCCTGATCATCGCCGGCATCCTGATCGCGCTCGCGGCCTTCCTCGCCATGTGCGGGCTGAACATGGTGGCGCCGGGCGAGGCCCGCGTCGTCCAGCTCTTCGGCCGGTACCGCGGCACGATCCGGCAGGACGGCCTGCGCTGGGTGAACCCCTTCACCTCGCGCACGAAGATCTCCACGCGCGTGCGCAACCACGAGACGGCCGTCCTGAAGGTCAACGACGCCTACGGCAACCCGATCGAGCTCGCCGCCGTCGTGGTGTGGCGCGTCGAGGACACCGCCCAGGCGACGTTCGAGGTGGACGACTACATCGAGTTCGTCTCCACGCAGACCGAGGCGGCCGTGCGGCACATCGCCATCGAGTACCCCTACGACGCGCACGAGGAGGACGGCCTGTCGCTGCGCGGCAACGCCGAGGAGATCACCGAGAAGCTCGCGGTCGAGCTGCACGCGCGCGTGGAGGCGGCCGGCGTGCAGATCATCGAGTCGCGCTTCACCCACCTCGCCTACGCCCCCGAGATCGCCTCCGCGATGCTCCAGCGGCAGCAGGCCGGAGCGGTGGTCGCGGCCCGGCGGCAGATCGTGGAGGGCGCCGTCGGCATGGTCGAGTCGGCGCTCGCCCGGATCACCGAGCAGGACCTCGTCACGCTCGACGAGGAGCGCAAGGCCGCGATGGTCTCCAACCTGATGGTGGTGCTGTGCGGCGACCGCGCCCCGCAGCCCGTTCTCAACGCCGGGACGCTCTACCAGTGACGGCTCCTTCCGAGGGTTCCCCCTCCCCGCGGCGGCCGCAGCAGCGCAAGCAGGTGCTGCTGCGGCTCGACCCGGCGGTGTACGAGGCGCTGGCCCGGTGGGCCGGGGACGAGTTGCGGTCGGCGAACGCGCAGATCGAGTTCCTGCTGCGCCGGGCGCTGGCCGAGGCGGGGCGGCTGCCGCGGGACACCGGCCCGCCGCCCCGGCGGGGACGGCCGCCCGGCCCGCGGGGCGGCCCCGCCTCCGGCCCGCCGCCGGCCTGACCGGCCGAGCGGCCCCCGGGGGCCGCTCGGCTCCCGGGGCTGCTGGACCCCCGGGGGGGGCTGTTGCGGAACCGTGACAACACCTCCCGACCTGCGCGGCCCCACCCCCCGCCATGATCTGCACACTCGGCGTATACATCCCGCGTATACACCCCGTGTACAGTCCTGGTCATGTCCATCGGTCACACTCTTCTGGGGCTCCTGGAGTCCGGCCCGCGGCACGGTTACGACCTGAAGCGCGCCTTCGACGAGAAGTTCGGTCACGACCGGCCGCTCCACTACGGCCAGGTCTACTCGACGATGTCCCGGCTGCTGAAGCACGGGCTCGTCGAGGTCGACGGCATTGAGGCGGGCGGCGGTCCCGAGCGCAAGCGGTACGCCATCACCGAGGCCGGCATCACCGACGTCGAGCGCTGGCTCGCGACGCCGGAGAAGCCGGAGCCGTACCTGCAGTCGACCCTCTACACCAAGGTCGTCCTCGCGCTGCTCACCCACCGCGACGCCTCCGACATCCTCGACACCCAGCGCTCGGAGCACCTGCGCAGCATGCGCATCCTCACCGACCGCAAGCGCAAGGGCGACCTCGCCGACCAGCTCATCTGCGACCACGCGCTGTTCCACCTGGAGGCGGACCTGCGCTGGCTGGAGCTGACCGCGGCCCGGCTGGACAAGCTCCGCGAGGCGGTGACCCGGTGACGCTTCCCGATGGTTCGCTGCTCACCGCCCAGGACCTGCGCAAGGTGTACGGGCCGACCACCGCGCTCGACGGCGCCGAGTTCTCCATCCACCCGGGCGAGGTCGTCGCCGTGATGGGCCCCTCCGGGTCGGGCAAGTCGACGCTGCTGCACTGCCTCGCCGGGATCGTCATGCCCGACTCGGGCTCGATCGTCTACAAGGGGCGTGAGGTCACCGCGATGAGCGACGCCGAGCGCAGCGCGCTGCGGCGCTCGGAGTTCGGCTTCGTCTTCCAGTTCGGGCAGCTCGTGCCGGAACTGACCTGCGTGGAGAACGTGGCGCTGCCGCTGCGGCTGAACGGCTCCCCCCGCAAGGAGGCCGAGAAGGCCGCCCTCGCGTGGATGGAACGGCTGGAGGTCGACGACCTGCGCCGCAAGCGGCCGGGCGAGGTCTCCGGCGGTCAGGGACAGCGGGTCGCCGTCGCCCGGGCGCTGGTGACCGACCCCCGGGTGGTCTTCGCCGACGAGCCGACCGGCGCGCTCGACTCCTTCAACGGCGAGCGCGTGATGGAACTGCTCACCGACGCCGCCCGGTCGGCCAGCACGGCCGTGGTGCTCGTCACGCACGAGGCTCGGGTGGCCGCCTACTCCGACCGGGAGATCGTCGTCCGGGACGGCAGGTCGCGGGACATGGAGCGCGTCGTATGAGCGTCCGGCAGTGGGTGCGCGACCTGGGCATGGGCATGCGGTTCGCCCTCGCGGGCGGGCGTGAGGGCTGGACCCGGGCGCTGCTCACGGCCGTCGGTGTCGGGCTCGGCGTGGCGCTGCTGCTGCTCACCACCGCCCTGCCCGGCGCGCTGGCGGAACGGGACCGGCGCGAGGAGGCCCGCAGCGACCACACCCTGAGCCAGCAGAAGATCCCCAAGGCCGACGACACCCTGGTCGTGCTGGACGCGGACACCATGTTCCGCGACCAGGACGTGCGCGGACGCCTGCTGGAGCAGGAGGGGCCGAAGGCCCCGCTGCCGCCGGGGCTCTCGGAGTTCCCGGCCGACGGCACCATGGTCGTCTCCCCCGCGCTGAAGGAGCTGCTCGCGTCCGGCGACGGGAAGCTGCTCCGGGAGCGGCTGCCCTACCGGATCACCGGCACCATCGGCGAGCAGGGGCTCATCGGCTCCAAGGAACTCGCCTTCTACGCGGGCGGCACGGGGCTGGCCGACCGGCTCGGCTCCTCCACCGCGGGCGCCCGGATCGACAGCTTCGGCAACCCGGACCTGGGGGCGCCCGACCCCTGGGACCCGGTGCTGCTCCTGCTGGTCCTGGTCGTCTTCGTGGTGCTGCTGATGCCGGTCGCGGTGTTCATCGCGGCGGCCGTGCGGTTCGGCGGCGAACGGCGCGACCGCCGGCTCGCGGCCCTGCGGCTGGTCGGCTCCGACAGCCGGATGACCCGGCGGATCGCCGCCGGCGAGGCACTCGCCGGCTCCGTGCTGGGGCTCGTCCTGGGCACCGGCTTCTTCCTGCTCGGACGTGAACTCGCCGCCTCGGTCGAGGTGTTCCACGTCAGCGTCTTCCCGAGCTATCTGAACCCCTCGCCCCTGCTCGCCCTGCTGGTCGCGCTGGCGGTGCCGACGGCCGCGGTGCTGGTGACCCTGTTCGCGCTGCGCGGCGTCGTCATCGAGCCGCTCGGCGTGGTGCGCACCGCCCGGCCCGCGCGCCGCCGGCTGTGGTGGCGGCTGCTGCTGCCGCTCGGCGGGATGGCGATGCTCGCACCGATGATCGGGCAGGGCGACGACGGGGGAACCTTCAACCAGTACCTCGTGGTCGGCGGTGTGATGCTGCTGCTCGTCGGCGTCACGGCCCTGCTGCCGTGGGTCGTCGAGACGGTCGTGGCCCGGCTCGGCTCGGGCGGGGTCGCCTGGCAACTGGCGGTGCGCAGGCTCCAGTTGAGCAGCGGCGCGGCGGCCCGCATGGTCAACGGCATCGCGGTGGCGGTGGCCGGGGCGATCGCGCTGCAGATGCTGTTCGCCGGCGTGGAGGGCAACTACACCTCCGCGTCGCAGTACGACGTGTCCCGCGCCCAGATGCAGGTGCGCGTGCCCGACCGGCTCGATGCCGTCGCCGCCGCCGGGAAGTTCCGCGACACCGAGGGCGTCCGCAAGGTCATCGCGCTGTCGGAGACGTACCTCCACGGCCGGGGCGCCGACGCGGAGTCCGTCGTCCAGATCACGCTCGGGGACTGCGCGTCGCTGCGCGAGGTGGCCACGCTGCCCTCCTGCCGGGACGGTGACGTCTTCGCCGTGCGCGGCGCCGAGTACGACACGTACACGGACAAGCTGGGCAGGCCGGGCAAGACGCTGTGGCTGGACGGCGAGAACGCGGACCGGCCCGGCGAGCGGTTCTCCTGGACCGTGCCGAAGGGCATCCGGAAGGCCGAGTCCCGCGAGGACCCGACCGGCACCGAGCGCGGCGGCATCCTGATCACGCCGGGCGCGGACTCCGCCGGGCTGGCCGGGCTCGCGCAGCAGGAGCTCTACCTGAGCCTGTCGCCCGGGGTTCCGGACGCGTACGAGTACGTGCGCAACACGGCGGCCCGGATCGACCCCACGGTCGACCCCGTCGTCTGGCACGCCGTCGAGCGCAACGAGCGCTACGCGACCATCCGCACCGGTCTGTTCGTCGGCGCCGTGGCCGTGCTGGCGCTGATCGGGGCGAGCCTGCTGGTGTCGCAGCTGGAGCAGTTGCGCGAACGCCGCAAGCTGCTGTCCGCGCTGGTCGCCTTCGGCACGCGGCGCCGCACCCTCGGGCTGTCGGTGCTGTGGCAGACGGCGATCCCGATCGGGCTGGGCCTGCTGCTGGCCGCGACGGTGGGGATGGCGCTGGGCGCGGTCCTGCTGCGGATGGTGAACCTGTCCGTCCGGGTGGACTGGCCGAGCGTGCTGTCGATGACCGGGATCGGCGCGGGCGTCGTCCTGGTGGTGACGCTGCTGAGCCTGCCGCCGCTGCTGAAACTGATGCGCCCGGACGGCCTGCGCACGGAGTAGCTCCCCGAGCACCGGGACCCCGTCTCCGCCCGGGCCCGCAACCGGCCACGTGCCCCCGGGGCCGCCGGACCCGGGCGCGGGCGGCATCACGCATCCACGGCCGGCCCGAGGACGGCCCCGAACCAGGGCGGCGCCAGGCGCGCCAGACCCGGGGCGGAGTCCGACACCGCAGGTCGGGACGGCTTCCGACGCTCGGGCCAGGCGGCGTCAGGCTCGCGGGCCGCGGGGCGTCAGGTCCCGGAGGCCGACGGCCGGGGGGCGGGGCAGCGGCTCAGGCGTCGGCGGGCAGGACCCGTACGGGCAGCGGCCGCAGGGCCTCGCGCAGGGCGGCTGCCAGTTCCTCGTACTCCGCGGCGCGCGCGGCCCCCGCCCGCATCGCCAGGGCGACCCGGCGGCTGGGGGCCGGGTCGGCGAAGTAGCCGGTGAGGAGCTGGTTGCTGCGCGAGGTCTCGACCTTGACGGCCGTGCGCGGCAGCAGCGTGACCCCGAGCCCGCCCGCCACCAGCTGCACCAGCGTGGACAGTCCGGCGGCGGTCGTGGTGACGGGCACGTCGTCGCGGCCGGCCTCCCGGCAGATGTCGAGGGCCTGGTCGCGCAGGCAGTGCCCCTCGTCGAGCAGCAGCAGGTTCAGCTCGCGCAGCGCCTCGCGGGGAATGTTCTCCCGCCCGCCGAGCGGGTGGTCGAGCGGCGTGACGAGCACGAAGTCCTCGTCGAACAGCGGCAGTTCGACCACACCCGGCACGCCCAGCGGCACCGCGAGCAGCAGCAGGTCGAGCCGCCCGGCGGCCAGCCCGTCGAGCAGGTTGGCGGTCTGCTCCTCGTGCACCTGCAGATCCAGGTGCGGATACCGTTCGTGGACGAGCCGCAGCACGGTCGGCAGCAGATAGGGCGCCACCGTCGGGATCACCCCCAGCCGCAGCACGCCGGTGAAGGGCGCCCGGACCGCCTCGGCCTCCTCCATCAGTGCGCCCACCTCCGCCAGCACCGCCTTGGCCCGGACGGCGATCCGCTCGCCCTCGGGCGAGAGCAGCACCTTGCGCGTCGTACGCTCGAGGAGCGTCACTCCGAGTGTTTCCTCCAGTGCCGAGACCGCGCCCGAGAGGGCGGGCTGGCTCATGCCGATCGCCCCGGCGGCGTCGCGGAAATGCAGATGCTCGGCGACGGCCGCGAACGCCCGCAGCTGGGCGAGGCTCGGCTGCCTGCGCTTACTACCCACCGTCACTGATAACTACCTCCGATCAACCCGACCGAGTGTAGCTATTTCCGTAATCAATCGACGCTGTGCCAACATCAACACCGTCCAACCCATGGGAAACGCCCGCAATCCGGGAGTTTCTTCGCTGCAAGGAGAGCCTGTGCTCACTGTCGGTGACAAGTTCCCCGAGTTCGAACTGACCGCCTGCGTCTCGCTGGAGAAGGGCAAGGAGTTCGAGAAGATCAACCACAAGACCTACGAAGGCAAGTGGAAGGTGATCTTCGCCTGGCCCAAGGACTTCACCTTCGTGTGCCCGACCGAGATCGCCGCCTTCGGCAAGCTGAACGACGAGTTCGCCGACCGCGACGCCCAGGTCCTCGGCTTCTCCGGCGACTCCGAGTTCGTCCACCACGCCTGGCGCAAGGACCACGACGACCTGCGTGACCTGCCCTTCCCGATGATGGCCGACTCCAAGCACGAGCTGATGCGCGACCTCGGCATCGAGGACGAGGACGGCTTCGCCAAGCGCGCGGTCTTCATCGTGGACCAGAACAACGAGATCCAGTTCTCCATGGTGACCGCCGGTTCCGTCGGCCGGAACCCGAAGGAGGTCCTGCGGGTCCTGGACGCGCTGCAGACGGACGAGCTGTGCCCCTGCAACTGGTCCAAGGGCGACGAGACCCTCGACCCGGTCAAGCTGCTGGCTGGTGAGTGAGGCATGTCCCTCGACTCCCTGAAGTCCCGCATACCGGACTACGCCAAGGACCTGAAGCTCAACCTGGGCTCGGTCATCGGCAACTCCGACCTGCCGGCCCAGCAGCTGTGGGGCACCGTGCTGGCGACCGCCATCGCCTCGCGCTCCCCGATCGTGCTGCGTGAGCTGGAGCCCGAGGCGAAGGAGAACCTGTCGCCGGAGGCCTACACGGCGGCCAAGGCCGCCGCCGCGGTGATGGCGATGAACAACGTCTTCTACCGCACCCGCCACCTGCTGTCGGACCACGAGTACGGCAGCCTGCGCGCGGGCCTGCGGATGAACGTCATCGGCAACCCGGGAGTCGACAAGGTCGACTTCGAGCTGTGGTCCTTCGCCGTCTCGGCCATCAACGGCTGCGGCATGTGCCTGGACTCCCACGAGCAGGTCCTGCGCAAGGCCGGCATCGACCGCGAGGTCGTGCAGGAGGCGTTCAAGATCGCGTCCGTGATCCAGGCGGTCGGCGTGACGCTCGACGCCGAGGCGGTCCTGGCCGAGTAACCCCCGGCCGCACGCCCGTCGTGGCAGGGCCCCGTCCACCCACCGGTGGACGGGGCCCTGTTCTGTTCGTCGTGCGCGCTACTCCCGCGGCGCCTCGGGGGCCGGCTCGGCGCTCACCGCCGTCGCCCCGCGCGGCGGCACGGCGTGCCGCACCGCCGCCTTGCGCGAGTAGGCCCGCAGATACCCGGCGACGGTGTTCGTCACGGCCACCAGCGGCACGGCGACCACCGCACCGCCGATCCCGGCCACCATTCCGCCGCACGCCACCGCCAGTACCACCGCCAGCGGATGCACTCGCACCGCCCGGCCGAGGATGAACGGCTGCAGGATGTGCCCCTCGATCTGCTGCACCGCCAGCACCACCACCAGCGTCATGACGGCCGTGAACACCCCTTGGGTGACGAGCGCGACGACCACCGCCAGCGCCCCGGACACCACCGCGCCCACCAGCGGGATGAACGCGAACAGGAAGATGAACACCGCCAGCGGCACGGCCATCGGCACGTCGAGGAAGTAGATCCCGAGCCCGATGAAGATCGCGTCGATCAGCGCGACGATCACCGTGCCCCGCACGTACGCCGTCAGCGTCCGCCAGGCCGCGGGACCCGCCCCGGCCACGCCCGGCCGGGCCGCCGCGGGCACCAGCTTCAGCGTCCACTCCCAGATCCGCTTGCCGTCGTAGAGCAGGAACAGCGTGCAGAACACGGCGAGCAGAATGCCGGTCAGCGCCTCGACGACGACCGTGACGCCTTCCAGGCCGGCGGAGGTGATCTGGTCGGTGTTGGCCCCGACCGCCTCGCGCAGGTTCTTGGCGATCTCGTTGATCTGCTTGTCGGTGACGTGGAAGGGGCTGTTCAGCAGCCAGTTCCGCAACTCGTCGATGCCGTCCTGGATCTGGCTGGAGAGGTCGTCGATGTTCTCCATGACCTGCCAGGTCACGAACCAGCCGATGAGGCCCATGACGACGAACCCGAGGATCGCCGTCAGGGCGGTGGCGGGGCCGCGCGGCACGCCGTGGCGCCGCAGCCGCGCCACCGTCGGCTGCAGCATGGCCGTGATGAGCAGCGCGATGACGAACGAGAGCACCACGAGCTGGACGGCGCTGATGACCCGCATCAGCACCCACAGCGTGCCCGCGAGGACGAGCAGCCGCCAGCCGGCCTCCGCCGCGACCCGTACTCCCCACGGCACAGCGAGCGCGGGGTCGGGCCGGGGCGGGACGTCGGGGGCGTAGTCCGGGGGCGGCGGCACGAGTTCGTCGGGCCGTGGCACGGAGTCGGGGTCGTCCCGCTCCCGTTCGGCCGCGGCGCGGCGTTCGTTGTACCGCTCGCTCACCTCGGTCAGTCCGGCACCGAGCCGGCCGAGCCACCCTGGCACTCGCGACATGATCCGTCCTCTTCCCCCGTCTCTGCGCACCACTCCTCCGGGAGCCGTCCGCGTCCGACCGTACAGGGCGCGAGCCCCGCACCGTACGACGGTGCGGGGCTCGTGCGAAGGAGAGGATCGGCCGTGGGCCGGTCGGCTCAGTACCAGTGGTTGGCCTGCCAGAACGACCAGGCGTCACACGGGCTGCCGTAGCGGTCGTTCATGTAGTTCAGGCCCCACTTGATCTGCGTGGCCGGGTTGGTCCGCCAGTCGGCGCCGACGGACGACATCTTGGAACCGGGCAGCGCCTGGAAGAGGCCGTAGGCGCCCGAGGAGGGGTTGACCGCCTTGTAGTTCCAGTCGGACTCGTGGTCCACGATGTTGCTGAAGCACTGGAACTGGCCCGCCGGCACCATCTGCCGTGCCATCGCCTGGATCTGGGCGATGCTGTAGGAGGACGCGACGGGGAAGTCGGAGATGTCCTTGGAGCGGCTGGCGGCCTCCTTGGCCTCCGCGCGCTCCTTGGCCTCCTTGGCGGCCTTCTCGGCTGCCTCCTCGGCGGCCTTCTTCTTGGCGATGGCCGTCTCGGCGGCGGCCTTGCGGGCGGCCTCCTCGGCGTCCTTCTTCGCGCTCGCGTCCGCTGCGATGGCCTGCGCGTCGGCCTGCTGCGTCAGGGACGCGGTCTGCACCTGGGCCTGCTGGCCCGCGGGGATGTCCGCGAGCAGCGTGGCGCCGCTTGCCGTCGCTTCCGCGTCGTTGTTCTGCGCGGTGCTGCCCGAGGCAACGCCGACGACGCTTCCGACAGCGGTGACCGCCGTGGCCGAGGCCACTGCGAATCCCCGGACCGAGATCCGGCTCACACGGTTTCCTTCCAGCATCGCCCGCTTCGGTGACCCTCGCGGACGCAATCGTGCCCCTGGCACTGGCCTCCCCAACTACGGGGTCACGGGAGGCGCGGGCCCGGTGGGCAACTCCCCCGAGGGGAGTGCCGCGTGGTGCTCGGGCGGCATACGACATCGCTATGGAGTTGGCGTGTGCTCTACGGGGTGCCGTACCGCTGGGGGTACAGCTGTGTCGTATGCGGGGCCTGACAGGAGTGAGACTCTGCCGCAACCCGACGGGGCAAGGCAATTCCGAGTTGCGTGTGAAAGCTCACATCCCGTTCGGCGCGGGAAATTCACAGGAAAGTCCACACGCGAAGGCGCCGCCCGGCTAGGCTCTTCGCCTTTCCGGACGGCGCCAACTTCTGCGCAATGGCTCCTTATTGCATCGGGGCGGTCACATCTGCCCGTCTTCGAGCATTTCGGTCACAAGGGCGGCGATCTGGGACCTCTCGGACCGGGTCAGGGTCACGTGCGCGAAGAGCGGATGCCCCTTCAGCTTCTCCACGACGGCGACGACACCGTCGTAGCGGCCGACCCTCAGGTTGTCCCGCTGGGCCACGTCATGGGTGAGCACCACCCGTGAATTGGCCCCGATCCGGGACAGGACGGTGAGGAGGACGTTCTTCTCCAGGGACTGCGCCTCGTCCACGATGACGAACGCGTCGTGCAGCGAGCGCCCGCGGATGTGCGTCAGCGGCAGGACCTCCAGCATCCCGCGCGCGGTGACCTCCTCGATGACCTCCCGGCTGGTGACCGCCGACAGCGTGTCGAACACCGCCTGCGCCCAGGGGCTCATCTTCTCCGCCTCGGTACCGGGCAGATAACCGAGCTCCTGCCCGCCCACCGCGTACAGCGGACGGAAGACCATCACCTTCTGGTGCTGACGGCGCTCCAGCACGGCCTCCAGGCCCGCGCACAGCGCCAGCGCCGACTTGCCGGTGCCGGCCCGGCCGCCCATCGACACGATCCCGACGTCCGGATCGAGCAGCAGGTCCAGCGCGATCCGCTGCTCGGCGCTGCGGCCCTTGATGCCGAACGCCTCGCGGTCCCCGCGCACGACCCGGATGCTGCCCTCGGGTGTGACCCGCCCGAGCGCCTTGCCGCGCTCCGACTGGATCATCAGACCCGTGTGCACCGGCAGGTCGGCGGCCTCGGGGACGTGGACCTGGCCCTCCTCGAAGAGGATGTCCACCTGCTCGCCGGGCAGGGTCAGTTCGGACATTCCGGTCCAGCCGGAGGAGTCCGTGATGGCGAGTTCCGCGCGGTACTCCTCGGCGAGGAGTCCGACGGAGGACGCCTTGATCCTGAGCGGGAGGTCCTTGGAGACGACGGTGACGTCGAACCCCTCGGCCTGCAGGTTGCGGGCGACCGCGAGGATGCGGGAGTCGTTGTCCCCCAGGCGGTAGCCGCTGGGCAGCACGCTGGGGTCCGAGTGGTTGAGCTCGACACGGACGGTCCCGCCCAGGTCCCCCGTGGGGATGGGGGCGTCGAGGCGGCCGAACCGCACCCGGAGGTCGTCGAGCAGGCGCAGGGCCTGCCGGGCGAAGTAGCCGAGTTCGGGATGGTGCCGCTTGGCCTCCAGTTCCGTCACCACGACGATGGGGAGCACGACCTCGTGCTCGTCGAAGCGGTGCAGGGCTTTCGGGTCGGCCAGCAGGACGCTGGTGTCGAGGACATAGGTGCGCCGGTCGGGCTTGTGGCGCTTTGTGCTGGTCACCACGGAAGGACGTACCCCCTCGGAAGAGGTCGGGGAGCGACGGAGTGGAGCTGGACCGGTCGTCGGCCGCCCTGCACGGGCCGAGAACCGGCCCTCCGCCTGCGTCCGTGCGGTGACCGCACGATCGGGCTGGTGCAAAGGGCCTCCCGGGCGGACGGCCCCGTGCCGTCCGCTGAGATCCGACACCCGTGGTTCGGGCGTCGACCTGACTGAGTTATGCCCTCGAACGAGCGTCGCCATGCCACGGCATATGACGGCGGGCCGGTGAACTCCGCGTGACGTGCGTCTTCGATGAGGTTCCGGGGGTACCGGGAAGGGTTGCGGCGCGGGAGTGCCGACGTGGGACGTCCTGCGTCCGGTGGGCCCGTGGGTGGGCCTCGGGGTCATGCCCGGCGTGCGTCCGGAAGTGGGCCCGAGGCGTGCTCGAGGTGAGCTCAGCCGCCGTAGCGGCGGTGGCGGGCGGCGTAGTCGCGCATGGCGCGCAGGAAGTCCACCTTGCGGAAGGCCGGCCAGAACACATCGCAGAAGTAGTACTCCGAGTGGGCGGTCTGCCAGAGCATGAATCCGGACAGCCGCTGCTCGCCGCTGGTGCGGATCACCAGGTCGGGGTCGGGCTGGTCGCTCGTGTAGAGGTGACGCCCGATCATGTCGATGTCGACGGCCTCGGCGAGCTCCTCCATCGAGGTGCCCTTGTCCTGCGCCTCGAGCAGCATCGACCGCACGGCGTCGGCGATCTCCTGACGGCCGCCGTAGCCGATGGCGACGTTGACCAGTATCCCGTCGATGTGCGCGGTGGCCTCCTCGGCCTCCTTGAGGACCGTCTGCATCCCGGCGGGCAGCAGGTCGGGCGTGCCCACGTGGTGGACGCGCCAGCGGCCGTCGGCGGCCAGCGTGCGCACGACGTCCTCGATGATGCCGAGCAGGGGAACCAGCTCGTCGCGCGGACGGTCGAAGTTGTCCGTGGACAGCAGCCAGAGGGTGACGACCTCGACGTCGGTCTCGGTGCACCAGCCGAGGAACTCCTCGATCTTCTCGGCTCCGGCCCGGTGCCCGTGGACGGTGCTGGATCCGGCGGCCTTCGCCCAGCGCCGGTTGCCGTCCATGATGACGCCGATGTGCTTGGGCACCTGAGCGTGGTCCAGGTGGCCTTCCACCCGGCGTGCGTACAGCCTGACCAGCAGGCCACGCAGCTTGTCGCGCAGGTTCACGTGATTGTCGCCCCTCCGTACGGATCGGACGGGCCGCGGCGTACGGCCCGGTCGTGGCCGCGGGCGGTCCCCGCCCGTGTGGCAGTCCCCGGAGGCGAAGCCTACCCCCGCTGCCGCCTCGGGCCGCCAACAGGTGCGGAACGTAAGGTTCCGGCCGCTGGTTCGAGCCGCCTCGCGAGGCGAAAGAAAACGGGCCGGTCCGTGGGGGGGAGACGGACCGGCCCGAGGGGGGGTTTCCACCATAACCCTTTGTAAGTGATGCTGCGTGCATCGGCGTGCCACAACTACTCTCCGGAGCCGCCCGGCGACGCCGCGATGACCGCGGAATCCTTCGTTCACACCTCGCGCCTGGCCGAAACACCGCCTGTACGCAGGGGAATCAGGCGCTCTGGGGCAGGATCCGGAGGATTTGCCGCACCTTGGGGCCCGCTCGGCGGACTTGTCCGGCCGTCCCCCTGACGGGTGAACCCGCCGGCGAACGCCCGCTTGACCGCCCAAGTCGTCCGCCCACCCCCTCGCGAGGAGGCCCTGGCACCGCGCAGCCCCCTCCACTGCGCGGTACCGCCCGCGCAGCTTTGCTCACGCGAATTACCTTGGTCCGAACTTACGCGATGGGGTGTCCCGAAAGCGAGCCGGGCGGATAACGATGTGAAAACCCTCGGCGGAAGATGCGCACGAGGAGTGTGCGACACGAGTGACACGGCACAGCGGACGAAGAGGACGGAACCTGTCCTCCTTCCCTCCTACGGTCGGCCCATGACGAGCCTGGCGAAGATCACCTGGGACGCGGCGAGCGCGCGGCGCGCGGAGCGTCAGTTTCCGGCCGGACCGCCGGCAGCCGGCACGGCGGCCGCCGGCGGGGGTGCCGGCGGGGGTGCCCGCAGGACCGGCGACGGGGGTGGCGACACGGTCGGCGACGGGGGTGGCGGCGCGCTCGCCGGCATCGTCGCGGCGATGAGAGGGGCGCACGCGCAGGTGCTCTCCGCCGCCGAGGTGTCGATCGGGATGCGCGCGGCGGGCGGGGTGACGCGGGCGGACGTGCGGTCCGCGCTCTGGGAGGAGCGGTCCCTGGTCAAGACGTACGGTCCGCGCGGCACGGTCCATCTGCTCCCGGCGCACGAACTCCCCCTCTGGTCGGCGGCCTTGACCGCGGTCCCCACCGGCCCGAGCCCCTTCCGGCCCGACGTGCGGCTCACCGACGAGCAGGCCGGGCAGGTGGTGGCCGCGATCGGCGACGCGCTCGACGGCAGGTGCCTGACCCTCGACGAACTCACCGAGGAGATCGTCGCCCGTACGGGTCCGTGGGCGGGTGACCGGGTGATGCCGGCGTTCCAGGAGCTGTGGCCGCGCTGGCGGCAGGTGATGCACCGGGCGGGCTGGGCCGGGGCGTTGTGCTTCGGCCCGAACCGGGGACGCAAGGCGACCTACACGCGTCCGGCGGGGGAAGGGGCGGGCCCCGGGGCGGAGGCCCGGGAGGCGCGGGACGGGCTGTTCACCTTCGTCGGCCGCTACCTGCACGCCTACGGACCGGCGACCCCGGCGCACTTCGCGCGGTGGCTGGCGGCACCGGCCGGCTGGGCCGCGAACCTGTTCCGGGAGATGGCGGCGGCCGGCGCCGTCGAGGAGGTCGACTTCGAGGGGACACCGGCCTGGGTGGCGGCGGGTGACACCGCGTTCCCGGAGGGCCCGGCGCGGGGCGTGCGGCTGTTGCCGTACTTCGACGCGTACGTCGTCGCCGGGCAGCCCCGGGAGCGGTTGTTCCCCGGGGAGGCGTACCGGCGCGCCCTCGCCGGCGGCCAGGCCGGCAACCATCCCGTGCTGCTGGTCGACGGGGTGGTGGGCGGGGTGTGGCACCAGCGCCGCCGGGGCCGTCGTACGACGATCACGGTGGAGCCGCTCGTCCGGCTGACGGCACGGCAGCGGCGGGAACTGGGCGAGCAGGCGGAGCGGGTGGGCGAGGTGCTGGAGGCGACGGCGGAGTGGGGGCTGGGGAAGGTGGAGGTGGGGCCGCACGCGTGAGCGGGCGTGAGCGGGAGGCGGCACCCGTCCCTGGGGGACCGCACGGGGAAGCGGCCACGTGGGGCGTGGGGCCGGGCGCGCTCAGGAGGGACGGTCGGCGGGGCGGGTGGGGGCGCCGGGCTTGCGGGCCTCGACGAGGTGGCGGGTGCTGTGCGCGACGAACGGCCCCTCGGCACGGATCCGCTCGTGCAGGGCCCGCAGCCGCGGCTCGTACGCCTCGACCGTGAAGCCCGGGACCATCCACACCACCTTGCGCAGGAAGTGCACGACCGCGCCGATGTCGTGGAACTCCATCCGCAGCCGCTCCGCCCGCAGGTCGACGACGTCCAGCCCGGCGGCCTCGGCGTCGTCCCGTTCGCGCTCGGGGTCACGGGTGCTGCGCGCCTCGTCCGGCTGGGGGCCCAGGAAGTACTCGACGAGTTCGAAGACGCTGGCCGGGCCGACGTGCTGGGCGAAGTACGTCCCGCCCGGCCGCAGCACGCGGGCGATCTCCGTCCAGTGCGGGCGGACGGGGTGACGGCTCACGACCAGGTCGAAGGCCCCGTCGGCGAAGGGCAGGGGCGCGTCCTCGGCGGCGGCCACGACGGCGACGCCCCGCGGTGCCAGCAGGGCGGTGGCCTTGGCGACGTTGGGCGGCCAGCCCTCGGTGGCGACGGTGAGCGGAGGGCGCCGGCCGGCCCTGGCCAGGGCGAAGTCGAGCACTTCCCCGCCCCCGGTCTGCACGTCGAGCGCGGCATGCGCCCGGCTCAGCCGCCCGGCCATCGACACGGCGTACCCCCAGGAGGGCCGCGCCTCGGTGGCGCGCCCCTCGAACCAGGAGAAGTCCCAGCCCTCCGTGGGCACGGAGGCGCCCTCGGCGAGGAGGGCCTCGAAGGTGGGGGGCGTGGTGCGGGCGGGGTGGTCGGTGTGCCGGTCGGGGCGTTGGTGGGTGGCGTGGTCGGTGCGGTGGTCGGTGCGGTGGTCGGCGGCCATGGCGGGATGGTGCCAGGGCGGGGGCCGGGCCGCGCGGCATTTTCGCGCGGTCGGCCGCGTGGTCAGGCGGACAGGTCGGGGACCCTCGCCGGGGGCGTCACCGGAGGACGAGCAGGATGTGCTCGTCGTCCCCCTGCCGGACGGTGCCGGTCCGCTGGAAGCCGGCCTTCTCCAGCAGCCGTACGGAACCGGTGTTCCCCGCGTGGGGGTCGGCGTACAGCGGCCGGTTCGGCTCCTGCTCCAGGAAGAGGCGCAGGGCCCTGCCGCCGATGCCGCTTCCCCAGTACGGGCGGCCCAGCCAGTAGCCGAGGAAGCGGCGGTCCCCGTCCCACCAGGCCACGATGTTGCCCGCGACGTCACCGCCGTCCACGGTCACCGTCCGCACGAGGTTGGCGGGGTCGCCGAGGACGTTCGTCTTCCAGTGCCGCAGGAACGCCTCGCGGGGGCGGGGGGTGAATCTCGAACGCCGGACGGCTTCCGGGTCGTGCTCGTAGGCGAGGAAGGACTCCAGGTCGGCTTCCACGACGTCACGCAGGCGTACGTCCAGGTCGTCATCGCTCATGCCCGGAGTGTGGCAGGCGCCACTGACAATCGGGCCCGCCCGAAGGCGAAGGCCCACGGTTTCCCGGCGGCGTACGGCGATGAGTTCCGGGCGGGCCGGGAGTCTGCCCCGTAGACGCCCGAACCCCCGGAGGACACCATGACGCCCACGCCGGACGACCCGACCACCACGCTGCCCGGGCGCCCGCCCGTGGTCGACCTGGCCACCTGGCGGAGTGCCCGCGACGCGCTGCTGGTCCGGGAGAAGGCCCACACCCGGGAGGGCGACGGGATCGCCGCGGCGCGGCGCCGGCTGCCGATGGTGGAGGTCGACGGGACGGTCGAGGTCGTCGGACCGGACGGCCCCGTCCCGTTCCTGGACCTGTTCGAGGGCCGCGACGAACTCGTGGTCTACCAGCACATGTGGTACGACGGCGCGCCGCACCAGGGGCAGTGCGAGGGCTGCACCACCACCGCCTGGCATCTGAAGGACGCCGTCTATCTCCACGCCCGCGGCGTCTCGTTCGCGATCCTGACCACGGGCTCCTGGGACGAGGTGGCGTCCTACACCGCGTTCATGGGGTACACCCAGCCCTGGTACTCGGTGCGCGGCGTGCCCGCCCCGATCGGCGGCGAGATGGGCTACCTCGCCTGCTTCCTGCGCGACGGCGACCGCGTGTTCCTGACGTACTCCACGACCGGCCGGGGCAACGAGCGGGTCAACGGCTCCCTCGGCCTGCTCGACATGACGCCCCACGGCCGGGGCGAGGCGTGGGAGGACCACCCCGTGGGGTGGCCGGAGGGACGCGAGGCGTGCTGGTCGTGGCGCTCGGACGCGGACGGGAACGCCACGTGGGGTCCGGCCAGCCGCCCGGTACCGCAGTGGACGCGACCGGGAGCGACTCCGGTGGAGACCTTGGGACGACACGGCCACTGCCACTGAGACCGTTCCGGTCCGCCGGGTGCCGGTGCGCGGGGGTGGGTGGTGGGGCCGCGTGCGCGCTGTGGGTGCGGGGCTCCGCGTCGCTCACTCGACCAGGGGACGTACTTCCTCGGCCACGAACCGTACGAAGCCCTCGGGGTCGGGCTCGTCCCCGGTCGGCTGCAGGACCACCGTGTCGGCCCCGGCCTCGGCCAGTCGCCCGACTGCCTCGGCCACGGCACCGGCGTCCCCGGCGACCCCCAGGTCCGGGACGGACTCCCAGCCCTCGGCGGCCAGTTCGGCGCGCAGCCGCGCGTCCGCGTCGGGCCCGGTGGCGGTGAGGAGGTAGACCACCGTCCGGTGCGACCCGCTCCCGTGCCGGCCGGCGGCCTCGCGGCCCTCCTCCACGAGCTGCCGCGCCCTGCGCACGCCCTCGGGGTTGGTGTCGGCGGTGAGGATGGTGCCGTCGGCGGCCTCGCCGCTGAGCCGCAGCGAACGCGGACCGGTGACCCCGGCGAGCACCCCGGCCTCGGGCTGCTGCGGGGGCCAGTCGAGGGCGACGTCGTGGAGCCTGACGTACCGCCCGTCGGTGGTGATCCGCTCGCCGCGCAGCAGGGCCCGCAGCGCGACGAGATACTCCCGCAGCAGGGTGACCGGCGACTCGGCCCGGGCCCCGACCTGCCCCATCCAGTCCTGCACGCCGTGCCCGACACCGACGAGGGCCCGCCCCGGGAACATGCGGTGCAGCGAGGCGACCTCCATGGCGGTGACGGCGACGTTCCGCAAGGGCACGGGCAGCAGCCCGACCCCGACCCGCAGCCGCTCGGTCCAGGCGAGGGCGGCTGCGGCGGTGGACAGACCGCCCTCCATGAAGCAGTCCTCCCAGAGCCAGAGCTGCTCCAGCCCCGCGGCGTCCGCCGCCTCGCAGACCGACCGCAATCGCTCCGGGGGGAGTTGGGGACGGAAGACAGCGCCTAGTGTGGTCATGGAGGCCTTCCTACCCCGGCCGGCGTGCACCCAACAGCCGGGCTCAGCGGTTGACGGCCTGGATCTCCTGGACGACGACGTCCTGCGTGGCGCCGAACGTGCCGTCGGGGAGGTCACCGCCCGCACCGCCCGAGCCGGTCCAAGTGATCTTCCAGGTGACGGTCGCCTGCAGGGGGTACGTGCCGTCGCCCGAGGAGCGCAGGTAGCGCACGCCGCAGGGCGGGGTACGGTGCGCCTTCCCCCTGGCGTAGGGCTCGCCGATGCGGCCGTCGTCGATCGCGCAGACGCCGGAGGCCGGGTAGGTGATGGCGTCCTCGGTGCCGGGCCGCAGCCTGAGCGCCACCGGTTCCGCGGTCGCGGTCGCGGTGAGGCCGATCACCGGTACGGACGCCGTGACGGAGACCGGCTTGAAGTCGGCGGCGTCCAGCCAGGCCCAGGTCGGCAGGTTGACCTTGGTCGCGGCGGCGGGGGCCAGGGTCACCTTCGTGCTGGGGACGCGGATCTCGGCGTAGGCCAGTTCAGCGAGGATCTCGGGCGTGACGGCGTTCTCGATGCCGGCGGGCGGCGGGGCGCCCTGGTCGACCCAGAAGGGCTGCTCGTCGCAGGAGTCCCAGCCGGGCGGGAAGTCCTCGTCGACGAACGAGTCCCAGAAGTAGCCCTTGCCGGACTTCTCCTTGTTGAAGTCCTTGTAGGGGTGGCCGTTGACGTACCGGTCGCGCTGCTCGGCGTCCCACTCGTAGCCGGTCGAACCGGCGTCCCAGATGGGCTCCAGCTCCTTCTGGAGCTGCTCCGGCGTGTACTTGGGCGCGTACCAGCACGGCGGTGGCGTCCAGGAGGTGGCGGACGTGAGCGCGCCCGCGGAGTTGCCGCTGCCGTTCTTCGAACGGTCGAAGACGACGCCGCCGACGGTCACGGAGACGGTGCCGTCCTTGCCGGCACCGGCCTCCTGGTTGGTGCCCTGGGTGGCGCCGCCCAGGGTGTCGTCGGCGTGCGCCGTCCCGGTGGCGGTGAGGAGCGAGCAGCACACCGTGGCCATGGCCGCCATGAAGAGTCTCGTCAACGGGCGGCTCACGGCTGGCACTTGGGGCTCCCACTCTGCGAGACCATCTTCTGGACCACCCAGACGCCCTTGTCGTTCCTCTTGAGCGACGTGTGGTAGGCGACGTAGCTCTTGGCGGTGACCTCGGTCTTCTTGACCTCGTCGTTCTTGAGGTACTTCACGTAGGCCCTGCCCTGGTCCTCGCAGTAGCTGAAGGACGCCGTGCCGTCCTTGCCGACCGCCACGTCCGGGGCGTAGAAGCGGTAGGAGCCGGTGATCGCGGCCTTGTGGTCGACGTAGTTCTGGATGAACTTCTGCGTGGAGGCCGCCGCTTCGCCCTCGTAGTAGTACAGGTACGGCTTGTCGAGTGCGTTCTGGTTGACGATGGCCAGGTCGACGGCCTTGATCGACTGCTCGCCGTCGGACAGGATCGCGTCCTTGTCCTTGTCGCCGGTCTTGGGCCAGTCGAAGGTGTACGAGAGGTCGGACGGCAGGTCGATCTCGGGCCTTCCGGCTGAGGCCTGCGCGGATGCGGCCGGGGAGGCCGAGGTCTTGTCGCCCGTGTCGGCTCCCGCGATCTTGTCGTTGTCCTTGGTCTCGGAGCTGCCATCGCTCCCGCACGCGGACAGCGTCAGGGCCGCAGCGGCGGTCAGACTGAGCGCTGCGAGGAGGGTGGGGCGGCGGTTCACGGTCGGCTCCCGGTCAGAGGCGAGACTTCTCTTGAGCGAACCAAAGCTATCCAGCGGTGTGAGGCCACACCAGCGTGGACCTTGTGAACGGGCGGGGTGTTTGGGGAGGAATCGGTGAGGGGCGGACCGACCGGAGCCGTAACGGTTGCATAACACGGCAATCCGTTTTCAGGAGCACACGGATCCCGTTCTGTCGGATGGACCACGGCGGCATGTCATCGGTGGTGGAGGGGGCCCGGATGGGACGGAACTGGCGCGACGGACGCGGGGAGTTGGTCGTGCGGGGCACGGACGGGGATGTCCGTGTGCCGTTGGAGATCGCCGTTTCCTACCGCGCCCGGACCAGAGGGCTGCTGGGGCGGGACTCCGTCGACGGGGCCATCCTGCTCTCCCCCGCCAACAGCGTGCACACCTTCCGGATGCGCGTGCCGATCGACGTGGCCTATCTGGACCGGCGGTTGCGGGTCATCGCCGTGCGCACCATGCGGCCCGGACGGCTGGGGCTGCCGCGGCTGCGGGCGCGGCACGTGGTGGAGGCCGCCGCCGGGGTGATGAGGGAGTGGGGTGTGCGGGAGGGCACGCGGGTGGAGGTCGTCGTCTCGGCGCCTGCCGCAGGGTAGGGATCCCGGGCCCGGCGCCGGGCCGGGGGTGTTGCGGGCCGGGCGGCGGGCCGAGGCGCGGGCAGCCAGTGCGAGGTCGCCGGGCGGCAGGTCGGCCAGGGCTCGCCTCGGGCTCGACGGGGTGGCTTCCCGGAGGCTCCGCCTTGTGCTCAGGAGCCTGGCGCCTCGCTGTCCAGGTCGAAGAGGATGCTCCGGGCCGCTTCCGCGTTCTGCCAGGTCGCCGGGCCGTCCGGTTGTGCCGAGAGGCGCCGCAGGGCCGCCCTGGCCTGCGGGGTGCGCATCGCGCCCAGGAGTTCGAGCGCGGAGTCGGCGCCGATGTCCTCCGTCACGCAGCGCTCGGCAAGCTCCACCGCCCACTCCGCGAAACGGGCCGGGTCGGGGTCGAGGGCCAGCCAGCGGAACACCGAGTCGGCGATGTCGTCGCGCAGGGACGGGATCAGGGCCAGCATCGCGGCTTCGACGTGCCGTACGACGTGCCGTTGCAGCGGGTACAGCCGAGGGCGGTCCTGCCAGGCGCGGACCAGCTCGTCCACGCCGGACCAGGTCACGTCGCCCGTGCGGGGCATGCTCTCCCCCACCGCCCGGTGGAACTCCTCCCAGACGTGCCACAGCAGGCCGGGCGGCGGCGGCTGCGGGACGTGCGGCGACAGCGCCGGGTCCTCCAGGAGGACGGTCACCACCCGCCGGGCCTCCGCCAAGTGCTCGCCGGTGCGGGGCAGTTCCGTGATCCGGCTCCAGTCGCCCGCGTCCCAGGGCTGCGGCAGGGTCCGCAGCGCCCGGGGCAGGACGTAGTCACCCTCCGGGTCGTGCCACCGCGCGACCCGCGGGTCCCAGGTCTCCTCGCTTCCCGGCTCGCCCATCACCGTCGTCCCGCCACAGTCGTGCCTCCGTCGTCCGTTCAGCTGATCCCCAGATACGCCTTGGCGCTCTCCGGGTCCTTCATCCTGGACCAGTCCATCGTTCCGTCGGCGGTCCGCTCGTCGATGGCGCGTTGCATCCTGCCGAGCTGGTCCGCGGACAGGTTCTGGCCGGCCACCCGCACGTCGACGTCGTTCTTGGCCATCTCTCCGGCCGCCGTCCTGGTGTCCTTCGCCGGTTTGCCGTTCCGGGCGGGCTTGAACTCGCTGAAGATCGACGTCCAGCGGTCCGTCGTCTCGATCTCCACGGTGGCCTTGCGGCCGGGCTCCTTGGCGGCCCACTTCTTCAGCCGTTCGACCTGGTTGGCGAAGTCGGCCTTGCGCGTGGCGGAGCCGGCGTTCTTGACCTCCTTGACGTGGACGGTGCCGTTCCGGTCCTTGTAGACGACGTCGGCGTCGGGGATCTCGTCGAGGTTCACCTTCTCCCCGTTGCCCAGGTCGGCCTCCTGCCGGTTCATCTTGCCGCCGACGCCGGCGTCCACCCGGGTGCCCGGGGCCGCGTCGTCGGCGGCGCGGCGCACCGCGTTCACCTCCGCGCGTGCTTCCGCCAGCTTGTTGGCGTCCGGGGCGTTCACGACCTTGCCCTGCAGAGCCGCGGCGGCGTCCGGGTTGACGTTGCCGCGACGGGCCAGATCGGTGATCTCGTCGAGCGCGGCGGCCGCGTCCTGCGTGCTGATCTCGGCCTTGGCCGGATCCGGGTCGTCCTTGGCCCGGTCGACGAGCCCGTCGATCTGGTCGTCCGGGACGGAGGAACCCTGCTCCCGCAGCGCGGCCTTCGCGGCCTCGGCCCGGGCTTCGAGCGTCTGCCGCTCCGCCTCGTCGGCCTTCTTACGGGCTTCCTGGGCCTGCTGCTTGGCCTCCTCGTCACAGCCGTCCCCGGCTCGCGCGACGACCGGTGCGGCGGAGCGGCCGGCCGCCAGGACGGTGGTGCCGGTGCCGGAGGAGCCGGTGAGGGGGGCCGGTGGGTGCCCGGCTCCGCCGTAGGGCGTCCTGCGGGGCGGGGCGGCGATGGCGCAGCCGGATTCGCGGGCCTTCCGCTCGGCCTCGTCCGCGGCCTCGTCGGCCTCCTTCGCGGCCTTCTCTGCGCCCTTGACGTCGCCCGCCCTTGCGGCCTTGCCCGCGTCCTGCGCCGCGTCGGCCGCCTTCTCGGTGAGCCTGCCCAGGTCGCCCAGCTTGCCCAGCTTGCCGAGCTTTCCGGCGAGCTTGGCCTCGCCGTAGCCGGGGATGAAGAGGGAACCGACATTCCACACGACCGTGGTGACGGCACGGGTCTCGTTGCCCTGGTTCCACTGGTCGCGGACGTCCTGGCCGATGAACATGTCGTCGAGGACCTTGCCGCCGGAGTTCACCGTGGCGCCGCCCCAGTCGGTGAGCGCGTCCCAGTAGTCGCCCTCGGCCCACTTGTCGCCCGCGTCCTTGGCGTCCTGCGACCACTGGTCGGCGATGGCACCGCCGTAGTCCTTCAGGCCGTCCAGGGTGTCGAGGGGGTGGGTGACGGTGTCCCAGACGCCCTTGATGTCGCCGCCGATGCCGTCGACGACGAGGCCTTCGCCGACCTGCTTCAGCTGGTCGCCGGTGCAGCCGAAGAAGGCGCCCACGCCGGAGAAGCAGCCGTCGTCGTCCTGGCCGTTGTCATCCTGGCCGTCATCGTCCTGGCCGTCGTTGTTCTGGCCGTCGTTGTTCTGGCCGTCGTCATCCTGGCCGTTGTCGTCCTGGCTCTCTTGCTTGTCGCCGGTGTCGTCCTGGCCGCCGGTGTTCTCGTCGGCCTCCTCGGCCCCTTCGGCTTGGCCGCCGTTGTCCGCGGGCCGTTCGCCCGCACCGCCCTCGGGCCTGGTTCCCGGGCCGTCCGCCGGGTCCGGGCGGGTGGCGGTGACGTCCGTGTCGCCGTCGGCGGCCGGGGACGGGCAGGCCGTGCCGGTGACCTTGCAGACCGCCCCCTGGAGACCACTCTGGATCTGCGTGCCCAGACCACTGACCAGCAGGGCGGCGATGATCGCCACGACGATCGCGATCAGCCCCGCGTACTCCACCGCCGTCTGGCCCTCGTCGCGCCGCCAGCGGATCATCCGGGGCAGGGAGAAGGGGCGGCGTTCGGCACGGTCCGGGGCGGGGAGGCGGTACCAGGCGCGGCTGTCCTCACGGGTGAGGAAGTAGACGATGAGGAGGGGCAGGAAGAGCTGGGTGAAGCCGCGGGGCGATCCGTCGAGGATGTTGGCCGTCGAGCCGGTGATCAGCCATGCCTGTACGGCGATGAGCCCGGCCAGGACCCTGGTGCCGCCCCGCCAGGTGCGCCGGGCCAGCCACCAGCCGAGGATGCCCGGGGCGGCGGCGTAGGCGGTGAGGGCGAGGACACCGCCGTCGACGGCGTCGTACGAGGACGCGGTGAGCAGGACGCCGAGTCCGCCGAGGACGGTGATCGCGAAGAGGGCGTGGACCAGGACCAGCGCGGTGGCGAGCGAGCCGGGCAGGGGCCTTCGCTCTCCGTACGCCGTCGGCCGGCCGGGCCCGGCCGCCCCCGGCACTCCCCCGATCGAGGCCATGCCCCCCACCTCCGCCCTCGGTCCACGACACGGCCGAGGGTAGGGAGGGACACGCGGGACGGGATGGGTCCGTGGCCCCAAAACGGGGCCCAAACCAGGGCCTTGGCCGCTCGGGGCGGGCCCGGGTTGCGCGGAGGGGACGGGTCCGGGCGGGCGCCGAGCGGTACGGACCGACGGTGCTCGCGCCGACTGCGGCTACGAGGGCTTTGCGCCGTCGGCGGCGATGCTGTCGGCGAGGTGCTGGTACTCCTCCTCGGCCGGAGCGGCGACACGCTCCTCGCGGCCGCGTCCTCGGCCGACCGCGAGCCAGTACGGGCAGGAGTCGCTGTCGTCGGCGTCCACGGTGTGGCCGGCGATCCTGCGGCCGGTGCGTGCTTCGTGGACGTCGATGCGGTAGCGGGCGCGGTGGAACGTCAGTTGCGACTCTCCCCCGTCGTACGTGCAGACCAGGTCGACCTGGCGTCGGACCAGCCTGCTGCACGCCACGAGCTGGACGGCGTCGGGGTCCGGTGCGGCCGTCGTTCTTCCGCCGTCGCCGCCTGTGGACGTGACGACCGGGTCGGTGCCGTGCTCCTCGTCGAAGAGGACCGTGGGGTGCGGGCCGGTCGTGGTGCGCGGTGCCGACTCGGGGAACGAGGCGCCGGGATGCGTGCACAGGCTCGCGAAGTCCCGGAGGTCGTAGGCGCGGTGGGCCAGGACGATGCCGGCGAGGGGTGACAGCGTCAGCGCCCAGAGCTGGATGACGGCGACGGCCGTGAACGCCGTGCCGGCGAGGAGGCGCGGGTGGGGCGGTGCTGCCGAGGGCCTGCGGGACTCGACGGACTCGATCAGGGCGTCCCGGGCGGTGAGGGTGTGGAGGGTGATGTGCCGCTGTGTGCCGTTGTCGAGCCAGTGGAGACGCCAGTGAAGACGTGGGGGCAGCGGGCCGGTCCCTTCGGGGGTGGTCACCGCGTCCCAGGGGATGACGACCGGCCTGCTGCGGCCCATGCCGTCCGTGTGGATCAGCAGGCCGCCGTCGCACACCGCGACGCTGCGTCTGCCGTCACGGAACAGGACCCAGTGGGCCAGGGCGGCCCAGGAGGCCAGCAGCCAGCCGAACACCGCGAAGGGGCGGGCGCTCGGGGTGACGTCCAGTGCGGTGAGGGCCCGGATGAGGAGCGGGATCGTCACGGCGTCGAGCACGAGCTTGCCGGTCAGCAGGACGGGCCAGGGGCGGCGTTCGTGGTGCACGCGCCGCACGCTGCCGAGCCCGGCCTCGGTGGCCAGGCTCGGCAGCGTGCGGTGGAGACGCCATTCGCCCACGGGGCCTCCTCGTCTCCGTCGGTCCGCGTGCTGCCGCCGTCAGCTCTCCGAGCGGGGGAAGGAGACCTCGACCCGGCGGTTCTTCTTGCGGCCGGATTCCGTGGAGTTGTCGGCGATCGGGTACTGCTCGCCGTAGCCGCGGACCTCGTACGTGACGCCGGAGTCGGTCAGTTCCTGATCCAGGACGTTCTGGACGGCGTCGGCGCGCTTGCGGGACAGGACGTCGCCGTGGGCGGAGGAACCGAGGTTGTCCGTGAAGCCGAACACGCGGATCTTCGTCGCGTTCTGGGTCTTGATCTCCTCGGCGATCGCGGAGATACGGGCCTTCGCCTGGGCGCTGAGCTTGGCACTGTCCTTGCCGAAGAGGACCTCGGCCTGCAGGGCGAACTTGACGTCGGCGTTGGTGTCCTCACGCCGCTCGTCACCGCTCTCGTCTTCGACGACCTGTTTGATGTCGAGGACTTTGGGGGTGGCGAGGGTGGCGCCTTCGGGGATCTTCAGGTCGGGGTCGTTGGCATCGACCTTGACCGGGGCGGCAGCCGAGGGCTCGGTCCCGGGTGGAACGCTGGGACTTTCGTCGGCGTAAGCGTTCACGCCGCTGTGAAAATTCGTGACAACGACGAAGGCAGTAGTAGCGATGACCAGGGAGAGACGCTGTACTGTCAGGCGGCCCGACATCTCAGTAATCGTCACAGCCTGCCTCACCCAGAGATCTTGATATGAGAACTGGGGAACAGGGGCAGTTGGAACGTGACCTCCGTCGTGCTTGCGGGCGGAGCCGGGAACTGCAGAAACACGGCCATCGACTCCCCGGCCTTGAGTGCCGAAAAGCCAGTGGTCGTCAGCGGACGCCCGTCCGTGTCGCGCAGCACGTAGTAACGCTTCTTGCCCCGCGAGTCGACGAGGGTCGCGCCACCGAAGGACCTGCCGTTGTTGATGATCTCGGTCTCATTACCACTCAGCTCTGCCGGGATGGTAACGATCTCGGAGCCGTCGTTCTTGAGATTTCCGTTCACGGTGACGAACCCGCCGGAGTCCCGCTCAGCAGAGGTGATCTGAAGGAGCAGACCACTCGGCCCCTTGACCTCCGCCAAAGGTTGGCTCGTCTGCCCCTCCTGGGCGCTGGGCTTCGATCCACCGGCTGTGGGGGTAGACGCCGATGGGGACGCCTTCTTGTCATCGTCGCCACCACCGCCGCAGCCGGCCGCGCCGAGAGCCAGTCCGGCCGCAACGGTCAACGCGACCACCCCCCTGCGGGCCTTCGTAGTGAACCGAGTGTTCATCACTCTGCTTCCTTCAACTTGTCGTTCGCTGTCAGTCGGCCAGATGGACGTCGAAGAGGTCCTCGGGTTTCGGCAGGGCTTCGAGGGGACCGTCTGGCTTGAGATCCCAGTTGACGCCCTTGCAGGAGAGCCGCGGCAGCACCTTCTCATCCGCCTCCGCGGCGGGCAGCTTGAAATCGCAGCGGAAATCGATCACGGCGGTGGCCGACGCATTCGACTTACGCTCCTCCGTGCCGGGGACGATCGAGTCCCCGACAGTCTTGTTGGTCTCCACCTCGACCGTGTAGCGCAATAGGCCCTCCGTGCACTTGACCACCCGGGCGTCGTTCTGCTCGGCAAGCTGGTGTGCGCGCCAGCACGAAGGGTCCGCGCCATCGACATTGCCCTCGAAGATGTCCTGCCACTTGGCCGGGTCCAACAGGTTCTGCACCCACGCTCCCGCGAGTACGTCACGCCTGTCCTGGGCTGCCGCGAGTGCGGCAGCATCCGCTGCCGTCTGGGCACCATTTCGGTTGACCGCGGCTTGGCCGACCGCAAAATACGCAAACGCAAGGAAGAGCAGGCTCCCCACCACGGTGATGTAGATGGGGAAAGCCTGCCCTGCGTCGCCGTACCTGCGCGGTGGGATCAAGGAGCGACCTTGTTGATCTGCGTAGTCAGCTTGTTGACGATCGTCTGCCCGATGTTCGTCGAGGCGATCAGAACCACGATCGCGACGACCACCGCGATGATGCCCAGGTACTCGACCGCGGTCTGGCCCTTGTCGCCGGCGCGACGCTGCATCGCCTCGACCGTGGTGTTCTTCCAGCCGTTCACGCGAACCTTCGTCGCGACGGCGGTCTTCAGCATCAGGTCGCTCATGGTGTTCCCCTCCGGGTTCGGCTGTGCCGCTTTCGACATGAGGAACGTACGGCGGAACAGCCCGCCCGCCAGAGGGCCCCTGGGCCCAATCCCGGGCCCAATCGCGCGGGCCCAAACGGTTCTCTCCCCCTACCGTCACCTCACGTCACCCCAACCCTCGGTGTGCGTCCGGTGCCGTGCCGATCCACTTCGCGGCGGCCTCGGAGCGGCTGGTGCTGTGGAGCTTGGCGAAGATACGGTTGATGTGGTTCTTGACGGTCTTCTCGCTGATGAAGCACGTGGCGGCGATTTGCTGGTTGTTCATGCCGGACGCGATGAGGTCCATGATCTCCGCCTCCCTCGTACTCAGCTGGAACCGCGACCTGTCGGGAGCGGCCGGCCGGCCGCTCGTCCACCCAGACGAAGACTGTGCCACATCTGGTTGCACTTGCGAAAGGTTTTCTGAAGAAACAGAGCCGCCGCCGATCGGCCGCGTCGGCAAATTCCCTGTCCATGACCTCTGTTGGGGAGGAGTATGCGAGTGCCCAGAGTTCGAAATTCCATATGCAGTCGCACTCGTCGACTCCCCCAGCCCCTCGGGCAGCGACGGCGACGCCGGTGCCTGGCTCTGGCGGAGCTGGGTCAGGAGGGCGCCCGCCGCCGTGGGGGTGAAGTGGGGCCGGCCCTCCCTGATGTCCCGTACCGCGTCGACCAGTTGGTCGGCCGTGAACTCGCCGTGCACCAGGTAACCGCCCGCCCCCCGGCGCAGGGCCTCCTGGACGATCTCCGACTCCCTGCTGTACGTCAGCATCAGCACCGGCGCGATCCGCACCAGGTACGGCAGGGCCGAGATGCCGTCCACGCCGGGCATACGGACGTCGAGCAGGACGACGTCGGGACGGTGCTGGTGGGCGGCCTCGTAGGCCTGGCGGCCGTCGGCCGCCTCGGCCACGACCTCGATGTCCGCGCGGCCCGAGAGCAGGGCGGTGAGGCCGGCGCGTACCACCGGGTTGTCGTCCGCCACGACGACCCGGAGGCGCTGGGTCGGTGGTGCGGCGAAGGGGTTCTGCGGGGGCGGCGGCTGGGATGCGCCGGGGTGGGCAGTGGTGGGGTCCGGCAGGTCCGGCATGGGGCCTCCTCTCGGGTCGTGGGGGTCAGGCGGTGGGGATCGTCAGGGCCGCCAGGGGGAGTTCCAGGCGGACCTCCGTGCCCTGGGCGTGGCCGCCGCGGCCGATGCGGATGCGGGCGCCCACCGATGCGGCGCGTTCGACCATGCCGACCAGGCCGAAGTGGCCGGCGCGGCGCAGTTGTTCGAGTGTGGTGCCCGGCGGGAGGCCGCGGCCGTCGTCGTGCACGCTGATGCGGAGCAGGCCGCCGTGGACGCCCGCGCGGACCTCCACGCGGGTCGGTTCGGCGTGCCGGTGGGCGTTCTCCATGGCTTCCGAGGCGATGGTGAGGAGCTGGCGGGCGACGGCGGGCGGGACGGGTGGGACGGCGTGCTCCCCCGTGGGGCGGTAGGTGGCGGGCAGTCCTGTGCGGGTACTGAAGTCCCGCGTGCGCGCGGCCAGTTCCACCAGTACGTCCGTGCCGTGATCCGGGTCGGACTCGCGGCGCAGGTCCGCCAGGAGTTCGCGGGATTCCGCAGCCGCTCGCCGGGCTGAGCGGGCCACCAGTTCGGCTTGTTGTCTGATCAGAGCGGTGTCCATGCGAGCGGCGCCGGCCGAGCCGGTCAGGCCGTCGGCGGCCAGGGCCACGCCGTGCAGCGTCTTGGCGACCGAGTCGTGCATCTCCCGCGCCAGGCGAGCGCGTTCGGCGCTGACCGCCTCGGTGACGGCGAGGCGGGCCTGAACGGTGGTGAGGGCCTGGGTGGCCGCGCCGAAGCGGAGCATCAGGTTGCGCAGGCTGGAGCCGACGGCTCCGGCGATGACGCAGAGGCCCGGCAGGAGGGACGACTCGGCGATGCCGGCGTGCTCGCGCGTCGACGTCGCGTAGATCAGCAGGAGGATCAGCGACTGGAGCGACGCGAAGACGGCCGCGCCGCGCCACCCGTAGACGAGGCCGGCGAGCAGCGGCGTGCAGACGCTCACGTAGGCCAGGGTGGTCCCCGGGCCCGCGGAGATCAGGAGCAGGGAGCCGAAGAGGGTGTCCAGGGCCAGGAGAGAGGGATGGCGCAGCAGGAGGGGCCCGAAGCGTTCCCAGTCCCGGAAGAGGACGTAGGAAGCCATGAACGTGACGACCACGGCGATGCCGACCAGACGCGTGCTCAGGCCCGGGTTGGCGTTGACGAGGGCGGCGGGGGCAGCCAGCGCGATCATGGCGAGGCGGAAGCCGAAGACCTGACGGCACAGGGCCTGGAGGGCGTTGATCTGGATGGGGATTGTCGCGCTGTCCGGAGCCGCCGCCCCGGGGAGGCCCGGGGGGTGCCGAGTGCCGTCGTCGGGCAACCCGCTGCGGGTGTCGTCCGCCGCCGGGCCGCCCCCTCGTGCGCCCGTCGGCATGCCGTCGGGCGTCGACGGTCCGCCGGTTCGTTCGGGTGCCACCGCCCGGCAAGGCCGCCCGGCATGCGGTGCCGTCTCGCCCGGTGACGCGTTGCCGGTTTCCGCCGTGCGGGGTGCTCCGTTGCGGTGCTCTCCCTTTCTGATCCGCACCGTCCGCTCGGTCCCGACCTCTCCCTGTGCCGTCGGCCAGGCGGTGGCCGGTTCCGCCGGTCCCGTGGGGACCGGCGCGTCCGCCCGCACCCAGCCAGGAGGAAGGGCCGGTGTCGCGGACGTCACCGGGATGTCCGGTGCTCCCGTCCGTACGTGAGCCGGGAGGACCGTGCCCGCCGGTGGAGTCGTGATCTCGGGCGTCCGCGGACGGCGGCGCAGCAGCTTGGTGCGTTCCTTGGTCGTCGACATGCCGTCACCCCGTTCTACTCGCCCGTGATGGAGCTGAAGTCCGTACCGGAGCCGAGCAGCATTCCCGCGCCGAGCAGGATCATCGTGGCCGGGACCATGAAGGTCGTGATCATGAGGGTGGCCTTCGGTACCGCCCGCGCGGCCTTGCGGCGGGCGTTCTGCGCGTCCGTGCGGCGCATGTCCTTGGCCAGCGCGACCAGCGTGTCCACGATCGGTGCACCCAGTTCCTCGCCCTGTTGCAGCGCCGTGACGAACATGGCGACCTGCTCGGAGTCGTTGCGGCGGCGCAGTTCCGCGAAGGCGTCGCGACGGCTCATGCCGAGGTCCATCTGGCGCAGGGTGATGCGCAGTTCGTCGGCCCAGGGGCCCTCGTACCTGGACGCCACACGGTCGAGAGCCTGACGGAAGCCGAGGCCCGCGCTGACGACGACCGCGAGTACGTCCAGGAAGTCCGGCAGTGTCCGCTCGATCGCGTCCTTGCGGATCCGGATCGCGGACCAGATGCCGACATCGGCCCAGAAGACCGCGAAGGCGAACATCAGGAGTGCGGCGAAGAGGCTGCCTTTGGTCAGTGCGATCACACCGCCCAGCCCGCCGATCGCGCCGTACACCGCGCGCCTGGCCGCATAGCGGTCGATGGTGAGGCCGCCGGGGTTGCCCGCGAGGTCGATCCTGCGGCGGTACTTCGCGACCCGCTTGGGGCCCATCAGCCGCAGTACGGCCGGCGCGTGGCGCATGCCGAGCCGGTCGACGAGCGACCCCACGGCGCCGGTGCGGGATGCGCCGATCTCCAGGGCCACCGCCAGGTCACCGGGGAGCCTGGCCTCCGCCCGGTACATGCGGATGCCGGCGAAGACGCCCCACACGCTGAGGCCCATGACGAGTGCCAGCAGTAGTCCCATGGCGGCTTTCCTCCTCCTACGGCTCGGTGGCTCAGACGTCGATGCGGGACATACGGCGGATGAGGAAGAAGCCGACGGCGTAGAGGCCGAAGGCGATGATCACGGCGGCCTGACCGATCGGCGAACCGGTCATGCGGTCCAGTGAACCGTCGTTGATGGCGTTCAGCATGAACAGGGCGCCGACGCCCAGGACCGGCACCGCGTAGGACGTCATGTTGACCTGTGACAACTGCGTCCGCACCTCCCGCCGCGTCTCCTTGCGCTCCTCCAGCGTCTCCGTCAGGTTCCGCAGCGCGCTCACCACCTGCCCACCCGCCCGGTTCGACAGCACGAGCGTGGTGACCAGGACGACCAGCTCGCGGGACGGGAGGCGGTCCGCCAGTTCCCCCAGCGCGTCGTCGAGGGACGCGCCCACCGCCAGCTGGGCGGAGACCTTTGCGAGTTCCTCTCCCGCAGGCGCCTCAAGTTCTTCCGCCGCCATACCGATGGCCGTCCGCAGAGCCAGTCCCGCCTGTGTCGCGTTCGCCAGGATGCGGGACATCTCCGGGAGCTGGTTGATGAACTTCTCGATCCGCTTCTGGCGTTGCCAGTTGAGGAACTGGATCGCCGCCCACACGCCCAGCAGCCCCGCCAGCGGTCCGAAGAACGGTGCCAGGGCCGCCTGGCCGATCAGCCACAGGCCCGCCACCGTGGCCAGCATGGAGACGAAGAACTCGCCGGGGGTGATGTCCAGGCCCGTGGCCGCCAGGCGGAGTTCCAGTTTCCGGCCGAGCTTGGTGCGCCGCAGACGGCGGTCGACGCCGCGGAAGTGGCGGCGGCGGCCGGCGACGGGGATCTGGCCGGTCGAGGACAGGCGGTCCACCAGCGCCTGTCGCTGGGCCTTGCCCATGGCGTAGGAGTGCAGGCCGATGACCGCGAGGACGCAGGTCAGCAGGGTGATGCCGGTGGTGAGCGTGATGAGCTGGTGCAGTTCCATCGGTCGGTCCTACCTGGCTTCTCGGGTGGCTAGCTGGTCCGCGCTCCGGGCGATGCCGAAGGCCTGCGGGATGGGCTGGCTCGCCATGTAGAGGCGGTCGGCGGTGCGGCGCGGGAGGGGGTGGTACTCGAAGCTTCCGTAGATGCGGCCGTCGGCGGCCATCGGCTGCGCGTGGAAGCGGGCGACCGTGACCAGGCGGTACGGGTCGCTGCCGTGGCTGTCCATCAGGGCGATCTCGGTGATGCGGCGGGCGCCGTCCGCGAACCGGGTCAGCTGCACGATGACGTCCACGGCGCTGTTGATCTGGTCGTGCAGGGCGACGAAGGGGATCTCGACGTCCGACATGGAGGCCAGGGTCTGCAGGCGCATCAGGGCGTCCTCCGCGCTGTTGGCGTGGACGGTGGCCAGGGAGCCGTCGTGGCCGGTGGACATCGCCTGGAGCATGTCGAGGGACTCGCCGCCGCGGACCTCACCGACGACGATCCGGTCGGGGCGCATGCGCAGGGAGTTGCGGACCAGGTCGCGGATGGTGACCTGGCCCTTGCCCTCGACGTTCGGGGGCCGCGACTCCAGGCGGATCACGTGCGGCTGCTGGAGCTGGAGTTCGGCGGAGTCCTCGATGGTGATGATGCGTTCGCCCTCGGGGATGAGGCCGGAGAGCGCGTTGAGCAGCGTCGTCTTGCCGGTGCCCGTCGCGCCCGAGACGATGATGTTGAACTTCGCCTGCACCAGCCCCGCCAGCAGGTACAGCATCGGCTCGTCGAGCGAGCCGAGGCCGATCAGCTCCTGCAGCGTGAAGGAGCGCGGGAAGCGGCGGATGGTGAGGGTCGCGCCCGTCAGGGACAGCGGAGGGATGATGACGTTGACGCGCTCGCCGGAGGGCAGCCGGGCGTCGACCATCGGGTTCGACTCGTCGACGCGGCGGTTGACCGTGGAGACGATCCGCTCGATCGTCTGCATCAGCTGCTCGTTGGAGGCGAAGCGCAACGGCAGTTGCTCGACCCGGCCGCCGCGCTCCACGAAGATCGCGTCCGGGCCGTTGACCATGATCTCGGTGATGGAGGCGTCCTCCAGCAGCGGCTCCAGGATGCCCAGGCCCAGTGCCTCGTCGACCACCCGGCGGATCAGCTGCGAGCGCTCCACGGTCGACAGGACCGGGCCCTCGCGGCTGATGATGTGCCCCAGCACCCGCTCCAGCCTCGCCCTGCGCTCGGCGGCGGCCAGCGAACTCATCTCCGCGAGGTCGATCTCCTCCAGGAGCTTGGCCCGGTAGGAGGCGACCATGTGGCCGTCCTCGCCCCGGTTGCCGTGCTCCTCGGGGGTGTTGATGCGTGCTCGCAGGCTCATGAGTGCGGTGCTCCTCGTTCGTCGCTCAGTGGTCGCGCGGCATCGTGGCGGTCTTGACGGCCGGGTCGAAGTCCCAGCCCGGGACGACGGAGGGGATCTGCACGGTGGCCGTGACCGTCACCTCGTCCCCGCCGATCGACGCCGGGCAACTGGTGCCGTCGGCCAGCCAGCTGCTCACCGCCGCCCGGCAGTCCGCCTCGTGCGGCCCGTCCAGCGACGCGCTGCGCGCCCCGGCCCGGGCCGCCGTGCCCGCCTGCTGGGCGGTGTAGGCGATCAGCCCGAGCTGCACGGCCGCCAGGGCGACGAGGAGCAGGATCGGCAGGAAGCCGATGTACTCGATGGCGACCTGGCCGCGGTCGCGGACCCTGCGGTTACCAGCCATGTCAGTCCGTCTCCTCCTCGACCGCGCCGGCGTGGCCCTTGACGGCGTACGGGAAGGACAGGGTGCCCGGGAAGAGGATGGGGACCTCCAGGCGGACGTCGGCCGTCACGTACCCGGAGCCGCCGCAGGTCACCGTGGCGCCGGAGCGCCACGCCTCCGACAGGTGCTTCAGGCCGGCCTCCTCGCACGCGCCCTGCCGTGCGCCCGGCCCCACCGCCGTTCCCGCCCGCACCGCCTCGTCCGCCGCGTTGCCCGCGAGGATGAACGTGTAGCCGACCAGGACGACCTGCCACAGGGCGATCAGCGTGACGAGGATCGTCGGTGTCATGCCGAGGAACTCGATGGTCACCTGGCCCCGGTCCCGCTCCCGGTTCCGGTCCCGCTCTCCTGGGCGCATCCTCACCCCTCCCTTCTCCGCCGAAGGCTCACCGATCCCCGGTCGCCGCCCCGGAGCCGGCCCGCTTTCCCGGTGCCCTCGGGGACCTTGACCAGGCCCAGTTCGGCCGCCAGGCCCCACAGGGCCTGCTTCACCGCGCTCTTGTTCTCCAGTTCGTGGATGCGGCCGGCGTCCACCACGCTCTGCAGTTCCTTGAAGTTGGCGGGGACGGCGGTGGCCGCGACGGCCGTGCCGGTGATCTTCTGGATCAGGGGCGGCTGGATCTCCGTACTGCGCGAGTGCCGGTTGACCACGACGGTCGTCTCCTCGGCCTTGCGGATCTGCAACCGGTCCCACATGCGCACCGCCCGTTTGGCGCCCCGTACGGCGACCACGTCCGGGGTGGTGACCAGCAGGGCCCGGTCCGCCATCTCCACGGCCGCCGCGCCCGCGCCGCCCATCTGGGCGCCGCAGTCGATGACGACGACCTCGTAGCGGGAGCGCAGGGCGCTGACGATCTGGCGGGCGGCGCGGTCGGTGACGTCCTCGCCGCGTTCCCCCTCGGCCGGGGCGAGCAGCAGGGCGACGCCGGTGTCGTGGCGGAAGACCGCGTCGGCCAGGACGCGCGGGGAGATGTCGGTGATGGCGGCCAGGTCGACGACGGAGCGGCGGAACTGCACGTCCAGGTAGGAGGCGACGTCACCGGTCTGGAGGTCCATGTCGACCAGGGCGGTGCTGCGGCCGGAGGCCTGGGCGGCCAGGGCCAGCTGGATCGCGGTGAGGGTGGTCCCGACGCCGCCCTTGGCGCCGCTGACCGTGACGACGGTGCCGCCGACGCCGGTGAAGACATCCCCGCCGGCGCCGAGGTGCCGGCGGACGCCGGTGGACCACTGGGCGACGGCCTGGACGCGGCTGGCGAGTTCCTCGTAGCTCAGGGGCAGGGCGACCAGGCCGCGGGCGCCGTAGTCCATGGCGGCTTGGAACAGGCCGGGGCTCGCGTCGGAGGTGACGAGGATGACGCCGACGGCCGGGAAGCGCAGGGCCACTTCGCGGATCAGTTCCAGCGCGGGGACGGGGCCGATCCGCTCGTGGACGATGACCACCTCGGGCAGCTCGTCGACCGATTCGGCGGCCAGGCGGGCGAGGGTGTCGACGAGCTGTGTGGAGTCGACCACCGGGGCGACCGGTTCGGCGTCCGGGAGCTGGCTGAGCAGTGTCGTGACGGACCGGACCGCGTCCGTGTCACCGACCGCCGGGAGGATCCTCGTGGGCATGCGCTCTCACTTGTCCTTCGCGAGTTCGTACGTCCGCTCCCGCTCGGGGACGGTGGTGTCGCTGCCGGGCGCGACCAGGGCGAGCCGGACCCGCTTGGCGAACGACTCGGCGTAGGTGACGCGCTGGGCGTCCAGGGCGGACAGCGCGAAGGTGATCGGGACGGCGTCGGTGGGCTGCTGGGTGCGGTTGCTCTCGTCGGGGTCGAGCGCGGTGATGTCGCCGACGTCGAGGACCTTGGCGTTGGTCACGATGATCTTCGACTGGTCGGGGTCGCCCTCGCGCGCGCCCTCGAAGGTGGCGTAGACGTTGACCGCGGCGCCGGGGGTGATCTTGCCGGCCACGCCGGTCGCCGCGTCGATCATGATGGCGACCTCCTGCTGGCCGGGCTGGAGGGCCGGCTGGCGGACGATCATGTCCGACTGGAGCAGGGAGCCGGCCTTCAGGGTCGTGACGGCGATCCGGCCCTGGATCTCGCGCAGGTCGGTGACCGCGTTGTCCGACAGCCACCGCTCGGGCATCTTGATCTTCTCGAACTGGCCCGTGCTGAGGGTGGTGTAGGGCGGTACGTCGGACTTGAGCCGGTAGGCGGTCACCTCGGGGCCGACCTTGGACTCCACGTCGCTGATGACGGACAGCACGCCGGCGAAGGCGCCGAGGGCGCAGACGACCGACAGGAGCAGGAGAATCACGCCGCGGCGCTGACGGGAATTCATGAACCGTACAACCTCGTTGGGGATATCGGTCGAGCGGGACGGGAGCGGTGCCGGAGGGCGGTGCGCGGGCTCACCCGGCGGCCGTCCGGTTCTCGAGCTGCTTCGGGGGCGGGGTGTCGTGGACGGGCGGCGTGGCGGAGCAGAAGACGCAGCGGTCGCCGATGACGTCGATGCCGCACCAGTGGCAGCGGCTGCGCCGTACGGAGGTGACCAGCTGGTAGAGGACGGACAGGTCGGGCAGATAGCTGCAGAACTCGATCAGCTTGCCGGTGCCCCACCAAGCCGGTGACTCGGCCGGCAACTGCGTCTCGCGCAGGCCCTGGACGTTCCAGGCCGGGGCGAGGGTGGCGCTGACCCAGTCGGACTGGAGCTGCCCCTTGGCGACGAGCATCCAGGTGCCGAACTCGGGGCCGGGCAGCAGCGCGTCGGGCGTGATCTTCACGAGCTTCGGCTCGGGATGGGCGAGGACGCCGAACTGGCTGCCGGGCACCCAGGACTTGGCGTGCGACTTCAGGCCGACGGGGACGTGGTCGAGGCGGGCGACGGAGTTGAGCAGCGCGCCGGCGTGGATGTAGTGGACGAGCAGCCGGCCGGCCGAGGCGAGCACGCCGGGGCTGATGTCGCAGGAGGCGAGCTGGCGCAACTGGCGGGCCAGCACGGCCAGTCCGAGGGGCGGCAGGTCCGGGCGGAACAAGGCGACGCGGTCGGTCTCCAGCAGGGAGCGCAGGGTGTGCAGCCGGCGCTGCAGCGCGGTGGGCGCGGCCGGTGAGCAGACGACGATCACGTGCCCGTGGTGCTCGACCAGGGTCTGGAGGTCACCGAGCGCCTGTTCCAGCGGGCGCTCGGCGATGTCCCGGAGCACCACGGCGGGCAGGGTGCGTTCGTCCTGTGGCGGCAGTGCCATGTCGGCACTGGTCACGGCAATGGCAGTTGGCACGCGCAGCTCCCCGTTTTCCCCATGCCCGTCGGAACGCCGGGTGTCACTCCGGCGCACCGTGTCGACTTCACTGCGTGACTACCTCAGCACTGTATCCACGGCTCTGTGACCGGAGAACAGCGTTTGTGTAGCTGATGAGCAACTGCCGTTGCACAAGATGCTTCAAAACGGGGCAGGTTGAGCATCTTGCCGGTCCCCGGCAGGGCTCCGGCGGGCCCGGGCGGTGGGCCCAGCGGGCCCAGAGTTGACGGTGGGCCTGCGTTTGGGCCCTGAGGCCCACGCCCCGGGCGGCGGCGCGTATCTACGCTCGCCGTCCACGCAGAGGCGGTCGGGCAAGGAGGGGTGCCGTATGGCTGGCGGGGGCGGCATACGGGCGTACGGGCACAGACCGGTCTTCGACGACCGCGGGGCGACCGGGACCGAGTACCTCGGCATGGTGGTCGTCAGCGCCGCGATCATCCTCGCCCTCTCGGCGACCGGGGTCGGGCAGCTGATCTACGACAAGCTCGCCGCGCAGGTCTGCCGGGTGGCGGGCGGCGGTGACTGCGCGGCGGGGACGCCCGGCCCGGGCAAGCCGCTCACCGACGCCGACTTCGAGCCGGCGCTGTGCCAGGTCTCCTCCGTCACCGACAAGGCGGGCTCCAAGGCGAAGATCTTCTTCTGGGAGATCGGCAAGGAGTACGGCTTCCAGGAGCAGCACCTGAAGGCGAAGACGGACGTCAACGGCGACGGCAAGGTCGACGACAGCGACCAGCTGGTCTACCTGACCTTCACGGACGCGTCCTCGGTCGCCGCGAAGAAGGACTTCAAGCCGGGCATGAAGGTCGGCAAGTTCGGCGCGGACAAGGTGGAGCTGGGGCTGGGCATCAAGGTCACCAACGGTGACACGTGGGTCTTCCAGAGCCCCGAGGAGGCGCAGCGCTTCCGGGACGACGTGGAGAAGCTGCAGATGTACGAGATGCGGCGCACCATGCCGGGCGGCGCAGAGGCGAGCGTCGGCGACAGCATCCTCTACCTCTTCGGCACCGGCCCCCTCAAGGACGAGGAGGACACCCAGAACCGGATCAAGGAGCACCTCGGCGACAACCGGAAGATCACCTACGGCAAGGTGGGCCTGGAGGCCTCGGCGTCGGCGGGCCTGAAGATCTCCGCGGGTGACGAGAAGAAGCTGAGTGCCGCGCTCGGCGGCACGTTCAAGTACGCCCCCGAGGTCACCTGGACCGACAACGCCTACAAGAACACCAAGTCGTACACGTACTCCTCGTCCATCGAGTACGGCTCCAAGGTGGGCTACGAGGCGGGCCCGCTCAGCGGCGAGTACGCGGCGAACACCGTCCAGACGGGCACCATCACGGTCACCTACGACAAGAAGACCGGCAAGCTGGTCCGGGTCGACATGACCCGCACGGTGGAGAAGGGCGGCCAGAAGGACGGCGCCAAGGCGGGCGGCGACAACGGCAGGAAGGACGGCGACAAGCGGGGCGGCAACGCCGGGGTCAAGGGCACCGATGCGCCGACCGGCATCGAGATCGTCACCAACACCCTCACCTTCGACCCCGGTCCGGCCGGGGACCGGGACCGGGCGGTCGCCGAGCAGTGGCTGGACAGCAGCAACGAGCAGCTCGCCACGCCGTTCCAGTACATGTTCTCCGACCACGCGCCGACGTCCCGCCCGGGCGCCGACGACCCCTTCGGGCAGCTGATGTTCGACCAGGGCACGTCGAGCCGGATGACGTACACGGGCGATGTGAACGCAGCCGAGTACGGCTTCGAGTTGAATCTCGGGCTCAGTCTGGGCATGACGATCAGCACGGAGAAGAAGTCGGAGACCCTGACCGATGCCGAGTTCCTGGGCGCGCCCCGCGGAGACGGTCGCTCCTATCTTCCCTACAGCTACTGTGCGAACTGACGAACGGGAGCCCGATCCGATGAACACCCGCCGTGCCCGCCTGGCCGCCGCCCTGCTGACGACCGCCGTGGCCCTGACCGGTTGCGGGAGCTCCGGCTCCGGCGCGGCCGAGGTGCCCGACGGCTGGGGGACGCTGCGCACGAAGGGCGTCGACGTGTCGTATCCGAAGGGGTACGCGCAGCAGAGCGCCGCCGAGCGCGGGAAGCACAACGCCGCGGCCGCGGTGCGCACCGAGGGCGGCCGGAAGGTCTCGGTCATCACCGTGCAGCTCGGCTTCACCGAGGCGGCCTCGGCCGAGCAGGCGGCGATCGCGGCCGAGGCCGGCATCCAGCTGGGCGCGAAGGTCCGCGGCCAGAAGGACGTGGAGCTGGCCGGCGCGGACGAGGCGAAGCGGATCGACTTCTCCTTCGCGGCGACCGGCGAGGACGGCGGGCCGGCCAAGGGCACCCCGGTCGAGGGCGTGATCCTGACGGGTCTGGACTCGTCGGACACGGCCTTCGCGATCCGCGTCGACGCCGCGCGGGGCACCCTGCCGGAAGCGGACTTGGACCGGATCATCGACTCGGTCGAGGTGCACTAGCCGTGGAGGTGCCGGGCGCCGGTTATGTCGTCCTCACGCTGCTGGTGGCGTTGTTCGGGGCGCTGGCCTGGCGGTACGCGAGGCGGCTGGTGACGGTGGCGCGGGTGCTGCGGCGCGGGGTGCGGGCCGGGGGCGAGTGCGTCCGGGTGGAGACCGAGCCCTACGGCCGTTCCGACGCCCGGCGGCACTTCTTCGCCTTCCGTACGGCCGACGGCACGCGGGTCGAGTTCGAGGACCTGGCCGGCGCGTCGACGGTCAGGGGCACGCCGGTCACCGTCACCTACGACCCGCGCGACCCGCGGGGCACGGCGACGGTGGCGGGCCGGGGCAGCTGGTCGCCGGTGCTCCAGTCGCTGGCCCTGGTGGCGGGCTGCGGCCTGGCCGCGCTGGGCTTCGCCGTTCTGCTGTACGCCGAGATCTCCGGGAGGAAGTGATGGCGCTCGTCCGCTGCTGGGCCGTCGGCATCGTGGTGCTGGTCGCCACCGAGTACGTCCAGATGACGCTGGTGTACGGGCCGCTGGTCGGCCCGGAGGGCGTCGGCTCGTTCGGTGCCGCGCTCGCGCTGGTGCACCTGCCGAATCTGGTGTGCGTGGTGCTCGCGACCTGGGCCGCGGCGCGGGCGCATCCCGAGCCGTGGCGGGAGATGCCGGCGCGTCACCTGGCGGCGGCCTGTGCGGTTCCGGCGGCGGCGCAGGTGCTGCTGCTGACGCTGCGGCCGGAGGTGCTGGACCTGGCGGGCCCGGCCTTCTGGATGTCGACGGGCGTGCTGCTGGCGGGATGCGCCGCCGGGCTGCTGCTGGACCGGTTGGTCTGGACCTCTTGACAGCGGCTTTGGTCTGGACCACCTTCTTGTCATGTCCAGACACAGACGATCCCTGCGGCTGTGGTCGGGCGCCCTCACGGCTGCCCTGGCCCTCACTGTCACGACCGTCGGCCAGGCGTCCGCCGCCGACGTCAACAACGTCCGCAACGCCGGTTTCGAGTCGGGCCTGAGCGACTGGACCTGCTCGGCGGGCAGCGGTACGGCCGTCTCCTCCCCGGTGCGCAGCGGCTCGTCCGCCCTGCAGGCGACCCCATCGGGCCAGGACAACGCCCGCTGCACCCAGACCGTGCGGGTGAAGCCCAACTCCACCTACAGCCTGGGCGCCTGGGTGCGCGGCGGCTACGCCTACCTGGGCGTGACGGGCACGGGCACGACGGACGTGTCCACCTGGACCCCGGACTCGTCGTCCTGGAAGCAGCTGTCGACCAGCTTCACCACGGGCGCGTCGACGACCTCGGTGACGGTGTACACGCACGGCTGGTACGGGCAGGCCGCGTACTTCGCCGACGACGTGTCGGTGTTCGGCCCCGACGGGGGCGGTGGCACCGACCCCGGCCCCACGGTCCCGGCCGCGCCGGGCGGACTGAGGGTCTCGGGTACGACGGCCTCCTCCGTCTCGCTCGCCTGGAACACCGTCTCCGGCGCCACGGGCTACACCGTCTACCGCGACGGCACCAAGGTCACGGCGGTCTCCGGCACCTCGGCCACGGTGACCGGCCTCGCCGCGTCCACGTCGTACTCCTTCCAGGTGACGGCGACGAACGCGGCCGGTGAGTCGCCCAAGTCGGCGGCGGTCACCGGGACCACGAACAACACCACCGGCCCCGGCCCGGCCCTGCCGAAGCACGCGGTGACCGGCTACTGGCAGAACTTCAACAACGGCGCGGCCGTGCAGCGGATCTCGGACGTCCCCGCCCACTACGACATCATCGCGGTGTCCTTCGCGGACGCCACGAGCACGCCGGGCGCGGTGACGTTCACCCTGGACTCGGCCGGGCTGAACGGCTACACCGTCGACCAGTTCAAGGCCGACGTGAAGGCCAAGCAGGCGGCCGGCAAGAAGGTCATCATCTCGGTCGGCGGCGAGCGCGGCACGGTCAGCGTGAACGACGCGGCCTCGGCGGCGAACTTCGCCAACAGCGTCTGGTCGGTGATGCAGGAGTACGGCTTCGACGGCGTCGACATCGACCTGGAGAACGGCCTCAACGCGACCTACATGACGCAGGCCCTGCGCGCCCTGTCCGCGAAGGCGGGCCCGTCGCTGATCATCACGATGGCGCCGCAGACCATCGACATGCAGTCGACGTCGAACTCCTACTTCCAGACGGCGCTCAACATCAAGGACATCCTCACCGTCGTCAACATGCAGTACTACAACAGCGGTTCCATGCTCGGCTGCGACGGCAAGGTCTACAGCCAGGGCACGGTCGACTTCCTGACGGCCCTGGCCTGCATCCAGCTGGAGAACGGCCTCGCCCCGTCCCAGGTCGGGCTCGGCGTGCCCGCCTCCACGCGGGCGGCGGGCGGCGGCTACGTGTCGCCGACCGTGGTCAACAACGCCCTGGACTGCCTCACCAAGGCCACCAACTGCGGCAGCTTCAAGCCGCCGCGGACCTACCCGGCCCTGCGGGGTGCGATGACCTGGTCGACCAACTGGGACGCCACCTCCGGCAACGCGTGGTCCAACGTCGTCGGACCGCACGTGGACGCGCTGCCGTAGCCGCCCGGCCCGCTCGCTCCTAGAAGAACTCCCCCCACGGCTGGTCCCAGATCTGCTTGACGCACAGGACCAGGAACAGCAGCCCCGCGACGGCGAGCATCACGTTGCTCACCGGGCCGTTGCGCCACTCGCGGGGCGTGCGGGGGGAGTTCAGGAGCCAGATCAGGGTGCCGGCGAGGAAGGGCAGGAAGGCCGCGCCGAGCACGCCGTAGATGATGATCAGGCGGAACGGCTGGCCCTCGAAGAGCAGGATCATGGGCGGGAAGGTCAGCCAGAGCAGGTACGCGCGGAACGGCCAGGAGCGTTCCCGCTCGCCCGAGGCGACCTCCTCGCCCTTGGCCTGGCCGCGGCCCGACAGCCGGGCCACGAAGTCGGCGAACATCAGGCTCACGCCGTGCCACACGCCGATCAGCGAGGTGAAGGACGTGGCGAAGAAGCCGATGAGGAAGAACTTGGCCGTGGCCGCGCCGTACTCCTCCTCCAGGATGTCACCCAGCTGGATCAGGCCCTTGTCACCGCTGGCGATGGCGACGTTCGCCGAGTGCAGCAGTTCGGCGCCGACGAACAGCATGGCGATGACGAAGATGCCGGTGGTGGCGTAGGCGACCCGGTTGTCCAGGCGCATGACCTTCATCCAGCCGGTGTCGGTCCAGCCCTTGGCGTTGACCCAGTAGCCGTACGCCGCCAGCGTGATCGTGCCGCCCACGCCGCCGATCAGGCCGAGCGTGTTGAGGATCGAGTCCTTCTCGTCCGGCAGCACCGGCAGCAGTCCCGCGAAGGCGTCCGCCAGGTTCGGCGTCACCCTGATCGCCAGGTACACCGTCACCACGAACATGACGCCCACCAGGACCGTCATGACCTTCTCGAAGACCGCGTACTTGTTGAACCAGACGAAGACCAGCCCGACCAGTCCGCAGGCGATGCCCCACCACTTCAGGTCCACCACGTCGGGGAAGAGGGCCTGCAGCGGCAGCGCGCTCGACGACATCGCCGCGGCGCCGTAGACGAAGCCCCACACCACGACGTAGACCGCGAAGAACCAGGTCGTCCAGCGGCCGAGGCTGGCCCAGCCATCGAACAGGGTCCGCCCGGTGGACAGGTGCCAGCGCCCCGCCGCCTCGGCCAGGGAGATCTTCACCAGACAGCCGATGATCGCGGCCCACAGCAGCGTGTACCCGAAGTTGCTGCCCGCGATGAGCGTGGCGACGAGGTCCCCGGCCCCCACCCCGGTCGCCGCGACGACGATCCCCGGCCCGATGTACTTCCAACTCGCCTTGCGCATGGGGGGTTGCTGAGGAGCCCGGTCCGTGGTGTTTCCCGTGGTGTCCGCCATGCAGATCAAGAAACCGCAAAGGGCCGCACCCGACAAGAGGGCGGTAGCCGTCCGGCCCAAGGGGCGCGGGGAACGGCGCGAGAACCGCACTCGGCCCCCGGCCCGCAGCCGGGCCAAGGCGGCACGGCACACCGCCATGGCCCGGCCCAGCGGAGCGTCACGGCTGTCGCCGACCGCAGCCGTCCGCCCCGCACGTGCCGAGCTCGAACCACACGGTCTTGCCCGACCCGTCCCGATGGCAGCCCCAGCGCAGGGCGAGTGCGTCCACCAGGAACATCCCGCGGCCGTTCTCCCCGGTGCCCGCCGCCAGCACCCGGGGCACCCGCCGCTCCGCGTCGGCGACCTCGCAGCGCAGTACGCCGTGCGCGGCGGAGAGGGTGAGCCGGAAGCCGCTGCGGGCGTGCAGCAGCGCGTTGGTGGCCAGTTCCCCGACCAGCAGTTCGGCCACGTCCGCCAGCTCGCCGCGCTCCGCGATCCCCCAGTCCTCCAGTTGCCTGCGCACCTGCGCGCGTGCCGCGCGGACGGCGGAGGGCCGGGGCCCGTACTCGACGCTCAGGTGGCCGGCTCCCAGGGGTGGTTGCGGGAACGGGCCGTAGGGGGCGTCGGGGTCCGGGAGGTGGCGCCCGGAGAGTTGCAGCATGCCTCCAGAGTGATCCCCGGGGCCCCTCCGGCGCAGGGGGAGGACTACCCGTTCCCCTACCTGCTTGTGCAGGTGGGGGCGTTACGCGTACTGCAGGCGGACCGTCGCGCCGCCGCCGTCGTCGCGGATGTCGACATACGCGCAGACCTGCCGCGCGTACCACAGCCCCGGGCCGGGTTCCAGGCCGTCGGGCGGCGGCGGGACGAAGCCGGCGAGCGGGTCGGCGACGGGGCGGGCCGCGCGCAGCTCGCAGACGCAGGCGGGCGCCTCGCCCCACAGCAGGGCGGTGCCGTCGAGGGGGGCCAGGGCCGCCGCCGCGCCGGCGACGGCGGTGGCGAACAGCTCGGCGTCGGCGGCGGGCAGCCCCCGGCGCTCCGCCCAGCTCCGCACGGCCGCCGCGTGCGGCTCGGCGAAAGGCTCGGCGCCCTCCGGGGGCAGCGGCAGCGGCAGCGCGTCGAGTTCGGCCACGAGCCGGAACGGGTCCTCGTACACCTCCGTGCCGGGGTGGGCGCGGCGGGCGGCGGCGACCACGGCGGGTCCGGCGGTGCGGGTGTCGTAGGCGCACAGAGCGGTGGTGGCCAGGGAGCCGAAGAGGGGGTTGGCGAGGGCCTCGTAGCGGATCCACTCGGTGGTCTCGCGGGTGGAGCGTCCGGCGCGGCCGCCCCACACGGGTTCCATCAGCAGGTGGATCCGGCCGCCGGGGCCGGCGTGGGCGGTGAGGTGGGCGGCGGCCCGGGCGACGGCGTTGGCGGCGGAGCCGGTGTACCACTCGGTGTGCGGCACGCAGGTGATCTGCTTGGCGTCACCGCCGAGGGCGTCGCGCAGCAGGTCGAGGTGGTGCGGGGCGGCGATGGCCACCGGCGGGGGTTCGCCGGGGGCGGCGAGGCCTTCGCCGAGGAAGGGCAGGGCGGCGGCCACGAAGGCGTCGTCGGTGTCGAAGACGGCCATGCGGTGGTCGAACGGGGTGGGTCGTCCGGTGGTCACGTGTTCCCCTCGGGTGGGTGTGGGCGGGTGCGGCGGTCAGCGCTGGGCCGTCACCCAGGCGGCGATCTGGCTGCGGTTGCTGAAGCCGAGCTTGCTGAGGATGCGTTCCACATGGCCTTCGGCGGTGCGGCGCGCGATGACCAGGCGGTCGGCGATCTGCTGGTTGGCGAGCCCTTCGGCGACGAGCCGGGCGACCTCGGTCTCGCGGCGGGTGAGGCGGACCGCGGTGTCCTCGTGCGGCGGCGGGGCGGTGGGCTCGGCGGTGGCCGGTTCCCTGAGCGCGTGGCCGACCAGCTCCGCCAGGGCGAGGGCGCCGCCGCGCCGGTGGGCCCGCTCGAACGCCTCGCGGCCCAGGGCCCGGACGGCCCGCTCCTCGCTGTCGCGGCGTGCGGAGGTGAGGGTGCGGGCGCCCCAGCGGCCCGCGTCGATGTCGGCCCAGACGCGGTCGGCGCCGCCCAGCAGCACGGCCGCGTGCGCGTGGTCGCCGCGCTCGACGGCGATCAGGGCGAGCAGGTCGAGGGTGAGGGCGATGCCGATGACGTCGTGGACGGCGAATTTGAGCCGGAGCGCCTCGCGGGCGTGCCGCTCCGCCCGGGCCCGGTCGCCGCGCACGGTGTGCGCGAGGGCGAGCATGCGCAGCACGTACGACCGCACCCACTGCTCGCCGTGCCGCTCGCACAGCGCGAGGGCCCGCTCGCACACTTCGACGGCCCGCTCGGCCTCGCCCAGGAAGCCCAGCGCGCAGGCGAGTTCGACCTGGTCGAGGCCGACGAGGCTGAGGTGCTGGCCGGGCACGGGGCCGCGGGCGACGGTGGCCTCGAAGTGCCGCAGCGCGCCGGGCAGATCGTCGCCGAACAGCCGGATGACACCGATGACGTACTCGGCGTGGGCCGCCTCCGCGCTGTCGCCCAGGGCGCGGGCCAGGGCGAGGGCGTCCGTGGCGAGCCTGCGGCCCCGGGGGAAGTCCTGGGTGGCGGCGACCAGCAGCCCGGCGACCCACAGGCCGCGGGCGCGCTCCCTGGTCGGCTCCGGGTTGGCGGCCAGGGCCCGGTCGAGCCAGTACAGGCCCTCGCGGGGGGCGCCGCAGGCGTGCCAGTGGAACCAGAGGGCGCCGGCCAGGCGCAGTCCGGCGCGGGCCTCGCCGGGGGTGGAGAGGCTGAAGTCGAGGGCGGCACGCAGGGTGTCGCGGTCGGCGCGCAGCCGGGCCACGATCTCCGGCTGGCCGGGCCCGAACCAGTCGCGTTCGCACGCCTCGGCCCGTTCGAGCATCCAGTCCCGCAGCCGCCGCCGGGCTGCGGTCTCCTCGCCCGGGGTCCGCCGCAGCTGCTCCAGGCCGTACTGGCGCAGGGTGTCGAGCAGCCGGTAGCGCACCCCGTCGGGGCCGGGCTCCCGGCACAGCACGGACTTGTCGACGAGCCCGGCGACGGCTTCCAGAACGTCGTCGCTGCGCAGCCCGACGGGCGGGGGCGGAGACACGGCCACGGCCCCGGTGAGGGCTGGGGCGGGCCGGGCGGACGTACCGGCGGGCCGGGGTCGGTCCTCGGCGGGCCCAGGGGCGGTGACGGTGGACCCGGGGCGGGCCTCACCGGGCCGGGTGAGGGCATGTGCGGGCTGGGCGACGGCGTCGGCGGGCCCCGGGTGGGGGGCAGTGGGGCCGGAGCGGCCCTCAGCGGGCCCGGCGGAGGTGCCGACGGGCCCGGGGCGGCCCTCGGCGGGCCGGGAGAGGGCATGTGCGGGCTGGGCGACGGCGTCGGCGGGCCCGGGGTGGGGGGCGGTGGTGCCGGAGCGGGCTTGGTCGGGCTCGGTGACGGCCTCGGCGGGCCATGGGCCGGTGACGGTGGACCCGAATCGCATGGCGCTGGACTCGGAGCGGGCCAGGGCAGGTCCGGGGCGCACATGGCCGGGCTCGGGGACGGCCTCGGCGGGTCCAAGCCCCGTGACGGTGAGCCCGGAGCGGGCTTGGTCGGGCTCGGTGACGGCCCCGGCGGGCCCAGGGCCAGTGACGGTGGCCCCGGGGCGGCCGGCGGTGGGCGCTGGTCGCGCGCCGGGCCCGGGGCGCGTGCCGGAGCCCTCCGTGAGCCGGGTGGGTTCCGTGCCACGGGCCTGATGCGGGGCCGCGGGGGCGGGAAGCCGGCCGGCGTCGGACGGCCCCGCGCCGGGCAAACGGCCGGCGTCGGACGGCCCCGCGGCGGAGAGACGGCCGGCGTCGGACAGCCCCGCGCCGGGCAAACGGCTGGCGTCGGACAGCCACTCGGTGGAGATTCGGCCGGTGTCGGACGGCCACTCGGTGGGGATCCGGCCGGCGTCGGACGGCCCCGCGGTGGGGATCCGGCCGGTGTCGGGGGGCCGGGGGGTGTCGTCCGCGCACACCGCCTCCGCCGTCTCCAGGTCGAAGCCGCCCGCCAGCACCGACAGCCGGGCCCACACCAGTTGCTCAGGGCCGGTGCACAGGTCGTGGCTCCAGGCGACCGCCGCCCGCAGGGTCTGGTGGCGGGGCAGGGCCGCGGGGCTGCCGGTGGTGAGGAAGCGGTAGCGGTCGTCGAGCCGGTCCAGGAGCTGGTCGACGTCGAGGACGCGCATGCGGACGGCGGCCAGTTCGATGGCGAGGGGCAGGCCGTCCAGGCGGCGGCACAGGCGGGCGACGGACGCCAGGTTGGCGGGGGTGAGGCGGAAGCCGGGGGCCACGGCGGACGCGCGGTCGGCGAAGAGGGTGAGGGCCGGATAGCCCTCGGCGGCGGACAGGTCGCCGTCCGGGTCGGGCACCGGCAGGGGCCGCACCTCCAGCAGGTGTTCCTCGGTGAGGCCGAGCCGGTGCCGGCTGGTGGCGAGGATCCGCACGCCCTCGGTGCCGTGCAGCAGGGCGGCGGCGAGCCGGGCGCACGCGGCGGCCAGGTGCTCGCAGTTGTCGAGGACGAGCAGCAGCCGCCGGTCGCGGACCTGCTCGACGAGGGCGTCGAGCGGCGGCTGGGCGGAGTGGTCGTGCAGGCCCAGCGCGTCGGCGGCGGCCAGCGGGACGAGCGCCGGGTCGTGCAGCCCGGACAGGTGGACGAAGCGCACGCCGTCCGGGAAGGCGCGCCGGACCCGGGCCGCGATGCGCGCGGCGAGCCGGGTCTTGCCGACGCCGCCCGGCCCGGTCAGCGTCACCAGCCGGGCGCGGGCCAGCAGCTCGCGTCCTTCGGTCAGTTCGCCACGCCGGTCGACGAAGCTGGTCGTCTCGACCGGCAGCCGGTGGTCCCGTCGTGGCGCTGATCCGCCCATGATCAGCCAGTCCTCTGGGGTGTGGTCCGAGGATCCGGACAGCCCGGCTCCCCTGTCGCGAGCCCTCACCCTCTCCCGCCTCCGTACATATATGCACGTGCGGGTCACACCCGCGGGTGGACTTCGGCCGCTCCCTCTCGACCGCCGCGCCGCACGCGTACACTGCGCGGCCGCTTTCAGTCTTGACCTGCTCATGCCATTGGCAGAACGATGTGCGCCACCCGCACCACGTACGTCGCACGGAACAACCCCACCTCCCACAAGGAGATTTCATGCGACTTCGCATCCGAGGCTCCGGTGCCCGCAGACGCACCGCCGCCCTCGCCGCCGTCCTGGCACTCGCCCTCGCCGCCCCCCTGTCGGCGACGGCACCGGACGCCACCGCCGACGGCGCCGCCAAGGCCGCACCCGCGGCCGACGACATCCGGCAGTACGAGATCCACCTGCACTCGACGGCCGAGGACCGCACGGCACTTCAGCGCGCGGGCGTGACCGTCGACGAGGTGCACGGCCACGGGGTCGTCGTCTCCGGCCGCGCGGACCAGATCAAGCAACTGCGCGCCCGGGGCTACGAGATCACCCCGCTCGGCGCGGTGCCCGACCGGTCCGCCGGCGAGGACGACGTCCGGCTCTTCGACTTCCCGTCGGGCGACTCGAAGTACCACAACTACGCGGAGATGACGAGCGAGATCAACACGATCGTCTCGGCCAACCCGTCGATCGCGAGCCAGCGCGTGATCGGCACGTCCTACCAGGGCCGGAACATCGTCGCCATCAAGATCAGCGACAACGTGGCGACGGACGAGTCCGAGCCCGAGGTGCTGTTCACCCACCACCAGCACGCGCGTGAGCACCTCACCGTCGAGATGGCGCTCTACCTGCTGCGCGAGCTGACCTCCGACTACGGCTCCGACTCACGGGTCACCAACATGGTGAACAACCGCGAGATCTGGATCGTGCCGGACATCAACCCGGACGGCGGCGAGTACGACATCGCCACCGGCTCCTACCGGTCCTGGCGCAAGAACCGGCAGCCCAACTCCGGCTCCTCGTACGTCGGTACGGACCTGAACCGCAACTGGAACTACCGCTGGGGCTGCTGCGGCGGCTCCTCGGGGTCGACGTCCTCCGAGACCTACCGGGGCCCGGCGGCGGAGTCGGCGCCGGAGGTGAAGGTCGTCGCCGACTTCGTGCGCAGCCGGGTCGTCGGCGGCAAACAGCAGATCCGGGCCGGCGTCGACTTCCACACGTACAGCGAGCTGGTGCTGTGGCCGTTCGGCTACACGTACTCCGACACCACGACCGGGATGACCGCGGACGACAACGCGGCGTTCAAGGCGGTCGGGCAGAAGATGGCCGCGAGCAACGGCTACACGGCGGAGCAGTCGAGCGACCTGTACATCACCGACGGGTCGATCGACGACTACCTCTGGGGCGTGCACAAGATCTTCGGCTACACGTTCGAGATGTATCCCCGTTCCGGCGGGGGCGGGTTCTACCCGCCCGACGAGGTGATCGAGCGGGAGACCTCCCGAAACCGTGACGCGGTACTGCAGTTGCTGGAGAACGCGGACTGCATGTACCGGTCGATCGGCAAGGAAGCGCAGTACTGCGGCTAGTCGGCGTCCTTCTCCGCGCGTTCCGCCGCACCGTCTCGTGCGCCGTCCTGGACGCCGTCGTCGAAGTAGGCGTCCAGGACCGCGTCCAACTGCTCGTCCCACTCGGCGAAGCGGCTCCTGGCCGGCGCCTCGATCTCGATCGGGTACCAGCGCCGGTCAGGGGTGTGGACGGTGACGGTGTACCGCTTGCCGAAGCGGGCCGTCTCCGTCTCCACCGCGCCGATCTCGTCCCAGCGGAACTCGCACTCCTGGTCGTCCAGGCAGAGCCGGACGCCTCTGCGGTCGGCGACGATCCGCGCCCGGCGGTCGGACGCCTCGAAGACGGGGCCGTCGGCCGCGGCGTCCTCCTCCGGCTCCACCGGCTCGGTGGGGGACGCCGTGTCCGGCTCCTCCGCCTCGGGGGCGGTCTCCTCGGCCTCGGCGGCCTCGGGCTCCTCCGCGGGCTCGCCGTCCTTCGTCCGCGGGGACGCGGGTGACGTGAGCCCGGGGATGAAGGCCGGGTCGAACCCGGCGCCTTCCAGGGGCTGGCTGCTCGAACCTATGCGCTGCTCCACAGCGCAGCAGTATGGTCGACAAACCTGTGCCGCACACAGCCGGGCCCGACTTCGTTATCAGACCCCTACACGAACAGGCTCAGCACGGCCGCGACCACGAACCCGGCCACCGACAGCACGCTCTCCAGCACCGTCCACGTCTTGAGCGTGTCCCGCTCGCTGATGCCGAAGTACTTGGCGACCATCCAGAAGCCCCCGTCGTTGACGTGCGAGGCGAAGATGGAACCGGCGGAGATGGCCATGATGACCAGGGCGACGAAGGCCTGGGAGTGGTCGCCCTCGGAGAGCAGGGGCGCCACGATGCCGGCCGTGGTGACGATGGCGACCGTCGCCGAGCCCTGGGCGACCCGCAGCACCACGGAGATCAGGTAGGACAGGACGATCACCGGCAGGCCCACGTCGTTGAACGTGTCCGACAGGGCCTGGGCCACCCCGCTGGCCTTGAGGACCGCGCCGAAGATACCGCCCGCGCCGACCACCAGCAGGATGTTGCCGACCGGCTTGAGGGACGCGGTCGACACCGTCTCCAGGGACTTGCGGGACCAGCCGCGGCGGATGCCCAGCAGGTAGTACGCGAGGAACAGCGCGATCGTGAGCGCCACGAACGGGTTGCCGAAGAACTCGATCACCGAGCGGAGCGTGGAGGGGTCCAGGGCGATCGAGGAGAAGGTCGCGGCGAGGATGAGGACCAGCGGGGTGCCGATGATGCCGAGGACCGTGCCGAGGGAGACCGGCTGCTCGCTGGGCGCCACACCGGCGGCCCGCTGCTCGTCGACGACGGCCTGCTTGGCCTCCTCCGCCGCCTCGACCATGTCCTGCGGCACGGCGACGAAGATGCGGCGGCCGATCCACGCCGCGTACGCCCACGCGGCCACCACGGCCGGCAGGCCGCAGACGACGCCCATGAGGATGACCCACCCGAGGTCGACGTGGAGCAGACCGGCGGCGGCCACCGGGCCGGGGTGCGGCGGCAGGAAGGCGTGCGTGACGGACAGGCCCGCGAGCAGCGGCAGGCAGTAGAGCAGGATCGACTTGCCGGAGCGCTTGGCGGCGGCGTAGACGATGGGCGCCAGGACGAAGATGCCGACGTCGAAGAAGACCGGGATGCCGAAGATCAGGCCGGTCAGTCCCATGGCGAGCGGGGCGCGCTTCTCGCCGAACAGGCCGAGCAGACGCCTCGCCAGCACCTCGGCGCCGCCGCTGACTTCGAGGATCGCGCCGAGCATGGTGCCCAGGCCGATGATGATCGCGACATGGCCGAGGATGCCGCCCATGCCGGACTCGATGGTGGAGACGGCGTCCGACCTCTGGACCGTGCCGAAGAGTTCGGTGACCGACAGGCCGGCCGCGAGGCCGACGGCTATGGAGACCGCGAGCAGGGCGACGAACGGCTGCAGTCGCACCTTGATGATGAGCAGGAGCAGCAGCGCGATGCCGAGCGCGGCGGTGAGCAGGAGTCCGGCGGTGCCGTCGACGAGGAGGAGCAGTCCTCCCGTGTGGGGCGGTGTCTCGGCGGGGGCGGACGCGGCGAGCGGATGGGACATTCGGGGGTCCTCTGCCTAAGTGCATACAGCTTCTGGGTAGGGGGGAGCGCGACGCGGCGCATCGGGGCGCCGCGCCTCACGGACGTGCGGGAGTGGGAGGCGGGGTGGGTCAGCCGAGGACGGCGAGCGCGTCGATCTCGATGAGGAGGCCCGCGGGGAGACCGACGTAGACGGTCGTGCGCGCGGCGGGCGGCTGGGTCAGCCCCTGCTCCTCGAAGTACGCGTTGTAGATCTCGTTCATCTCGGCGAAGTGGTCGACGTCCGTGAGGTAGACGCGGATCATCATCACGTCGTCCCAGGAGGCGCCGCCCTCTTCGAGGATGGCCTTGACGTTGGCCAGGGTCTGCAGGGTCTGCTCGCGCAGGGTCGGCCCGGCGGGCGTGGGCGGCTTGCCCTCCTCGGCGGGCAGGAAGCCGACCTGGCCGGCGACCTGGAGGATGTTGCCCTTCCTCACCCCGTGGGAGAACTTGGCCGGCGGGGTGGTGTGGGTCTTGGGGGTGAGTGCGATCTTGTCGGTCATGCGGTGCCCTTCACTGGTGTTCTGCCGGAGTACTCGCCGCTGATGGCGTCCGCCGTACGGCGCACCAGCGGCAGGAGGGTGAGGAGTTCGTCGGCGGTGACGACGACGTTCGGCGCGGAGACCGACATCGCGGCGACGACCCGGCCGTCGGCGCCGCGGATGGGTGCCGCGACACAGTTGATGGACTCCTCGTGGCCGCCGAGGTCGGTGGCCCAGCCCTGCTCGCGCACCTTCTCCAGCTCGCGCAGGAACGCGCTCGCGTTGGGGGTCGAACGGGCCGTGTAGGCGGGGTAGTCGAGCTTCTCGGCGACCGCCCGCCGCTCGTGCTCGGGCAGGTCGGCCAGGAGCAGCTTGGCGACCGCGGCGACGGTGATGGCGACGGGCTTGCCGATGCGGGAGTACATCCGCACCGGGTAGCGGCTCTCGACCTTGTCGATGTAGAGGACCTCGTTCTCCTCGTACACGGCCAGGTGCACGGTGTGCCCGCAGCTCTCGTTGAGGCGGACCAGGTGCGGGTGGGCGATCTCGCGGACGTCGAGGTTCTCCATGGCCTCCTGGGCGAGCGCGAAGAGGCGGGCGCCGAGGCGGTAGCGCTGGTCGGACTGGCGGTAGACCAGGCCGTGCTCGTGCAGGGTGCGCAGCAGGCGCAGGGCCGTGGACTTGTGGACGCCGAGGCGGTCGGCGACCTGCCCCAGGTCGGCGGGCCCCTCGGCGAGCAGCGGCAGGATGCTCAGCGCGCGGTCGACGGTCTGGCTCATGGCGTGGATACCTCCTCGTCGGCCCGCTGGGGGTCCTCGGTCCAGCCGGGGCCGAGTCGCAGTCTCCCCCATGCCGCGTCGTCCAGGGCGGCCAGCCGGTCGGCGTGCTCCCGGGCGGGCGGGGCGGCGAGGTCGCCGGGCGCGGTGAGGGCGGCGGCGGCCACGAGGTGCCCGTGGCGCAGCCGGTCCCGGACGGGCAGTCCGCGCAGGGTGGCCGAGAGGAACCCGGCGGCGAAGGCGTCGCCCGCGCCGACGGCGGCGACGACGTCGACCCGCGGCGCGGGGACGAAGGTGACGTCCCGTCCCGCGAAGACGGTGGCTCCGGCGGCGCCCTGCTTGACGACCAGCACCTCGGGTTCGGGCAGGGCGGCGCGGACGGCCTCGGCGCTGTGCAGCCCCCAGGCCTCGTCCTGGCCCACGAACACCAGGTCCGCGCCCCGGGCGAGGTCGCGCAGCACCCCGGGGGCGTCCAGGTCGCGCCACAGGCCGGGCCGGTGGTTGACGTCGAAGGAGACCAGGGGGCGGCCGGGGCGGCGCGTGGTCAGCTCGCGCATCAGCTCCAGGCAGCTGCCGGACAGCGCGGCCGTGATCCCGGACAGGTGCAGCACGCGTCCGGCCCGCACCGCCGCCGGGTCGGGGTCCGTCACGCTCATCGCGGACGCGGCGGAGCCGGCCCGGTAGTACGCCACCTCGTGCGCGTCGGTGGCCCGGTCCCCGGCGGTGCGGAAGTAGATGCCGGTCGGGCGGCCGGGGTCGCGGCGCACGTACGTCACATCGACCCCGTAGCCGCCGATCGCCTCGACCAGGTGGTCGCCGAAGGGGTCGTCCCCGACCCTGCTGACCCACCGCACGGAGTGCCCCGCCGCCGCCAGCACGCACGCCACGTTGGACTCGGCCCCGCCGATCCCCCGCTCGAACGACGGCACGTCGGCGAGGCGGCCCGGCCGGGTGGGCAGGAACGTGACCATGGACTCGCCGAGCGCGACGACGTCCACGACGTCGGGGGCGTTGCTGGGTCCGGTGGGGGTCACGATGCTCGTAGCTCCTCGGCGGCTTCGGTGGGCGGTGGATTCATTGACCGGCGGTGGCCGAGATGTTAGACAGCGTTGAGCGATATACGCAATGAAGGTTGCAAGCAATGCAACACCGCTGATCAGGAGGCTCTATGCCCGCCGACACCGCAGCCGAGTCCCTCGCCCGGCTCGCCGCAGAGCGCGTCGACCACCGCTTCAAGGGCCTCCCGCCGGACGCCGGCGGGCTGACGGTCGGCGCACTGGCGGCCCAGCGCCGCAACCTCTTCACCGGCGGCTTCGCCACCCCCGTGCTCGCGCTGTCCGCCGAGCGCCTGGAGCACAACCTGAGGCTCATGGAGACCTACGCGGCCCGGCACGGCCTGGCCTTCGCGCCGCACGGCAAGACCTCCATGGCGCCGCAGCTGTTCCGGCGGCAGATCGAGCACGGCGCGTGGGGCATCACGCTCGCGGTGCCGCACCAGGTGCGGGTGGCGCGCGCCTTCGGCGTCCGGCGCGTCTTCCTCGCGAACGAACTGGTCGACGCGGCGGCCCTGCGCTGGATCTCCGCGGAACTGGACGCCGACCCGGACTTCCGGTTCGTCTGCTACGTCGACTCGGTGCGCGGCGTCGAGCTGATGGACGCGGCCCTGCGCGGCGCCGCCCGCCCGCTGGACGTCGTGGTCGAACTGGCCGCCGGGGAGGGCGCCCGGACGGGGGTGCGCACGGAGGCGGAGTGCGCGGCGGTCGCCGACGCCGTGGCCGCCACGCGCACGCTGCGGCTGGCCGGCGTCGCCGGTTACGAGGGCGAGGTGCCGCAGGCCGACCCGGAGCGGGTGATGGCGTGGCTGCGGCGGCTGGTCGCGCTCGCCGCGGACTTCGACCAGGCGGGCCGCTTCACCGGCCTGGACGAGATCGTGGTCAGCGCGGGCGGCAGCGCCTGGTTCGACGCGGTCGCCGACGTCTTCGCCGAGATCCCCGAACTGTCCCGTCCTGTGCTGAAGTTGCTGCGCTCGGGCGCCTACGTCTCGCACGACGACGGCCACTACCGCAAGCTGACCCCGTTCAACCGGGTGCCCGAGGAGGGCGCCCTGGAGCCCGCGTTCCGCCTGTGGACCCAGGTGGTGTCGCGCCCCTCCCCCGAGCAGGCCTTCGTCAACGCGGGCAAGCGGGACGCCGCCTACGACCTCGACCTGCCGTTCGCGCAGGTGGTCCGCCGGGACGGCGCCGAGCGCCCGGCCACCGGCGTGACGGTGACGGCCCTGTCCGACCAGCACGCCTGGCTGAGCACCACGCCGGAGGCGGACCTGGAGGTCGGCGACTGGGTGGGCCTGGGGCTGTCCCACCCGTGCACCTCGTTCGACAAGTGGCAGCTGATCCCGGTCGCCGAGGCGGACGGCACGGTCGTCGACTACGTCCGCACGTTCTTCTAGGAGGCAGCGCGATGGAACAGCTCGTCATCCGGGACGCCGACGTCGTCGACGGCTCCGGCGCGCCCTCGTACCGGGCCGACGTCGTGATCGACGGCGGCCGGATCACCTCGATCGTCAAGGAGGCCGCGGCAGCCGGCTGCCAGCGGCCCAAGGCCCGCCGGGAGCTGGACGCCGAAGGGCTGGTGCTCTCCCCCGGCTTCGTCGACATGCACGCCCACAGCGACCTGGCCCTGCTGCGCGACCCCGACCACAGCGCCAAGGCAGCGCAGGGCGTGACGCTGGAGGTCATCGGCCAGGACGGCCTGTCGTACGCGCCGGTCGACGACCGCACGCTCGGCGAGGTGCGCCGCGCGATCGCCGGGTGGAACGGGCCCGGGGACGACATCGACTTCGACTGGCGCACGGTCGGCGAGTACCTGGACCGGCTGGACCGGGGCATCGCCGTCAACGCGGCCTACCTGATCCCGCAGGGCACGGTCCGGGCGCTCGCCGTCGGCTGGGAGGACCGCCCGGCCACCCCGGCCGAGCTGGACCGGATGCGGCAGCTGGTCGCCGAGGGCATGGAGCAGGGCGCCGTCGGCATGTCGTCGGGGCTGACGTACACGCCCGGCATGTACGCGCGGGACGCCGAACTGACGGAACTGTGCCGGGTGGTGGCGTCCTACGGCGGCTACTACTGCCCGCACCACCGCTCCTACGGCGCCGGTGCCCTGGAGGCCTACCGGGAGATGATCGAGCTGACCCGCGAGGCGGGCTGCTCCCTGCACCTCGCGCACGCCACGATGAACTTCGGCGTGAACAAGGGCCGGGCGCCGGAGCTGCTGGCCCTGCTGGACGAGGCCCTGGCGGCCGGGGCGGACATCAGCCTCGACACCTACCCCTACACCCCGGGCTGCACCACCCTCGCGGCCGTCCTGCCGAGCTGGGCGAGCGAGGGCGGCCCGGAGCAGACCCTGGGCCGGCTGGCGGACGACGGCACGGCGGAGCGCATCCGGCACCACCTGGAGGTCATCGGCTCGGACGGCTGCCACGGCGTGCCCGTCGAGTGGGAGACCATCGAGATCTCCGGCGTGAACGACCCGGCCCTCGCGGACCACGTCGGCCGGACGATCGCGGAGTCGGCGGCGCTGCGGGGCGAGGAGCCGTGGGTGACCGCGCGCGGCCTGCTGCTGGCCGACCGGCTGGCCCCGACGATCCTGCAGCACGTGGGACACGAGGAGAACGTCCGGGAGATCATGCGCCACCGGGTGCACACCGGCGGCTCGGACGGCATCCTCCAGGGCGCCAAGCCGCACCCGCGCGCCTACGGCACCTTCCCGCACTACCTCGGCCACTACGTACGGGAGTTGGGCGTGCTGTCGCTGGAGGAGTGCGTCGCGCACCTCACCTCCCGCCCGGCGGCACGGCTGCGCCTGCCCGACCGGGGCCTGGTCCGCGAGGGGTACGTGGCCGACCTGGTGCTGTTCGACCCGGCGACGGTGGCGGCGGGCTCCACCTTCGCCGAGCCGCGCACGCTCCCCACGGGCATCCCCTACGTCCTGGTCGACGGCCGGTTCGTGATCGAGGACGGGCGCCGCACGGACGTCCTGGCGGGCCGGGCGGTCCGCGGGACTCCTCCCGCGTGACCGCCCGGCCGGGGCCCCGCCCCACCGCGGGGGGCGGGCGCCGCCGCCCCCGGACACGGGGCGGAGTTTTTTGTGACACAAAAAGGCCGGGGAACCCGATGGGTGC